>DATIMV010000039.1:0-73292 GCA_035474955.1 Solirubrobacterales bacterium
CTTCGGCCTCCATAAGAGGCCTAAGCTCAACCACACCCCTCTTTCTCCCCCGCCCCGGCCCAAGAGGCCGCTGCGAGCACGAAAAAAGCCGCCGGCCCGAGGTGGGCCGGCGGCTTTCGAAACGCTTGTGCTGCGGAGCTAGACCGTGGCGGCGGCCTGCTCGGACTGGCTCTGCTCTGAGGCCTGGGCCTTGGCGTCCGGCGCCGGGGTGCTTTCCTGGCGCGGCAGCAGCACTTCTTTGGCGATGACCAGGCGCTGGATCTGGCTGGTCCCCTCGTAGAGCTGCATGATCTTCGAGTCGCGCATCAGTTTCTCCACCGGGTACTCCTTGATGAACCCGTAGCCGCCGTAGACCTGGACGGCGTCGGTGGTGACCTCCATCGCCGAGTCGGCGGCGAAGCGCTTCGCCATCGAGGAGACCTTCGAGTTGCGGACGCCCTGGTCGAGCAGGAACGCCGAGTTCCAGGTCAGCAGGCGGGCGGCCTCGACCTTGGTCGCCATGTCGGCGATCATGAACTGGATCGCCTGGTGCATCGCGATCGGAACGCCGAACTGGACCCTTTCTTTGGAGTAGTCGGTCGCGTACTCGAGGGCGGCGCGGGCGATGCCGACGGCCATCGCCGAGACGCCGGGGCGGGTCCGGTCGAGGGTCATCATCGCCAGTTTGAAGCCCTTGTTTTCCTCGGCCAACAGGTTCTCGGCCGGGATCTCGACTTCGTCGAAGGAGATGGTCGCGGTGTTGGAGGCCCGCTGACCCATCTTGTCCTCCTTCTTGTCAACGGTGACCCCGGGGAGGTCGGCGTCGACGACGAAGGCGCTGATGCCGCGGTGACCGGCCTCGGGGTCGGTCTTGGCGAACACCGTGAAGTAGTCGGCGTAGGTACCGTTGGTGATGAAGCACTTGGAGCCGGTGATGACGTACTTGTCGCCCTTCTTCACGGCCTTGGTCTTCATCCCGGAGACGTCGGAGCCGGCGTCGGGCTCGGTCAGGCCGAAGGAGCAGAGCTTGGGGGCTTCGGTCAGCATCCCCAGGTACTTCTTCTTCGTCTCCTCGGAGCCGCCGAGGGTGATCGGGGCCGAGGCGAGGCCGTTGGCGGCCAGCGAGGTGCCGATCCCGGAGCAGCCCCAACCGAACTCCTCCTCGATCAGGCAGCCGGAGAGGTAGTCGAGGCCGGCGCCGCCGTAGGCCTCGGGGACGTGGGTGTTCATCAACCCGACCTCCCAGGCCTTGTCGATCACGTCCTGAGGCCAGGTGCCGTCCTTGTCGTACTCCCATGCGACGTTGCGCATGTCTTTCTCGGCGAAGCTGT
The DNA here is from genome assembly GCA_035474955.1 of Solirubrobacterales bacterium. Taxonomy (GTDB): domain Bacteria; phylum Actinomycetota; class Thermoleophilia; order Solirubrobacterales; family 70-9; genus VAYN01. The sequence goes on from DATIMV010000039.1 coordinate 1,311, forward strand.
GAGCCAGCTCGCGCAGATCCTTCTGCTCGTCAGTGAGGGTGAAGTCGACCACCGGTCGGTGCTCCTTTTCTTCGCGGTTCTTGGAAGTCTGCGGGAGCGCCGCCGGCAGGGCTGGCGTTCCACCGATTGACTGGTCAGTCAACCGGTCCTCAAGGTTAGCGGACAGGGCGGGAGATCCGGCCATCTACCCTTGATCGATGGAGCTGGAGCTGGCGATGACCGCCCTGCAGAAGGGCGTCGCGGTGCTCATCTTCACCGGCGTCGCAGCGCCCTTGATCGGCCTGCTGCTGAAGCGGATCGGCGGTGGCTGGGAGACGATGGGCGGCGGCGCCTTCGCGATCCTCAACGATCCCCCGCAGAAGCGAGCCGGCGGCGGAGCCGAGTCGGCCGACCCGGCGATCCAGGCGGCCGAGGTGCGCCAGATGCTGGAGGCGAAATCGCAGCGGCGCCAGCAGCGCGGCGAGGCGCCGCTGGACGTGGAGGCCGAAACCGAGCGCCTGCTCGCCAGCGCCGAGCGACCCCGCGGCAGCGGCGCGATCGACGCCGAGCTCCGCGCCGAGGTGCGGCAGCTGGTCGTCGCCCGCAACGAAAGGCGTCTGCGCGAGGGACTGCAGCCGCTCGACGTCGAGACGGAGACCGAAAAGCAACTGACCGATCTCATAGGATCGGGCTGATGGCCACTCCCAACGGAGATCTCTACGAGGTTGAGGAGATGCTCAACCAGCCGGGCACCTACTTCAACCCCCAGACCGAGGTCGTCGTGATCGTCGACGACTCCGCTTCGCCCGACCAGGAGGTCTTCGACAACCTCGAGGGCTACGAAGGCGCGGAGTGGGTGCGGGTCTCCGACGACGTCCCGGTCGACGAAGACGGGCGCGATCGCGCCCTGGAGAGCTTTGAGGTGAGCAGCCAGGGCGGCGCCCTTCCGGCCGACGTGCTCGAAGAGACCGAAGACGACCTCGAAGAAGAGGACGAGCGGCCGGAACCGGACCCCGAGCCAGAGGAGTAGCGGTGCTCTCCGAGGGAGACAAAGCGCCGAGCTTCACGCTGCTCGACCAGAACGGGGAGAAGGTCAAGCTCTCCGACCTGCGGGGCGAGACCGTCGTCCTCTACTTCTACCCAAAGGCAAATACGTCGGGGTGCACCACCCAGGCATGCGGCGTCCGCGACCGCCGCGCCGACTACGAGGCGGCGGGAGCGCGGGTGATCGGCATCTCACCGGACGAGGTCAAGGACGTCGACAAGTTCGCCGGCAAGCACGACCTCGACTTCACCCTCCTCGCCGACAAGGACCACGCCGTCGCCGAGAAGTACGGCACCTGGGTCGAGAAGTCGATGTACGGGCGGAAATACATGGGGGTCCAGCGCGCGACCTTCATCATCGACCCGAAGGGCAAGATCGCCAGGGTCTTCCCCAAAGTCCAGCCGAAAAGGCACGACGACCTCGTGCTGAAGGCGCTGGACGAGCTAGCCGCCGCCTGATCAGGCGCTTACAGCTACCGCGACGATGAACGAGGCGTAGAGCACGAACCAGCCGATGATGGCCGGCAGTTTGAAGCGCCCCGAGATATGCAGGCTCTCGTAGGCCAGGAGGCCGCCGACGACGCCGAGGCCGATCGAGAGCACCGCGGTCCAGGTCAGGTCCCAGTCGGTGAAGATCATCCCGATCCCGACCGGGACCATCGACTGGAAGACCATCGCGCCGGTGATGTTGCCTAGGGCGAGGGAGTCCTTCCCTTCCCGCACCCAGAAGAAGCTGTTGACCTTCTCCGGCAGCTCGGTCGCCAGCGGGGCCAGGATCAGCGCCAGCACCAGCGCCTCGATCCCGACGCTCTCGGCGATGTGGAGCAGCTCCTCGACGAAGAGGTGGGCGCCGCCGACCATCGCCCCCAACCCGACCAGCAGCTGAATCACGCAGAGCACGAGAGCCGGGTCTTCGCGTCGCTCGGCCCGCCGCTCGAAGATCAGCGGGTTGAGGCTCTCCTCGGACTGCACCTCGCCGCCGCCGCGCAGGGTCAGCGCGATGTAGAGGAAGTAGGCGACGATGAAGGCGATTCCGACGACGATTCGCACCACCGTCGGCGGGCCCCAGGCGAGCAGGCCGCCGATCGCGAAGAGGACCAGGAAGAAGAGCAGGTCGCGCTCGAGCGTCGGCTTGTGGGCCCTCAGCTCGACCCCCTGCTCCCGTTTCTCGCGGTAGAGGTAGGCATAGAGCCCGACCAGGCCCATCGCCAAGGTGCCGAGCAGGAAGGGCGCGCCGACGATCGCCCCGATCGCCACGTCTTCGGAGCCCTCCGAAGCGCTGAGCAGGGCGACGATCGCGATCAGCGTCTCCGGCATCGCCGTGCCGACCGCGGCGAGGATGCTGCCCACCGCGCCCTCGCCGAGGTTGAGCTTGTGACCGATCCACTCGACCGCGTTGGTGAACAGCAGCGCGCCGGCGAGGACGACGGCGAAGCTGAAGATCAGGAGGAGCGCTTCCATCGACGCAGGCTATACGGCAGCCATGCTCAGGCGAAGTAGAAGGCGAGGCCGACGAGGAAGTAGAGCGCCAGCAGCTGCGCGCCCTCGAACCAGTTCGACTCCCCGTCGCTGGTCACCTGGTTGGCGACCAGGATCGCCAGCACGATCGCCCCGAGCTCGAAGCCGTTGAAGACCAGCGGCATCGGGTGGTCGCCCATCAGGAACGAGGCGATCACCAGGACCGGCGCGACGAAGAGGGCGATCTGGGCGCTGGAGCCGATCGAGATGTTGACCGCCAGGTCCATCTTGTCTTTCGCCGCGACCAGGACAGCTACCCAGTGCTCGGCGGCGTTGCCGACGATCGCCACCACGATCGCGCCGACGAAGAACTCGGAGAGGCCGATCGACTCCGATGCCTCGCTGATCGACCCGACCAGGATCTCCGACATCAGCCCGACCAGCACGCCGGCCACCGCCAGCGCGATGACCGAGGTGCGGATCGACCAGCCCCAGGTGTCTTCCTCCTCGTACTCCGGGTTGAAGAGCGAGCGGTGCGTCTTCATCGAGAAGAGGAGCCCGAGCGCGTAGGTGCCCATGAGGACGATTGCCGTCGCCAGCGAGAGGTGCTCGACGGTGCTGTCGTAATCGATCGACTCGGCGTTGACCCCCGGCAGCCCCTGCCCCTCGACCAGCTCGAAGATCGCCGGCATCAGGAGGGCGCCGCCGGCCAGCAGCAGCATCGTCGTCTGCACCCCGGCGCTGGTCCGGTTGAAGGTCTGTTTGTCGCGCCGCAGCCCGCCGACGAGCATCGAGGCGCCGAGGACCAGCAGCATGTTGCCGAGGATCGAGCCGACGATCGAGGCCTTGACGACCTCCTGCAGGCCGGCGTTGAGGGCGAAGAGGGCGATGATCAGCTCCGGCGCGTTGCCGAAAGTGACGTTGAGGAAGCCGCCGATCCCGGGGCCCGATTTGGCCGCGAGCTCCTCCGTCGCGCGGCCCATCAGCGCCGCCGTGGGAATGATCGCCAGGGCCGAGACGACGAAGATGACCGTCGCTGAGGCGTGAGCGAACTCGAGCGCGACCGCGACCAGGATCAGCGGCGTCAGCAGGTACGGCCAGCCGTGGGCCGACCTGAAGAACGAGGCGTTCAGGCGCGGGGTGTGCGAGTTCACGTCAGCTTGGGAAGCAGCTCGTTATTTGAACTGGTTCACGCATTTCTGCAGATCGGCCGGGGATTGCGACCGCTGCAGACATTCGACGTAATCCTGTTCGTCGGAGGCCCCACCGGAACCGGAGCCGCCCGAGGAGGAACCTTCCGAGCCTCCGCCGCTGCCCAAGCCTTCGAGCAGACCGCCAAGGCCTCCGCTGGCGCCGCCTTCCAGCAGTTCCAGCGGGTTGACGCCAAGCTGCCCGAACAGGTCTTCCAGCGGTTTCGCATCGGAGGGCGCCGAGAAGCTCTGTTCCTCGTTGACTCCGCTGAGGGTGACTTCCATGTCCAGCTCGACTTTTTCGTCCGCGGCCCCTTCCGGCGCGATCGTCAGTTCCGCCACCATCTTGCGGACGATGTCGTCGTCGCCCACGTAGAGCTCGACGTGCGCTTTCTCGATCGCTTTCGAGAGTTCGTCCTTGGCTTCTTCGAGTTCACTGAGCGGCAGCGGGCCGGCTGCTTCGAGCTGGGCGCTGCAGGCCGGGTCTTCGGTCAGATCGATCAGGGCGTCGATCCCGCCGGAAACGCTGAGATCGCCGCTGAGTTTCGTCGTCGAGGTGCCGTCGACGTCAGCCTCGCCTTCGTTTTTCAAGTCGTCGGCGAACTGGGCGAATTTGATGCTTTCGGCCGCCTGCTGACAGGCGGTGATGTCTTCTTTGCCGCCTTTCTGCTGGGCCTGTTCGAGCGCCGACTTGACGAACCCGAAGGTGGTCGGATCGACTTCGTAGGCGGTGCCTTCGTACTCGATGAAGGCACGGTCGGTGAGGACCGTGATCCCGCCGTCGAAGTCGAGCTCTTCGCCTTGGGCGGAGCCGCTCGCTTCCGCCGTCATGTCGAGCTGCGGCAGTTCGCCGTCGAGGCCGCCTTCGAACGGGCCGGAGACGGTGACGTCGATCTCGCCGCCTTCCTCTCCTTCGGATTTCACGTGCAGGGTCATGTCGATCTGCCCGCTTTCCACCCCTTTGAGGCTGGCGTTTTCGACCAGCTGCTGCGGATCGTCGCTGCCACCGCTACCGCCGCCGTCATCGTCACTCCCACCGCAGGCGGCAAAAACGGTCGCCATGACGACCAGGGTCGCGAACAGGGCAAGGATTCGGAAACGGCTCAAGGGATGGAACTCCTCGTGTCGGAGAGCAGGACAGGGCCGATTCTAGGGAGGCGGAGGCGGCTCCTGCCCCCAGCGCCGCATTCCACGTTCGATTTCCTCGTTGACGAGCCGCATCACCTCGACCCGCGCGAAGCGCTTCGAGTCGCCGGGAACGACGTGCCAGCGGGCGTGCGGGTGGTCGGTCCGCTCCAGCATCTCCTCCACCGCCTCCTCGTACTGGGGCCGCTTCTCGCGGTTTCGCCAGTCCTCCTCGGTCAGCTTCCAGGACTTCAGCGGGTCCTTTTTCCGAGCTTCAAACCGCTTGAGTTGCTCCTCCGGGGAGACGTGCATCCAGAACTTGACGATGATCGCCCCCTCGTTGGCGAGGGTCTGCTCGAACGCGTTGATCTCGTCGTAGCCGCGCTTCCACTGCTCTTCGGTCGCGAACTCCTCCACCCGCTCGACCAGCACCCGCCCGTACCAGGAGCGGTCGAAGATGGTCATCCCGCCCCAGCCCGGCAGCGCCGGCCAGAAGCGGGCGAGGAAGTGGTGGCGTTTCTCGTCGGGCGTGGGAGCGGCGAACTGGGAGACGCGGACGTGGCGCGGGTCGAGCGGCCCCGTCAAGCGCTTGATCGCGCCGCCCTTGCCGGAGGCGTCCCAGCCCTCGAAGACGACGGCCAGCGGCGGCCCCAGCCGGCCTCCGTCGCCGAGCAGCCCGCCCAGCGTCAACCGCAGCTGGGTGAGGCGCTTTCCCTGCTCCTTCAGGCCCCGCTCTTCCTCCTCGCGGTCGAGCTTCAGCGTCAGGTCGACTTCGTCGAGGCGTCCCATGGCTTCTTCCTACCCAGCGTTATTCGACGCTACCCCCGCGCGATTCGTCGATCGGCGGCGGGCGGTCATCGGTCGTCACGTTGGCGACGAAGGGGAAGAGGAGCGCCCCGAGGAAGATCAGGATCACGCCGGCGGCGATAAGCCAGCGGGCGCGGGTCAGGTGCCCAAGGATGCCGATCGCGAACCCCGCCAGCATCAGCGCGATGTAGGGCGTCGGGCTTTGGGGGAACAGCTCAGCGAGGGGCACGCAAAGGTCGAGCACTGGCCGGGATTATCATCGGCGGCCATGGCAGACGGTTCCGTCGCAGACGTGAAGCAGGCTCTGGCCGAGGTCGGGTACCTCGCCGACGAGCCCGCCGCGCTCGTTTCTTTCCTCGCCCAGAAGCTGGGCAAGCCGGTCCTGGTCGAGGGCCCGGCGGGGGTCGGCAAGACCGAGCTGGCCAAGGCGCTCTCCCGCGCCACCGGCCGCGAGCTGGTGCGGCTGCAGTGCTACGAGGGCCTCGACGAGGCGAAGGCGATGTACGAGTGGAACTACCGCAAGCAGCTGCTGCGGATCCAGGCCGGCGGCGAGGCCGGCTGGAGCGATGTCCAAGACGACATCTTCAGTACCGACTTCCTGCTCGAGCGGCCGCTGATGCAGGCGATCGCCAGCCCCGAGCCCGTCGTCCTGCTGATCGACGAGATCGACAAGACCGACCAGGAGTTCGAGGCGATGTTGCTCGAGCTCCTCTCCGACTTCCAGATCACGATCCCCGAGCTGGGCCGGATCGAGGCGACGACGATGCCGATCGTCGTCCTCACCTCGAACGACTCGCGCGAGCTGACCGAGGCGCTGAAGCGGCGCTGCCTCTACCTCTGGCTCGACTACCCCGACATCGAGCGGGAGATGGAAATCGTCCGCCTCCACACCCCGGAGATCTCCGAGACGCTGGCCCGCAAGCTGGTCGAGGTGATCCGGATGGTCCGCGCGCTGGACCTGAAGAAGCCGCCCTCGATCGCCGAGTCGATCGACTGGGCGCGGACCCTGCTGCTGCTGGGCGCCGAGGACATCGACCGCGAGACCTTCACCCAGTCGATGTCGATCATCGTCAAGCACCGCACCGACATCGACCTGGTCGCCGAGCGGGTCGGGGTGAAACTTGCCGACCCCCTACGGACCGAAGGCTGACGCCGGGCCGCCGGGGATGGCGGCGAAGCTGCTCGGCTTCTGCGAGGAGCTGCGCGGCGAGGGGGTCGCGGTCGGCACCTCGGAGATCCTCGACGCCTTCGCCGCCCTCGGCGAGGTCGGCTGGACCTCCCGCGAGGACTTCCGCGAGGCGCTGGCGGCGACGATCGCCAAGTCCCAGGACGACCGCCGCGTCTTCGAGCTGCTCTTCGACCGCTACTTCTTCCGCACCGCCGAGGCCGAGGCGGTGCAGCGCGGCGTCACCGAGCACGCCGAGGGCGGCCCGCCCGCCGGTGACGGCGAGCGCTTCGACATGGACGAGCTGAGCGAGGCGATCCGCGAGGCGATCGCCGCCGGCGACGAGGACGCGATGCGGGACCTGGCGCGGCTGGCGATCGCCGCCTTCGGCAAAGGCGAGGGCTCCGGCGTGGTCGGCGTCGACGTCCAGCGCATCCGCCGCACCCTCGGCCTCACCGCCGGCTCCCAGCCCGCGGCCCCGGACGGCAGCGAGCGGCCGCCGATCGACCGCGACCAGCTGACCGGGTTCGAGCGCCACCTGCGGCGCGAGCTCGAGCGCGACCTGATCGAGCGCACCGAGACCCTTCCTCCCTCCCGCCCGCTGGCCGAGCTGGACCGGGCGCTGCCGACCAGCCCGACCCAGGACCTCGCCGCCGTCCACCGCGCCGTCTCGCAGATGAAGCGCCGCCTCGCCACCCTCGGCCACGAGCAGCGCGGCCGCAAAAAGGGCCAGACGGTCGACGTGCGGAGGACGATGCGCGCCTCGCTGGAGACGGGCGGCGTGCCGCTGCGGCTGCGCTACCGGCCGAAGCGGCCGCGGCGGCCGGAGATCTACGTCCTCTGCGACGTCTCCACCTCGGTCACCTCGGCCAGCGTCTTCTTCCTCTCCGTCCTCCACGCCCTCCACGACTCCTTCCGCAAGCTGCGCAGCTTCGTCTTCATCGAGCGGATCTCGGAGGTGACCGACGTCTTCGAGCACGAGCGCGACTTCGCCGTCGTCGCCCAGAAAATCTCCAGCGAGGGCGGCGTCGCCGACGTCTCCGGCTACACCGACTACGGCCGCGTCTGGCTCGAGTTCCTCGACGAGATCTCCGAAGACCTCGACCCCCGCTCGACCGTGATCGTGCTCGGCGACGCCCGCACCAACGGCCGCGAGCCGCACGCCGAGGTCTTCGCCCGGATCTCCGAAAAGGCCGGCCGCCTCTTCTGGCTCAACCCCGAGCCGAAGCTCTACTGGAACTACGGCGACTCGGTGATGGCCGCCTACGAGCGCCACTGCGACGGCGCCTTCGAGTGCTGGACCACCCAGCACCTGGAGAACTTCGTCAACGTCGTGGCGGGGGCCGCTCCGGCAGCCGAATGAGGGCGCTCTTCCTCCGCCACGGCGAGTCGGTCCACAACGCCGCCCGCAGCGGCGAGCCGGCCGCCCACTCAGACGGCGACCGGTTGACCGAGAAGGGGATCGAGCAGGCCCACGCCGCCGGCGAGGGGCTGCGCGAGCTCGGCGTGACCCGCCTGCTGAGCAGCCCGCTGCGTCGGGCGCGGGAAACGGCGCAGGCGGTCGGCGACGCGCTCGGCCTCGACGCCGAGGAGATCGACTACGTCGGCGAGCTGAGTTCGGGGGAAAGCTTCGAGCAGGCGGTCGAGCGGGTGCGGCGGCTGAAGGCAGAGCTCGAGTCCGGCGCCGACGGCGAGCTGCCGCTGCTCGTCACCCACGGCATCTTCACCCGCTTCTTCCTCCTCGACTCGGTCCTCGGCGAGAGCTTCGAGGCGCCGATGGCGGCCGGGATCTGGAACCTCGGCTCGCACAACTGCGGCCTCTCCGTCTTCGCCCACGGCGAGAGCCGGGACCCCCTCGGGCATCTGATCCCCGGGTGGACCTGCCTCACCTGGATGGAGCGGCCGTGGAGTCGCCCGTAGCGATCCGCACCGGGTCGTCGGGCGATACCTGCCACTGCTCGCTGACGATCGCGCCCTCCGGCGGCGCCACCGGCCCCTCCAGCAGCGGGTCGTCGGTCTCCCGCATCCACGCCTCGAGCCGCTCCCGCAGCTCCGCCAGCACCTCAGCCTTGCCGGGATCGCCGGCGCAGTTGCGGCCCTCCTGCGGGTCCAGCACCAGGTCGTAGAGCTGCTCCTCGGGCACCTCCTGCTCACCCCATCCCGCCTCGACCAGCAGGTCCTTGGTGTCGCTGTCGTCGCAGTTAGCCAGCACCGGATGCGGGTAATCGTCAAACCGTCTTATGTACTTCCAGCGACCCGTCCGGATCGCCCGGTGAGGCTGGTAGGCGGCGTGGTAGGTCGTCTCGGTGAAGATCGCCTCGTGGAGGCTCTCGACCTCGCCGCGGACGAGCGGCATCAGCGAGGTGCCCTGGAGCCATTCGGGGTGCGCGGCGCCGGAGATGTCGCAGAGGGTCGGGTAGACGTCGAGGTGGCTGACCGGGGCGTCGATCACCTTGCCCCCGGTAAAGCCGGGCCCGCGGACGATCATCATCACCCCGGTGCCGCGGTCGAACAGGGTCGCCTTGGCGCCGGGGAAGGCGATGCCGTGGTCGGTGGTGCAGATGACGACCGTGTTCTCGACCAGGCCGTAGTCGTGGAGCGCGTGGAGGACGGCGCCGATCCCCTGGTCGAGCGAGCGGGCGCTGGCCTTGAAGGCGGCCATGTCGCGGCGGGTGGCGGGCGTGTCCGGCAGGTTGGCCGGCGGCTGCGAGTAGAGCGTGTCGCGGACCGAGGTCGGGGCGGCGAAGCTGCGGTGGGTCTCGAAGAAGCCGACCGACATGAACCACGGCTGGGCGGGCGCTTCGCGCAGGGTCTTGATCGTCAGCGGTGCCACGTAGGAGGCGTGGTTCTGGTCGACGGGGACGATCTCGTCGTAGCCGATCACCTCCGGGTCGAGCGAGATGTGCTGCTCGCCGATCAGGATCGAGCGGTAGCCGATCCCCCGCAGGGTGTGGACCCAGTGCTGCCGGTAGTCGTTCAGCTTCCAGCCGCGGTGGGCGAGACCGAGCATCCCGTTGTTGTGGCAGTAGAGCCCGGTGAGGAGGCTGGCGCGGCTGCCGGAGCAGGTCGGCGCGGCGCAGAAGGCCTCGCGGAACAGCACCCCCTGGTCGGCCAGCATCTGGATGTTGGGCGTCGGCACCTGGAAGCCGTAGGGCTGGACGTAGCGGCCGGTGTCGTGGGAGTGGATGTAGAGGATGTTGGGCGGCTGCGACACGGCCTCTCAGACTATCGACCGCTTCCTGTTTACTCTTTTGTTGATAAGGATAGTTAGGAATTGTCATGAACAAAAGGTCACCCGATCGCTCATATCTCGTCTGCGCCACCCCCCGCAGCGGCAGCACGCTGGTCTGCCACGCGCTGGAGGAAACCGGCGTCGCCGGCCGCCCCGAGGAGTACTTCGAGGCGCTGCGCCACAGCGGACGGCCGAGGCGGCCGGAGGAATACTTCCTCGGGGTCGAGGACCAGTCGATCCGCGACCACCTCGGCGAGCGCAGCGTCGGCAACGATCCCCAGCCCCGCTCCCCCCTCTGGAGCCGCGCCGCCTACGACCGCTACCTGGAGTGGGCCTTCGAGGCCGGGACCACCGACAACGGCGTCTTCGGGGCAAAGCTGATGTGGGGCCACTTCGGCGAGTTCGTCAGCCTCCTGCGCAACATCCCCGCCTACCGCGACGTGCCGCTGGCGGAGCTGATGCCGACCGTCTTCCCCGAGCTCACCTTCGTCCGCGTCGTCCGCGCCAACAAGGTCCGCCAGGCTGTCTCGCTGTGGAAGGCGGTGCAGACGGCGACCTGGCGCGAGGACCAGGCCAGCGCCAAGGCGGCCACGGTCGAGGAGGACGGCTCTCCCCCCTACCGCAGCTTCATCGAGGAGCACCGGCCGCAGCTGCGCTTCCACTACCGCGCGATCGACCACCTGCTCGAAGGGCTGATGGTCGAAGAGGCCTCCTGGGACGCCTTCTTCGAGCACATCGGCGTGAAGCCGATCCTCGTCCTCTACGAGAACTTCGCCGCCGACTACGAGACCAGCACCCTCAACCTGCTCGAGCGGCTCGACCTCTCCTGCGCCGAGGACTTCGAGTTCGAGCCGCGGATGAAGAAGCAGTCGGACCGGGTCAACGACGACTGGACCAAGCGCTACAGCGAGCTGCGCCTGGGCCGGGACTTCGACCTCGATCCCGTCCCGCTCGAGGAGAAGGCGCGCTCGAGCTAGCGGCGAGCGCTGGCATCCAGGCTCCCCGCTCTTAGGCGGAGAGGTCGCGGCGGTCGAACAGCCAGGCGCCGAGCGCGGCCAGGGCGCATGCTGCGACGGTGACGCCGCAAAAGGCGATCGGTTCGATCCCGTCCTCGATCGCGTTGCCGTAGTACTTGAAGACCGAGGCGTAGCGCAGCCAGTCGAAGCCCGGATCGAGCTTGCCGATCAGGTCCGCCACGTACATCCCCACCAGCACCCCGGCGACCGCGCCGGTGACGACGCTGGTCCGCAGCGACCAGGCGCAGGCGACGATGCCGAGACCGGCGAACAGGAGCGCCAGGGGCCAGACGCTGGCAAAGCCGGCAAGGGCCGAGCCGGCCGCGAGGCCGACACCGGCGAGGACGCTTCCAAGCATCGTCAGGAGATAGGAAATCGCGAGCACCGCCGCCAGCTCGATCGCCGTTGCCAGGAAGCCGGCGGCGCAAAGGCGCTGCCGCGAGACCGGCGCGGAGAGCAGGACGTCGAGGCGCCCCGACTCGGCCGCTCCGGCAAGACCCGAGACGGCAGCCCGCACCGCCAGGTAGCCAAGCGCCAGCGGCACGATCAGACTCAGCATCTCAGCCTGCAGGTACTGCTCGACATTGGCCAATTCGCCGATGCCGAACGCTTCCCGCAGGGCGGGTGGGTAGTCGGAGACCGCCTTCCCTATCGAGTCTTCGACCGAGGGGAAGATCGCGACGATGAACGCCGACATCAGCCCGAGCGGCAGTCCCCACGCCAGCAGCGAGCGGCGGCGATCGGAGAGGTGGGTGGCGACGAGCGCCGCGACCTGGGTCATGCCTCCCCCTCCTCCTCGCTGTAGTAGGTGAGGAAGACCTGCTCGAGGTTGGAGTGGGCGAACTCGGCGCCGACCACACCCGGCATCGCACACACGTCCTCCAGCTCGACGGGCTCGGCGAACTCCACCTCGACCAGGTTGCGCCGCTGCGTCTTCGCCAGCAACTCGGCCACCCGCTCGACCGCGATCAGCCGCCCGTCCTTGACGATCCCGACCCGGTCGCAGATCCGCTGCACCTCGTCGAGGTCGTGGGATGACACGAAGACGGTGCAGCCCCGCGCGCGCTCCTCGGCGACCAGAGCCAGGAACTCCTCCTGCATCAGCGGGTCGAGGCCGCTGGTCGGCTCGTCGAAGATCAACAGCTCCGGTTCGTGGAAGGTGGCGAGGATCAGGCCGACCTTCTGCCGGTTGCCGCGCGAGAGCTGCCCCAGCGGACGCTCGAGGTCGGCGTGGAAGCGCTCTGCCAGCGCCTCGGCCCGACCGAGACCGTCGACCCCGCGCAGCTTCGCGAGCAGCCTCAACGCCTCGCGCCCGCTCGCCTGCCGGCCGAAGCCGAAGTCGCCGGGGAGATTGCCGAGCCGGGCGCGGATCGCGACGCTGTCCTGGCGGCTGTCGAGGCCGAAGAGGCGAGCGCTGCCGCCCGTCGGGTGGTGCAGGTCGAGCAGGGCGCGGATCGTCGTCGTCTTGCCGGCGCCGTTGGGGCCGAGGAATCCGAACACCTCGCCGGGCTCGACCGAGAAGGTCACGTCCTCGATCCCGCGGGCGCTGCCGTAGAGCTTCGTCAACCCCTCGGTTTCGATCGCCGGGACGCTCACCTGTCCAGCTACCTCTGTCGAAGCCTTCGCGCGGGGAGCACGGTGGGAGTATGAAGCTAACCTCGTCCTCAGTGTCTGAGTTGAGCGAAGCGGAGCTGGATGGCCTCGTCGCCTACTGGGAGGCGGCCAACTACCTCACCGTCGCCCAGATCTACCTGCAGGACAACCCGCTGCTGCGCGAGCCGCTGCGCCCCGAGCACATCAAGCCGCGGCTGCTCGGCCACTGGGGGACCTCGCCCGGGCTGAACCTCGTCTACGCCCAGCTCAACCGGCTGATCCGCGAGACCGGCGACGAGGTCCTCTACGTCGCCGGGCCCGGGCACGGCGGCCCGGCCCTGGTCGCCAACGTCTACCTGGAGGGCACCTATTCGGAGGTCTACCCCGAGGTCTCCGCCGACGAGCGCGGCCTGCGCCGCCTGGTGCGTCAGTTCTCGACGCCAGGTGGAATCCCCAGCCACGTCAGCGTGCCGACGCCGGGCTCGATCCACGAGGGCGGTGAGCTCGGCTACGCCTTGGTCCACGCCTTCGGCGCCGCCTTCGACAACCCCGACCTGCTGGTCGCCTGCGTGATCGGCGACGGCGAGGCGGAGACGGCGCCGCTGGAGGGCTCGTGGAAGGGGGTGCGCTTCCTCAACCCGGCCCGCGACGGGGCGGTGCTGCCGATCCTGCACCTGAACGAGAACAAGATCTCCGGCCCGACGGTGCTGGGACGGGCGCGGAAGAGCGAGATCGCCGACCTGCTCGCCGGCCACGGTTACGAATGCCACTTCGTCTCGGGCGACGACCCGCGGCAGGTCCACCGCGAGTTCGCCGCGGCGCTGGAGGAGTCACGCCGGCGGATCGCCGCGATCCAGGCGCAGGCGCGGCGCCCGCAGGCGATGGCGCGGCGACCCCGCTGGCCGGCGATCGTGCTGCGCACGCCGAAGGGCTGGACCGGACCGAAGGAGGTCGACGGCGTCGCCATCGAGGGCACCTTCCGCGCCCATCAGGTGCCGCTCAAAGGCGTGCGCGAGAACCCCGAGCACCTGGCGATGCTGGAGCGCTGGATGCGCAGCTACCGACCCGAGGAGCGCTTCGACGAGCAGGGACGCCTGATCCCCGAGCTGGCCGCGCTGGCGCCGGAAGGCGAGCGGCGCATGGGCTCGAGCCCGCAGGCCAACGGCGGCCGCCGGCTCGTTCCGCTGGAGATCCCCGATCCCTCCGCATACGCGGTCGAGGTCCGGCAGCCGGGGGCCGAGCACGCCGAATCGACCAAACGCCTCGGCCTGCTGCTGCGCGACCTCTACGCCGCCAACCCGGAGAACTTCCGCCTCTTCTGCCCCGACGAGACCGACTCCAACCGGCTCGGCGCCGTCTTCGAGGTCTCCGACCGCTGCCTGATGGACGCCCGCCCCGAGGACACGAACGTCTCCCCCGAGGGTCGGGTGATGGAGGTCTTGTCCGAGCACAACTGCCAGGGCTGGCTCGAGGGCTACCTGCTGAGCGGCCGCCACGGCCTCTTCGCCACCTACGAGGCCTTCGCGATGGTCTCGGCCTCGATGGCGATCCAGCACACCAAGTGGCTGGAGGAGATGCGGCGGCTGGACTGGCGGGCTCCGGTCGCCTCGCTCAACGTGCTGCTCACCTCGACCTGCTGGCGCAACGACCACAACGGCTTCAGCCACCAGGGGCCGGGGCTGATCGACACGATGATCAGCCTCCGCGGCGAGGTCGTCCGCATCTACTTCCCGCCCGACGCCAACAGCCTGCTCGCCGTCGCCGACCACACCTTTCGCAGCCGCGACTACGTCAACCTGATCGTCCAAGATAAGCAACCGCAACTGCAGTACCTGACCTACGAGCAGGCGCGGGCCCACGCCGCCGCCGGCGCCTCGCGCTGGGAGTGGGCGAGCAGCGACGACGGCGAGGACACCGACGTCGTCCTCGGCTGCGCCGGGGACATCCCGACGCAGGAGACGCTCGCCGCTGCCTGGCTGCTGCGCCACACGCCGGAGCTGCGGGTGCGGGTCGTCAACGTGATCGACCTGATGACCCTGTTTCCGCGGGAAGCGCACCCGCACGGCTTGCCGGAGGAGCACTTCGCCGAGCTCTTCGGTGAAGACGACGAGGTGGTGTTCGCCTTCCACGGCTACGCCCGCGCCCTGCATCAACTCCTCCACGGCCGCCCCCACCCCGGCCGCTTCCACGTCCGCGGCTTCAACGAGCAGGGGACGACCACCACGCCCTTCGACATGGTCGTGATCAACCGGATGAGCCGCTACCACCTGGCGCTGGAGGCCCTGCGCCGGGCCCGCCGGGCGCCCGCCGGCGCGGGCGAGCTGGAAGCCCACTGCGAGGAGATGCTCGACCGCCACCACTCCTACGTGCGCGCGCACCTCGAGGACATGCCCGAGGTCCGCGACTGGACCTGGGACCAGGCCTGACGGTGGCCCTCCCGCCTGGCCGCATCCTCACCGTCAACGCCGGCTCTTCGAGCCTGAAGCTACGGGTGCTCGACGAGAACGACAGGGTCGTTGGCTCGCGCGACAGCGACGCAGCGGACGACGAGGCGAATCTGCGAAGGGAGCTCGAGGCGATCCTGGACGAAGCCCCCTCGATCGACGCGGCCGGGCACCGGGTCGTCCACGGCGGCCCGAAGTTCACCGGGCCGACGACCGTCGGCCCGACGGTCGAGGGCGACCTCGAAGGGCTCGCGGATCTCGCACCCCTGCACAACCCAGCCGCGGTCGCAGCAATGCGAGCGCTGGACGCGCTCCGCCCCGGCCTGCCCACCGTCGCCTGCTTCGACACCGCCTTCCACGCGACGATGCCGGCGGCGGCCTCCGCCTACGCGATCCCGGGGGCCTGGACCGAGCGCTGGCCGCTGCGCCGCTACGGCTTCCACGGCCTCTCCCATTCCTACGCCAGCCGGCGCGCCGCAGAGCTGCTCGACCGGCCCCTCGCCGACCTTCGAACCGTCACCGCCCACCTCGGTGCCGGCGCCTCGCTCTGCGCCGTGGAAGGCGGCCGCTCGGTCGACACGACGATGGGCTTCACTCCGCTCGAGGGGTTGGCGATGGCGACGCGGTCGGGCTCGGTCGACCCCGGGCTCCTGCTCTGGGTCCAGAGCCATGGAGACCTGAGCGCGGAGGAAATGGAGCGGGCACTGGATCGCGAATCGGGGCTGGCCGCCCTCTCGGGCCGCTCCGGCGACATGCGCGAGATCGTCGCCGGCGCCAAGGAGGGCGACGAGCGCTGCCGCCTCGCCTTCGACGTCTACATCCACCGCCTCGCCGCCGGCATCGCGGCGATGGCGGCGGCGATGGGCGGCATCGACGCGCTTGTCTTCACCGGAGGCGTCGGCGAGCACCAGGGACGGGTGCGGACCGAGGCCTGCGAACGACTGGCTTTCTTAGGTCTCGACCAGGCGCTGAACGGCGCCGCGGCGGGCGATGCCGTTCTCTCGGCATCCGGCGCGCACCTCAGCGTCATCGTCGTCACAGCTCGCGAGGACATCGAGATCGCCCGCGAGGTACGGTCGGTCCTGGGGTCGATCGGGCGCGCCCGGGCGCCTGGCTAGCGAGCGACCCAGGCGTCTTTGGAGGCGGCGAGATCGCCGACGACGCTCGGCAGTTCTCCGGAGACGAGGTCGGCGAGGGTGACCTCCTCCAGCACGGTGCGGAGGCTGGCGCGGACGGCGATCCAGACTTCCTGCAGGTGCGCGGCGCTGCCTTTGTACTCGATGTCCTCGGGCGGGGTCGACTGCACGTGGGCGATCGGGCCCTCGACGGCGCGGACGATCTCGGCGATCGTCACCTCGTCGGCCGGCTTGGCCAGCCAGTAGCCGCCTTTGGCGCCGCGGCGGGCGCGGATCAGGCCGTGGTGCTTGAGCTCGAGCAGGATGTGCTCGAGGAACTGCAGGGGGATTTCCTGGGCCTCGGCCAGGCGCTCCCCCTTGACGGGACCCTCGTCTCCGGCGGCGGCAAGCTCGGCAGCGGCCCGCACCGCGTAGTCGGCCTTCGCGGAAACTCGCATGTGTCTAGTTAATCAGTCAGCCGATCACGTCAGGCGCGAGATCGTCGGAGCGGTCGCGCGCTTGCTGTTCGGTTGCTTCGACCGCTTCCCGCTTGACCCGGCGCTCGTTCCACCAGCGCGGGAACCAGATCAGCAGCAGAAGCCCGATCCCCGCCACCCCGGCCGCGATCGGCCAGACGACCGGATCGCCCTTCTGCACGGTGACGAGGCCGGAGGCGACGAGGACGACGCCGAGCGCCGTGCGCAGGAACCCGGTCGGCGCGCGGCTGGCGAAGTGGGAGCCGACGATCACCCCCGGGACCGAGCCGAGGAGGATGTTGCCGGCGAGGACGAAGTCGACGTTGCCGCCGACCCAGTGGGCGACGCCGGCCGCCCAGAGCAGGATCGCGGCATGGAAGACGTCGGTGCCGACGACTTTCACCGGGGTGAGCCGGAAGACCGTGATCAGCAGGATCGCGATCACCGTGCCCGAGCCGGCCGAGGTGATCCCGATCACGAAGCCGGTGGTGACGCCGATCGCGACCGCGGCGATCTTGTGGCGACGCTGCAGGACGAAGTCCTCGCGCTCTTCGATCGTGTGGCTGAGGATCAGCGCTCGCGCCAGGGTGATGATGCCGACCATCAAGAGGGTGCCGCCGAGCAGGGCGTAGACGATCGAGTCGAGCTCCTCTTCGCCGACCTTGCTCTGCACGACCGAGATCACCCAGACCCCCGCCACCGCGGCCGGGACGCTGCCGGCTGCGAGCCAGTAGGAGAGCTTGAGGTTGACCGTGCCCATTTTCAGGTGGCGCCAACCGCCCACCGTCTTCGTCACCGCCGCGTAGAAGATGTCGGTGCCGATCGCGGTCACCGGCTTGACCCCGAAGAGGAAGATCAGCAGGGGCGTCATCAGGGTGCCGCCACCCATGCCGGTCATGCCGACCATCGCTCCGATGCCGAAGCCAAAAAGGACTATTGCCGGGTCCATTGGTTCTGCTCCGCACCCAACTGATCTCGACTTTCCTGACCTCATTGGTCAGGAGTGCGGAGTGCGGCAGGATACCAGGATGGAGCTCGAACTTGGGGGGGTCGCCCACTCCTACGGAGATCTCCAGACGCTCGCCTCGATCGACCTCGAAGTCGCCCCCCACAGCGTCATCGGGCTGGTCGGCCCCTCCGGCTGCGGCAAGTCGACGCTGCTGGAGCTCGTCTGCGGCCTCGCCGACCCGACCGCCGGCAGGATCGAGCTGGGCGGCGAAGCGTCGGCCGAGCAGCGCCTCGCCCGCTGCGCCCTGATGCCGCAGCGCGACCTCCTCCTCCCCTGGTACTCGGCGATCGACAACGCCGCCCTGGCGCTGCGCAACCAGGGGATGCGACGGGAAGAGGCGCGCGCGGCCGCCGCGGCGCTCTTCGAGCGCTTCGGCCTCGCCGGCTTCGAACGGGCGTGGCCGGCCGAGCTCTCGGGCGGTATGCGGCAGCGGGTCGCCTTCCTGCGCACGCTGGTCGCCGGCAAGCCGGTGCTGGCGCTGGACGAGCCCTTCGCCGCGCTCGACGCGATCACCCGAGCGGAGATGCAGGAGTGGCTGGCGGCGGCGCTGCGGGCCGACCCCCGCACCGTCGTCCTCGTCACCCACGACGTCGAGGAGGCGCTCTACCTCTCCGATCGCGTCGCCGTTCTCTCCGCCCGCCCGGGGCGGATCGTCGCCGAGCTCAGCGCACCGGCTCCCCGGGCCGAGAACCGCGACGCCGCCGTCACCGACCCCGCCTTCGTCGCCGCCCGCGAGGAGGCGCTGCGGGCGCTGCGGGAGGGATCGCGATGAGGCGCTGGCTGCTGCCGCTGGCCCTGATCGCGCTGCTGATCGGCCTCTGGCAGATCGCCACCTCGACCGGCGCGGTCGCCGACGCCCTCAGTCTCGAGGACTTCCTCGTTCCCTCGCCGACGGAAATCGCCAGCTCGCTCTGGGAGAACCGCAGCTTGCTTGCCGAAAACGCCTGGGTGACGCTGCGGGAGATGCTGCTGGGCATCTTCTGCGCGCTCGCCGTCGGTCTCGGCTTCGCGATTCTGATGCACCGCTGGCAGGTTCTTCGCGACGCCGCCTACCCGCTGATCGTCGCCTCGCAGACGATCCCGATCGTCGTCATCGCTCCGATCCTGGTCGTCTGGTTCGGCTACGGGATCACGCCGAAGATCGTGATCGTCGCTTTGATCTGCTTCTTCCCGATCACGGTCAACGCCCTCGACGGACTGCGTTCGGTCGACCCCGATGCGGTGAAGATGATGCGCAGCTTGGATGCCTCCCGCTGGCAGCGGTTCTGGCGGGTGGAAGCGCCGGCGGCACTGCCGAGCCTGTTCACCGGCATCAAGATCGCGGTCGTGGTCGCGCCCATAGGCGCCGTTTTTGCCGAGTGGGCCGGCTCCAGCTCCGGCCTCGGACACCTGATTCAGTCAGATACCGCCAACTTTCAGGTTGCGCGGCAGTTCGCAACCGTGGTCGTCCTCGCGGCGATGGCGCTGGTACTGATCGGCCTCACCGCCCTCGTAGAGCGGCGCGTCGTCCGTTGGCGATAGAACTCAGGCGATGACGCGCCTCCGGATCACGGCGATCTCCCTCGCCGTCCTCCTGCTTGCCCTCACCCTCCCCGCCTGCGGCGAGAAGTCCGAGGATGCCGGGGGCGAGCGGGAGAGCTTCAGCCTGACGCTCGACTTCTACCCCAACCCCGACCACGCCGGGATCTACATGGCGCAGAAACTCGGCTACTTCGACGAAGCCGGGCTCGAGGTGACGATCGAGACTCCCTCCGACCCATCCGCGCCGATGAAGCAGGTCGCCGCCGGTCGCTCCGACCTGGCGATCTCCTACGAGCCCGAGGTGGCGCTGGCGCGCGAGCAGGGGCTCGACGTGGTCGCCGTCGCCGCGCTGGTCAACCAGCCGCTCACCTCGATGATCTGGTTGGACAAATCCGGGATCAAAGGCATCGCCGACCTCAAAGGCAAAACCGTCGCCACCGCCGGCATTCCCTACCAGGACAAATTCCTGGAGACGATCCTCGCCCGCGTCAACCTCACCCCCGATGACCTCAAAGTCGTCAACGTCGGCTTCGGCCTGCTGCCGGCCACGATCAGCGGCTCAGCCGACGCGACCCTGGGCGGCTTCCGCAACGTCGAGGGGGTCGACCTGCGCGAACGCGGCCTCGGCCCCGTCGTCACCCCGGTCGACCAGCTCGGCGTCCCCACCTACGACGAGCTGGTGCTGGTCGCGCGCCGGCAGACTCTCGAAGAGGACCCCGACAAGTTCCGTCTCTTCCTCGCCGCGCTGGAGCGCGGCACCGCCGCGGCGGTGAAGCAGCCGGGCGCGGCAACCACCGCGATCGCCGAAGCCAACCCGGACCTCGAACCGAAACTGACCGCGGCCGAGGTGAAAGCGACGCTGCCGCTGCTCGGCGCCCGCACCCCCGGCCAGCCCTACGGCTACATGGACCCGAAAGAGTGGGCGGCCTTCGCCGCCTGGATGCGGGACAACGGCTTGATCGAGTCGCTGCCGGAACCGAGCGAGCTGCTCGACAACGGCTACTTGCCTTCGGGCGAGATCCCCGAATAGCGAAGCTCGCCTTCAGCGATCAGGCGGCTGATCTCGCGCTCCGGCATCGCCGCGTGGAAGAGGTGCCCCTGGGCGTAGTCGCACTGCAGCCGGCGCAGCTCGGCCAACTGCACCTCGTTCTCCACGCCCTCGGCGATCACCTCCAGTGAGAGCGCCCGCGCCATCCCGATGATCGCCTCGACGATCGCCGTCGCCTCCTGCTCGATCCCGAGCGCGTCGACGAAGGAGCGATCGATCTTCAAGGCATGAAAGGGAAAGCGGTTGAGGTAGGCGAGCGAGGAGTAGCCGGTGCCGAAGTCGTCGAGGACGAGCCGGACCCCGATCTCGTTCAGCCGCTCGAGCGTGTCGATTGCCGTCGCCGACTCGTCGACGAGGACGCTCTCGGTGACCTCCAGCCGCACGTGGACGGGATCGAGCCCGGTACGGGCGATGATCTCTTCCACGGTCCCCGGCAGGTCGCGGTGGGCGACCTGGCGGGCCGAGAGGTTGACGGCGACGTCAAGGGGACGGGAATCGGGCCGCAGCTGGTGCCACTCGACCGCCTGGCGACAGGCCCGTTCCTGAACCCAACGGCCGATCGGCTCGATCAGGCCGCTGTCCTCGGCGATCGAGACGAAGTCGGCGGGGTCGAGGATTCCGCGCTCGGGATGGCGCCAGCGGACCAGCGCCTCGAGGCCGTCGATCACGCCTGAGCGCAGGTTGACGACCGGTTGGTAGTGCAGCGCCAGCTCGTCGCGATCGAGCGCGTGGCGCAGCTCCCGTTCGACCTCCAGGCGCCGCATCGCCCCTGCCCGCATCTCGGCGTCGAAGAGAACGCAGCGGGCGCGGCCGCCTTCCTTGGCCCGGTACATCGCCGCGTCGGCGTCGCGGATCAAGAGCTCGGCGTTGACGGTCCGCTCTTCGTTGGCGCGAGCAACGGCGACGCCGATGCTGGCGCTGACGAAGTGGTCGACGCCGTCGATCGAAAAGGGCTGGGTGAAGGCCGCGGCGACGCGGTCGGCGATCGCCAGCGCCTCGCCTTCGTCGGCCAGGCGATCGATCAGGATCCCGAACTCGTCGCCGCCGAAGCGGGCGACGACGTCGCCCGGGCGCAGGTGCGAGCGCAGGCGCGGCGCCACCGCCCGCAGCAGGGCGTCGCCGGCGTGGTGGCCGAGGCTGTCGTTGATGAGCTTGAAGTGGTCGAGATCGAGGAAGAGGATCCCCACCGGCGAGCCCGAGATCGTCGCTTTGCTGAGCGACTCGCCGAGGGCCTCGACGAAGCTGAGGCGGTTGGGCAGCCCGGTCAGGGAGTCGTGGAGGACGCGGTAGCGCAGCGCCTGGTCGGCGGAGTGGCGCTCGATCGCGTCGGCGAGGACGTTGGCGGCGGCCTGGACGAAGGGGACATCCTTGGCGGTGAAGCGGTGGGGCTCGGTCGAGTGGACGTCGAGGACGCCGAAAGGCCGGTTCTTGCCGTCGATGACGACGGCCAGGCTGCTGGCGGCGCCGAAGACGCGCAGGACGGGCGGCATCGTGTGGCGGGTCTCCCGCTCCCAGTCGGGAACGATCGCGTGGGTGCCGGAGTCGAGGGCGGCGCCGGCGTGAGAGTCGCGGGAGGCGGAGACGCGCCGACCTGCTCCCAGCGTGCCCTCCTCGAGCCCAGCGCGGAGCTCCAGACGGCGGCCGTCGCGACCGACCTCCCAGATGCAGGCGCTGTGGACTCCGTCGACTTTGCCGATCAGCTCCGTCGCCGCTTTCATCAGCTCCTGCGGATCGCTGTTCTGCAGCGCTCGCTCACCGAGCCGGGCGACGACCGCCTGCTGGGCGAGGGCTCGCTGCAGCTCGTTCTCGGTGTCCTTGCGGGCGCTGATGTCGTAGAGCACCCCATGCCAGACCGGGATGCCGTCCTCATCGGCTTCCAGCACCGCCTCGTCGTGCACCCAGACGACCCTGCCGTCGCGGGTGTGCATCCGGTATTCGGAGGGGGTGGTGTCTCGTTTCCCCAGGTGCTCCTCGGACTCCATCGCGAGCGCCCGTTGGCGGTCCTCGGGGTGCAGGAGGCTGGACCAAAGGCCTGGGTCGCTGACGAAGTCCTCGGGCTTGTAGCCAAGGATCTCCTCGACCTGCGGGCCGACGTAGCGCCAGCGTCCCCGCTCACCGAGCTCCGCCGTGTAGACGATCACCGGCAGCTGCTCGATCAAGCGCTGGAAATCGTGCCCGCCCGCGGCCAGCTGGTCGAGAAAGCGCTTGACCTCCTGCTCAGACCAGTTTCTCTCGCCAGGGTCGCGCATTCTCCTCGCTTATCGGGCCGAGGCACGGGCGGCTTGAGCAGGTGGCCGCCTACACCCGAGTTCCTTAACTTCTAAGCGGCGAGGCGCATCGGCGGGCCCTGCGAGACCAAGCGGTGGAGACCTGCCAGAGTCAGCGCTCCGACCAGGCCCCGGTAGGGCTCGTACGGGGCGTAGAACTCTTCGACCTCGGGGATCGTCGCCCGTCGCCCCTCCCCCCGCAGGCGCCCGATCAGCTTGACGTAGCCGAGATCGCCGGCGGGAAGCGAGTCGAGCTCGTTACGCCCGAACAACCCAAGGCACTGCACCGTCCAAGGGCCGATCTGCGGCATCGCCAGCAACCGCTGGTCGGTTGCCCTGCCCTCGATCCGGCAGCGGCCGGCGACCACCTCTCGAGCCAGCAGGCGCAACGCCACCGCCCGTTTGCCGGCCAGGTCCATCTGCTCGAGTTCGGCCGGGGCGCGGCCGGCGATCACGGTGGGACCGGGGACGTCGCGGAGGGCGTTCCGCCCCTCGCCCAGGCAAGGCCCCCAGCGGCCGGCGATCCGCCGCTCGATCAGCGCCGCCCGTCTTGCCTCGATCAGCTGCCCGACCACCGCCGCGGCCAGGGCCTCCCAGGGCCACGGCCGGCCCTGGGGGCGAAAGCCGGGCATGCGGCGGATCAGCGGTCCGACCAGCGGGTCGCGGCGGAAGCGGCGGTGGAAGTCCGCGAGGTCGACGTCGACCCAGAGGGCGCGGCGCATCGCCTCGATCGCCTCCTCGAGCTGCTCCCGCCCCGCCGGCCCCTGACACGGCCGCATCGCGATCCGGGGGCGCGACACCCGCTCCGGCTCGATCGCCTCGGCCCGGAAGCGCACCCGGTCCCGGGCCGGCTGCCAGGCGTGGACGAGGACCGGGCTGCCGCCGACGTGGAGCAGCCGGGTCGCGAGCCCGCCGCGCACCCGCAGGGTGCGGTCAGCGGTGCCGCGCGGGAACCGGTAGGGCGAGGGCGGCCTGACTTCGGCCTCGACGATCACCGGCCAAGCAGATGAACGTCCACCAAGAAAGATCGGCTGGCGACGACGTTCTGGCGCTCGCGGCGTCGCCCCGGGAAGCGCGGCGTGCGGCTGCGCGTGGCAGCCCTGCTCACGGCCCTCACGGCGGCGACGGTGGCGGCGCCGGCGATCACTCCCCCGGCAGCGGCGACCGCGGCGGTGCGCACCTCCGGCCGCAGCACCGGCAAGGACGATCCGGAAGCAGCCTCATAGCCAGCGGGCAGAGGCCGAACGGGATCCGTAGCGTCGCGCGGTCCAGCGTCTTCTTCGGCGATGACTTCGCCGTCTACTTGCAGCTCATCCACCCCGGCGACTCTAGCGCGGCGCGGGGTCGGTTCCGTTAAGGCGGCGCTCGTAAAGACGGTACTTCTTGACGATCTCGGCGCTCATCGCCTCCAAACCGCGGTTCATCGCCTCGTTCGTCTCCAGGATCCACCCCGCCTCGCCGTATTTCTGCCGCACCCGTTCGGCGGTGTTGAAGTGCTCGATGTAAAGCGAGGCCGCGACCCCCGTGTGCTGGTGCTCGGGCTTGACCCCGAGGAAGCCGATCCGCACCCGGTCGCAGATCCGGTTGCGGTTGAGGTAGTGCCACCAGCCAAAGGGCAGGAGGCGACCCTTCATCTTCTTCAGCACCTGGTTGAGGTCCGGCAGGGTGATCGCGACGGCGATCGTCTCCCCGTCCTTTTCGGCGACCATGAACCAGTCCCCCGAGAAGGCGAGGTGCATGTCGAACGTGTAGGTGTCGAGATCCTGCTTCGAGTAGGGGACGAAGCCCCAGTTCTCCGACCAGGCGGCGTTGTAGATCTCGGCGAAGCGGTCCATCTCCTGCCGCAGGCGCAAGCGGGACATCTTGCGGATCGTCACGCCGTGCTCCTCCCGGGCGCGCTTGTCCAGCTCGGGCAGGATCGGCAGCATGTCCTCGCGGTCTGAGATCTCCAGCATCCAGGAGTAGAGGTCCATCGCCTTCTCCAGCCCCGCCTCCTCGCAGAGGCGCTGGTAGTAGGGCGGGTGCCAGGGCTGGCGGACCAGCGGCTCCCGCTCGTGGCCCTCGATCAGGATCCCGCTCTCCTCGTTCATCGAGAAGTCCATCGGGCCGACCATGCGGTCGCAGCCACGGGTCCGCAGCCAGGCGGCGGCGGCATCCAGCAGCGCCTTCGCAACCTCGGCGTCGTCCTCCATCTCCAGGAAGCCGAACATCCCCCAGCGGCTCCCGTGGTACTCGTTGAAGGCACGGTCCACCTGGGCGGTGACGCGGCCGACGACGCGGCCGTCGCGCCAGGCGAGGAAGTACTCGGCTTCCCCATGCGTGAAATAAGGGTTGAGCCTGCGGCTGAGGAAGGCGTGTCGCTCCAGTTTCAGCGGCGGCACCCAAGGGGTTCTGGCGTGCAGCCGGTAGGGCAGGTCGACGAACCGCTTGAGAGAGCGCGCGCCGCGCACGGTCCGAATCGTCACGCTTGCCATGGGGGCCGCAACCTACACTCTGCGGAGATGAGCGAAGCCGCCAAGGCTCCGGTCGACGTCTTCGAGAAGGCGCGCAACCACGAGCGCCTCGAGCAACTCGAAGCGGCCAAGGAGCACGACCTTCTCCCCTATTTCCGCCTGCTGACCTCCCAGGCCGGCCCGGTGGTCGAGATGGAGGGCCGGGAGACGATCATGCTCGGCTCCAACAACTACCTTGGGCTGACCGGCGACGAGCGGGTCAAGAGCGGCGCTCGGGAGGCGCTGGAGACCTACGGCACCGGCGTCACCGGCTCGCGGCTGCTGAACGGGACGACGCCGCTGCACCTCGACCTCGAGCGCGAGCTGGGCGAGTGGATGCGGACCGAGGACGCGATCGTCTACACCACCGGCTACCAGTCGAACGTCGGCTGCATCGGCACGATCCTCGGCCCCGGCGACACGGTCATCTGCGACTCCGGCAACCACGCCTCGATCCTCGACGGCTGCCGCCTCTCCGGCGCCAAGCTGCGGCCCTTCCGCCACAACCGCATGGACAAGCTCGAGAAGATGCTGCAGCGGGCGGCTGAAGACGGCGGCGGCGTCCTCGTCATCGTCGACGGCGTCTTCTCGATGGAGGGCGACGTCTGCGACCTGCCGCGGATCGTCGAGCTCTGCAAGGGCAACGGCGCCCGGCTGATGGTCGACGAGGCGCACGGGGCCGGCGTCCTCGGCGCCCGTGGCGCCGGCGCTTGCGAGCTCTTCGGCCTCGAGGACGAGGTCGACCTGCGGATGGGGACCTTCTCCAAGAGCCTCGCCTCCTGCGGTGGCTTCATCGCCGGCCCGGCCGACGTGGTCGAGTACCTGCGGATCTCCTCGCGCTCCTTCATCTTCAGCGCCTCGGCGGTTCCCGCCGCCGTGGGCGCAGCGCTGGCGGCGCTGAGGGTTATCCGCGAGGACGGGCCCCAGCTCTTCGAGCGCCTGCTCTCCAACGCCGAGTACCTGCGCGAGGGCCTCCGCCATCTTGGCCTGAAAGTGGTCGAGCCGGGAACGCTTCCCGATGGCACCGTCGCCACCACCCCGGTGGTCCCGGTGATGGTCGGCGACGACTGGCAGGCGGTGCTGCTCTGGAAGGCCCTATTCGAGGCCGGGGTCTACACCAACGTCGCGATCCACCCGGCGGTCCCGCCCGGCGGTGCCCTGCTGCGGACGAGCCTGATGGCGACCCATGAGCGCGAGCACCTCGACGGGGCCCTGGGCACCATCGCCCGCGTGATCGCAGACTTCCCCGAGCTGCCACGGACTTAATCCATTGGTCACAATTTCTTGACATCCCCCCACGGGGGTAGTTTCGAGCTTGTCCAGAAATGAACAAGCTGTGAAAACGCTGAAATTGTTGCTCTTAGCGAATGGGTCGGACGGAATTTTGGTGAGGGCGGGTTGACGCCCGGTACCCAGAAGACGTAGCTTGGCCTCCTCGCCGAACGACCCAGGCGGGGCGTTCGGGAAGAGAGAGTCGGTCCGGTAGGGCCAGCCCCTCGACGGGCAGTGGTCCGATCGGACGCGATAACCCCCAGCAATTTTGATTCCTTGAAGGGAGGAGTCCCAGTGGAAGCTGCCTCAACGGCACCACCATCGACCGTCGCACCCTCAGCCGAGGCGCCGCAACATATGAGGGCCCTGGAGAGAGCCAACATGGTGCGCCTGGCCCGCGCCGAGCTGAAGCGTTCGATCGCGAAAGGCGACGTCGATGCCGCGGAGGTGGTTCGCGACTGCCCCTGGGAGACCGAGAGCATGACCATCTCCGAGCTCCTCACCAGCCAGCGCCGCTGGGGACGCACCCGGGCACGCAAGTTCCTCGTGCCCCTCTCCTTGAACGAGAACAAGCAGCTCGGGACGCTGACCGCGCGCCAGCGCCGCATCCTCGCCGACGAGCTGGCAAACCGTTCCGCCGGCCGGGAACCGGTAGCGGTTTAACCCGGGCTAGCCGCGCATTCCGCCGACCCGGTAGCTGAGGCCACCGGAGGCACGTTGGAATGCGCGGCGGGCCAGGAAGAAGACGATCGCGAAGGCGACCGCCCCCACCCCCAGCGCCACCGCCAGGATCTGGTCGGCGACGTAGAAGACCAAGCCGGTGGTGAAGACGAAGGCCGCTCCCGCGAGCAAGGTGGTGTGGGAGCGCCAGCCGGCGAAGTGCTCGCGAATCGCGACCTCGAGACCGCCGAGCCCGGCCAGGGCAACCCCGACTCCGATCGCCGTCGGATGACCGCCGATCGCCCCGATCGCGAGCGAGACGATGCCGGCGAGGATGACCAGCTCGGCAAGCGGTGCGTTACCCCAAGGAGCAGGTGGACGCTCGTCGGGCGCGGAGACCCGCTTGGCGGGCTTGCCGGTGGTCTTGGTCTTGGCGCTCAACGGCCTCGAGCCGCCCGGCTAACGGGCATCCGGATGAGACCTTGACCCGCCACCAACCCATCAGCATCCCGATCGGGCCAAGCCGGGGTTTCGAGTGCCAGTGGCCGCAGCCGTGCAAGCCGAGATCCTGCCTGGAGACGCGGACCCACTTGAAGTCCTGGGGGGCCGCAAGCATCCTCTCGACGAGCTCGCGGTTCTCGTCCTCGAATCGCTGCCGCTCCCCCAGAGCACGCTCCGCCTCGGCGACGCGGTCGGCGAGGCGGTCACGGATTGCCTCCAGCTCGCCCAGGTCGAGCACCCGCGGCGCGGCGGCAAGCGCCTCGATCCGGTGCGGGACCTCGGTGTGGCCGAAGCCGTCGCCGAAGCGGGCGGCAAGCTCGGCCTCGAGCCGGGCGATCTGCCGCCGCAGCTGCAGGCGCGCCCCGCGCTCGTCGATCCCCGCGCCTACCCCGGCAAATCCCTCTTCTCTCAGTAGAGCAGGCATCTCCAAAAGTGTAGTCAGGCCGCCTCGAGGGTCGCAGCGGCCATCCACAATGCCTCCTCAACGGCGATTTGGGGGACCCCCTTCACCTGCACCGCGGCAATGGCAATGCGGCGGCTGCTCCGCTCGACGGCGAGGCCATCGGCGGTGGGGCCGAAGAGAAGCCCGATCGGACGCGCTTCGTCAGCGATCACGAGGGTTCCCCTCGCCATCTCGCCAGGATGCCCGGCCAGCGACTCACCCGGCGCCGAATCGCGAATGCAGAGGCGGCCCTCGATGCTCCCTGCGTCAAAGGCCCGCAGCGCCACCCCCGTCTCGACGATCGCGATGTCGAGCGCGTCGGCGGGAAGGCCGTGACTGCGGAAGCCGCCGTCGTGGAGGCGGTCGAGCGTGAGTTGCTCGACCGGGGTGCGGGTGCGGTCGGGGTCGAGCCCGATCTGGCGGTAGAAGACGCGATAGGCCCAGGGGATCGGGCGTTCACGCAGGCGGATCGCCTGCGAGCCGTAGGTGCGGTCGGAGAGGTCGCGCAAGCGTCGCCGTACCGGCTCCGGGCTGCGACCGGGCTTGGCGTCGACCTCGACCCAGGCGATCCCCAGGCCCGGGAACTCGGAGACGATGTGGGGAGCGACCCAACCCTGCTGCGGCGCCGGCACCCAACCCATTCCCTGGCTGGCGGCACCGGCGTCCATCTCAGCTTCTTTCCGCCGCGGCGGTGGCCTCGAGCAGGCGGTCGACGCGATCGGCCAACTGCCGCTCGCTGAGCTCCGTGATGCTGGCGCTCTGCAGGGTCCCCCCCGGATAGACGTAGGCGAAGGTCGGGCAGAGGCCGATGCCGTAGAGGCTGCCGACGGCGCCGTCGCGGTCATAGCCGACCGGCATCGTCCATTCGCGCTGGCCGATCAGCTCGCGGAGCGTGTCGCGGTCGTCGCGGATGTTCAGCGAGAGGAAGCCCACCCGTCCACGGTAGCGCCGGTAGACCCGCTCCACCAGGTCTTGCTGTTCGACGCACTCGTTGCTTCCTTTCGAGAACCAGAACGAGATCACCAGCG
The DNA here is from genome assembly GCA_035474955.1 of Solirubrobacterales bacterium. GTDB lineage: Bacteria > Actinomycetota > Thermoleophilia > Solirubrobacterales > 70-9 > VAYN01. The sequence goes on from DATIMV010000039.1 coordinate 30,195, forward strand.
GGCGGTCGAAGAGGTCGCAGACCCTGATCGCTTCCTGGAGCTCGACCCGGCAGGCGGGGGTGCGCTGCGCGTCCGGCGGGCAGGGGATCTCCGAGGTTTCGCAGTCGTCCTGGGCGACGTTGGCGTCGCCTTCGAGCTTGCCGGCGCCCTCCGGGACCGCGAACTCGGGCAGCGGCCAGCGATCCGGCAGGCGATCGAGCCCCAGCGTTTCGCCCTCCCCTCCCCCGCCGAGCGTATTGACGCTCGCAATAACGATCACAGCGAGGAAGATCAGTCCGACGACGATCGAGTAGCGATCCCTCATCGCCGCTCCAGGAGCAGCAACGAAGCCGGGAGGACGAGCAGGACACCGACCAGCGCCGCCGCCAGGTCGACGACGGTGACGAGGCCGAAGTCCCGCAGCATCTGGATATCGCTGGCGATCAGCACGGCAAAGCCGGCGATCGCGGTGACGCCGGAGGCGAGGACCGCGGCGCCGGTTCGCGAGTAAGCACGGTGCAGCGCCTCCTCCACCCCCGCCCCACCCTGGCGCTCCTCGTGGAAGCGCCCGCTGAGCAGGACTCCGAACTCGGTCGCGATCGCGATCGTCAGCGCTCCCAGTGCCGCCGACATCGGGTTGAGGGGGATGCCCGTCAGCCAGAGCAGCAGCGAGGCCCAGCCGGTGGCGAGGACCGTCGGCAGCAGCGGCACGAGCGCGCGGCGCCAAGACCTGTAGATCAGGAGCAGCGCCAGCCCGACCGCCAGGAGCCCGGCCAGCGTCAGCCAGTACCTACTGCTCGATAAGTCGCTCGCCGATTCCGCCGCGATCACCGACAGACCCGCCAGCTCCACCTCAACCCCCTCAGGCGGATCGCCGATCTGATCCCGCACTCGCTCGACCAGCTTCTGCTGGTCCTCCAGGGACTGCGCTCGGATCCCAAACGAGATCAACGCCTGGCTCCCGACTTCACCGGTCTCGGGATTCAGTGGCGCCACCTGCTGCAGCGCGTACTCGGACAGCGCGGACAGGGTGGCGTCGATCCGCTCGGCGGTGGGTTCCTCTCCGCCCCGGACCAGGAAGTCGGACAGCGCCGGCCCCGGGCAGACATCCGCCTGAAGGCAGCTCGGGTTTTCGCCCTCGAACCCGCTGGAGTCCAAGACCCGCTGCTTGAACCCCGCCATCCATTCGACGACCTCTGGGTCAGTGAGGTCGTCCGCTTCGATGCTGACGTCCAACTGCCCCGACACACCAGTCGTCTCCTGCAATTCGTTCAGCCCCTCAACCGCCTTGATGTTCTGCGGCGCCAACTCCCGGATGTCCGACACCGTCTCGACCTGGGTGCCAGCCCCCCATCCCATGACGGCTAGCCCAATCGCAACGCCTACAACGGCAGCCGGCGACCTCTGAGCCAGGGCCAAAAACCGATTCTCGGGCGGGTGGCTCGGGTGGGAGGTGCCGAGCATCCAGCGCAGGCGCCTCCCACCCGAGACAGGACCCGCCCGCCGCAAAGCCAACGTCCCTAGCCCAGTAGTAAGCGCCAGCCCAAAAGCAACCGCGATCCCAAGCATCAGCACCCAGCCAAACTCCCGCACCATCGGCACCGGCGAAAGCTGCAGCGCCAGGAACCCCGCCCCGGTCGCCAAAACCGCAGCGGCGATGGTCGGCCCGCCAAGCGCACCGGCCCTCTCGGCCGATTCCGTCTCGTCGAACCGAGCCTGGAACTGGATCGCGTAGTCAACCGCGAGCCCGATCAGGATCGGCAGAGCCGCAATCGAGGCCATCGTCAGCGAGCCGCCAACCAGCGCGAGCAGGCCGAAGGTGATTCCCGCGGCCATCAGCGCGACCGCCAGCGGCAGCAGCGGCCAGCGCGAGCGGAAGACGAGGAAGAGGACGAGGGCCATCACCGCGACGGCGATCGCAAAGAGGACGAGGAGGGCGTCCTTCAGCGCCCGCGAGACCCCGTCGATCACCACCGGCGCGCCGGAGACGACGTAGCTGCCGCCTTCGAGCTCGAAGCACGGGGCGGGCTTCCCACGTTCTTTGCATGCCTCCCGCGGAGTGGTGTCCTCCACCGCCGCTTCGATCAGCTCGATCGCGCGACGGCGCTCACCCTGAGTCAGGTCCGGCCTGAGGCGGATGACGATCTGGGCCGAGCGGGCGTTCGGGAACAGGTAAGCCAGCCGCGCCTTCGGCGTGCCGCGGGGACGCGCGAGGTCGAAGATCACGGTGGCGACGAAGTCTTCGTTGGTGATGCTGGGAATGCTGGTGATCCCGTATTTGGTCGCGACCGCGAGCAGGTATTCGCGGAAGCGCTCGGCGGGCACGTTTTCGGCCAGGCGGCGCAGCTGGTTGTCGATCTGCACCACCGACTCGTTGAGGAAGGTCGCGGGGCCGGTGAGGAACTCGACCGCCCCCATCTCGGCCAACTCTGCGCAGGGGCCCGGGATCGGCTCGGCTCCCTCCGGAACCTTGCCCGAAAGGCACCCCTCCAGCCGCAGCAACCGGAAGAGGTTGTCGGTGAGGACCAGCTGCGGCAGTTCCCCCTTGGCCAGGACGACTATCGGTTCTTCGCCGAACCGCTCGCGGACCTGCTGCGTCGCCTCATAGGTGGAGGAGTCGGAGTCGGCGAGGGTGTCGACCCCGGCATCGGTCGGAAGCTGGCTCGCCCCGACCGCAGCGGCGATCGCCAGCACGGCGGTTAGGGCCAGCAGCGGCCGCGCGTGGCTAGCGGCCCACGCCGCGACGCGGCCGAACCGGGTGGCGACGTCCAACCTCAGTCCATCGAGAGCGGCCCGCTGACGTCAGCGTTGAGGAACTGGCTGACGAACGGGTTGCTCGAGTCGAACAGTTCCTCTTTGGGGCCCGACTCGACGATCTTGCCGCTCCACAGCACCGCGATGAAGTCGGCGATCCGGCGCGCGGTTCCGAGGTCGTGGCTGATCACCAGGTAGCAACCGCCGTTCTCGGCGTGGACCTCGCGGATCAGCTCGCAGAGCAGCGCCGTCCGCACCGGATCGAGCCCGGAGTCGGGCTCGTCGAACATCACGATCGCCGGGTCCAGCACCAGCGCCCGGGCGAAGCCGGCGCGCTTGCGCATCCCGCCTGAGAGCTCGTTCGGCATCTTGTAGGTGGCCTCGGTCAGGCCAACCTCTTTCAGCCGCCGGTTGACGATCTCGCCAATCTCTTCCTCGCTTTTGTCGGTGTGCTGCCGCAGCGGGAAGGCGACGTTGTCGTAGATGTTCATCGACCCGAACAGGGCGCCGTCCTGGAACAGCAGGCCGAACTTTTTCCGCACGTCGAAGAGTTCGTCGTCGGTCATGTTCGGGATCGACTCCCCGTGCACGAGGACGTCGCCGGAGTCCGGGTAGAGCAGGCCGACGATGTGCTTGATCAGCACGCTCTTGCCGGTGCCGGAGGGGCCCAGCACCATCGAGACCTGGTCCTCCGGCAGCCCCAGGTTGAGCCCGTTGAGGATGCGGGCGCGGCCGAACTGCTTGACGAGGTCGATGATCTCGATCGCGTCCTCGCCACCGTGGTCGCGCTTGATGCCGGTGTGGAATTTGTATGGATCGTGGTCGCGCGGGTTGACCCCGGGGATGACGAAGTCGCGGCCCATCGTGGCCCCGTCCTCGCTTACGTAAGGGCCCTCGCTCGTGGCGCTTTGGGGATGCCCAGGGGTGCCTTCATCCACGATCTCCGGTGGAGCTTCGGCGCTCGAGGTGGCCTCGTCCTGAAGTTCCTCTTCTTCGAGCCGGTTCTCGTCGTCTGCGAAACGGTTCTCTTCCTCGATCGACACCTTCAGCCTCCTATTGGCGCGCGCGGGTTGGCTCCCCAGAAGACCAGGGTCCCGAGCATTCCGATGATGTGAACTAAGACGATGTTGAGGACCATCGACTTCGCCGTCGCGGTCCCCACTCCGACGGGCCCGCCGGCCGCGGTGTACCCGTAGTAGCAGCCGACCACCACGATCGCCGTGGCCATGACCATGCCCTTGATCAAGCTGAAGATCAGATCGGGCGGGTTCTGGAACATCCAGAAGATCAGCAGGTAGCCGCCCGAGGAGACGTCGCCGATCTGCTCGACGACCGCCAGGTAGCTGGCCAGGTACATGATCCCGATCCCGACCAGGTACATGAACGGGAAGGAGATCCAGGCGGCAAGCAGGCGGGTCGCGCAGAGGAAGGTGACCGGCGGCACGCCCATCACCTCGAGCGCGTCGATCTCGTCGGAGATCCGCATCGCCCCGAGCTCGGCGACGATCCCGGTCCCGACCTTGGCCGCGAGCATGTAGCCGAAGGCGTAGGGCATGATCTCGCGCAGGTCGCACCAGGCGGAGAAGACGCCGGCGTAGGCGGGCGCGCCCTGGGCGCGCAGCAGGTAGGCCCCCTCGATCCCGCACTGCAGGCCGAGGGTGAAGACGAGCCCCCAGATGATCAGGGCCGAGCCAAGGATCAGGATCCCGGCCTGGCGCAGGCTCTCGCCGAAGAAGCGCAACACGCGCCCTGAGTAGACGAGCCCGGCGACGCGGGCGGCGAAGCGAGCGATCTCGCCGGCCGAGTCGAGCCAGTTGCGCGGGACCTCGAGCCAGGCGTTCATCGGATCGTCTGCAGCTCCGGGTTGGTCGCCAGCAGGGTCTGGGTGAAGACGTAGTTGAAGGCGAAGACCCCCATGAAGGAGATGACGACGGCCTCGTTGACGGCGCGGCCGACGCCGGCGGCACCGCCGGACGCCGTCATCCCTTTGTAACAACAGACGATCGCGATCAAAGCGCCGAACAGCGTGCACTTGATGACCGAGCCCCAGAGGTCGGTGATCGAGGCGTTGGAGAAGAGCGTCGCGAAGAAGCCGCCGAGCGGCTGGTTGTAGAGGATCTCGGTGAGGATGCCACCGCTGATCCCGAAGACCAGCGCGTAGATGTCGAGCAGGCCGGTGATCAGCATCAGCGAGAGGAAGCGCGGCACGACCAGGTTCTTGATCGGGTCGACGCCCAGCACCTGCAGGGCGTCGAGCTCCTCGCGGATCTTGCGGGCTCCCAGATCGGCGGTGATCGCGGTCCCGGCCACGCCGGCGACCACCACCGCGGTCACGAACGGGGCGAACTCGCGGATCGAAGCGAGGACGAAGAAGCCGCCGAGCCGGTCGAGGGCGCCGAAGAGCGAGAGGAAGTTGGCCGCCTGGAGGCCGGGGGCGCCGAATCCGAAGGCCACCGTCGAGACCAGCAGCGGGAACCAGCAGAGCTGCAGGGCGAAGAGGAACTGACCGATGAACTCCTCGCCGTAGGGATAGGGGGGCTTGACCGCGGAAACGATCGTACGAGCGGTGAGGATCATCATCTCCCCCACCTGTTCGAACAGAGACTTGGCGGGCAGGAATGCCCTGTTGACCGCGGATCCGACCATCAGCTCCTCCTCCGAGCCGTGCCGCACGCGCGCGACACCCCCTCGGTGGGCAAGGAGTCTAGGGGATGCAGATGCGCCGACCGTTAGCCGCGTGTTGAGATCCGGCTAACGGGCCGCCGAGGCCGGAAATGCCTGCGAAAGCGGCCAAACCCCGTGGTATGTTCGGGCCGCTTTGCGGGGGACCGAGCGACATTCCCGGCGCACCCGCCTCCAAGCCATCGCGACCGGGTTTGCCGCGCTGGCGGTGGCGGCGCTACTTGGCGCCTGCGGCGGAGATGACTCCTCCGCCGATTCGAACGAACCGACCGGCACCTTCCCGGTCAAGGTGACCGAAGCGAAATTCCCCACCCTGCAGAGGCTCGGCCAGACCTCGCTGCTGCAGTTGGGGATCCGCAACACCGGCGACCGGACCATCCCCGGGCTGCTCGTGACCTTCACGATCGCCGGTGAGCGGGGTGAATCCTCCTCGCTCCCGTTCGGCGTCAACGACCCGCAGCCCGGCCTGGCCCAGCCGTACCGGCCGGTCTGGGTGCTGTCGGAGACCTACCCGCGCCTCAGCGGCTCGACCACGGCCGGCGGCGCCTCGACGGCAAGCCGCAAGACGTTTTCCTTCGGAGCGCTGAAGCCGGGTAAGACCGTGAAGGCGGTCTGGAAGCTGAGCGCGGTCCGGGCCGGAAAATTCGACCTGCTCTACCGGATTGACGCCGGGCTCCGCGGGGAAGCTAAGGCGGAGACCAAAGGCGGCGTCGCCCCCGGTGGGTCTTTCTCGACCGAGATCACCGAACGACTGCCGGAAACGGAAGTCACCGACGACGGTGAAATCGTTGAGATCAAGAAAGGCAAATAAAGCTTCAACCGCGGTGGCGATGCTGGCGGTCTTGCTTTCGCTGGGGCTGCCGGCCTGTGGTTCTGCGAACGAGGGCGATCGGAGCGACACCGCGGGGGACCGAGCCGGGCGGGACGACGCAACCGCCAGCGCCAAACGCGGTGTCACCCTGAAAAGGATCGGCTCCTTCAACGCCCCTGTCCACGTCACCGGCGCTCCCGGCTTTCCGCAGCTCCTCTTCGTCGTCGAGCAGCCGGGGCGGATCCTGGCGCTGCAGGGCGGACGCCAGCGGACCTTCCTCGACATGCGCGGCCTGGTCAGCTACGGCGGCGAGGAGGGCCTGCTCTCGGTCGCTTTCCCGCCCGATTACGTCCGCAGCAAGCGCTTCTACGTCTATTACGTCGACAACGCGGGGGACATCCGCATCGACGAATTCCGCCGCCGCACGGCGACGCGCGCCTCTTTCGGCTCCCGCCGGCCGGTGATCCAGATCCCCCACCCCGTCAACAGCAACCACAACGGCGGCCAGCTGCAGTTCCTCGACGACCTCCTCTATTTCGGCACCGGCGACGGCGGTGCCGGCGGCGACCCTCCGAACAACGCCCAGAACAAAGACGTGCTGCTGGGGAAGCTGCTGCGGATCGACCCGCGCCCCTCGGGCGGAAAGCCGTACTCGGTGCCGAGCAGCAACCCCTTCGTCGGCAAGGACGGCCGCGACGAGATCTACAGCTACGGGCTGCGGAACCCCTTCCGCTTCTCCTTCGACACCACGCACAGCCAGCCGCGGATCGCGATCGGGGACGTCGGTCAGGACCGTTTCGAGGAGCTCGACTACCTGACCGTCGGCAGGGCGAACGGAGCCAACTTCGGCTGGGACGCCTTCGAGGGGTTCGCCGAGTACGACACCGCCGATCCCGGCGGAACCGTGAAGCCGATCTTCGTCTACGGGCGAGGGCGCGGCTGCACGATCATCGGCGGCTACGTCGTCCGCGACCGGCGGCTGCCGGGGCTGCGCGGACGCTACGTATACGCCGACCTCTGCGAGGGTCAGCTGCGCGCCCTCACCCCCGGCCTGAAACGGGCGCGCGGCGATCGCAGGCTTGGACTGCAGGTCGAGAGCCCCAGCTCCTTCGGCGAAGACCAGCAAGGGCGGCTCTACGTGGTCTCGCTGGAAGGGCCGGTCTACCGGCTCGTCCCGCGCTGAAGAATTTACATTTAGCGCGCAACACGTCGCATCTTTTTGTCTACACTTGCTTTCATGCACGTGATGGCAAGAGAGACCTGGACCGACGAGCGCCTCGACGACCTGACGAAGCACATGGACGAAAGCTTCTGTGAAGTGCGCGAGGACCTTCGCGAACAGCGCGAGCGGATGGACAAGATGATGGTCAAGCAGGAGCGGATGGATGCCAGGTTCGACGCTTACCAGAAGAACATGGATACGCGGTTCGACGATCTCAATCGCACGATGCAGATCGGATTCAGCTTCATCGGCCTCTTACTCGTTGCCCTGATCGGTTTGATCGGCGCCCAGCTCTGAATCGCCGCTACAGTTGGCTGACCAGCCAAACGGGTGAAGGGAGCTGTGGTGGAGAGCGGAACGGCGGCGAGAAGTACGGAGACGAACGGAGCGTCGGCCACCGCGGCCGACTCGATCGAGGTCCACAACCCGGCGACGGGGGCGTTGATCGCAAGCCTTCCCGTCGATTCGCCCGAAGCGGTGGCCGCAACCGTGAAGCGGGTGCGCGCCAACCAGCCCGAGTGGGAGGCGATGGGGATCGACGGTCGCTACCACTGGCTCGGCAAGCTCCGCGACTGGCTGCTGGACAACCAGGAGCGCGTTCTCGACACGATGCAGTTGGAGACCGGCAAGGTCCGCGCCGATGCCAGCAACGAGCCCGGCTACCTGGCCGACCTGATCAACTTCTACGGCACCAAGGCGGCCGGCTTCATCGGCGAGGAGAGCGTTCGTCCCCACTCCCCCCTCCTTGCTGCCAAGAAGCTCCGGATCCAGTACCGACCGCATCCGGTCGTCGGCATCATCAGCCCCTGGAACTTCCCGCTGATCCTCTCGCTCGGGGATGCGATCCCCGCACTGCAGGCCGGCTGCGCCGTGGTGGTGAAGCCGTCTGAGTTCACCCCTCTCGGGCTGGCCGAGGTGATCGAGGCCTGGAAGACCGAGATCGGCGGCCCCGACGTCTTCGACTGCGTCCAGGGCGTCGGCGAGACCGGCGGCGCCCTCGTCGACGAGGTCGACTTCATCCAGTTCACCGGCTCCGACCGCACCGGCCGCAAAGTGATGGCACGGGCCGCGGAGACCCTCACCCCGGTCAGCCTCGAGCTCGGCGGCAAGGACCCGATGATCGTCCTCGCCGACGCCGACCTCGACCGCGCCGCCAACGCCGCGGCCTGGGGCGGGATGATGAACTCCGGTCAGATCTGCATGTCGGTGGAGCGGATCTACGTCGAGGAGCCCGCATATGACCGGTTCGTCGACAAGCTGACCGCGGAGGTCGGCCGCCTGCGGCAGGGGCCCGACGACGGGAGCGACCCGAGAGACGTGGGCGCGATGACCTCGCCGAACCAGACGGCGATCGTCGAAGAGCATGTCGACGACGCACTCGCATCCGGCGCCCGCGCCCTGACCGGCGGCAGCCGGGTCGAGGGGCCCGGCGACTACTTCGAGCCGACGGTGCTGGTCGACGTCGACCACTCGATGAAGGTGATGCGGGATGAGACCTTCGGCCCCGTCGTCGGGGTGATGAAGGTGCGCGACGCCGAGGAGGCGGTCAAGCTCGCCAACGACAGCCCGTACGGCCTCTCGGGTTCGGTCTTCGGCGAGCGCGAGCACGCCGAGCAGGTTGCCCGCCGGGTCGAGTGCGGCGCGATCAACGTCAACGACGTCCTCGTCAACTACTTCGCGATGGACGTGCCGATGGGCGGCTGGAAGCAGTCTGGGATCGGCTACCGCCATGGCGAGCCGGGCATCAAGAAGTTCTGTCGCAGCGAGTCATTGGTGATCACCCGCTTCGGCGGTAAGCGAGAGCCGACCTGGTACCCCTACACCAAGGGCCGCCGGCGGCTCCTCGCCCCGATCTCACGCTTCTTCGGCGCCCGCGACTGGCGCCGCAAACTCGGCCTCAAGCGCTGAGGGGGTACAGCGCTCGGTAGCCTCTTTAGGTTCATGGCCGAGCGTGACTACATAGCCGCAACCAGAGAGCGCGTGGTCGTCTTCGACGGCGGCATGGGCGCCACTCTCGAGATGTTCGACCTCACCCAGGAGGACTACGGCGGGCTCGAGGGCAAATGCCATGAGGCGCTGGTTCTCAACCGGCCCGACGTGATCGAGGGCGTCCATACCTCAATGCTCGAAGCCGGCGCCGAGGTGGTCGAGACCGACACCTTCCAAGGCTCGCGGCTGAAGCTCGAAGAGTGGGGACTGGGCGAGCAGACGCTCGAGATCAACACCAAGGCGGCGGAAATAGCTCGCAGAGCCGCGGGTCCGGAGCGGTTCGTCGCCGGCTCGATCGGCCCCACCGGCTTCCTCCCCGCCTCCACCGACCCGACCCTGGGCGACATCTCCTTCGGCCGCCTGGCCGAGGTCTTCACCGAGCAGGCCCGCGGCCTGGTCGAAGGCGGCGCCGACCTGATCATGATCGAGACCGCGCAGGACATCCTCGAGGTGAAGGCGGCGATCTTCGGTGCCCGCGAGGCCTTTGCGGAGACCGGCCAAAGGCTGCCGATCCAGATCAGCGTCTCGCTGCTGCCGAACGGCGGCAAGATGCTGCTCGGGACCGACATCCGCTCGGTGCTGACGACGCTGACCGCGCTCGACGTCGACGTGATCGGGCTCAACTGCTCGACCGGGCCCGAGGACATGCGGGACGCGATCCGCTTCCTCGGTGAGAACTGCCCGCTGCCGGTCCACTGCATCCCCAATGCCGGCCTGCCGCTGCAGGGCCCCGACGGCGAGACGATCTTCCCGGAAGAGCCGGAGCCGCTGGCGGCGACGCTGGGTGAGTTCGTCGAGCGCTACGGCGTCGGCATCGTCGGCGGCTGCTGCGGAACGACGCCGCAGCACATCGCCGCGATCCGCGCGCGCGTCGACGGCAAGGTTCCCGGCGATCGCCCGGCACCGGGGCCGATCGAGGTTTCCTCGATGATGACTTCGACCCCTCTGGTGCAGGAGCCGCGTCCGACCCTGGTCGGCGAGCGCGTCAACTCGCAGGGTTCGAAAAAGGCCAAGGAACTGCTGCTCGCCGACGATTACGACGGGCTCGTGCAGGTCGCCGAAGACCAGGTCGAAGGCGGCGCCCACGTGCTCGACACCTGCGTGGCGCTGACCGAGCGCCAGGACGAGGACGAGCAGATGTCCGCCGTCGTCAAGCGGATCTCGCTCACCCAGCCGGCCCCGATCCAGGTCGATTCGACCGAGCCCGAGGTGATCAAGGCGGCGCTTGAGCAGATCCCGGGGCGGGCGATCGTCAACTCGATCAACCTCGAGGCCGGGCGCGACAAGGCGGACGTCGTGATCCCGCTCGCCAAAGCGCACGGGGCGGCGCTGATCGCGCTGACGATCGACGAGGTCGGGATGGCAAAGACGGCCGAGCGCAAGGTCGAGATCGCGAAGCGGATACAGGAGATCGCCTGCGACGAGCACGGCCTCGACCCCGAGGCGCTGATCTTCGACGCCCTCACCTTCACCCTGACCACCGGCGACGAGGAGTGGAAGCCCTCGGCGGTGGAGACGATCGAGGGGATCCGCCGGATCAAGGCCGAGCTTCCCGGGGTGAAGACCTCGCTCGGGGTCTCCAACGTCTCCTTCGGCGTCTCGCCCCGGCCCCGCGCCGTCCTCAACTCGGTCTTCCTCCACCACTGCGTCGAGGCGGGCCTGGACCTGGCGATGGTCAACCCGAACCACATCACCCCCTACGGCGAGATCCCCGACGAGGAGCGGGAGCTGACCGATGACCTCGTCTTCAACCGGCGCGACGACGCCTTGGAGCGGTTCATCTCCCACTTCGAGTCCAAGGGCGAGGAGGCGGAGGCCGAGGCGGCAGACCCGACCGCGGGCATGGAGCCCGAGGAGGCCCTGCACTGGCACATCCTGCGCCGCAAGAAGGACGGAGTCGAGGACTGGATCGACCGCTCGGTCGAGAAAATCGGCGCCGTCCCGACCCTGAACCAGGTGCTGCTGCCGGCGATGAAGGAGGTCGGCGACAAATTCGGCGCCGGCGAACTGATCCTCCCCTTCGTCCTGCAGTCGGCCGAAGTGATGAAGCGCGCGGTCGCGCAGCTGGAGAACTACCTCGACCGAATCGAGGGACACACCAAGGGCAAGGTCGTGATCGCGACCGTCTTCGGCGACGTCCACGACATCGGCAAGTCGCTCGTCAACACGATCCTCACCAACAACGGCTACACCGTGATCGACCTCGGCAAGCAGGTTCCGGTCGACACGATCATCGAGGCAGCGGTGGAAAACGAAGCCGACGCGATCGGCCTCTCGGCGCTGCTGGTCTCGACCTCGAAGCAGATGCCGACCTGCATCGCCGAGCTGCACCAGCGGGGGCTCGGGTTCCCGGTGCTGATCGGCGGCGCCGCGATCAACCGCGACTTCGGTCGCCGCACGCTCTACCCGAAAGGCAAAGAGTCCGACGAGGTCTACGAGCCCGGCGTCTTCTACTGCAAGGACGCCTTCCAGGGGCTCGACACGATGGACGCGCTGGTCGACGAGGAGGCACGGGCAGCGCTGGTGGAGCGAATCAAGACCGAGGCCCGGGAGCTGCGCGAGAAGCCGGTGGTGGTCGACAACGCGCCGCCGACCACGGATGACAGCGTGCGCTCCGGCGCCCGCACCGACGCGCCGATCCCCGAGCCGCCCTTCTGGGGCGTGCGGGAGATCCCGGTCGACCTCGAAGACGTCTTCCCCTATCTCGACCGCCACGTGCTCTTCAAGCTGCACTGGGGCGGCCGTGGGGTCAAGGGCGAGGCCTGGCGCGAACTCGTCGAGGGGACTGACGAAGAGGAGGGCTTCGCCGCGCGCCTGGAGCGGATGTGGCGCGAGCAGGATTACCTCCACCCGCGGGCGCGGCTCGGCTACTTCCCCTGCAACGCGGACGGGAACGAGCTGATCGTCTTCGATCCCGAGGACCCCGAGCGCGAGCTCGAGCGGCTCGTCTTCCCGCGCCAGCCCAAGCACGACCGGATCTGCCTCGCGGACTTCTACCGCCCACTGGAGTCAGGGGAACGCGACGTGGTCGCACTGCAGGGCGTCACCGTCGGGCCGGAGGTGACCGAGCTGATCGAACGGCTTGAGAGCGAAGGCGAGTTCGCCGAGCAGCTCTACGCGCACGGCCTGGGAGTCCAGTCCGCCGAGGGACTGGCCGAGTGGCTGCACTCCCAAATCCGCCATCAGCTCGCCATCGATCTCGATCAAGGCCGGCGCTACTCGTGGGGGTACCCCGCCTGCCCGGACCAGTCCGAGCACGAGAAAGTCTGGCGCCTCCTCGACCTGGAAAAGATTGGGATGACCCTCTCCGGGGGCTACGCGGTGATGCCGGAGCAATCGACGGTGGCGATCGTCGCCCCCCACCCGCAGGCGGTCTACTTCGGTATGAAGTCCGGCTTCATCCCCGCGGAGAAGGCCCCGGACGAGTTGATCGCCGGCACCGCTCGCGGGGGCGAGCTGCCGCCGGAGTCCGATCCGGACCCCGGCGACGAGGGCGAGGGGTCAGAGTCCGCCCCCGCCCCCGAGCTCAGCCGCTGAACCGTTCCGGCATCTCCGCCGGATGCAGCGCCGGGCGCTGCCAGTTGCGGCCTTCGTAGGCTTCCTCGAAGCCCGCGCGCTTCAGGTTCCTGCAGACAGCCGACCAGGAGGCCAAATCGCATTCGCCGACCTCGACGAACACGGTGTGGCACCCGGCCCGGTGGGCGTCGAGTAGACGGCGGTGCAGCAGGGCGGCGTTGCAGCCGCGTCCGCGTGCGTGAGCGAGGGTGGTCCCTGCGCCAAGCTGAGCTACTCCGTCCGTGATCAGCATCGATCCAGTGGCGACCGGCACCTCTTCGGGTCCGAGAGCCGCCGTATAGCAGCGCCACCCGCTCCTTTGCGGCAGGGAGAAGAACAGCGTTCCCGCCACCAGCGGCATGTCGAGAGCTTCCGCCGCAATCGTGCTCAGCCCTTCGCCTTCCGCTTCGTCTTCACCCAGTCTGTAGACGACGAGGTCGCGGTCGACGGGGAAATCAGGCGGCGAGCCGTCGCGGACCAGTTTGATCCAGCCTGCTCCCCGCTCGTACCCCCGTTCGCCCAGCCAGCTTTCCGCCCGCATCGCGTCGGGTCTGCCTGCCGCCACCGGGATCCGGTAGTCGACTTCGCGGGCCCGCATCCATTCGATCGCTGCGGCTAGATGACCGCCGTCGATCGCTCCAGGCTCAGCCGCCCCCTGAATTTGCTGCAAGAGGTAAACCTCGGGCAGGTCGCCAAAGGCAGTTGCCTGCACCGGTCCAAACCTCTCTACCTCAACCCCCGATTCGGAGATTGCTTCCGGAACTACCGAATCCCACATATCGCGCCGAAAGCGCTGCGCGACCCTCTCCAATACTGCCGAGTCGTATCTCACGGCTCCCTTTCCCCCAGTTCGCGTGAGTTTTTGGCCGATTGCGCGACTCTATGCACATTACTGGGGACAGGTCAAGGAACCTTATCGATCTGGCTATGGGGAATCGCGAAGAGAAAGGCGGGGCCGGCTGCCGTCGGATGGGACCGGCGCCGGCCGCCTGCCCTTCTCTTGGCTAGGAGTGCCGGCCTGGGAATGGTGGCGACACGCCTCGGATTTCCATCTTAGATCAATACACCAAGGTTTTTTTATCGTTTAGGAAGCTGTTTCCCTAAATAACGCCTTCTCGGTTGGTCCGCTCAGGCCGTGCCCGTGGCTTGGGCTCGAGGCGCACCGGTGCGGTTGAAAGGGCCTGAACCCGCAGATCGCTCCAGGTGAGGCCCTCTCGCACCAACGCCGGCAGCCCGAGGGCTACGGCGGTGGCGATCTCGATCGCCTGCAGGATGACTCCATAGGCGAGCGCATCGACCTTGCCGATGCCGAAGCCGGTGTGAAGGACGCTAATTACCGCCAGCTGGAAGACGCCGATGTTGGAGGGGGTCGCCGGCACCACCGCGGTGACGTTGACAGCGAAGAGGACAGCCGCGGCAGCCCCGATCCCGGCTCGCCCGTCCAATCCCAAGGCGTAGAAAAGCGCCCAGCAGGAGGCGAGCTGGATCGCCCAGGCGCCAAGCTGCGCCGCTGCCGCGGCTGAGCCGTGGCGAGGATCGCGGAAGACGGCAAGGCCGGCCCTGACTTGAACCAGGGCTTTGTGAATCGTCGCCCCCAGCCGCGCCAGGCGACCGTTGCCGTTGCGCCGCATCAGCAGCGGGGCGACGAGAACGACAACGAGCAGAATCAAGGGAACCAGGCTGAAGGCAAAGATCTGCTTGGTTCCCGAGTGAAAGAGCGGGGTGGTAGAGACGATGATCACCCCGAGCAGGAAGAGGGCGAGGATGTTGAGCATCGTCTGCGAGACCAGCGTCCCCAGCAGGACGGGGAAGGTTTCGCGCATACGACCGGTGCGTCTTGCCAGCGTCAAGGCGCGGGCCGGCTCTCCGAGGCGTGCCGGCAGGGTCGCTGACATGAGGACCCCGATCATCGTCGCCGAGGTGACGTCCCGCCGTCGCACCAGCCGGTTCGGCAGGGCCGCGCGGGCGATCCAGTACCAGGAGGCGGCGCGGAAGAAGAGTGAGCTCGCCATCAGAGCACAGGCGATGAGCACCCAGGTCAGGTTGGAGCGGACGATGCTTTCGACGACGTTGTCGATACCGATGTTCTCAGCCGCGCGCCAGCTCAGCCAGATCCCGAGGATGGCGGCGACGCCGAGGCCGACGCGGCGGGCGACCGCCCGGCCCTTGTTGCCCGCTTGGGCGAGCGGTGGATCGAGCGACGGCAGCCGCTCGGAGGGACGCTTCGGTCCCCCGTCGGCGGGCCGCAAACCGGCCCAGTGCGAGACCTTCTCGCTCGCGGTGACGGGCTTTGGAGCCTCGATAGCCCGCTCGTAGACCTCAGTGACCTGATCGGCCACACGCGGCCAGGCGTAGCGCTGGGCGCTGCGACGGGCAGCCTCCCCCATTTCCCGCAGTCGCTCCGGCTCGTGGTGGATCCGCTGCAGCTCCTCAGCCAGGCGCTGCGGATCGCCGGGGGGAACCAGGAGGCCGTCGATGCCGTCGCTGACGACGTCGCTGTAGCCGGCGATTGCCGAGGCGATCACCGGCGTACCCGCGGCGAAGGCCTCGGTCAGGACCATGCCGAAGCTCTCCCCTGAGAGCGACGGCGCGCAGAGGACGTCGGCGCGGTGGAGCTCCGCCCAGAGGTCCTCGCCGGAGACACGGCCGCGGATGTCCATGAAGCGCAACAGGTCAGGGTCGGCGACGTAGCGGAGCACGTCCTCGCGATCGGCGCCGACCACCGTCAGACGGGAGGGCACGTGCTCGACCAGGGCGTTGAAGGCGGTGAGCAGGATCGGCAGACCCTTGCGCTCCTCGGGGCGGCCGACGAAGAGGATTCTCAGGTCGTTGCTGGGCTCAACGGGCGCGGCCGGCGCGGCCTCGACATCAACTCCGTTGGGGATGATCGTGTACTCGCCACCAAACCAGCGGCGGCCGGTCCAGGCCGCGGCCTCGGAAACGGCGATGCGGGCGGAAAGCCGGTTGAACATCCTGCGGGCGCCGAGCGCGTTGGCGATGTGGTTCGGCACGCCCTTGGTCGCATAGGCGTGGAAGGTGCCGACGACCGGGTCGCGGGCACCGAGGGTTGCGTTCCAGCCCACCAATGGGACCAGTGGCTCGTGGACGTGGATGACGTCAAATTCGCCCGCCCGCACGAGCCGTCGCGGAGCGACGACCCCGCCCGCCGGGAAGGGGGCCAGATTCGAGACGGAGCCATTGGCGCCGAAGCCCATCGTGCGGCCAAGCGGGAGCAGGTAGTCGGGCAGCTCGCGGCGTTCGGCAGGAGCACGGTGCAGAACACGGCTGAGCCTCCCGGGAGGGTCTACGGGTGCGAGGACGCGGACATCGTGGCCTCGACCGAGGAACTCCTCGGCGAGAGCCTCAACGTGCCGGTTCACGCCCCCCTGGTAGGACCAGGAATATGGCGAGACGAGACCTATGCGCACGGACAACTAAGGGTAGGGCATCGCCCGGCACCCGCACAGGGCTGGGAACCCGCCTGGCAGGCTAGAGCTGCGTGCCGATCAAGCCGAGCATTCCGACGACTAGAACGCCCGCCAGACCGCCGCCGACTTGAATGATGACCCGCTTCAGAGCGCCGACTTCGCCGCGCAGATCCCGCACGTCGTCTCGGATCTCCTTGACCCGACCGTTGAGGTCGTCCAGGCGCGAATCGGTCCAGGTTGATCTCATTGCCTCCATGCCTCCAAGGTAGGGAGAAAGTCATACGCGTGGCGCACGGAAGTGTAACTTTTCGTCTGCGCCTTTGCTTTCGTCGTAACTTCCCCGGTCTTCGGCCCAGACGTAGCCGGTGAAAACCAGGAGATAGGCGGCCCCGACCTCGAGCAAGAGCGCCCCGGAGTCATTGGCGAGCGTGCCGACGACGGTGGCTGCCAGAGCGCCGGCAAGGCCCGCTCGCATCGCCGGAACCGGCTCCAGCCAGGACCGCAGCCGGTCCCGCTGCAGATACGCCACCACCGCAAAGCCGACCACGACGGGCAGGAAGGCGAGCAAGACCGGCCGGCCGAAGCTGCGGACAGAGAGCTGGAGTCGCCTCTGCACCACGTCCGCGAGGTCCCCAAATCCACCCGCGTCGAGCACCGAACGGGTGAGGTGGGCATTGGCGCCGCTGACGAGGTCGACCAGCGCGAGCAGGGCCAGGACGGCAATAGGGGCCGCTGCCACCGCCAGCAGAGCAGGACGCCTGCCGCGCCCCAGGATCACCACCGCGGCAACCGCGGCGCCGATCGGGAAGACGATCGCGGCCCCGACGTCGGCACCGAATCGGCCGGCGGCGAAGACGAAGGCGGCGAGAAGGCCGGCGATGACGAAGGCGAGCGCCGACGCCCTCCCCGAGGCCCGCGGCGCAAAAGCCGTCAAGCTCGCCCCCACCCCGGCAACCACGAGCACCGCCAAGACCGCCTCCAGCTCGTTCCCGATCCCGTAGAAGCGCACACCCAGGCCTGGATTGGGGCCCAGCAGCGAAAGCGAGGTCAGCGGCGAACCGGCGATCACGTCGATGGCATAGGCGAGCACGACCCCCGCCGAGGCGACCGCCAAAGCGCGATAGCCGCCGAGCAGAGTCAACGCCAGCGCCGCCAGCAAGGGCGCGCCGAGCCCCACCAGCAGCCCTTCGACCAGTTCGCCCGGCTCGAGCGCCGCCCCCAGCAGGAGCAGCAGAGGGAGGCAGACGACGCTGATCCCAAGGAGGCGAACGGCGAGCCGTGCCGGGACCCCCGGGAAGAGCAGGGCCACCCCCCCGGCCAGCACCAGCCAGGCGAGGATGCTGAGCCCGATCACCGATCCGCGACGCGAGGAGATCACGCCCATCCTCGCCTCCAGCGATTCGATTGCCGCGACGTCGACGGTCCCCTCCGAGCGGATCGGCTGACCCGACATCTCCGCCGGGACCTCGAGCCCGAACTGGTCGAGGACGGTCGGCGCCACGTCGGTCGAGAGGACGTACCCGTCCATCCGGGTGCTGTCGGAGGTCAGGTTGCCGTCGAATCCGCGACCCGAGATCCCGATCGGCAGGGGGGCGTCGGTATCGCCCGTGGGACGTGCGATCGCGATCACCATCCCCCGATCCGCGCCCCCCGGCAATCGATCGAGCGAAGCCCTCCTGATCTCGAGGAAGCGCGGCGAGGCTCCCGCCTCTTCCAGGGTCGAGTAGAGCAGCCCGGGAATGACGTCCGCGGGAGCGGATTCTGCCCGCTCGACCACGGCCCGCCACCAGCGGGCGCGGTCTCCCTCCAGCTCCGGCAGAGGGGCGTCGTATAAGGAGTTGAAGACACGGCTTCCCTGCCCCACGTCGAGGTAGGTCTGCGTGGGCGACACGGCGCCAAGGCCAGCGCTCATCACCCCAGGGGAGAACCCCGCGGCGGCCAGCTCGGCGACGGTGGTGTCGCTTGGCAGCCAGGCAAGCACCACGCGCTGGTCCTGCGCGGCGCCTGCGGCGGAGGTCCACCCGAGCATCAGCACCAGCAGCGCTATCGTGGCTGCCATGGCCGACCGCACGTTCGCCAAGTTCACGTTTTTCAAGATCGATCCAGCCTGGCGTCGTCGGGACCCAGAGCTTCGGGCAGCCGACAAGCAGGAATTCCTCGCCGCCTGCGAGGACTTCGCGGTCGACCGCTCCTTGCGCGCCTACTCAACCATAGGAACGCGCGGTGATGTCGACCTGGTCCTGCTCTCGCAAAGCCCGAACCTGAACGACATCCACACCTTCCACGTCGTACTCGGCCAGAGCGGCCTGGCGAAATGGACGAGCACGCCCCACTCGTTCCTCTCGATGACCAAGCGCTCGCCCTACTCCGACGAGCAGGCGCGGCCCGAGATCTGCACCACCGAGCGCAAGTACATGTTCCTCTACCCGATGGTCAAGCAGCGCCGCTGGTACGGGCTGCCGCCGGAGGAGCGTGGCCGGATCATGAAAAGCCACATCGAGGTCGGCCGCCGCTATCCCGAGATCACGATCAACACGAGCTACTCCTACGGGATCGACGACCAGGAGTTCGTCGTCGCCTTCGAGGGCGACGACCCGGGTGAATTCCTCGACCTCGTCAACGAGCTGCGGCCGACCGAGTCGAGCGAGTACACCGAGCGGGAGACCCCGATCTTTACCTGCGTCGCGATGTCGGTCCGCAAGGCGCTCGACGCCCTCGACGGCACCCCCAGCACCATCAGTTCCAGCGCCCCGGCCCTCGGCTGAGACGCCGACTTCCCTATTCTTTCGCGCTCCTATGAGCAAGATCGGAACCGAAGAGACCCCCCTCCGCGTAGCCATCGTCGGCGCTGGCCCCTCGGGCTTCTACGCCGCCGAGCACATCCTCAAGGACAGCGACCTGCACGCCCAGGTCGACCTGTTCGACCGCCTCCCGACCCCGTACGGGTTGGTCCGAGGCGGCGTCGCCCCCGACCATCCGAAGATCAAGTCGGTGATCCGGGTCTACGAGAAAACCGCGGCGCGAGAGGGCTTCCGCTTCTTCGGCAACGTCAAGGTCGGTCACGACATCGAGGTCGAGGACCTGGAGAGGCTCTACCACGCGATCGTCTTCACGGTCGGCTGCGAGACCGACCGTCAGCTCGGGATACCCGGCGAGGACCTGCCCGGCAGCCATGCCGCCACCTCCTTCGTCGGTTGGTACAACGCCCACCCCGACTACGCCGATCGCGAGTTCGACCTCTCCTGCGAGCGAGCGGTGGTGATCGGCAACGGCAACGTGGCGATGGACGTCGCCCGGATGCTGGCCCTGACCGACCACGAGCTGCGCCAGACCGACACCGCCGACCACGCGATCGAGGCACTCGACGCCAAGCAGATCCGCGAGATCGTCGTCCTCGGCCGCCGCGGCCCGGTCCAGGCCGCCTTCACCAACCCCGAGATCAAAGAGCTCGGGGAGATGGAGGATGCGGACGTGATCGTCGACCCGAAAGAGGTCGAGGTCGACTCCGCCAGCCAGGCCTACGTCGAATCAGACGAAGCCGACAAGACGACCAAAGTCAACTTCGAGACGCTGAAGGAGTTCTCGCAGCGCCAGCCCGAGGGCAAGAAGCAGCGGATCGTCCTCCGTTTCCTCGCCTCGCCGGTCGAGATCAAGGGCGACGGCAAGGTCGAATCGATCGTCATCGGCCGCAACGAGCTGGTCGAGGAAGGCGGCACCCTGCGGGCCAAGGACACCGGCGAGCGCGAAGAGCTCGAGTGCGGCCTGGTCCTGCGCTCGGTCGGCTACACCGGGATTCCAATCGAGGGCGTTCCCTTCGACGAGAAGCGCGGCCTGATCCTCAACGAGGGTGGTCGAATCCTCGACTCCCACGACGCCGGCCACAAGACCGGCCACTACACCGCCGGTTGGATCAAGCGCGGCCCCTCGGGCGTGATCGGGACCAACAAGAAAGACGCCCTGGAGACCGTCCAGAACCTCTTCGAGGACGTCGAGGGCGAAAAGCTGCTGAGCCCGGATAACCCGGATCCGACGGCAGTGGAGGACCTGTTGCGCGAGCGGAACATCCGCTTCATCACCTTCGATGACTGGCAGGCGATCGACCAGGCCGAGGTCGGCCGCGGCGAGCCGCACGGCCGTCCGCGGGTCAAGTTCGTCCGGGTCGAGGAGATGCTCGAGACCGTCGGCGAGCGCGTCAGCGGCTGATCCTGGTGGCCGCCGACCTCGCCGAGCTGACGAGGATGATCGAGGCCGCCCTGCCGGGCGCCGAGGTCGAGGTGATCGACGAAACCGGCACCGGTGACCACCTGCGGGCGACGGTCAGCGCCCCGCAGTTCGAGGGCCTCTCGCGGATCGACCAGCACCGCCTGGTCAAGGCCGCGGTCAAAGAGCGCTTCGACGACGGCACGATCCACGCGCTGTCGGTGAAGACCAGCGTTCCCGGCTGATCTCGGTCGTTCCGCATTTTCGCGGACAAAAAGTTACACTTATGTGCGCCACGCGTATGAACTTTTCTTCTAGCCTGGAGGCATGGAGGCAATGCGATCCACCTGGACCGATACTCGGCTTGACGAGTTGAACGCGCGGGTGACCGAGATGGACACCCGCCTGACGGGTCGCATCGACTCCCTGCAGCACTCGATGCTCCAAGCCTTCATCGGGCTCGTGGTCGTCATGGCAACCGGCTTCATGGGACTGGCCGGGCTGATCATCACCCAGATCTAGCCCGGCTGAAGCACCTCCCTACAATGCCCCCATGGCCGACCCAGAGCTGAAGTCCAAAATCGAAGAACTGATCGCCGCCAACCCGGTCCTGCTGTTCATGAAAGGAACCCCGGACATGCCGCGCTGCGGCTTCTCGATGCGCGTCGTTCAGGTGCTCGACCAGATCGACGTCGACTACGGCGCGATCGACGTTCTCCCCGCGCTGCAACCGCTGCGTGAAGTGACCGCCGAGATCGCCGACTGGCAGACCTTTCCGCAGCTCTACGTCAACGGCGAGCTGCTCGGCGGTTGCGACATCGTCGAGGAGATGTTCGAGTCCGGCGAGCTGGCCGAGGCCCTCGGCGTCGAGCAGCCCGAGGACGCCCAGGCCCCGCAGGCGCAGCAGACCGCGCCGCAGCAGTCTCCCCCACTTCAGATCGAATAGCCGGCGCTAGACAGTCGCAGCTTGCTCAGCGGCGTCGTCTTTCACCTGGAAAGACGATCCGCAGCCGCAGGCAGCAACCACGTTCGGGTTGTTGACCTGGAAGCCGGCCCCCTGGAGGCCTTCGACGTAGTCGACCTCGGAGCCGAAGACGAACTGCATGCTGACCTTGTCGACGACGACGGAGACGCCGTCGACCTCGAAGACGTTGTCGTCCTCCTTCGCCTTATCGAAGGCGAGGGCGTACTGGAAGCCGGAGCAGCCGCCGCCACGAACGGCGACCCGCAGTGCCTGTTCGGCGCCCTCGGCCTGGGAGCCGAGCAGCTCGCCGATCTTCTCGACGGCCTTGTCGCTGAGGGTGATGGCTGCCTGTGGCGTATCGGTCACTTCACAAAGTGTAGCGAGACCTGCGGGTGGTAGTGGGTCAGTTTGAAATGGCTCTAGAGCGCTAGATCACGCTGACGACCACAGCGGCCACGTTGACCACCGTCAAGACCGTGACGACCCAGGTCAACCGCAGCATCTGGCGCTGCTGTCGATCTATCCGCCTGCGCTCGATCTCGGCCAGGTAGTAGTTGACCCCGACCATCGTGCTCTCCGCGAGCTTGTCGTGCTGTTCGATCAGCTCCTCGTCAGACAGGGAGCGCAACTCTGCAATTGACTTGGCCGCCTGGGGATGGGTCACGAGGCGACTTTATTCCAGCCCTGCCTCCGTTCAGGAGGAATCGACCCTGGGTAGTCAGAAGAAGTGGGGCGAGAGCCTGAACTCTCGCCCCGAGCACTACAGCCCGTTAGGGCTTCTCTTTGCGAACGCCCTTGAAGGGCGTCCCATCGGCCTTCTGATCCATGATGAGACCCGTTTCGGTGTCTCGCTTGGTCCATAGATCATTCGGCCCCAGGAACTGGGAGCGGCCAGTTACCGCTCCAACCCGTCCCGGTCCTTTGGGTGGGTTTTTGGCCATTGCCAATCACCCCCTTCTGCCGCCATGGATTGGCGACGCCTTCCGTCGCCGGACGGCGGCGATATCGAAGCAGGTACGGCGGCGGTACTTTCGTGCTAATCCAGCAGCGCCGCAATCTCCTCAAGCGTCCAGACGTGATCCGCAACCCCCGCAGCCATCGCCGGGGTGCGCGGATAGCGCTCCTTCAGGGTCTTGTGCGGACGGGCGAAGTTGTAATGCATGAAGTGGAGGCTGACGGCGTGCGCCAAGTTCTCAACTTTGCGGCTGAACCCGTTGGTCAACCGCGTGAAGCGCCGCATCCCCATACGCATAGTCAAGTTCTGCCGCTCGACGTAGCTAGTTGAGATCCGGTCGGGGTCCGGGTCGCCCTTCATCGGTCGGCGCTTCGTCCCGGTGCAGACGGGCGGGCTGTATTTGCCGCCCTGGCCGGGGTCTGAGGTGTAGGTCTTCTGGATCTGCGCCCAGTCGACGTTGTTGCGGAAGGACGGCCCGACCGTCCCTTCGTAGATCACGTGGCCATCGGTGCTCAGTTGGATGCGGTCGGACATCCGCCCCGCAAGGTCGGTCAGGAAAACCTCGGCGTCAGTGGAGGTCCGCTCCCCAACTAGCCAGCTCGGAACCAACTTCGTGTCGGCGCAGATCGCGGTGAAGGTCCAGACATCGCCGTAGCCGGGAGTCCCCTTGAACTGCTCGGGCACGTTCTTGGCCTTTGCGTAGCAGTAGCTCCAGATCTCGTCTACCTCCACCACCTTGCAGGGGAGGCTCTGGAACTCGCCGTCTTGGAAGTCGGCGCAGGCTTCGCCGAGGTCGGCCAGCAGTTTGGTGATCGTGTTCTTCGCCGCTCCGGTCATTCGCACGGTCGCGCGGATGCTGTTGCCCTCCACCAAGCAGCCGATGATCTGCGCCCGCTTCTCAGTGCTCAGCCTGTTCATACTGACCATTATGCGTAAGCGTTCGGACGGAAAGAAAGTTTGCTTCCTTCCGCAGGACTGTTAATATCCATTCCGAACATAGATGCAATACATGTATGACGGTCAGGAGACCCCGATGGTTTATGAGTTCCCAGAGATAGGAATCGAGGAGGAGATCGCTCTCGCGAAGATCGACAATCTCCGAAAAGAGCTGCGATTCCACGTATCTGAGCCGCGCCGCTGGGTTGGCTCGGTCCGGCGCATGCTGGCCGCTCGTGCGATCCAGGGCTCCAACAGCATCGAGGGATACAACGTCTCGGTCGAGGATGCAGTCGCCGCCATCGAGGACGACGAGCCTTCAGACGCCAGAACCGAGGATTGGCATGCGGTGATGGGGTACCGCCGGGCGATGACTTACGTGCTGCAACTCGCGGAAGACGAGCATTTCGAGCTGAGCGCGCACCTACTTCGCAGCCTCCATTTCATGATGGCCGAGTACGACTTGGAAGCGAGTCCTGGTCTTTGGCGTCAGGGTCCAATCTGGATTCGGAATGACGCCACGGGCGAGGTCGTTTACGAAGGGCCGGACGCGGAGGCGGTGCCGGGGCTAGTTGACGAGCTGGTAGCGCAGCTTGCGCAGGATCAGGACGTTCCCCCAATCGTTCGCGGCGCGATGGCGCACTTGAACCTCGTCATGGTCCATCCGTTCCGGGACGGCAACGGCCGCATGTCCCGCTGCCTGCAAACGCTCGTTCTGGCTCGCGACAAGATTCTGGCCCCCGCATGGTGCAGCATCGAGGAGTACTTGGGCGCTAATACGCAGCGGTACTACGACGTGTTGGCCCAGGTCGGAGAGGGCGCATGGAATCCCGAGAATGATGCGCGCCTATGGGTGCGGTTCTGCTTGGAAGCTCACTACATCCAGGCCATGAGCGTGCTTCGAAGGGTCCGCGAGTCGGAGAGAATGTGGAGCGACCTAGAAGCCTTGTTAGAGATCCGGCGCGACCTTCCCGAACGGTCGATTCAAGGGCTGTTTGACGCCACGCTCGGACTTCGGGTTCGCAACGCCTCCTACCGTTCGGTGCTCAAGCGCTTCGCCGCCGAGGAGGTTTCGCATCAAGTCGCGACCAGTGATCTTAGGGCGCTTGTTGAGGCTGGCTTGCTAAAGCAGCACGGCAAAAAGCGAGGGACCTACTACGTAGCGGCCGAGCCACTCAACGAGATCCGGATTCGCGCTCGCGAGCGCCGTCAGCCGCTAGACGCCAGTTCTCTATTTGTCGCCGAGGCCGCTACTGCGGCGTGAGGCCCAGCGGGCATTCGCAGCTCGTCGCGCTGCTTCACTCCGTTGCTCGGCGGTCATTCGTGCGGCCCGGCTTTTCCCGCCCTTGCGCCCTCCAACCCGCCCAGCCCGCGTTTCGGCAGTCTCTTGTTTTGGCGGCGTCTCGTCAGTCGCCTCGTCAACGATGGCGGCGGCGAGGCGGTTGAGGTCAGCTGGCTTCTTCGACCGCTTGGCCATGATCAGAGCCTAGCGCCCGGCTCGGTGACCTCCCACTCGCCGTAGGTCTTGAAGTCGGGTTTCCAGCGCAGCCCTTCTACAAGATCATCGGCGGGGCATTCGAGGGCGCTGAGGAGTTTGACGAGGGTGTCGAGCCGGGGCGCCCGCTGGCCGCTCTCCAGCAGCCAGATCGCAGTCCGATGGAGTTCGGTTGCCAAGGCCAGTTCGGCCTGCGAGATCCCCGCCCGCTGGCGAGCGCGGCGCAGGTTGACTCCAAAGCGTTCGGTGAGCGTCATGGCAGCCTTAGCCGCTCAAGGTGGGCAATGGCCTTGGTGGGCCGAACGGCGGTGCCGTGGCTCTCCAGCAGTCCGCGCCCGATCAGGTCCAGCACCGCCCTCGTCAGCGCCCCGTAGGAACCGATCTCCCGAGCGAGTTCGGGGATCGTGCGCCAGTGGGGGTAGACCTCCAGCGACAGCGCCATGACCGCTCGCTGGAGCGGGATGCGGTCGGCGGGCCAGTGCTTGCGCTTAGAGGCCGTAGGCATCGGCAATCGCCTGCAATAGCTCTCTGGGATCGGCTTCCAGCTTGGCGATCACCCTCACGAACGTGTCCAGCCGGGGACAGTGATTACCCCGCTCCAGCCGGGAGATTTCGGTTTGGCGAAGCGAAAGCCTCCATGCGAACTGCTGCTGCGTCAGCCCCGCTCGCTGCCGCGCCCTGACCATGAAGCGGCCGAACTCCTCTCCGGCCACCTGTCGGTATCGCTGAACCGGAACGGGCTCAATACCCTTGTCCTGCATCGGAAGGTCCGTCCTTTCGGTGCCAGGCGGGGGGCTGTTCCACCAGCGCCCCCGCCACTTTCTTCAGTTGTCGCAGGCGAAGATAGAGCGGGATTAGGGCGCTGTGGGGGCCATTTCAAACTGACCCACTACCCTGCGGGTGTCCTGGTTGGTCTGCGCGTCTAGAATCGAACGAGTGAGCTCGCCCCCCGCGACTGCGGTCGTCTGCGACACGACTGGCTACCTCCCCACGAACCTTGTGGCGGAGAAAGGCATCAAGACGATCAGCCTCTACGTTTCCGTCGACGGGAAGCAGGAGCGCGAGTCCGAGATCGCCGACTTCGACGAGTTCTACGAGCGCCTGCGCGCTTCAGAAAGCGGCGCTACGACCTCTCAACCCTCGATTGGCGACTTCCTCGCCGTTTACGAACCGCTCTTGGACGAAGGCAGGGAAGTTGTCTCAATCCATATCTCGGCCGGCATCTCAGGCACCTTCGAGGCGGCGGGCCAAGCGCGCGAGCGCCTGATCGAGGAGGGCAAGGGTGGTGAGCGGCTCCACCTGATGGATTCCCGCACCGCCGCCGGCGGGATGGGTCTCTGCGCCCTTGGCGCAGCCTCAGCGGCGGCGAGTGGCGCCGACGCTGAGGGCGTGCTCGCCCGCGCCAAGGAGACGCGCGAGTCGCTGAAGATGTGGTTCGCGATCGACACCCTCGAGTACCTGCGGCGCGGCGGTCGCATCGGCGGCGCTCGCGCCTGGATTGGCGGCGCCCTGAAGATCAAGCCGATCCTCACCTTGGAAGAGGAGATCACGCCGGTCGAGCGCGTCCGCACCCGTGCCCGCTCGCTCGAGCGCCTCCGTGGTTACGCCCGGCAGCGACACGAATCCGGCGCCGATGGCTGGGTCGTCCAGTACATCCAGGACAAAGAGACCGCCGACGCGTTGATCGAAGACTGCTACGAGATCTTCGGCTGCGACCCCGTCTTCATCTCCGAGGTCGGCCCCGTGCTGGGCGCCCACGTCGGCCCCGGACTGCTGGGCGTCGGCAGCGTGCGCACCGAGCTCGTCGCCTAGCTAGCGGTTGCGGCGGCGGCGGAGCATCGCGCGAGCCCCGATCAGGAACCCAACCGCGGCGGCGCCCATGATCAGCTGGTCTTTGTGCTGCTCGGCCTGCCGACGCCAGTCGGTCAGCTCGTTGACGCGGCCACGCAGCGCCTCGACCGAGGTGCCGAGCTGGCGGCGCTTGAGCTCGATGTCGCGGCGGATCTCCGCCGGGGAACGACCTGGGGCACCGGCAGTCACGAGGCCTCCTTTTCGAGCATCTCCTTGGTCAACTTCGCCTCCTCGATCGCCTGCTCCGGCATCGGCGGGGCACCCTGCTTGAGCGCCTTCTGGGCGATGAAGCCGGCGAGGGCGGCGATCAGGAGGAAGACGGCGGCCTCGATGAAGAACCCGGGCCAGGCCTTGCCGTCGAAGAGCTCTTCGGCCAGCACCCAGGCGATCCCGTGCATGATCAGGATCAGGGCGAGGAAGGCGAAGACGCCGGCGGCGAGGCCGACGACGGAGCCGCGCAGGATCTTGCTGACTTTCTCGGAAACCTCGGCCTTCGCCAGCTCGATCTCCTCGCGCACCAGGGTCGAGGCGTTTTCGGAGACCTCGACGACGAGGTCGGCCAGCGGCCGTTGACTGGGCGGGGGCGGCGTTCCTGGTGGCGGCGTCGGCGGGGGGTTCTGCGGCGGCTCTTGCATCGCTGCTCCTAATCCGGCGGGTCTTCGTTGTAGATGCGGCGGTAGATCAGCGACGCGACCCGCGCCGCGGCGATACTCGCGAGCGCACCCGTCCCGGCCAACAGGCCGCTCCAGACGAGGCGCTTGACCAGCTCGTTATCCACTTAGCTCGAACCTTTCCCCATGGGAAGTTGGCAGTAAACCATTCCCCACTGTTTGCGGGGAGTTTCGACCCTATCGCTCAGCGTGGCTCGAGGCCGTCACAGATCGTCGTGACGAGCAGGTCCCGCGCCTCGTCGAAGTCGGTGTCGGAGGCGGGAATGGTCCCGAAGATCCAGCCGGAGAGCAGCTGCTCGATCGCCCCGTAGAAGGCGAGCGAGGCGAACATCGGCGCCACATCCTTCCTGAAAGCGCCGTTTTCCTGGCCGTCGGCGACGATCTTCGCGATCGACTCATACGCGCGGCGGATTTCCTCCAGGTGCGTCTGGCCGAACGAGTTGGCCGCCCGGGTGACCTCGACGATGATCACCTTCATCAGCTCCGGGTCGTGGCGGTAGGAGTCGAAGATGAAGGTCGCAACCGCGGCGAGCTTCTCGCGGGGGCTGACCGTGGTCTTGTCCGTCTCCTCGATCGCCGCCAGCAGCAGCGACCAGCGCTCGATGAAGAGTTCGTTCAGGACCTCGTCCTTGGAGCTGAAGTAGTGGTAGACGAGCCCGTAGGCGACCCCCGCCTCGTCGGCGATGTCGGAGACGCGGGTCGCGTGGAACCCCTGGCGGGCAAAGACGCGCACGGCGGCGTCGAGGATGAGGCGGCGCTTGTCAGCCGGAGGAGCCTGCGCCATCAGGCGGTGGTCTCCGTCGGCTGCGGCCAGGCGTAGGCGCCGGGCTGGCGGTTGGCAAGCGAGGGGAGCGACTCGCGAACGCGATCCTGCGCCTCGAGGTCGAGGTCGGCGACGATGAAGCACTCCTCATCGGGTGCCGTGGCGAGGACCACGCCCCAGGGATCGACGATCATCGAGCGGCCGAAGGAGTTGAAGTGCGGCGGGGCCTCCCCGAACTGATTGGGGGCGATGACGAAGAGCTGGTTCTCGATCGCCCGCGCCCGCAGCAGGACTTCCCAGTGATCGCGGCCGGTCGCCAGCGTGAAAGCGGAAGGGATCGCGATCAGCCGCGCGCCCCGCAGGGCGAGGATCCGGAACAGCTCCGGGAAGCGAAGGTCGTAACAGACGGTCAGACCTGCGGTGAGGTCGCCGACCTGGGCGGCGACCGGCTCGCTGCCCGGCTGCTCGAACTCGGACTCGCGGTAGGAGACGCCACCGGCGTCGACGTCGAACATGTGGATCTTGCGGTAGACCGCCAGATCGTCGCCGTCAGGACCGATCAGGACCGAGGTGTTCGAGGCCTTCTCCCCCTCCGCCCCGCGCTCGGAGACGCTGCCGGCAAGCAGGTGGATCCGATGCTCCCGAGCCCATTCCCGCGCCGCGGTCAGGCTGGGCCCCTCGAGTGGCTCCGCTCCGGCGACCAATTCCTCCCCGCCGGCGAGCAGGTTCCACTTCTCCGGCAGGGCGACGAATTCGGCACCGGCACCGGCCGCTTCGCGCACGAGACGCTCGGCCGCGGCGAGGTTCCGTGCCTTGTCCCCGTTCGAGTTCAGCTGTACTGCCGCTACGCGCACCGCGGGCCTCCGTTGATTGACCAGTCAATCGGTGCTCCCAGTATATGAGCGCTCCGGGCGCCTTGGCAGCTTTAGAGGTCCAGCTGGCGGGCGACGATCCGGTCGAAGACCGACGTCGGGACCAGCGGCATGATCCGCGCTTGGAGCTTCGCGTCGAGACCGACCAAGTAGCGACTCTTCGGACGCTTGGATTCGAGCGCGTGGGAAATCGCCCTGGCGACCTTCTCCGGCGGGATGCCGCGTTCGGCGGTGTCCTCGATCAGCTTGCGGAACTTCTCGATCGCGTTGCCGTAGAGGAGCTTCGTTTGCGGAGACTTCGCCTCGATCTCGTCGCCCTTGCGTTGGCCCCGCTCCCAGATCGGGGTGTCGATCGAGCCGGGCTCGATGATCGAGACCTTCAGGTTCCAGGGACGAAGCTCCTGGCGGAAGACGTCCCCCATCGCCTCGGTGCCGAACTTGGAGACGTGGTAAGCACCGGCGAAGGGGAAGGCGATCCGCCCGCCGATCGAGCTGACGAAGACGACCCGCCCTTCGGCTCGACGAACCTGCGGCAAAAGCGCCTGAGCCACCGCCACGTAGGCGATGAGGTTGACCTCGAGCTGGTGCCGGAAGTCCTCCAGCGGGATCGTCTCCAGCGGCCCGGGAATCGCCACCCCGGCATTGTTGACGAGGCCGCCCAACCCCTCTTCACTCTCGCGCTCGACCAACTCGGCCGCGGCGGCAACCTGCTCCGGGTCGGTGACGTCGAGGAAAACCGGGGTGAGCCGAGGAGAAGCCGACGCCTGCAGGCTCTCCGCGTCCTCGGCCTTGCGGACCCCGGCGAAGACCTTCCATCCCGAGCGGTCGAGTCGCAGGGCGGCGGCTCGGCCGATTCCGGTGGAGGCTCCGGTTACGAGTACCGATCGCACCTGGCTGACCTTACCGTCGCCCCAGCATCGGCGTAACCTTTGCCCTGTCGTGAGCGAGCCGATCAAGGACGACGCGGAGCGCAAGCAGGTAACGGTCCTGTTCGCGGACGTCAGCGGCTCGATGGACCTCGCCGAGCAGGAGGACCCGGAGGAGTGGCGCGAGATCATGCAGCGCTTCTTCTCGATGCTGGCCGAGACCGTGACCCGCTTCGAGGGGACCGTCGACAAGTTCACCGGCGACGGGATCATGGCGATCTTCGGCGCCCCGGTCGCCCATGAGGACCACGCGCAGCGCGCCTGCTACGCCGCCCTGCAGATGCTCGACGACGTCGCCGAGTACGCCGGCGAGCTGCGGCGAGCGAAGGGACTCAACTTCTCGACCCGGATCGGGATCAACTCGGGTGAGGTGGTCGCCGGGGAGATCGGCGCCGGCGGCGGCTCCTCGTATACGGCGATCGGCCACACCGTCGGACTGGCGCAACGGATGGAGGCGCTGGCCGAGCCGGGCAAGGCGTATCTGACCGAGAGCACCGCGGAGCTCGCCCGCGGCTACCTCGACCTGCGCGAGCTCGGCGAGTTCGAGATCAAGGGCGCCAGCCGCCCGGTCGAGGTCTTCGAGCTGGCCGGTGTCGGCGCGGCCCGCTCACGCCTCGACCTCGCCCGCGAGCGTGGCTTCTCCAGGTTCGTCGGCCGCGAGACGGAGCTCGCCGGCCTCGATGACGCCTTGAGCCGCGCCAAGAGCGGCCAGGCAACCGCAATCGGGGTCGTCGCCGAGCCTGGGATCGGCAAGAGCCGCCTCTGCCTCGAGTTCAGTCAGCGCTGCCGCGCCGAGGGGCTGGAGGTCTTCGAAGCGCAGGCACAGGCGCACGGTAAGTCGATTCCCTTCATGCCGATTCTGCAGATGCTGCGCTCCTTCTACGGGATCGGCGACCAGGACCCCGAGCAGGCGGCACGCGAGAAGATCGCCGGCCGCTCCCTCCTGCTCGATCCCGGCTTCGCCGCGGACCTGCCGCTGGTCTTCGACTTCCTCGGCGTCCCCGACCCCGAGAGGCCGGTTCCGAAGATGAACCCGGAGGGCCGGGGACGGGCCCTCGGGGACTTCCTCTGCCGCCTGGTCAGCAACCCCGCCCGCCACAAGACCTTGGTCCTGATCGTCGAGGACCTGCACTGGATCGACGAGGGCAGTCAGATGATGCTGCACGGCCTGATCGAAGGCATGGCCGGGACCCCGACCCTGGTCCTGGTCAACTACCGCCCCGAGCACTGCCCGGCCTGGGAGGAGTCGCCGGCCTTCGAAGCGATCGAGCTGCAGCCGCTCGACCGCCGGGACACGGCAAAGCTGCTGCGCGACCTGGCCGGCGAGCACCCCTCCCTTGACGGGGTGGACGAGCCGATTCACGAGCGAACCCGTGGCAACCCCTTCTTCATCGAGGAGATCGTCCGCGAGCTGGCGGAGTCCGGCTACCTCGAGGGGGACCGCGGCGATTACCGGCTGGCCCGGCCGATCGAGGACGCGGGCGTGCCGGTCACCGTCCAGGCGGTGCTGGCCGCGCGGATCGACCGCCTCGGCCACGACGCCAAGCAGCTCCTCCAGGTCGCATCCGTGCTCGGCAAGGAGGTGAGCGCCGAGGCGCTGGGGATGGCGGCCGGCCTCGACGAGAGCTCGATGGAGGATGCGCTGGGCGAGCTGATCGATGGCGGCTTCCTCTACGAAGCCGAGATCTATCCCGAGCGCGTGCTCGCCTTCCGCCACCCGCTAACCCGCGAGGTCGCATACGGGACCCAGCTGGCGAGCCAGCGGGAAGCCACCCACGCGGCCGCGGCGCGGGCGATGATCGAGCTCGAACCGCCCGAACGCCACGACGAGCGCGCGGCGCTGATCGCCGACCACCTCAAGCAGGGCGGCGAGACGCTGGAAGCCGCGCGCTGGTCCGCCCGCGCCGCCCACTGGGCCGGCCACAGCCGCCCCCGCGACGCGATGCGCCTCTGGCACGAGACGATGGAGCTGGCCGGCCAGCTCGAGGTGAACGAGGAGAGCGACGCGCTCGGGATCGCCTCCCGCCTCGCCCAGATCCAGTTCGCCTGGCGCGTCGGCATGGACCTCGAGGAGCAGGCCCAGCTGCTGGACGAAGCCGAGGAGATCGCCGACCGCCGCGGTGACCTTCACTCGATCGTGCTGCTGAAGATGTCCGCCTCGGGGCGCCCAGGGCTGCAACTGCACACCGACGAGTGGCTGGAGCAGGTCGAGGAGATGAACCGGCTCGCCGACCAGGCCGGCGATCCCCACCTGCAGGTCGCGATTCGCGCCGCCGGCGCCTACGCGTACCTGATCGCCGCCGACTTCAACGGTTTCGATCGCGCCCTCGACGAGCTGATCGAGATTGCCGACGGCGACCTCTCGGTCGGAGCCGGGATCATCCTCAACACCCCGCTCGCCTGGGCCGAGATGGGCAAAGGCATGGTGCGGCGCGAGCAGGACGACCTCGAGGGCGCCGAACCGTATTTCGAGCGCGCCCTGGAGATCGCCGCCGCCGCGGACGACCCGGAGACCGCGAGCTGGGTGCGCAGCAACCAGGCCGGCCTGATGGCGATGCGCGGCGACGTCGAGGGGGGCCTGGCCGTGGCGCGGCGCAACTGCGAGCTGACCGAACGGATCGGCGACGTCTTCTCCCGCAGCCTCGCGATCGCCAACCTCGCCTGGACGCAGCTCGCGGCCGAGGAATACCAGGACGCCCTGGACTCGATCGAGGAGGCCGACCGGATCTATCGCGAGGCGATGAAGATCGGCGGCGAGATGGAGGGCTGGCGCTCGCAGCTGCGCGCCAAAGCGCTGGTCGGCGTCGGGCGGACCGAAGAGGGGATCGCGGAGGCGGAATGGGCGGTCCGGGTATCCCGCGAACGGGGGCTGCGCTGGTCGCTGCCGCTCGCCCTGCTGACCCTGGGGCAGGCCCGGCACGCCGCCGGCGTGGGCGGGGCCGCCGAGGCGCTCGAGGAAGGCCTCGAGGTCGCCCGGCAGACCAACGCCCTCACCTGCATCGTCGAGATCGAAGCCGAGCTCGACTCCGTCGCCTCCGGCGCCTGATCGGTTGGATCAGTCGACGAAGATTGCCGTGGTCGGACTCGTGACGGTGTAGGTGCCTGTCCATTCGGCGTCTTCACCGCACAGACCGCTTGTCGCTTCCTGCGGGATCGGTGCCGAGCCGATGTGCATTTTGGCTGGCGCGACACCCTCTGTGAGTTTGCCGACGACGGTGTTTTCGGTTTTGTAGATGCAGTGGACCGGGAAGCCGAGGATCGTGGTCTGCACTGTAAAGCGAGCGCCGATCGACCTGACCGTACCGTCGCTGGCGATCGACATGGTTCCCGTGGCTGTAGTGGTCATCGTGCGGCTGCACGATACCCAGACCCATGTGGTTACTGTGGCGAATGTGCTCCCAGCTTTGTGCGGATGGTTTGCCGTGTTTTCGACCATTGTCAACTTGAAGTGCGAATGCGCGCACGTGATGTTGACAGTGCCATCAGCTCCGAAATTCGTCGATGTAGCTTCGATTTCTGCGACGGGCAGTCCCGTTGTGACGGCCGCCGAAGCGGTGCCCGCGAACGCCGTCAGGGCGGTCGCAGCGACGGCGACCAGCCCGAGCATCTTGAGGTAGTTCATGTGATTCTCCTTGTTCCGAGCGCCAAAGGAGCCTGAGTCGATAAAACGACCGGCCGGGGCGGCGGCTTCACTCTCCGACTAGGACTTGTGTCCTCCTGACCGTTGATCAGTCGATAGTGATTGCCGAAAACGGTTTCGTGACGGTGTAGGTGCCTGTCCATTCGGCGTCTTCACCGCACAGGCCGCTTGTCGTTTCCTGCGGGATCGGAGCCGAGCCGATGTGCATTTTGGCCGGCGCTACGCCCTCTGTGAGGGTGCCGACATCGGTGATGCTGGTTTTGTAGATGCAGTGGACCGGGAAGCCGAGAATGGTGGTCTGGACTGTGACCTTAACCCAGCTTGAGCGAACTGTGCCTGCGCTGTCGATGGAGACGGAACCGTAATCCCTTCTTAAGCTGGGTATTTCTATAAAGTATTCGGGCGTCACAGTTCGACTGCAGTTAGTGAAAGTCAGATTGCGGATAATTCCGCTTGTGGCGCCGGTGTTGACTTGGACGGCGATTTCCGAGTGACCACAGGTGATGTCGACGGTGCCGTCGAGTTGGGTATTCGTCGATGTAGCGACGATTTCCCCGCCATATTTCGTGCCGGGAGGGGATGTGAGGGTCGCCGAGGCGGTGCCGGCGAACGCCATCAGGGCGGTCGCCGCAACGGCGAGCAGCCCGAGGGTCCTGACGTACTTCATGTGATTTCTCCTTGGTCCGATGTCATCTGGCATCGGTTGCTTGAAGGAGTTTTAAGTCATATTTCTTGATTAGTCAAGAAATATTGGCTGATGCAGCGTCTAACGTCGCCGCTCGAGCTCGGCGACCATCAGCTTCGTGTGGAGGGCGGCGATCAGGTCCTTCAGCGGCTGGGCGCCGGCTTCCAGCATCTCCACCACCCGCTCGGGGGGCACCTCGCCGGCCAGGCGCTCCATCACGACCTCGACCTCCTGGCGGGCGAGCTCTTCCAGCGCCGCTTTGTAGCGGAGGGTGTCGTAGACGGTGAAGCCGATCTGCTCGTCGTAGCCGCCGGCGCGGAAGCGGCTGATCGCCTCGATGATCTTCACGTCCGAGGGCGAGTAGCCGCGGCTGTTGGGGGTGAGGACTTCGAGCTCGGCGAGGCGGTCGAGGACCTCTTTGGGGACGCCGTAGCGCTTGCGGACCTCGGCGGCGCTGGTGCGGGAGCGCTCGCCGGCGAGGGCGCGGTCGAGGATCTGGTCGCCGATCTCGAGCATTGCCTGGGCGCGGTCGGGGTCCTCGTCGAGAACCTTCCTGATCGCTTTCAGCGGCAAGAACCGCTCCTCCTGCAGGCGCTTGATCAGCTTGATTCGGTCGACGAACTCCGGCGGGTAGTAGGCCATGTTGCGGCTGGTCTTGACCGGCTCGGGCAGCAGCCCCTCGCGCAAGTAGTGCTTGATCGTCGGTCCGGGCACGCCGGACGCCTCCGCCAGCTCGCGCATCTTCAGCATTCCGTTCTCGCCACCATTGGCACTCATGCGCGGAACTCCCCCTGCGCTTCGGCGGTCGGGCCCGCGACCGCACCGGACTCCTTCATCGCTGCAATCTCCTCCTGCGAGTAGCCGGCCTCCCGCAAGACTTCGTCCGTGTGCTCCCCGAAGGCGGGCGCGGGGCGCGCCGGGTCGGCGGGGGTGCGGCTCATCTTCACCGGGTTGCCGAGCTGGCGGACCTTGCCCAGCTCAGGCTGCTCGAGCTCGACGACCATCCTGCGCGCCCGCACCAGCTCGGAGTCGAGCGCCTCGTCGAGGTCGAGAACCGGCTCGATGCAGCAGTCGTGCTCGTCGTTGAAGGCCAGCCATTCCCCCCGGCTGCGAGAGCGGAAGACAGCGGCGACCTCGGCCCACGCCTCGGAGCCGGGCGCTTCGAACTGTTTCTCGATCAGGTCTGGCCGCTCGACGCCGTTGCAGAAGGCAGCCCAGAACTTCGGCTCCAGCGCCCCGCAGGTGACCCAGCCGTCGGCCGCCTCGTAGGGCAGGTAACAGACGAGGCCCCCGGCGAGCTGCTGCTCGCCGCGCCGCGGCACCTCTTCGTCGCAGAAGTAGCGGCCGGCGACCATCGCCAGCCAGGAGAGGGCGCCGTCGGCCATCGAGACGTCGACCATCTGCCCTTCGCCCGAGCGCTCGCGCTCGTGCAGCGCCGCCATCACCCCGAAGGCGGCCATCAGGGCGCCGCCGCCGAGGTCGGCGATCTGGCCCGCCGACTGCACCGGCGGACCGTCCTTGGCGCCGGTCAGGCCGAGCAGCCCGACGAGGCCGAGGTAGTTCATGTCGTGCCCGGCCCGCTGCGCGTAGGGGCCGTCCTGGCCGTAGCCGGTGATCGCGCAATAGACAATGCCGGCGTTGGCATTGCGCATCTGGTCGTAGCCGACGCCGAGCCGGTCGAGGACGCCGGGGCGGAAGCCGTCGAGGACGACGTCGTAGTCGGCGACGAGGCGCAGCAGCGCCTCCTTCCCCGCTTCGCTCTTGAGGTCGAGCCGGACCGAGCGCTTGCCGCGGTTGAGCGAGAGGTAGAGCGAGGAGCGGGTACCGAGCGCCTGCTGCTCCTCGCTGCCGTAGTAGGGCGGC
This sequence comes from Solirubrobacterales bacterium, assembly GCA_035474955.1. Classification (GTDB taxonomy): domain Bacteria; phylum Actinomycetota; class Thermoleophilia; order Solirubrobacterales; family 70-9; genus VAYN01. The sequence goes on from DATIMV010000039.1 coordinate 66,436, forward strand.
GCCCAGCGGATGTAGTCGCCCATCCCGGTGTCCTCGACCTTCAGCACCTCGGCGCCGAAGTCGGCGAGCAGCAGCGAGCAGAACCCACCTGGCAGCAGGCGGGTGAGGTCGAGAACCTTGACGTCGCTGAGAGGAAGGTCGCTCATCCGGGCTCGACCTCGACGGGGAAGTCGACCGAGTTGGCTATGAAGCAGAGCTGGTGAGCGCGGTGGTGCAGCGCCTCGATCGCGTCGGGGGCCGGCGGATCGCCAGCCCACCGCACCAGCGGGCGCAACGTCGCCGAGGTGAAGCGCTTGCCGTCGAGCACCCCATCGGCGTCGTCCTCATAGGAAGCGACCTCGAAGCCTTTTTTACGCGCCAGGGCCAGGAACCAGAGCATGTGGCAGCTCGAGAGCGCGCCGACCAGCAGCGCCTCGGGATTCGACTTGGAGTCGTCGCCGCCGAACTCGAGCGCCGAGGAGCTGGCAAGGGACTGGGCCCCGAGCAGAACGTCGTGGGCCCGCACGTCCTCCCCCTCGCCACCGTTCCAGGAGACACCGGCACGGTGGATCGACTCCGCCATCGCCCTAGACCTCGGCCCGCCTCGGCACTCCCAGGAGCTCGCGGGCCTCCTCGACACTGGCAGGGCGACGGCCGATGTCTTCGGCCATCTGCCGCGCCTTCGCGATCAGGTCGCCGTTGGAGCGGCACATCTCGCCGTTGGGCAGGTAGAGGTTGTCCTCGACGCCGGCCCGGACGTTGCCGCCGAGCACCAGCGAGGAGGCGAGCAGCTTCCACTGGTCGCGGGAGATGCCGATCACCTGCCACTGGTTCGGCCCCTCGGGGCCGCCGGGGATCTGGTCCGACATCAGGGTGACGTTGCGCGGGGTCGGGCGGATGCCGCCGGTCACTCCCATCACCAACGAGATCTGCAGCGGCGGCTCCAGCAGCCCCATGTCGATCAGCGGGTCGAGGTTGGCGACGTGGCCGGAGTCGAAGCACTCGTGCTCGGGCTTGATCCCCAGCTCTTTCATCGCGGTGAGGAACTCGATGATCGTGTCGAAGCTGTTCTCGAAGACGGCTTTGAAGACGAAGTCCTTGCGCCGCTTCGAGTACTTCGCGTAGTTCATCGAGCTCATGTTCAGCGCGGCGACGTCGGGGCGGCAGGCGCGCAGGTACTCGATCCGCTTCTCCATCGAGATCCCGATCGCCCCGGTCGAGTAGTTGACGATCACGTCGCCGACCTCGGCCAGGATCGCCTCGGTGATCGCCTTGAAGTCCTCGACCTCATACGAGGGGGTGCCGTCGGGCTTGCGGGCGTGGATGTGGATCTGCGAGGCGCCCTCGTCGACCGCACGGCGCGCCTCCGCCGCGTACTCCTCCGGCGTGTAGGGGATCGCCGGGCACTGGTCGCGGTTGGCGATCACGCCGCTGATCGAGCAGCTGATGATCACCGGATCGTCGAATGAGCTCATCTCGCCTCCTAGACCGGCATTACGCCGTGTCGTTTGCGCGGCTTATCGACCTGCTTGTTGCGCGCCATCCGCAGCGCCTTGACGATCGTCGGGCGCGTCTCGCGCGGGTCGATGATGTCGTCGATCACCGCGTTGCCGGCGGCGATGTAGGGGTCGATGTTCTGGCGGACCGCGTTCAGCATCGCCTCGCGGGTCGCCTCCGGATCCTCGGAGGCCTCGATCGCCGACCGGCCGATGATGTTGACCGCGCCCTCGGCGCCCATCACCGAGATCTCGGCACCGGGCCAGGCGACGATCAGATCCGGCTCGTAGGCCTTCCCGCACATCACGTAGTAGCCGGCGCCGTAGGCCTTGCGGACGACCACGGTCACCTTCGGCACGGTGGCGCGGCTGACCGCGTAGAGCATCTTCGCCCCGTGGCGGATGATCCCGGCGTGCTCGACTTTCGAGCCGACCATGAAGCCGGGGACGTCCTGGAGGAAGACGAGCGGGATGTTGAAGGCGTCGCAGAGGTTGATGAAGCGGGCGGCCTTGTCGGCGGAGTCGTTGTCGAGGGTGCCGGCCAGCTGCTTGGGCTGGTTGGCGACGATCCCCGCCGGCTGGCCACCGAAGCGGGCGAGGCAGGTGATCACGTTCTTGGCGAACTTCGGCTTGATGTCGAAGTAGTCGCCGTCGTCGACGATCTCGCGGATCACGTCGTACATGTCGTACGGCTGTCGCGGGGAGTCGGGGACGATCTCCATCAACTTCTCCGACATCCGCTCCTCGAGGTCGCCGCTCTCCAGGACGGGCGGCTTCTCGTCGCAGTTGGCCGGGAAGAAGGAGAGGTACTTCCTGACCGAGGCGATGCATTCCTCGTCGTCCTTCACCTCCAGGTCCCCCACTCCGGATTTGCGGCAGTGGACCTTGGCACCGCCGAGCTCCTCCATCGAGATGTCCTCACCGGTGACGGCTTTCGTCAGGTGGGGGCCGGCGAGGGCCATCGCCCCCTGTCCCGAGACCATCGGCACGAAGTCCGAAAGCGCCGGGATGTAGGCGGTACCGGCGGCGCAGGGCCCCATCATCGCCGCCACCATCGGAATCACACCCGACATTTCGACCTCCTCGCGGAAGAGGAAGCCGGAGCCGGCGAAGAGCGAGCCCGTCGCCTCCTGGATGCGGGCGCCGGCCGAGTCGAGCAGCCAGATGAACGGCATCCGCTTCTGCAGCGCCATCTCGCGCAGGCGGGTGACCTTGAGCTCGCCGGTCATCCCCATCGAGCCGGCCATCACCGTGAAGTCGTAGGCGGCGATGCAGGTCGGGCGACCGTCGACGTCGCCCCAGCCGGTGATGACGCCGTCGGCCGGCGCCTCCACCCCGTCCATCGCCCGCTGGGCGAAGTGCGGGCGGCCGTGGATCCCCATCTCGACGAAGGTGCCCTCGTCGACCAGGAGGTCGATCCGCTCGCGGGCGGTGAGCTTGCCGCGCTCGTGCTGCTTGGCGATCTTTTCCTCGCCGCCGCCGAGCTTCGCCTTCTCGCGGCGCTCGTGCAGCTGCTCGGTCAGCTCTGAAAGCGGTGCCGTGCCCGGGAGCAAATTGGGTGACTTCTCCTCGGTCGCCATTACCTACCGCCCTTTCCACTGCGGGTCGCGTTTCTCGAAGAAGGCGGTGACCCCCTCGACGATGTCCTCGGTCGTGAAGGTGAGGGAGAGCTGCGAGCGCAGGAACTCGAGCGCATCGTCGAGCGCCATGTCCTGCTGGCGGTACATCGCGTCGTGGCCGAGGCGCATCAGGACCGGGCTCTTGGAGGCGAGCTTGGTAGCCCACTCGCCGACCGCGGAGTCGAACTCGTTCGCCGGGACGACCTTGTTGGCCAACCCGTACTCGACCGCCTGCTCCGCCGAGAGCCGCTCGCCCAGCAGCATCATCTCGTTGACCTTCTTGCGCGGAACGTTGCGGTAGATGATCGACATGATCATGTAGGGGAAGGCACCGACGTTGATCTCCGGCGTGCCGAAGGTGGCTCCCTCTTTTGCGATCACCAGGTCGCAGGAGAGGGCGAGGCCCATCCCCCCCGCGAGCACGTGCCCGTTGGCGGCGCAGAGCGAGGGCTTGCCGAGCCGCGGCATCAGCCGGAAGAACTCGAGGAAGAGGTCGGAGGCGAAGTGTTTGGCGACCAGCGGCACGTCGGCGGCGAAACCGCCGAGGTCGGCGCCGGCGCAGAAGACCTTCTCGCCGGAGCCGGTGAGGACGACGGCGCGGACCTCGTCGGAGGCTTTCGCGAGCTTCATCGCCTCGACCAGCTCGTGCAGCATCTGACCGGAGAGCATGTTGCGCTTCTCCGGGTCGTTCAGCGTCACCGTGGCGACGCCGTCGGCCACCTCGTAGGCGACCTTCTCACCATCCCACTGATTCTCTCCCGGGGTCATCCGCCCGGACCATAGCAGTGCTGAAAGTAGGAAGTGCTACTGTCCACTTTGTATTCGGGGCGGCTGTCCCGGCTAATCCACGAGGAGGAGAGACCAGTGGCAACCGCAACCAACGGCTCCAGCGTCATCAAGCCCGACCACGCAGCCGGGCGCAAGCACTTCATCTTCAGCCAGGAGCACGAAGACCTGCGCGAGTCGATGGAGTCGTGGGTGAAAAAAGAGCTGTGGCCCCACCGCAACGAGTGGGAGGACACCTACTGGCCCACGTCGGCGATGGAACGGGCGGGCGAGCTCGGCTTCCTCGGCCTCTGCTTCCCGGAGGAGTACGGCGGTCAGGGCGGCGACTACTTCTACTCGCTGGTCCGGGCCGAGTGCATGAGCTACTCCGGCTCCGGCGGCACCAACATGGGCTTCGCGGTGCAGAGCGACATGGTCCTGCCCCCGATCCACCTGCTCGGCACCGAGGAGCAGAAGCGCAAGTACCTCGAACCAGGCCTGAAGGGCGAAAAGGTCGGCAGCCTCGGGATCACCGAGCCGGGGGCGGGCTCCGACGTCGCCGGGATCCGCACCACCGCCCTCCGCGACGGCGACGAATACGTGATCAACGGCTCCAAGACCTTCATCACCAACGGCCCGCGCGCGGACTTCATAGTCCTGGTCTGCAAGACCGACCCGGACGAGCGCCACGCCGGCATCACCCTCTTCATCGTCGACCTGCGTGACGAGAACGGGGAGAAGGTTCCCGGCTTCAGCGTCTCCGCCGAGTTGGAGAAGATGGGGATGCACGCCTCCGACACCGGCGAACTCGCTTTCGACGACGTCCGCGTACCGGCCGATGCGGTGCTGGGCGAGGTCGGCAAGGGCTTCTACCACATCGCTTGGGAGCTCCAGGGCGAGCGGCTGGTCGCCGCCGCCGGCTCCCACGCGGGCTGTGAACGGATGATCGAGAAGACCCTCGAGTACGCCAAGGACCGCGAAGCCTTCGGCCGCCCGATCGGCAAGTTCCAGGCGATCCGCCACAAGTTCGCCGAGATGGCGACCAAGACCGAGGCGGCGAAGCAGTTCACCTACGCGACCGCCTGGCGCTTCGCCAACGGCGAGTACCCGGTGCGCGAGATCACCATGGCGAAGCTCTTCGCCTCCCGCGTCGGCTGTGAGGTCGCCGACGAGTGCATCCAGATCCTCGGTGGCTACGGCTACATGAAGGAGTACGAGATCGAGCGCGCCTACCGCGACGTTCGCCTCAACCGCATCGGCGCCGGCACCGACGAGGTGATGCTCGACGTGATCGGGCGGAGCTACGGGCTGTAGGTCAGCGACGCGGAGCCACTCCATGTCCCATGGAGATCACGTCCGGTCGTACTACGAGGCGCTGAACACCGGCGATGCCGAGGCGGTGTCCTCGCATTTCACCGACGACGCCGTCCACTACTACACGCGCCTCGGCCCGCACGAGGGCGCCGAGACGATCGGCAACTACGCAGCGCTCGGCGTCTCCACGATCGACGCCCAGTGGTACGTCGAGAACCTGATCGAGCAGGGGGACCAAGTGGTGATCGAGTGGACGATGACCTGGCGGGACCCGAAGAGCAGCGCGCAGCGCCTGGATCGCGGCACCGAGTGGTTCCTGATCCGCGACGGCAGGATCGCCGAGGTGCGCGCCTACCACCACGGCGGCAGGAAGAACCCGCAGGGCGACCTGCTCGGCTTCGACCACGATGGCCGCGGCTACCGGATGCTCACGGGCTGGGAAGCGCCGGCAAGTAAGGAGGACGCGGCATGACCGTGGTCAAGGACAGCGGCGCCCGCGCCACTCTCCCTCCCTTCAACGAGGAGCACGAGGAGCTGCGCGAGACCGTCTCCCGTTTCGTCACCAAGGAGATCGCTCCTAACGTCGACGAGTGGGAGGCGGCGCGGGAATTTCCGCGTGAGCTCTTCTCCCGCTGCGCCGAGCTCGGCTTCCTCGGCCTCAAGTTCCCCGAGGAGCTGGGCGGCCAAGGTGGCACGCACCTACATGACGCGGTCTGGGTCGAGGAGCTGGCCCGCTCCGGCGGCTCCGGCGGCGTCGCCGCCGGGCTCAACGCCCACACCTCGATCGCGATGCCGCCAATCTTCAACTTCGGCACCACCGAGCAGAAGCAGCGCTGGCTGGTGCCGGGGATCGCCGGCGAGAAGATCGGCGCCCTCGGGATCACCGAGCCAGGAGCCGGCTCCGACGTCGCCTCCCTCGCCACCACCGCCCGCCGCGACGGCGACAGCTACATCGTCAACGGGTCCAAGACCTTCATCACCAACGGCGTTCGCGCCGACTTCCTCGTCTGCGCCTGCAAAACCAGCGAGGAGGGCGGCCACGGCGGCATCTCCTTCCTCGTTCTCGAGAGCGAGATGCCCGGCTACGAGGTCAGCGCCAAGCTGGAGAAGATGGGCTGGCACTCCTCCGACACCGGCGAAATCTCCTTCACCGACGTCGAGGTGCCGGCCGAGAACCTGCTCGGCGAGGAGGGGCAGGGATTTCGCTACCTGATGCGCAACCTCGCGCAGGAGCGCCTGGCGATCGCCATCACCGCCGCCGCGGGCGCTCGTGGGGCGCTCGATCGAACCTTGGAGTACGTGAAGGAGCGGCAGGCGTTCGGTCGGCCGGTGGGCACGTTCCAGAACTCGCGCTTCCGCCTTGCCGCCTGCCACGGCGAGATGCAGGTCACCCAGGCCCACGTCGATTCGGCACTCGCGCGCCACATCGCGGGCGAGCTGACGCCCGAGGACGCCGCGATCGCGAAATGGTGGGCGACGGAGTCCCAAGGCCGGATCGTCGACGCCTGCCTCCAGCTGCACGGCGGCTACGGCTACATGGTCGAGTACCCGATCTCGCGGGCGTATGCTGACGCGCGGGTGAACCGAATCTACGGCGGTTCGAACGAGATCATGCTCGAGATCGTGGGGCGGTCGCTCGGGCTCGGCGAGCCGCGCGCGTGAACCTCGAGCTGACGGGCCGCCG
>DATIMV010000040.1:0-3935 GCA_035474955.1 Solirubrobacterales bacterium
CGTTCGTCGTGACCGCCGCCCATGCCGGCACCGCGGTGCCGGCCGACCGCGTCGATCTCGTCGACGAAGATGATCGCCGGCGAGTTCGCCTTGGCCTGCTCGAAGAGGTCACGGACCCGGCTGGCGCCGACACCCACGAACATCTCGACGAGCAACTGGTTCAGGGTCTGCTCGCGCTCGTCGTGACCGCCGCCCATGCCGGCCCCACGGTGCCGGCCGACGGCGTCGATCTCGTCGACGAAGATGATCGCCGGCGCATTCGCCTTGGCCTGCTCGAACAGGTCGCGCACCCGGCTTGCGCCGACGCCGACGAACATCTCGACGAAGTCAGAGCCCGAGATCGAGAAGAACGGCACCCCCGCCTCGCCGGCGACGGCGCGCGCGAGCAGGGTCTTGCCGGTGCCAGGCGGTCCATATAGAAGGACGCCCTTCGGGATCCGCGCCCCGAGCGCCTGGAACTTCTTCGGGTTCTCGAGGAATTCTTTGATCTCCTCGAGCTCCTGCACCGCCTCGTCAACGCCGGCGACGTCGCGGAAGGTGATTTTCGGCGCGTCCACGGACATCCGTTTGGCTTTCGATTTGCCGAAGTTCATCACCCGGCTTCCGCCGCCCTGCATCTGGTTCATGAGGAAGATCCAGAAGGCGAAGAAGAGGACGAAGGGCAGGATCAGCGTCAGCAGCGAGAGCAGCCCGTTGCTGCCGGAGGGGTGGACGTCGGTCTTGACGTTGTATTTGTCCAGCTGGGCGATCAGCGCCTCTTCGCCGTCGGGCGGGTAGCCGACCGAGAAGTTCTCGTCGTTCGTCCGCTTGACGTCGATCTTGTTGTCCTTGGTGTGGACGTCGACCTCCTCGATTTTGCCTTCGACGATCAAGCCGGTTTTGGCGTTGATCAGTTCGTTGTAGGCAGGGGAGGGCGTGTCGTCCCCACCGCTGATCACTTTCGAGGCGACGAACGCCAGGATCACGACCAGCAGGATCGGAAAGGCTGCGCTTTTGAAGAAACGCCTCAAGAGTGGGAATCAGCGTACCAGGGCGGAATTTCCGGACTACTCGGCCAGCGCGGCGACGAAATCGAGGTTTCGGTACTTCTGCGCGTGGTCGAGGCCGTAGCCGATCGCAAACCGGTTAGGAATCTCAAAGCCGACGTAGTGGGGAGAGAGGTCCACCCGCAGCCGGTCGGGCTTGGTCAGCAGCGCGCAGGCGCGCAACGACGACGGCTCGCGGGCGTTGAGGTTGCGCATCAAGTACTGGAGGGTGAGGCCGGAATCGACGATGTCCTCGACGATCAGGACGTCGCGATCCTTGATCGGCGCGTCGAGGTCCTTGAGGATCCGCACGACCCCGGAGGAATCGGTCTGGGAGCCGTAGCTGGAGATCGCCATGAAGTCGATCTCGCAGGGAACGTCGATGTGGCGCATCAGGTCGGCGAGGAAGAGGACGGCACCCTTCAGCACCCCGACCAGGATCAGCTCCCGCCCCTCGTAGTCGCGGCTGATCTCCGCCCCCAGTTCGGCGATGCGGCGCTGCAGGTCCTCTCTGGCGACGAGGGTCTCGCCGATCGCGGAGTCCGACACGGCGCGCAGTCTAGATATAGAGCGGCTAGGAACGCTCTGCGCGGAGGCTTCCGTTTTCGAGCACCGCCTGGATGCCGCTTCCGAGGTCGAGCCGGGAGCCGCCGCGGTGCAGGCCGGCGACCTGCTCGGCGAAGCGAGCGGCACCGGCGACCGGGCGGCCGGCGGCTTCGTCGGCGAGACGCTGCAGGACCAGGCGGCGCAGCGCCGGGTGCAGCCCGGCGAAGCGCTCGTGGGAGATCGACGGCCCTCCCTCCCCCGCTTCGCCCAGCTCCGCCTCCACCAGCGAGTCGAGCAGCTCCGCCTCCTCGCGCAGCAGCGCCGCCGTGCGCAGGATGTTCTGCGGGGCCGCCGGGTGGATCTTCGTCAGCTCAGGGATCAGGTCGCGGCGCAGGAGGTTGCGCTTGTAGTCGGCCTCCTCGTTGCTGGCGTCGTCGCGCCACTCCAGGCCCCGCGCTTCGCAGTAGGCGGTGGTCTCCTCGCGGGTGGTGCCGAGCAGGGGCCGGGCGAGGCGACCGTCCCTGGGACGCATCCCGAGCAAGGCCCGCCGGCTCGGCGAGGAGGCGAGGCGGTAGAGGATCGTCTCCACCTGGTCGTCGGCGGTGTGGCCGGTGACGATCGTCTCCCCGGCTTCCTCGGCCAGCCGCGCCGCGGCCGCGTAGCGCTCGTCGCGTGCCCAGGCCTGCAGGTTGCCGGCCCCTTCCGGTCGCTGCGGCCGCCCGACCTCCAGCGCCACCCCAAGCCGTGCACAAAGCTCGAGGCAATGGCGTTCGTCCCCCTCGGCGTCGGCGCGCAGCCCGTAGTTGACATGGAGCGCTCGCACCTCCCCCGCCCCACGCACCCGTGCCGCGAGGTCGACCATGCAGACCGAGTCGCGCCCCCCGGAGAGCAACACCAGCACCGGCCCCGGGCCGGCGAGCAGACCACCGGCCTCGACCCGCCGCAGCAGCTCCTCGCCGATCATGCGGGGCGGACGACGAAGAGCGAGGTCGGGGTCGGGAACCCCTTGAGGCTGACCTCGCCGATCGGCTCGAAACGGAGCCGCTCGCTGGCGGCGATCGCGCCGCAGACCGAGTCGGTGACCAGCACCTCGCCGGCCAGCGCCCGGTTGACGACGCGGTGAACGAGGTTGACCTGGCTGCCGAAGTAGTCGCCGTCGCGGTAGACGGCGTCGCCGTAATGAATCCCCACCCGCGGTTGCGGACGCTGCGGGAAGCGGGAGAGGAAATCGACCGCCCACTCGGTCAGCGAGGCGGGGTCGGGAGACACCACCATCACCTCGTCGCCGATCGTCTTCACGATCGTCGCCTCCCGCGGCAGCGTCGATTCGACGTTGACGACGAAGTTCTCGACCACGTCGAGCGCCTCGATGTCCCCCTCCTCCTCGGTGTAGCGGGTGAACCCGGTGAGGTCGATGAAGCAGAGGGTGACGTTGACGTGGCCGAGCTCGATTTCGGCCGTGTCCATGGCGGTGCCCGCCTCCATGTGGCCGACCACGTCCTGTTCGACGAAGAAGCGCAGGTAGCGCTGGTGCAGGTACTGGGTCAGCGGCGCCGCCAGCGGCAGGATGTCGCCGGCCAGCTCGCCCATCTCCTCCGCCATTTCCAGCTCCGGCACCGCGTCGCGAATCAGCGGCTCGTGGACGTAGAGGTGGAAGAGCCGCACCTCGGCGTCGGCGATCCGCCGCATCGACTGCGCGTAGACGCGGACCAGCTGCAGGAAGGCGACGAGGGGGAACCCCGCCTCGAGAACTCGTGCGCAGTGCTGCAGCGCCGCCAGGTCGTCCTGGCTCAGCTCGCGCTGGCCTTTCGGGGTGCCGAGGATGACGAGGATCCGCTCGACCAGTTCCGGCTCCAGGCCCGTCTCCGCCGCCGCCTCCTCGATCGTGAAGGTCTCCTGCGAGCCGGCGAAGAGCTCCTCGGTGAAGCCGAAGGCGAGTTTGCCCTCCCGTCCCGCCTCCTTCAGGTCCTCGAGCGAGTAGCCGCGCTCCCGCATCCGCGCCACCACCCGAGCCTGCGCCGCCGCCGCCGCGGTCCAGCGCCCTTTCCGCACCGGAACGATCTTCTCTTCGGCCCACCGTTTCAGCGTGCTGACCGAAACCCCAGACCGCCGCGAGGCCTCATTCAAGGAAATTCGTTCGTCGGCCATGCCGCGAGGCTAACTGGCTTGCCGGTAGGGAGGGACTCCGTTCACTGAAACCGTGAGAGACACCCGCATAGGGGGACTATCACGGTTTCGTGGTGCTCTCTCAAAAGCTGCCTCACCTTGAGTCGTCCCGCCACTGCGTGTCGCAGAGGGGTCCGAGGTGCCCCCTCCAGACACTCAACCACGAGCCATAGCGAGTGGTGTCTGGAGGGGGCACCT
>DATIMV010000041.1:0-65046 GCA_035474955.1 Solirubrobacterales bacterium
CGCCGGCAACGGCGAGGACATCTTCCTCCTGGTCGACTCGCTCAGCCGCCTCGCCGAGGCCTACGGCGACGCCGACGCGGCCAAGGAGTTCTTCGACGCCGGCCGCGCCCAGGGCGGCGACGAGCGCTACTACGGCGAGTAGGCGACGCCCGACCAGGAAGGCTCTTTGGAGAGCTCGATCAGCTCGTCGTCGCGGTCGGGCTGGACGTAGCCGAAGGTCTGGGTGTCGTCGTCGAAGACGATGTCGAGCTCGCCTTCCTTGACCCGCTGGTCGAGCCAGGCGCCGCGGAAGACGAGGCGGCGGATCCAGTGGACGAGGCTCCGGTTCGAGGGGCCGACCAGCTCCTCCCAGTTCTCGTTGATGTGCTCGCCGAGGCGGGAGCTGGGCTCGGCGATCTCGCCGCTGACCGCGAGGTCGAGGAGGTCGTCGATCTCTTCGGAGCTGAGGCCCTGGTCGACGAAGCGGAGCTTCACCGCCGCTTGCTCGACCCGCTGCGCGAAGTCCTCCTCGTTGAAGGCGAAGCGGAGCTCTCCGTACTCCAACACGTAATCGGAGCCAGACTCGTAATTCCCTCTGCGGGTCGTTTTCTTATCCATGAGTTGAAGCCAGTCCCGTTCACGCAAGCCCGGCGTGAGCGAGGTCCATGATCTTGCCGATCATCGTAGAGGCGTGCCTGTTTGAGCCGGACGCTGAACGCGTGGTTGCACCTTGGCGGCGAGATTGCACTTCTTCAGGGGCCGGTCGGGTAGGTAGCTTGCGGAGACGCCGTGATCGACCTGCACTGTCACATCCTCGACGCGATCGACGACGGAGCGCGGGACGCCGACGACAGCGTCGCGATGGCGCGCCAGGCCGAGGCCGATGGGATCGAAGCGGTCTGCGCGACCCCGCACATCCGCCACGACCACGACGTGCGGATCGAGGAGCTGGCCGAACGGGTGCGCGGGCTGAACGTGAAGCTGGAGCAGGAGCTGGTGGCGGTGAAGGTGCTCGAGGGCGGCGAGGTGGCCGAGACCGCGGTCGAGGGGCTGAGCGAGGAGCAGCTGGCGCTGGTCTCGCTCGGGGGCGGCCGCTGGATCCTGCTCGAGCCGGCGCCGGGGCCGCTCGGCGACAGCCTGCTGCGGCGGGTGGCGTACCTGGCCGACCGCGGCCACCGGACGATCGTCGCCCATCCCGAGCGCCATCTCTCGGCCGACATGTTCGAGCGGATGGCGGCACTGGTCGCGGAGGGGGCGCTGATCCAGGCGACCGCGGACTTCTTCCTCCGTGAGCAGATGGCGGCGGGGATGCTGGCGATGGCCGAGAAGGGGCTGGTCCACGTCCTCAGCAGCGACGCGCACAGCGCCCGCATCGGCCGGCCGGTGCGGATAACCCCCGCTCTGGAGCGTCTCCGCGACGTCGAGCTCCTGGCGCCCCACATCGAGTGGATCGCCGAGACCGCCCCCCGCGCCATCGTCGACGGCGACCCGCTGCAGGTCCCGTTCGAGCCGCGGGTCTAGTCGAGCTCGCGCAACTGCACCCGCGGCGCCAGTTCCTCGATCACCGCGCGGGAGCCGGTGCCGAGGCCGGCGCGGAGGAAGTTGGTCGCGCCGGCGGCGGCGCTCAGCCGCAGCGTTTCCTCCCACTCGCGACCGGCGGCGATCGTCGCCGCCAGCGCCCCCATCATCGAGTCGCCGCAGCCCTCGCGGGAGCCGCGCTCGAACTTCGGCGGGGTCAGCTCCCAGAACCTGCCGTCCCGCAGCGCCAGCGCCGGCTCGCCGGCGCGGGTGACGATCACCGACTCCGCGCCCTTCTCCTGGACCCGTTCCATCGCCGCCCGCATCCGCTCCTCGGTGTCGACGGGGCCGGAGATGAAGCCGGCGATCTGCCAGTCGTTGATCTTCACCAAGTCCGGCTTGCCCTCGAGGGCGCTGTCGAGGCGGGGGGAGGAGAGGTCGACGATCGCCGGCACGCCGTTCTCCTTCACGTCGGCGACGAGGCCGCCGTAGATCTCCAGCGGCACCGTGTTCTCCGGATAGGGGCCGCAGACGACCAGCAGGTCGGACTCGAGCGCCGCCGCGACCGCGACCGAGAAGAGGTCGTCGACCTCGTGGCGGGAGGCCGGGAGCGCCGCGCTCTGGGAGATCGGCACCCGCTCGCCGCTGCGGCGGTCGTGGATGAAGGCGCCGCTCGCCTCCGCCGTCTCCACCAACCGCAGCTCGACCGGCATCTCCTCCAGCAACGGCCGCAGGACGGTCCCGACCTCGCCGCCGATGAACCCGCAGAGGACCGGCTCGGCGCCGAGCTCGGCCGCCATCCGCGCCACCCAGACCCCCTGCCCGGCGGGATGGATGTGGATGTCGTCGCCGCCGTCGGCGCTGAAGGACTCGATCGCGATCGAGACCATCGGGTTGGGGGAGAAGATCGCGACCTTGGGTTTGTCAGACATGGGGGGAGATTTCCACGGCGCCCACACTTGAGGTTCCGTGGACACCCCCATTCCCGTTGCGCAGGATTTCCGAACCAGACTGCTGGGCCTGAGCCGGCGCGACCGGGCGGACGCCGGGCCAGGCCTCCTGATCCCGCGCTGCGCGAGCGTCCACACCTTCGGCATGCGCTTCCCGCTCGACCTCTTCTTCCTCGACCGCGAGGGCAGGGTGATCGCGGTGAGGCGCCAGGTGCCGCCGCGGCGGGTCGTCTGGCAGCGAGGAGCCCGCTCTGTGCTGGAGATTCCCTCGCCGCAGGGGGGAGAGTCGGCCGGGCTCTGAGGCTTAGATCGTCATGTTGCCTCAACGAGAAGAGATCGCCAGCCTGGTCGTCTGCGAGGACGACGACGTAACCCTCGACCTGCTCTGCGAGCACCTCGCCGCCGATCGTTTCGGCGTCATGCCCGCACCCAGCGCCTCCGACGCGCTGCGCCTCTGCAGGTACAACCACCCGGACCTGCTCCTCTTGGACCTGAGCCTGCCCGACGCCTCCGGCCTCGACGTTCTGCGCGAGATCCGCGAGGCCGACGGCATCGACTCGCGCTTCGACCCCCGCCTGCCGGTGATCGTCCTCACCGGTCGCAGCGGCGACACCGACAAGGTTCGCGGGCTCGACGCGGGAGCCGACGACTACCTGACGAAGCCGTTCCGGTACCCCGAGCTGCGCGCCCGGATCGGTGCCATCCTCCGTCGCCGCGTCCATCCCCAGGACGGCCCCAGCCGCGTCGGTGACCTCGTCGTCGACCCGCTGCGCCGCCGGGTAACCGTCGGCGACCGCGACGTGCCCCTCTCGAAAAAAGAGTTCGCCCTCCTCCGCGTCCTCGCCTCCGACCCCACCCGGGTCTTCACCAAGGAAGAGCTGCTGGATGCCGTCTGGGCCTACCGCGGCCCCTCGAAGACGCGGACGCTGGACTCCCACGCCTCGCGCCTGCGCCGCAAACTCGACCCCGAACACGGCCGCTTCGTCTCCAACTGCTGGGGGATCGGCTACCGGCTGATCGACGGGTGAAGCAACAAAAAGCCCCCGACCGCCTCGGGCGGTCGGGGGCTTGAAAGAGGCGGCGGCTAGCTTCGGTTACCGCTTCGCCTTCGCCTTGCTCTTCTTCTTGGCGGGAGCGGCCGGGACCTCGAAGTGCATGATCGCCAGCTTGGTGGAGATGCCGTCGGACTTCTCGTCGAGTCGGGCGGCGGCTTCCTTCTGGATCTCCGTGGCCTGCTTGACGGCGCCGGCGAGAACCTTGTTGAGGTCTTTCCAGCCCTTCTCGTCCAGCAGCAGGGGAGTGTCGGAGAGATGCGAGTCCTTGCGGGCGGCGATCGTTCCCTCCGCCATCGCGTCGGTGGCACTCTGGCCGATCGACTCGAGGATCGAGCCGGAGATGCCTTTGCGGGCGGAGGCGGGGATCTTCGCCCAGTCCGAGTCGCTGAGGAAGGCGCGGTCGGTGGCACGGTAGAAGTGCTCGACGGCGCCGCGCCGCGGCTCCGTTTTCACCAGCTCGACGCAGTCGTACTCGAGCAGGGTTTTGACGTGGTAGCTGACGTTGCCCAGCGGCTCGCCGAGCTCCTGGGCGAGCTGGTTCGGGCTCGAGATCCCTTTGTGAAGGGAGCTGAGGATCTTGACGCGCAGGGGATGCGCCAGGGCCTTCGCAAGCTGCTGCGTTATGCCCTCTGGGGAAGTGCGGGTCTGTGGCAAGGGAAGCCTCCGTTTCTCACTCGGATGGGGGGATCGGTGGTGGCTAGGAAACATCCGAGTTACTAGACAAGTATTCCAAAACGCTCCGCTGTTACTTCTCCTGAGAAGGAAATATGCAGTAAAAGAGATCGACCGCTGTAATCGGCTCAAGTTAGTCCTGAGGGATTTGGGAACCCAACTGTTGGGATTTAGGGTCTACTCGTCGCGTCCGTCCTTTCGTTGGCGCCTGGCCGAGACCGCTGCGAAGGACGGACGCGCTTTGCTCTCCGCAACGAGGACGCTTTTTGCGCTCGCGCGAGATGGTGAGGGGGGAGAGATCGCGATGCCCCACGACTTGACCAGGCATGGTCGAGAAGGAAGGGAAGTAGAGCGTGGTGCCCGGGCTTGCAGAGGTCCTGGCGGGCTTTCCCCTGGCCGCCTCCTTCGCGATTGCAGGCGGCATCGGCCTGGTTCGCGAGGGGCGGCGGCGGAGCGCTCTGAACGAGGCGATCCACGAGCTTCGCCGGCCGCTTCAGGTGCTGGCGCTGTCCCTCCCCTCGGATGCCGACGCTTCGCGCGCCCTCGAGTCCTCGCTGCACATGGCCACCGCGGCCGTCGATCGCCTCGACCGTGAGATCAACGGGGGCGGGACACCGGCCGCGAGCGCTCCGATTGCCCTGAGGTCGGTGGTCGAGGAAGCGCTGGAGCGATGGCGGGGACGCGCAGCCATCGCGGGGCGGCCCTTGAGCCTGGCTTGGAAGGGCGGCGCCCCGCTCCTGCGCGGCGACGGATTCGAGCTCGGTCAAGCACTGGACAACTTGATCAGCAACGCCTTCGAGCACGGCGGAGGCGAGGTCAGGATCGAAGCCTTGGAGGACCGCGGTCTCCTCCGCATCGTCGTCCGCGACGAGGGTCGGGCCGGCCACTCGCAGCGGCGCCGGGGAATCAGCATCGGCGCGCGCCTCCGCGGCCGCGGTCGCCATGGTCACGGGTTGAGGGTCGTGCGCCGGGTCGCCGCACAACATGGCGGCAGCTTCCGGTTGCGCCGCTCCTCTCGGGGTGCCGAAGCGAGGCTGGAGCTTCCGCTGGAGGGAGATCGGTGAGCCGGCGAAATCGGGCGGTGGCCTTTCTGCTGGCGGCGCTGTTGGCGGCAGTCGCAGCCGCCGCGGTCGCGGACGGCTACGGCGAGCGGGTCGTTGCCGGCTATGGCGAGTTGCGGCCGGTGCTGATCGCTTCCGCCGACCTGCGGGCGGGAGAGGAGATCGACCCGCGGATCGCGACCGAGAAGATCGAGGTGCGCCGGGTGCCCGTCAGGTTCGTTCCCCCGGGCGCGCTTGCGGCGCCGACCCAGGCGCTGGGGCTGGCTCCCAGCGCCGCGATCCCGGCCGGCTCCTACCTGCTGGCCTCGCAACTGCGCTCGCCGCGGGATGCCTCCGGCGGCGAAATCCTCGGTCGCGGGCGGCGGCCGGTGGAGATCGTCGTCAGCGGTGCCGGCGCTCTTTCGGCTTTGGGTATCCAGCCGGTGGGCTCCAAGGTCGACGTCGTCGTCACCGCCGAACCGGAGGACTCCGGCAGCGGCCGCACCTACGTGGCAGCTGCCGGAGTCCCGCTGCTGGGGCTGGGGCCGGGTGGCGAAGGCGGGGCGGGCGAAGCGACCGCGACGCTGGGGTTGACCCGCTCCCAGGCGCTGCGGCTGATCGCCGCCCAGAGCTTCGCCCGCCGCGTGACTGTGATTCCCGGCGGCTGATGGACTCGCGCGAGCGGGACATCGCCGAGCTGGCCGCGCGGCTGAGATCTCAGCTCGTCGAGCGGCGGCGTGCCGCAGCTGCGGCGGGGAGAAAGACGGAGGAGGACTTCGGCGACTCGGTGCGGGTCCTGGTCTCCGAGCAGGCGGCGATCCTGCCGCAGCGGGAGCGGGAGATGGTTGTGGAGCGGGTCGTCCGCGACAGCGTCGGGCTGGGGCCGCTGGAGGTGCTGCTCGCCGATCCGGCCGTGGAGGAGGTGATGGTCAACGGGCCCGAGCGGGTCTACGTCGAGCGGCGCGGCCTGCTGGAGCCGACCGAGGTCGCCTTCGAGAGCGAGGAGGAGCTGCGCAACGCGATCGAGCGGATCCTCGCCCCGCTGGGCCGGCGGGTCGACGAGCTGAGCCCGATGGTCGACGCCCGGCTCGCCGACGGATCCCGGGTGAACGTCGTCATCCCGCCGCTGGCGATCGACGGGCCGTCGCTTTCGATCCGGCGCTTCGGCGTCAGTCGCCCCGGCCCGGACGAGCTGGTCGCGCTGGGAACGCTGACGCTGGAGCAGCGGGGGCAGCTCGAGCGGGCGGTGGCGGATCGGCGCAGCGTTCTCGTCAGCGGCGGCACCGGCTCCGGCAAGACGACGCTCCTGAACGCGCTCTCCAGCTTCGTCGACCCGGACGAGCGCGTGGTGACGATCGAGGATGCGGCCGAGCTGAGGCTGCAGCAGCCGCACGTCGTTCGCCTGGAGAGTCGCCCGGCGGGGGTCGAGGGCAGGGGAGAGGTGACGATCCGCGACCTGCTGCGGAACGCCCTGCGGATGCGGCCGGACCGGATCGTGATCGGCGAGGTGCGCGGCGTCGAGGCGCTCGACCTGCTGACGGCCCTCAACACCGGCCACGAGGGAGCACTCTCGACCGTCCATGCCAACTCGCCTGCCGACGCGCTCCGCCGCCTCGAGACCCTGGCCCTGATGGCGGGAGTCGGGCTGCCGCACGAGGCGATCGTCGAGCAGGTTCGCCGCGGCATCGACCTCGTCGTCCACCTGCAGCGCCAGCCCGACGGCAGTCGCCGCGTTAGCGAGATCGCCGAGGTGAGATGACGCTCCCGGTCCTGATCGGCGCCGCCGCCGGCGGTCTCGGGGCGCTTGCCGTGCGCGAGGCTCTGATGGCGAGCCCGGCGTTGGCCCGCTGGCTGCGACTGGCGCTCGAGCCCTTGCGGCGGGCCGGGGAAGAGGGATACGCACCCTCGACGCTCGAGCGGCGGCGGCTGGCGGGGCTCGGGACCGCCGCCGCGATCTTCGCCGGTTGGCTCCTCGGCGGCTTGGCCTTGGCGCTGCCGCTGGCGGTGGTCGGACCGATCCTCGTCGGGGCGGTAATCAGCAGTCGCCGCCGCCGCTACCGGCGGGCGGTCGAGCGCTCGCTGCCGGAAGTGGGGAGGGCGATCGCCGACTCCCTCAGTGCCGGCCGCTCTTTGCGCGCCTCGCTTGCGGGGTCGGTCGCTTCCCTCGACGGGCCGCCGGCGATCGAGCTTGCCCGGCTCGCCGCCGAGCTCGAGCTGGGAGCAGGGACGGCCGAAGCGATCGAATCCTGGCGGGCCAGGATCCGCTCCGAGCGCGTCGATGCCTTTGCCGCGGTGCTGCTCAGCCAGCGGCTCGCAGGGGGTGATCTCGCCGGCTTGCTGCGCCGCTTTGCCGCCGGCGCGGCCGAGCGCGAGCGGGTCGCGGAGGACGCGCGCGCGGCCACCGCCCAGGCTCGTTTCACCGGCCTCTTGGTGGTGGCGATGCCGACGGGCGGGGCGGTGTTCGCGGAGCTGTTGCAACCGGGCTTCTTCGCCAAGCTGCTCGCCTCACCGCCGGCCACCGTGTTCTTGGCCTTGGCGGCGCTTCTCCAGCTGGCCGGCTTCGCCGCGATCCGCCGCCTCTCGCAGGTGGTCGAGTGAGCGACGTCGGCCTGCTCGTCGGTTTGGCGGTGCTGCTTGGGATCGCCGGGACGCGGGAGCTGCTGCGCGGGCGGACCCTGCGGGCCCCGGTGCCGAAGCTCCTCTTCGCCAGGCTCGCCGGCGCCGCCGGGGGCGCAATCGTCGGGCTGGCCGCCTCGCCTGTTGCGCCTGGCCGGACCGCGGTGCTCGTCCTCGTCGCGATGCCGATCGCCGGCTTTCTCTCCCCGGACGCCGTGCTGCGGCGGCGCGCGCGGCGGCGCCAGCAGCGGCTGATCGCGGCCCTGCCCGACGCGCTTGACCTGCTCGCCGTCGGCGCCGGCACGGGCCGCGGTCCGGCCGCCGGGATCGAGCAGCTCGCCGCCACCGGCGAGGGGCCTCTGGCCGAGGAGCTGCGGCTGGCGGTCGCCGACCTCTCCTGCGGCGTTCCCCTCAGCGCCGCGCTCGACTCGCTGCGACGCAGGGTTCCCGGTGGTGAGCTGGCGACCCTGGTGGCGTCGATCGAGCGCTCACGGCAGCTCGGCTCCCCCCTCGCCGACCAGCTCCGCGAGCAGTCAACCTCCCTGCGCCGCGACAGCCGCCGCGCCGTCGAGGAGCGCGCCGCCCGCGCCGCACCGAAGATCCAGCTCGTCGTCGCCCTCGTCCTCGTCCCCTCGGTCCTGCTGATGATCGTCGCCGGCCTGATCGCCAACGCCGAGAACCTTTTCGTGGGGTTCTGAGATGCGGTCCATCGAGAAGAGCGTGCTGCGGGCCTGGATTATCCACTGGGGATTCGCGATCTTGGTTGGCCTGGCCATGGTGGCGGCCATTTGTGTGGCATGGAAGGTCAAGGTGCCGCCAGAGGTGCCGGACTTCGCCTTAAATGCCGCGGCGGTATATCGGGTCGAGGTTGGGGCGGCGACCTTCCTCGGCCTCTACCTGGTCGCAATGGCTTTCGTGCTGGCGCTGAACAACCGCGGCTTCAGCGAGATCGGCGTCAATGGCCTGAAAGCTCAGGACATCAACAGCAGCGCGCAGCAGGACGCCATCGCAGAGCACGAGAGGCAACTGGAAGTGCTGTGGAGCATCGTGGACTCAACTGAGGAGTCCGAGAAAAGAAATCTATTGTCTTCTTAGGCTTTAATGAGGTCTCATATGTCTGAGCACAAAAATGACAAGGTGTCTTCCGAGCGGGCCGATCGGAACAGCGATGACCCGTGGGAGCGGATGCAGAGGGTCGTCGAGGAACTGCGCCCCGAGTGGGAAGCCTCGCGAGAGAGAAGCAAGCGCGCTCTGGCTGAAGCGGATGCCGCGTTGAAACTTCGCTCCCGCTAGGACGCTGCCGGCTACTCCAGCGCCTCGTCCCGCAGGCGTTTCGCGACGGCGCCGGTGGCGGTGGCGATCGCGTCGAGATCGGCGGCGTTCTCCTTGTGGCCGCTGACGTAGCAGCAGAGGGTGCCGTCGACGAGCTCGAAGGCGAACTTGTCGGGGGCCGAGTCGGTCAGCCAGACGATGAAGCTGGGGGAGAAGAGCTGCCGCAGCCAGTTCGCGTCCTGCTCTTTGCCGGCGAAGATCTCGTACTTCTCGAGCAAAGATTCGCTCTCCAGCGTCACCCGCTCTTTCTTGGCGCGGAAGACGTCCTCGAACTTCTCCAGCGCCCGCAGCCCGAACTTGCGCTGGCAGTAGAGCTCGGGGACGAACTTGGCGCAGTCCTCGACCTCGACCAGGCCGAGGGTGTAGCGGTAGTAGTTGGTCTGCTTGTTGCCGTCTGAGTCGGTCGTCTCCTCCTCGTAGGTGAAGAGCGCGAGGGTCCCTTCGAACTCGCCGAGCGGGCCGAGCAGGCTGCGCTCGGTGTAGCGGTCGTCGCCCTTGCCGAGGAGGGGCGTCGCTTCGGGGAGGCGGCCGCGGCCGTGGATCAGCGTCATCCCGCGCTGCGCCGCGTAGACCTCGAAGAAGTCGCTGGCAGCCTTGCCGTCGGCGATCGCGAAGACGACGACGACGCCGAGCAGGATGACGAGCAGCGCGCCGCCGGCGCCGATTGCCGCACTGAGCGCGATCAGGCAGGCGACGAAGACGACCAGCGCCAGCGTCCCGATCAGGACCAGGGTCAGCGGCAGCTTCATCAGCCGCTTGAAGTGGTGGCCGCGGAGGTCGTTGGCGTCGTCGGGGACGCCGGTGACTTCGGCTTCGGTGACGACGGGCTGGCTCTCAGGGGTGGCCACGGAGGCAACCTAGCGCGCCCGCAGGCGGATGCAACTGGACGTGCAGAGGGGGGTCGTGTTGCAAAGTGGGAGAGAGTGGGTTATTGTGGCGATCGAGTTGAAGCCCAGGACCGGGGTGGTGAGGCTCCTCCCACCTCATCACTCCGGTCCAACTCTTTTTCAGCCCTCCCGCTCAGAAAGGACACCGCCGCAGTGGCGTTCAGGGGTCTCTACGAGCACAGCCTCGATTCCAAGGACCGCCTCACGGTCCCGTCTCGCTTCCGGGCTTCACTTGCCGATGGAGTCGTTCTCTCCAAGGGCTTCGACCCCTGCGTCTGGGTGCACACGACCGAGGAGTTCGAGCAGCTCTCCGACCGCTTCCTCTCGCCGCACAGCCCCTTCGGCCGCGACGCGCGAGCGCTGCGGCGGCGCTTCCACGGCGGCTCCTTCGACGAAACGCTCGACTCCGCCGGCCGCATCCGCGTCCCCAAGCCGCTGATCGAGCACGCCGGCCTCGACGGCAACTGCGTCGTGATCGGGGCGGGGGAGTACCTGGAGATCTGGAACGCCGAGGCCTGGGCCAAGCAGGAGGAAGAGCTCGACGCCGCCGCTCCCGAAATCGCCGAGGGCCTTGCCGCCGCCGGCACCGCGTGATCATGAGACTCAATGCCGCCGCAACCCAACACTCGCCGATGGGCCTCGAGCGCTCTTATATGGAGCGGAATCGGCCCGTCGACCGCAGGGGGCTTCGACCAGTGGAGGTGGTCATGAGCGAGCACGAGCCCGTCCTCGCGCCCGAGCTGGTCTCGCTGCTGGCGCCGGAGCCGGGGCAGATCGCCGTCGACTGCACCTTCGGCGGCGGCGGCCACGCCCGCCTCGTCGCCGACCTGATCGGGCCGGAGGGGACGCTGATCGGGATCGATCGCGACCCGGCCGCGCAGGAGCGCTTCAACCGCTTCGCCGCCGAGGCGCCCTGCCGCACCCTCTTCATCAGCAGCGACTTCGCAGCAGGACTTCGCGCTCTGGAGGGCGAAGGGATACGCCCAGACATGGTTTATGTAGATCTGGGGATGTCTTCGATGCAGGTGGACGCGCGGGAGCGGGGCTTCTCCTACTCCTATGACGCGCCGCTCGATATGCGGATGGACACCCGCCAGGGCTTTACCGCCGCCGACCTCGTCAACGAGTGGCCCGAGTCGCGGATCGCCCAGGTTCTGCGCCGCTTCGGCGAGGAGCGCCACGCCGGCGGGATCGCCCGCGAGATCGTCCGCCGCCGACCGATCTCGACCACCGCCGAGCTGGTCGACGCGATCAAAGCCGGGATGCCGGCCTCAGCCCGCTTCGGCGGTGGCCACCCGGCCAAGCGCAGCTTCCAGGCGATCCGGATCGCCGTCAACGGCGAGCTCGAGGCGCTGGAAGAGGCGCTGCCGCTCGCCTGGTCGCAGCTGAAGGTCGGCGGTCGCTTCGCCGCGATCTCCTTCCACTCGCTCGAGGACCGGCCGGTGAAGCAGTTCCTCGCCGCCAAGGCGCGCGGTTGCATCTGCCCGCCGGAGATCCCGGTCTGCGTCTGCGGGCACGAGCCCGAGGCCGAGCTGCTGACCAAGCGCGCGATCTCCCCGGGCGACGAGGAGGCGGAGCGCAACCCGCGCTCGCGCTCGGCGCACCTGCGGGCAGCGCTGAAGATCGCCGCAGAGCAGCCGGTTGGGGAGGCGGGCTGATGGCCGTTGCCGCTCCCAGCCGCCGCAGCAGCGCCGCGCCGGCACCCGCGCCCTCGCGGACGACGCCGCCGAAACGCAAAGCGCCGGCGCGAAAACCAGCTCGCAAACCGGCGCGGAAACCAACCCGGTCGCGCGCGGTCCCGGCGCCGTCCAGGGCACCCGCCCGCCGCAAGCCGCAGCGCGCGACGCCGAAACGACGCACCACCGTCGCCCAACCCAAACTTGCCGTCGCCGCCGTCCGCACCGCCGAGGCGGTCCGCCAGCTGCCGGACTCGGGCCTGGTCGTGCGGATGACCCGCGGCCGCGCCTGGATCGGCGTGCTCGGGATCCTCCTCGTCGGCATCGTCGCCCTCAACGTCGCCACCCTCAGCTTCGCCGCCTCGGCCGGGAAAATCGACGAGCAGATCACCGCGCTCGAAAAGGAGAACTCGATGCTGGAGGCGCGCGAGGCGCAGCACTTCAGCACCGCCCGCGTCCGCAGCGAGGGCGCCGCGCTCGGCCTGGCGATGCCGAACACCGAAGAGCCGCGGGTGATCGAGCTCAGCCCCGACGACGTCGCCACCGCCGCCAGCCGCCTCGCGGCCGCCGGTGGCTAGGTCAGTCTTCCGCCGATGCGCTTGATCGAGCAACGGATCGGTCTCCTCTTCGGCCTCTTCCTCCTCTGTTTCCTCCTCGTCGTCGGCCGCGCCTTCTGGCTGCAGGGGGTGCAGGGGTCTAGCCTCGCTTCGCAGGCGGCCTACCAGCAGACCGAGGTGGTCACCGTCCCCGGGCTGCGCGGCGACCTGCTCGACCGGCGCGGCAACAAGCTGGCGGCCTCCGAAGACGCGGCGACGATCTACGCCACTCCCTACCAGGTGGAGAACCCGCCGCGGGCGGCGGAGCGGCTGGCGCCGATCCTCGACCAGCCGAAGGGCGAGGTGCTGGAGGCGCTGACGGCCGAAGGCGGTTTCTCCTACGTCGCCCAGAAAGTCAACCTCGGCATCGCGGCCAAGGTCGAAGCCCTCGACATCGAAGGGATCGGGCAGCTCCCCGACACCCGCCGCACCTACCCGCAGGGCGAGATGGCGGGGCAGGTGATCGGCGCCATCGGCACCGAAAACAAGGGGCTGATGGGCCTCGAGGAAGGCGAGGAAGACGTGCTCGGCGGCAACGACGGCGAGCGGCGGATCGTCAACGACGCCCTCGGCGAGCCGATCCGGCTGGAAACGGTCGAGGAGGCCGAGGACGGCGAAGACATCCAGCTGACCCTCGACCCGGTGATCCAGCGCGAAACCGAACGGGTGCTGAACGGCGTCGGCGAAACCTATTCGCCGGAGGGCGCGACGGCGATCGTCGTCGACCCGCGCAGCTCCGAGGTGCTGGCGATGGCCAACTGGCCGCCGGTCAACCCCGGCGACCTCTCCGAGGCCAGCAACGAGGACCTGCTCAACCGCGCGACCGGGTTCACCTACGAGCCGGGTTCGACCTTCAAGGCGTTCACCGTCGCTGCGGCGCTGGAGGAAAAGCTGGTCACGCCGACGAGCGAATTCACCCTGCCGCCGACGATCCAGGTCGCCGACCGGGTGATCGAAGAGTCCCACCCCCGGGGCACCGAAACGATGAGCGTCGCCACGATCCTCGCCCACTCCTCGAACGTGGGCTCGGTCGAAATCGGACTGAAGGTCGGAGCCGAGAAATTCGACAGGTGGATCCGGCGCTTCGGCTTCGGCCGGCCGACCGGGATCCAGTTCCCGCACGAGGAGCAGGGGCTGATGCTCGACCTCGACGAATACTCCGGCTCGACGATGGGCAACCTGCCGATCGGCCAGGGTCTCTCGGTCACCCCGATCCAGATGGTCGCCGGCTACTCGGCGATCGCCAACGGCGGCTTGCTGAAGCGGCCGCAGCTGATCGAGCGGATCGGCGAGGAGCAGGTGCACGAGCCGAAGGGCAAGCGGGTGATCTCGCCGCAGGTCGCCGCCGAGGTCCGCGAAATGCTCGAGGGCGTGCTCGGCCCGGGCGGCACCGCCGCCGAGGTCAGCGTCCCCGGCTACACCCTGGCCGGCAAGACCGGAACCGCCGAGATCGCCGAAGACGGCGAATACTCCGACACCAATTACGTCGCCTCCTTCATCGGCTTCGCCCCGGCGCAGAACCCGCAGCTGCTGGCCGCGGTGATCGTCGACAAGCCGCAGGGGGAAATCTACGGCGGCTCGGTGGCGGCTCCGGCGTTCGGGGAAATCGCCGCGTTCGCCCTGCCTTATCTCGGCGTCCCGCAGGAATAAAGGGCGGGAGGCACCCGATGCCGGACCTAGAATCGCCGTGATGAGACTGGCGGAGCTGGCCGCGGAGTTCCCGGGCGCGCGAGTCATCGGCGACGAGTCCGTCGAGATCGCCGACCTCGTCTACGACAGCCGCAAGGTCGAGCCCGGCACGCTGTTCTTCTGCGTGCGCGGGCAGAAGGCCGACGGGCACGAGTTCGGGCCGCGGGCGGTCGAGGACGGGGCGGCGGCGCTGGTCGTCGAGCGCGAGCTGACCGACCTGGCGGTGCCGCAGCTGGTGGTGGCGGACTCGCGGGCGGCGATGGCGCCGCTGGCGGCGAGGTTCTGGGGCGACCCGACGGCGAAGCTGCGGATGGTCGGGGTGACGGGGACCAACGGCAAGACGACCACCGCCTTCCTCGTCCACGAGATCCTCAAGGCGGCCGACTTCCGCTGCGGCCTGCTGGGGACGGTGAAGCAGGTGGTCGGCGGGGTGGAGAAGGAAGTGGAGCGGACGACGCCGGAGGCGATCGAGCTGCAGCGGACCTTCCGGCAGATGCTCGAGGGCGGCGACGAAGCCTGCGCGATGGAGGTCTCCTCGCACGCGATGACGCTGCACCGGGCCGACGCGATCCACTTCGAGGTCGCCCTCTTCACCAACCTCACCCAGGACCACCTCGACTTCCACGCCGACATGGAGGACTACTTCCTCGCCAAGCGCAGGCTCTTCGAGATGAGCCCGGGGACGCGGATCGTCAACGTCGACGACCCCTACGGGCGCCGGCTGGCCGAGGAATTCGAGTGCGTCACCTTCTCCGCGGAGGGGGCGGAGGCCGACTACAGCGCCCGCGAGGTCGAGTTCGACGCCGGCGGCGCCAGCTTCAGCGTCGGCGGGATGCAGCTGCGGACGGGGCTGCCGGGGCACTTCAACGTCGCCAACGCACTCGGGGCGTTCGCGGTGGCGGAGGCGATGGGGGTGGGCTCGGAAATCGCCGTCGCCGGCCTGGCGCGAGCGGCGCGGGTGCCGGGACGGTTCGAGCCGATCGACGAGGGGCAGGGCTTCTCGGTCCTGGTCGACTACGCCCACACGCCGGACTCGCTGGAGAACGTGCTGCGGGCGGCGCGCCGCCTCACCGCCGGGCGGCTGATCGCGGTCTTCGGCGCCGGCGGCGACCGCGACCGCGACAAGCGCCCGAAGATGGGACGGGCGGGGGGAGAGCTCTCCGACCTGACCGTCGTCACCTCCGACAACCCCCGCTCCGAGGACCCCGAGGCGATCGTCGCCGAAGTCGCCGCCGGGGCGGAGGGGGCGGGAGGGCTGGAGATCGTCGTCGACCGCCGCGAGGCGATCGCGCTGGCGTTGGGCCAGGCCAAGCCCGGCGACACCGTGGTGATCGCCGGCAAGGGGCACGAGCAGGGCCAGGAGTTCGAGGGAGGTCGGAAGATCCCCTTCGACGACCGCGAGGTCGCCCGTGAGGAGCTCCGCAAGCTGGGCAGCCCGGCGTGAGGCTCTCCCCGGAGGAGATCGCCACCGCGCTCGGCGCCGAGGTGGTCGCCGAGGGCGAGCAGGGCTCACCAGGGCGCGCCGTGATCGACTCCTCCCAGGCAGCTCCAGGCGACCTCTTCTTCGGTCTCCGCGGCGAGCGCCGCGACGGCGGCGAGTTCGCCCCCGCCGCGATCGACGCCGGCGCCTGGGGAGTTGTCGTGGGCCCCGGGTACCGAACGCAGTTGTTCCCGCATACCGGGAACAAACACGTTCGGTCCTGGGTTCTTGCCGTCGAGGACCCGCTCGCTGCGATGCAGGCGCTGGCGCGCGCTTGGCGGCGCGCGTTGGGTGCTCGGGTCCTCGGCGTCACCGGGTCGGTCGGCAAGACCTCGGTCAAGGACATCGCCCGGGCGCTGCTTCCCGGCAGGGTTCACGCCAACGCCGAAAACTTCAACAACGAGATCGGGCTGCCGCTGACCGTGCTCCAGGCCCCCGACGAGGCCGAGACGCTGGTGCTGGAGATGGCGATGCGGGGGAAGGGACAGATCGCCGAGCTGGTGGCGATCGCCGAGCCCGAAGTGGCGGTGATCACCAACGTCGGCCCCGTCCACGTCGAGCTGCTGGGCTCGGTCGAGGCGATCGCGGCGGCGAAGGCGGAGATTCTCGACGACCTGCCGGCCGATGGCACCGCCGTGGCGCCGGTCGAGGCGGCCGAGCTGGAGCCGCACCTGGAGCGCGCGCCGAAGCTGCTGCGCTTCGGGCCCGGCGGCGACGTCGAGGCGACCGAGGTGAAGGTCGCCGACGGAGTTACCGAGGCGCTCGTCTCAACTCCGCTCGGCGCCCAGCGCTTCCACTTTCCCTTCACCGAGTCGCACAACCTCACCAACGCCCTGGCGGCGATAGCCGCCGGCGTCGCCTTCGGCGCCAACCTCGGCGCGATGGCCGACCGCGCTGCGAGCATAGGATTCTCCCGCTTCCGCGGGGAGCGTCTGGAGCTCCCCGGCGGGATCGTCCTCGTGAACGACTGCTACAACGCCAACCCGGTGTCGATGCGCGCGGCGCTCGACCATCTCGCCACCCTGGAGGCGCCGCGGACCGTCGCCGTCCTGGGCGAGATGGGGGAGCTCGGGCCCGGTTCGGCCGGCTACCACCGTGAAGTCGGCAAGCACGCCCGGGCGGCGGGCATCGATTTCCTGATCGGGGTCGGCCTGCCCGCCCGCGACTACGACCCCGACGAGCTGGTCGCCGATCCCGGCGAGGCGGCGGAGCTGCTGGCCGCCCAGCTCGAACCCGGCGACGCCGTCCTCGTCAAGGGCTCGCGCTCGGCCGGGCTGGAGGCGGTTGCGGAGCAGCTGCCGGACCTGGTGACGGCGGAGGACGGCTGATGGGCGAAGTCCTGATTGCCGGGATGGCGGCGATGCTGATCTGCATCTTCCTCGGTCCCAAATTCATCGAGTACCTGCGGGTCAAGGAGTTCGGGCAGCACATCCGCGAGGACGGGCCGCAGGAGCACCACACCAAGGCGGGGACGCCGACGATGGGCGGGCTGATCGTCTTCGCCTCGATCTGCGTGC
The DNA here is from genome assembly GCA_035474955.1 of Solirubrobacterales bacterium. Lineage (GTDB taxonomy): Bacteria > Actinomycetota > Thermoleophilia > Solirubrobacterales > 70-9 > VAYN01. The sequence goes on from DATIMV010000041.1 coordinate 17,008, forward strand.
CGTTCCTCGTTCTCTCCGACCGCGACGCGCAGAGCATGGCGGTCTTCGGCGTGGCGCTGGGCTGCGCCGCGCTCGGCTTCGCCGACGACTACATCAAGATCGTCAAGCGTCGCTCGCTCGGGCTCTCCGGCCGCTGGAAGCTGCTCGGCCAGCTGGGGATGGCGCTGGCACTGTGGTGGGTGGCGCGCCACGAGGTCGGCCTCGAGCCGACCCTCTACTTCCGGATCGGCGACGCCAGCCTCGACCTCGGCCCGGTCCTCTACTTCGTCCTCGTCTTTCTCGTCATCGCCGGCACCTCCAACGGCGTCAACCTCACCGATGGGCTCGACGGTCTCGCCGCCGGCTCCTGCGCGATCGTCCTCCTCGCCTATACGGCGATCACCTTCGTTGCCAACGAGCAGCAGAACCTGGCCCTGCTCTCCGCCTGTCTGGTCGGCGCCTGCGTGGGATTCCTCTGGTACAACGCCTTCCCGGCCTCGATCTTCATGGGGGACACCGGCTCGCTCGGCTTAGGCGGCGCGATCGGGGCGCTGGCGGTGATGACCCAGACCGAGGTCCTGCTGATCATCATCGGCGGCATCTTCGTGATCGAGGCACTCTCGGTCCTGCTCCAGGTCTTCGCCTTCAAAACCTTCCGCCGCCGCGTCCTCCTGATGGCCCCGCTGCACCACCACTTCGAGATGATGGCCTGGTCGGAGACGAAGATCATGCTCCGCTTCTGGATCATCGCCGCCGTCTGCTCGGGGATCGGCTTCACGCTGTACCAGCAGTCGATCGGCAGTTGAGGAGACTAGGCAGGCGGCTCCCGCACTTCGACGAGATCTGCGATGAGCCTGAAGTCCTTGTAGTTGTTGGTGAGGAGTACCGCTTCGTGGACGATGGCGGTTGCTGCGATCGCAAGATCTGCGGTGTGCCTGCGCGGATTTGCTCCACGCGCTGAGACGGTCGCCTGCAGTTGACCGAGCATCTGGCCAATCCTCTTGTCGAGCGGAAGCGCGTCAAAACCTGACTCGATGAAGACGAGCTGAGTGGCCCGGCGTGCGCGCTCTTTGGGGTGGGGGGCGGTGAATACACCGAAGTAGAGCTCAGCCAACGAAATCGTGCTGATCGCGGCTTTTGATCCCGCCGTAATGGTGGGGTCATCGATCAGAACAGAGGTATCGAGAATGACCTTCACCGCTCTGCCCACGGATCGCGCAATTCGATGTCGAACTCTTTTAGGTCACGGGCGAGACTCTCGCTGTCAACTGGCAGCTTTGCGAGTTCTTCGAGGACGCTGCTATCTACCCAGGCGCGTTTGCGCGCAGCGTCGAGCTTCGCCACGGGCTGACCCGAAACCGTGATCGTGAACTTCTCGCCTGCCTCGGCGCGGCGGAGAAACTCCTCGAAGTTTCCCCCCAACTCCTCGTGCGAGATCGTCGGCATCCGATCGACGGTAGGGGTATCGCCCTCTGCACCGGTGGAGGGGTGTCCGGGGGCATCGCGAAGCTGTGGCATGTGCCTTTAAGGGTTCCGACGAAGGAAGTCCGCCCCCCTCTGCCACGGGGTCCGTTCCTTATTGCGGGATTAGCGCGCTCCGGCCAGGCCGCGGCGCGGATGCTGGTGGCGCGGGGGGAGCGGGTGCGGGCGGTCGATGCGCGGCATCCCGAGGGCGCGGCAGGGTTGGAGGGGGTGGGCGTCGAAGTCTTTCTGGATACGGATGGATTGGCACAGCTGGAGGGCACGCGGACCGTCGTCAAGAGCCCGGGAGTTCCCCGGGGGGCGCCGGTGATCGCGACGGCGCTGGAGCGTGGAATCGAGGTGGTGGGGGAGATGGAGCTGGCCTGGCGGGCGCTGCCGAACCGCTTCGTCGCCGTCACCGGCACCAACGGCAAGACGACGACCGTGGAGCTGATCGGCCACCTCTACCGCGGCGGCGGCGAGCCGGTGGCGCTGGCCGGCAACGTCGGCACCGCGCTTTCGGAGCTGGTCGGCGAGGTCGAGCCGGAGACGACGGTCGTCTGCGAGGCCTCCAGCTTCCAGCTCGAGGACACCACGGCCTTCGCCCCCGAGTGCGCGGTCTTCCTCAACCTCGCCCCCGACCACCTCGACCGCCACCTCGACCTCGAGTCCTACCTGGCGGCGAAGCTGCGGATCTTCGCCAACCAGGGCAACGACGACGTCGCCGTCTACAACGCCGACGACCCCTTCGCCGCCAACACTGACCTCGGCGGCTGTGCCCGCCGCATCGCCTTCTGCCGCGGCGGCGCCCCCGAGTGCGAGGTCGCCGTCGCCGAGGGGACGATCTTCTACGACGGCGAGCCGCTGCTGCCGGTCGACGAGCTCGGCCTCTTCGGCGAGCACAGCGTCGCCAACGCGATGGCCGCCGCCGCGGCGGCGCTCTCGATGGGGATCGACCGCGAGGCGGTCGTCGAGGGCCTGCGCAGCTTCGCCGGCGTCCCCCATCGACTGGAGCCGGTGGGGGAGGTCGACGGCGTCCGCTTCGTCAACGACTCGAAGGCGACCAACGTCGCCTCGGCCTCGGTCGGAATCCGCGCCTTCGAGGGCGGCGTCCACGCGATCCTCGGCGGCAGCGAGAAGGACGAGCCCTTCGTGCCGTTGGTCGACCCGCTCCGCGAACGCGCTCGCGCCTGCTACCTGATCGGCGCCACGACCGAGCGGATGGCGCGGGAGCTGGCGCCGGTCGTCGAAGCCGGGGTCGAACTGCATCGCTGCACCGATCTCGAGGACGCCGTCCGCCGCGCCGCCGCGGCCGCTGCGCCGGGGGAGGTTGTGCTGCTCTCGCCCGCCTGCGCCAGCTTCGACGCCTTCGAGAACTTCGAGCGGCGGGGCGACCGCTTCCGCGAGATCGTCCGGGGGCTGAAGCGATGAGCGGCAAGCGCGCCAAGGCCAAGAGGCGCTCCCGCCCGCTGCCGGCCGAGTACAACCTGCTGCTGACCGCCACCCTCTGCCTGCTGGCGCTGGGCGCGGTGATGGTCTTCTCTGCCAGCTCGACCACCCGCGTCCTGCAGGACGGCGGCCTCTCCGACAGCGCCTTCTACCTGAAGCGGACGCTGCTGTTCGGTGCCGTCGGCCTGGTGATCATGCACCTGGTCGCGCGGCACGGGCTGAAGCTGGTCCGCGAAGCGACGCCGCTGATCCTCGGCGGCTCGATCTTCCTCCTGCTCGCCGTCCTCGCCGCCGGCACCGAAGTCAACGGCGCCACCCGCTGGCTCGGCGGCGGCTTCCTCCAGGTCCAGCCTTCGGAGCTGGCGAAGGTGGCGCTGATCCTCTACGGCGCCGACCTGCTGGCGCGCAAACCGAAGAAGGTGCAGTCGATCGAAGGGATGATGCCCTTCCTGCTGGTGGTTGCGGCCTCGGCCCTGCTGATCATGCTGCAGCCCGACATGGGGACGACGATGACGATCGTCTTCGCCGTCGCCGCGATGCTCCTCGCCGCCGGGGCCCGACCCGTCGACCTCGGCAAGATCGGCCTCGTGATCGGCGGCCTGGCGCTGCTGATGGCGGTGATCGAGCCCTACCGGATGGCGCGGCTTACCGCCTTCCTCAACCCGGGTGCCGACGCCAGCGGGGCCGGCTTCCAGGCGGCGCAGGCGAAAATCGCCCTTGGCTCCGGCGGCCTCTTCGGCGAGGGCATCGGCAACGGCGTCCAGAAGGCCTTCTATCTACCCGAGGCCCACACCGACATGATCTCCGCCGTGATCGGCGAGGAGCTGGGGCTGATCGGGATCCTCGGCGTCGTCGGCCTCTTCGGCCTGTTCGGCTACGCCGGCCTGAAAACCGCCCAGAAGGCGAAGGACCGCTACAGCAAGATCCTCGTCACCGGCCTCACCTCGCTGGTCCTCGTGCAGGCGGTCATCAACCTCTTCGCGGTGATGGGGATGGCACCCCTGACGGGGGTGCCGCTGCCCTTCGTCTCCTACGGCAACAGCAGCCTGATGGCGATGCTTTTCGCCACCGGCCTGATCCTCAACGTCGCCCGCGGCGGCACCGCGAGCGCCGCGCGCACCTCGACGGCCTCCGGCGCTGGCAAACTGCGCGTCGTCCAAGGCGGGCGTTCGCCCGCGCGCGAAAGGAGTCGAGCGAGCGGTGCCAGGAAAGCCAAAGGTAGTGGTGGCGGCGGGGGGAACCGCGGGGCACGTCGTGCCCGCCATGGCGGTCGCCGACGAGCTTCGGGCTAGCGGTGCCGAGGTCAGCTTCCTCGGCACGCGCGAGCGGATCGAGGCCGAGCTGGTCCCGGCCGCTGGTTTCGAAATCGACTTCTTCGAGGTGCGCGGGATCGACCGCCGCAACCCGCTGCGGGCGGCGCGGGCCGGCTTCGAGGCGCTGGGCGCGGTGGGGGCGGCTCGAAAAGTCCTGCGCCGGCGCGGCGCGGACGTGGTGATGGGCGGCGGCGGTTTCGTCGCCGGTCCCGCCGGGGTGGCGGCGACGCTGACCCGCACGCCCCTCGTCCTCACCGAGGCTGACAGCCACCTCGGCCTGGCGAACCGGTTGCTGGCGCGGCGGGCGCGGCGGGTCTGCCTCGCCTTCCCGATTGAGGGACGGCAGGGGGAGCCCTACCTGGTCACGGGGCGCCCGGTCCCGAAGGCGGTGCTGGAAAGCGACCGCGAGGCGGCGCGTCAGCGCTTCGGCGTCGCCGCGGACGACCGCTGCCTCCTCGTCTTCGGCGGCAGTCAGGGCGCCCGCTCGATCAACCTCGCCGCGGTCGAGGCCTTCGCCGAGCGACCGAACGCAGTTGTTCCCGGTATGCGGGAAGAAGTGCGTTCGCGCGACTTCCACGTCGTCCACATCACCGGCAAGCGGGATTTCGCGGAGGTCGAGCAGAGGCTCGCTGCCGCGCCCCACGCCGAGCGCTACACGCTGCTCCCCTACGAGCCGAACCTCGGCGACGGGCTCGCCGCGGCCGACCTCGTTCTCGCTCGCTCCGGCGGCTCGATCTTCGAGGTGATCGCGGTCGGGCGGCCGGCGATCCTCGTGCCGTTTCCCTTTGCCACCGCCGACCACCAGAGCGCGAACGCCGAGTGGATGCGAGCCGGCGGGGCCGCGACCGTGATCCCCGACGCGGAGCTGAGCGCGGAGCGGCTGGGAGCGGAGGTCTCGGCGGTGTTCTCAGACGCTGGGCGCCTGGAGGCGATGGCGGCGGCCGCTCGAACACTGGCCAAGCCCGACGCCGCCCGCCGGATCGCCGACCAGGTTCTGGAGGCGGCACGTTGAGCGACTGGAGCGGGCGGCGGCTGCACTTCATCGGCATCGGCGGCGCCGGGATGAGCGGGCTCGCCCTGGTCTGCGCCCACCTCGGCGCCGAGGTGACCGGCAGCGACCGGGCCGACTCCTCTTATATGGAGCGGCTGCGGCGGGCGGGCCTCGATCCGGCCGTCGGCCACGACGCGGCGAACCTGCCCGAGGAGGCGGAGGTCGTCGTCTCGACCGCGATCGGCGAGGAGAACCCGGAGCTCGCCCTCGCCCGCCAGCGCGGCATCGAGCCTATCCACCGCGGGGCGCTCCTGGCCGAGCTCTGCGCGGAGAAGCGGCTGATCGCGATCGCCGGCACCCACGGCAAGACGACGACGACCGCGATGGCGGTCTGGGCGCTGCGCGGCGTCGGCGCCGACCCCGCCTTCTTCGTCGGCGGCGAGGTGCCGGGCCTCGGCCCCGATGGCGCCGCCGCCAACGCGGGCTGGGGCGAGGGCGAGTGGGTGGTCGCCGAGGCCGACGAGAGCGACGCCAGCTTCCTGCGGCTGCGACCTGAGGTGGCGGTAATCACCAACGTCGAGATGGACCACCACTCGCGCTGGGGCTCGCTCAGCGAGCTGCACGAGGCTTTCGCGGCTTTCGCCGCCCCGGCACATGGCGTCGTGCGCCCGGCGGACGAAGAGATGCCGTGGCTGGAGCGGGCGGGGGACGAGGTGGTCCGCTTCGACGCCGCTGCGCCGGGGCCGGCGGAGCTGAACCTGGCGGCGCCGGGCGAGCACAACCGCCGCAACGCCCGCGCCGCCCTTGGCGCGCTGCAGCTCGCCGGGCTCGACGTCGCCGCGGCGGCGGGGGCGCTGGCCGGCTTCCGCGGGGTCCACCGCCGCCTCGAGCTGAAGGGCTCGCGCGGGCCGGTCCATATATATGACGACTACGCGCACCACCCGACCGAGGTTCGCGCCGCCCTCTCCGCCCTGCGGGAACTGCAGCCCTCGCGCCTGGTCGCCGTCTTCCAGCCGCACCTCTACTCGCGCACGAAGGCGCTCGCCGAGGAATTCGGCGCCGCGCTCACCCTCGCCGACGAGGCTGCGGTCCTCGACGTCTATCCCGCCCGCGAGGAGCCGGTGGGCGATCTCGCCGGCGTCAGCGGCCTCCAGGTCGCCCAGGCTGCGGCGGAGCGGAACGGCGGCAAGCCCGTCTGGTGGCTGCCCGACCGCGAGCAGGCGCGGCGGGCGTTGGTCGACCGCCTTGACCGCAACCAGGAGCTCTACGGGGAGGGGACGGTGCTGGTGACGATCGGCGCCGGCGACGTCTTCAGGCTGGGCGAGGAGCTGGTCACGGAGGGGCCGCGATGAGCTCGCCGCCGGAGGGGGTGCAGCAGGACTTTCCGCTGGCCCGGCTGACGACGGTCCGCACCGGCGGCGCCGCCGACTGGTTCGCGCGGCCGGGGGACGAGGAGAGCCTGGTCGCCGCCTTGCGCTGGGCGGAGGGTGAAGGGCGGCCGGTGGGGGTGGTCGGGTCGGGCTCGAACCTGCTCATCGCCGACGACGGCTTCCACGGCCTCGCCCTGAAGCTGAACGGCGCCCTCGCCGAGATCGAGCGCGACGGCGAGCGAGTCGTCTGCGGGGGCGGCTACCGCTTTCCCTCGGCGGCGGCGAAAACCGCGAACTGGGGGCTCTCGGGGCTGGAGTTCGGGGTAAACATCCCCGGCACCACCGGCGGCGCGGTGCGGATGAACGCCAACGCCTACGGCGGCCAGCTGGCCCGGGTGCTCGAGTGGGTCGACGTCTGCACCGCGACCGGCAGCGAGCGCCGCTCGCCCGACCAGCTCGGCTTCACCTACCGCCACTCGAACCTGCGGGAGGGGGAGGTGGTCGCCCGCGCTTCTTTCCATCTTCAACCTGCCGACCCAGACGAGATCAAGGCCACCCTGGCGAGCATGCGCGACCGTCGCCGCGAGGCGCAGCCCTCGGGGATCAAGACCTTCGGCTCCACCTTCAAGAACCCCGAGGACGAGCGGGCGGAGGGGAGGTCAGCCGGGCAGCTGCTGGAGGCGGCGGGTTGCCGCGGCCTCCGCCACGGCGGCGCCCGCTTCTCCGAGAAGCACGCCAACTTCGTCGAGAACTTCGATGACGCCACCACCGCCGAGGTGCTCGAGCTGATGGCCGAGGGGCGGCGACGGGTCCACGAGCGGTTCGGCGTCGTCCTCGAGCCGGAGGTGCAGGTCCTGGGTGAGGTCGAGTGGCCGGACGGTTGGGAGCTGTGAGGATCCGGGCCGCCGTGGTTGCCTTCGCCGTGCTGCTGGTGGCGCTGGCGGGCTACTGGTTCCTGATCCGCCAGGATAAGGCCGAGCCGCGGGTGCTGGTGCCGGTGCTGGCGGCGACGATCGGCGAAGGGGAAGAGGCGATCGCCGTCAGCGGCAACGGTGCGATGGTCCGCTGGCTGCCGCTGCCGGATGATCCGCCGCTGCCGCTGCTGCCGCTGGACGAGCCCCCGAAAGGCGGTCGCGTCCGCGGTCCGGCGCTGGAACAGGTGCGGATCCTCGCCGCCGTGCCCGATGCCCTGCGCCCCTTCGTCGCCAGCAGCTTCTTCGGCGAGGACGGGGTGGGGGTGAACCTGACCACGGGGATCGAACTGGTCTTCGGCGACGCCACCCAGGCCGGCCGCAAGTGGCGGGCGGTCGCCGCGGTTCTCGCCAATCCGGAAATCACCGCGCTCGATTATGTAAACGTGACCGCCCCCAACCGACCCACCTTCGAGGGCTCCGAATACGAACTGCCGCCGGCACCCTGAACCAGGGGTGAGGGACGGATAAAGGGCTTTGCAGAGCGGCGTCGAAAAGTCTCGACCTGAGGGTGAGACTAGCTCAACCCTCAACTAGGAGTAGAGCCTTTGTGGCTGCAGGATGCTTGTCGGCGGTTTGACAGAGCAGCGGGAATGCCCTACGTTGAGCGCAATTTCCGTCCTTCAGCGGGAGGCTCGAACCCTAGAGCATGGCTGAAGGGTCGGACGGAACAAAGGCTCAACTCACATGGAATCCACTTACCTAGCGGTGATCAAGGTCGTCGGTGCGGGCGGCGGCGGTACCAATGCGGTCAGCCGCATGATCGACGCCGGCATTCGCGGCGTCGAGTTCGTTGCGGTCAACACGGATGCGCAGGCGCTGCAGGCCTGCGACGCCGACATCAAGCTTTCAATCGGTCAGGAGCTGACCCGCGGCCTCGGCGCCGGCGGCAACCCGGAGGTCGGCGCCGGCGCGGCGGCCGAGAGCCGGGACGAGATCAAGGAGGCGCTGAAGGGTGCCGACATGGTCTTCGTCACCGCCGGCGAGGGTGGCGGCACCGGCACCGGCTCGGCGCCGGTGATCGCCGAGATCGCCAAGGAGGAGATCGGGGCGCTCACGGTCGGAGCGGTGACGAAACCGTTCGAGTTCGAGGGCAAACGACGGATGCAGCAGGCGCTCGAGGGGATCGAGAAACTGCGCAACAAAGTCGACACCCTGATCATCGTCCCGAACGAGAAACTGCTGCAGGCGGTCGAGCGCCGGACCAGCGTGCTCGAGGCCTTCCGCCAGGCGGACGACATCCTCCGCCAAGGCGTCCAGGGCATCACCGACCTGATCACGATCCCCGGCCTGATCAACCTCGACTTCGCCGACGTGCGGACGATCATGCGCGACGCCGGCTCAGCCCTGATGGGCGTCGGCTCGGCCTCAGGTGAGGCCCGCGCCCTCGATGCCGCCAAGGCGGCGATCACCTCGCCGCTGATCGAGGAGTCGATCAAAGGCGCGACCGGGATGCTGCTGAACATCACCGGGCCCGAAGACCTCGGCCTGTTCGAGGTCAACGAGGCCGCCCAACTCGTCCAGCAGGAGGCCGACGACAACGCCAACATCATCTTCGGCTCGGTCGTCGACCAGTCGATGAAGGACGAGGTTCGGGTGACGGTGATCGCCACCGGCTTCGAGGGCTTCGAGCTCCTCGCCCGCTCGCCGCAGCGCGTTCGCCGTCGCTACGAGAGCCGCCCGCGCGTCTCCGCCGAGGATCCGGAGGTCAGGAAACTTCGGGTTTCGGAGGACGACATCGACGTGCCTGGGTTCCTTAAAGAGTAGGTCTGCGAGGGGGCGCCGGTACCCCCTCCCAAAACGCGCTCGCTGCGCTCGCTTGGGGAGTGTTTTGGGAGGGGGTACCGGCGCCCCTGTCCATTCCCTTCGGTCAATAGGCTGAGGGGTCGATGCGTACTCCTCTCTATGAGCAGCATGTCGCCCTTGGGGCGAAGATCGTTCCTTTTGCCGGCTGGGAGATGCCCGTTACGTATGAGGGGATTCGGGAGGAGCACTCCGCGGTGCGCCGGCACGCTGGCATGTTCGACGTCTCCCACATGGGCGAGGTCGAAGTCGAGGGGCCGGGGGCGCTCGACTTCCTGCAGCGGGTTCTAAGCAACGACGTCGCCAAGATCGGCGTCGGCGGCGCCCAGTACTCCTGCCTCTGCAACGAGGAGGGCGGCGTTCTCGACGACCTCTTCGTCTACCGGCTCGGCGCCGACAACTACTTGATCGTCACCAACGCCGCCAACCACGGGGCCGACCTCGCCTGGCTCGGCCGCCACAGCCACGAGTTCGGCGTCATCGTCCGCGACGTCGCCGACCGCTTCGCGATGCTCGCCGTGCAGGGGCCGCACGCCCGCCAGGTGCTCTCCTCGACGCTGGGGATCCAGCTGCCGCCGCGCTTCCAGGTCTCCCGCCCGCAGATCGGCGGCCGCCCGGCGCTCGCCTGCGGCACCGGCTACACCGGCGAGGACGGGGTCGAGCTGCTGATCGACCCCGAGGTGGCGGCCTCGACCTGGGCCAAGCTGCTCGACGCCGGCATCGTCCCCTGCGGCCTCGGCGCCCGCGACACGCTGCGGCTGGAGGTCACCTACCCCTTGCACGGCAATGAGCTGACCCTCGAGCGCAACCCGATCGAAGCCGGCCTCGGCTGGTGCTGCAAGGAGGGGACCGGGTTCATCGGCTCCGAGGCGATCGCCCGCGCCCGCGCCGAGGGCACGGCGGAGAAGCTGGTCGCCTTCAAGATCGAGGGCCAGGGAATCCCGCGGGAAGGCAATCCGGTCCTCCACGACGGCGAGGAGATCGGCGTCGTCACCAGCGGCACCTACTCGCCCTCGCTCGAGATCGGCGCCGGGATGGCCTACGTGAGCTCGCAACTTGCGGAGGTCGGAACCGAGGTCGAGATCGACGTCCGCGGCAAGCATCGCTCCGCCCGGATAGCTTCCAAGCCCCTGTACCCGTAAAGGAGCTGATTCGTGAGCGACGCCACCTACCCCGACGACCTTCGCTACCACGAGGAACACGACTGGGCCCGGATCGAGGGCGACCAGGCGACCTTCGGGATCACCTGGTACGCGCAGGACTCGCTCGGCGAGGTCGTCTTCTACGACCCACCCGAGGTTGGCGAGACGATCCAGAAAGACCTCTCCTACGCCGAGGTCGAGTCGGTGAAGGCGGTCTCCGACGTGATCGCGCCGATGTCGGGTGAGGTCGTCGAGATCAACGAGGCGCTGGTCGATTCGCCGGAGAAGGTCAACGAGGACCCCTACGGCGAGGGCTGGCTGGTCAAAGTACGGCTGACCGCGCCCGAGGAGTCCGAAGCTCTCCTCGGTGCCGAGGAATACCGCAAGATGCTGGACCGCTAGCCGGCGAGCCCGGCCACCTCGTTCCCTAGCCTTAACCACGTGACGCGCTACACCTCCGCGACCCCCGACGACCGCCGGGAGATGCTCGACGCGATCGGCGTCGACTCGGCGGCGGAGCTCTTCGAGCAGATCCCCGAGCCGCTGCGGCTGGGCCGCCCGCTGGCGCTGCCGGACGGGATGTCCGAGGCGGAGGTCTACGAGCGGCTGGCGGCGCTGGCGGAGCGCAACGCCGACGCCGAAGAGCAGGTCTGCTTCGTCGGCGCCGGGATGTACGACCACTACGTGCCGGCGATCGTCGACGCGATCACCTCGCGCAGCGAGTTCCTCACGCCCTACACGCCCTACCAGCCGGAGATCTCCCAGGGCGGTCTGCAGGTGATGTTCGAGTTCCAGACGGCGATGTCGGAGCTGACCGGGCTTCCCGTCTCCAACGCCGCCCTCTACGAGGGGCCGTCGGCGCTGGCCTCGGCCGGCTACCTGGCGATGGGCGCGACCAAGCGGCGCAAGTTCGTCATCTCCCGCGGCGTCCACCCGCACAGCCGCGAGACGCTCGCCACCTACTCGGTCGGCTATGACGCTGAGGTGGTCGAGGTTGGGCTCGAGGGCGGCGTCACCGACGCGGCAGCCTTGGCGGCGGCGGTCGACGGCGATACCGCCGCGGTCTTCCTGCAGAGCCCGAACTTCCTCGGCTCCGTCGAGGACGTCGAGGCGCTGGGGGCGGCGGCGAAGGAGTACGGGGCGCTGCTGGTCGTCGCCTGCGACCCGATGACCCTGGGAATTCTCAAATCGCCGGGCGAATGCGGCGCCGACATCGCCCTCGGCGAGGGTCAGCCGCTCGGCAACCGCCTGGATTTCGGCGGCCCTTCGTTTGGTTTCTTCTGTGCGACGCAGGAGCAGATCCGCCGCATGCCGGGGCGGATCGCCGGTGAAACCGAGGACGTCGACGGCCGCCGTGGCTTCGTGCTGTCGCTGCAGACCCGCGAGCAGCACATCCGCCGCGAGAAAGCCACCAACAACATCTGCACCGCCCAGGCGCTGAACGCGCTGGGGGCGATGATCCACCTCGCCTGGCTCGGCCGCCACGGGTACCGCGAGCTCGGCGAGCTGCTGGTACGGCGGACCGCCTACGCGCGCGAGCGGCTGGCCGCGGTCGACGGTGTCGAGCTGCTGCACGAGGCGCCGGTTGCCCGGGAGTTCGCGGTTCGTCTCGATGCCCCGGTCGACAAGGTCCTCGACCGCGTCGCCGAGCGAGGGATCGCCGCCGGCTACCCACTCGGCCGCGAGTACCCCGAGTTCGAGGACGGCCTCCTGGTTGCGATCACCGAGCGGCGCACGAAGGCGCAGATCGACGAGCTGGCCGAGGCGCTGGGCGCCGCGATCGCCGCGGAGCGCGAGGGGGTCGCCGTCTAATGGCCCTGACCCAGACCCCGATGCAGGCCGAAAAGGCGCAGACGATCTTCGAGAAATCGAAGCCCGGCCGGCGCGCCGCGGCGTTGCCGGCGACGGAAGTGCCGGAGAAGCCGCTCGCCGAGCTGATCCCGGAGAAGCTGCTGCGCGCCGAGCCGCCGCGGCTGCCGGAGATCGCCGAGCCGGAGATCGTCCGCCACTACAACCGCCTCTCGCGTCGCAACTTCGACCTCGACAGCGGCTTCTACCCGCTCGGCTCCTGCACGATGAAGCACAACCCCCGCCTCAACGAGCGGGTGGCGGCGCTGCCCGGCCACGCCCGCCTGCACCCGGCGCAGGACCCGCGCCGCGCCCAGGGGGCGCTGGAGCTGATGTGGCTGCTGCAGGAGTCGCTGAGCGAGATCTGCGGCCTGCCGCACGTCAGCCTCCAGCCCTCAGCCGGCTCCCACGGCGAGCTCGCCGGCCTGCTGCTGACCCGCGCCTACCACGCCGACCGCGGTGAACAGAGGAACAAAGTCCTGGCGCCCGACACCTCGCACGGCACCAACCCGGCCTCGGTGACGATGGCCGGCTACGAAGTCGTCAAAGTCGCGACGAACGAGCGCGGCGGGGTCGAGATGGACGACCTGCGGGCGAAGCTGGCCGAGAACCCCGACGACGTCGCCTGCCTGATGCTGACCAACCCGAACACGCTCGGCGTCTTCGACGAAAACATCGCCGAGATCGCCTCGCTGATCCACGAGGCCGGCGGGACGCTCTACTACGACGGCGCCAACCTGAACGCGGTGATGGGCCACTCGCGGCCCGGCGACATGGGCTTCGACATCGTCCACGTCAACCTTCACAAGTCCTTCAGCCAGCCCCACGGCGGCGGCGGCCCGGGGGCCGGCCCGATCGCCGTCTCCGACCGGATCGAGCCGTTCCTGCCGCGCCCGCAGGTGGTCCGCCGCGAGGGTTCCAACGGCCACGGCCCGGGCTTCGACCTCGACTTCGAGAGGCCGAAGTCGATCGGCCGCCTGCGCGGCTTCCAGGGCAATTTCGGCGTCTTCGTCCGCTCCTACGCGTACATCCTCAGCCTCGGCGGCGACGGCCTCGCCGAGGCCTCGGAGACCGCCGTCCTCAACGCCAACTACCTGAAGGCGCGCCTGGCCGAGGGCCGCGCCGGGGAGCGACTGCCGATCGCCTTCGACCGCCACTGCATGCACGAGTTCGTCCTCTCCGGCAAGCCGATGAAGCGCGACCTCGGCCTCGCCACCCTCGACCTCGCCAAGCGCCTGCTCGACTTCGGCTTCCACCCGCCGACCGTCTACTTCCCGCTCCTCGTCGACGAGGCCCTGATGGTCGAGCCGACCGAGACCGAGGCCAAGGAGAGCCTCGACGCCTTCGCCGACGCGATCGAGCAGATCCTCGCCGAGGCCGAGGGCAACCCGGACCTGGCCAAGAACGCCCCCTACACGACCCCGGTCCGCCGCCTCGACGAGGTCAAAGCAACGCGTCAGCCGGTCGTGCGGCAACGGTTCTAGTCTCCCCGATCGTTATTTCCAGATCCCGAGCTGCTTCTGTAGGCCGGGCCACCAGTTCTCATTCTCTGTCAGCACGTCTTTGAAGACCGGGCTTTCCTTGTAGACCTCGTCGATGTAGGAGAGCCATGCCTTCCGGGTCCTACACTTCATTTTCCAGCGGTGCTCGACGACGTGATCCAGGACGTTGGCCATTGTCATCGCCACTGCGCGGGCCCTTTGCCCCTCTGTCTCGGTTTCCGGGGGTGGGTCGACATTGCCCTTGAAATAAGCACGCAGGTGGGGATGGTCGATGAGTGCCTGGTCGACCTGGGTGATCAGCGTGGTCATCCCCGTGATCAGTTCCACTTTGCTGTTGCGCACGCCCATCCAAACCTGGACCGCGACCAGCACCACTCCAATCCCTGCGGCTATCTCGGCAATGTCAGCCCACTGGGAAAGTGACAGTACCCAAACGGTCATGTATTAGAGATTCGGCAGTTCCTGTTTTAGTTTCAGTACCGGGGCGAAGAGGTCGCCGTGCTGCTCGATCCGCTCGAGCACCTCGCCGGGTTCGAAGACGAGGCTGCTGCCGTCGCCTGAGTCGGCCGCCGCTTCGACCTCCTCCCAGGTGACCGGGGTGGAGACGGTGGGGCGTTCGCGGGCCCGGAGGGAGTAGACCGAGATCGTCGTTTTGCGTTCGTTGTTCTGGTACCAGTCGATCAGGAGCTTGCCGCTGCGGTCGGTCTTTTTGCCCATTTTCGCCAGCACCGTCTCGGGCGTCTGTTTGGCGACGACCTGGGCGATCGCCTGGCCGAAGGGCCGCGTCTCCTCGTAGGTGACTTTGGTGTTGAGCGGGACGTAGAGCTGCATGCCCTTCGAGCCCGAGGTCTTGATGAAGCTCTCGAGCTCGACCTGCGCCAGCAGCTCGCGCAGGCGCAGGCCGACGCGGCAGCAGTCGACGACGTCGGCCGGCGGGCCGGGGTCGAGGTCGAAGACGAGCACCGTCGGCCGTTTCGGCGCCCGGCTGAGCGAGAGCGAGGGGTGCAGCTCGATCGCCGCCAGCTGCGCCATCCAGACCAGCGTCGGCAGGCTGTCGCAGACGCAGAAGTCGATTTTGCCTTTCTCGACCGTCACCCGCGCCGTCTTCACCCATTTCGGCCGGTGCTTGGGGCAGCGCTTCTCGAAGAAGGCGGCGTCGAGGTCCTCGACCCCTTCCGGGAAGCGCCGCAGGGTCACCGCGCGGCCGCTCAGGTGGGGGACGATCGCCGGCGCCACCTTGGCGTAGTAGTCGACCATCTCGCCCTTGGTGAACCCGGTCTTCGGGTAGAGCACCTTGTCGAGGTTGGTGAGCCGCAGCTCCCTGCCTTCGACCTCGACCTGCCGGGTCTCGCCCACGGCTCAGGAACCTATTTGGAAGCTTTTGCTTTGGCTTTGGAGCGGGAAGAGCTTTTCGATTTCGATTTGCTCTTTTTGGCGGTTTTGGATTTCGCCGGTTTCTTGCTGCCGTCGCCGCTGCTGCCGCCCTTGTCTTTGACCGCGGCGATGCTCTCCTCCAGCGCCGCCATCAGGTCGGGGGCTTTGGTCGCCTTCGGCGCCTCGGCTTCGGGCGCAACGATCTCCTTGCCTTCGGCCTTCTGTTCGATCAGCCCGAGAAGCTGCTCGCGGTACTCGTCGCGGTAGCTGTCCGGTTCGAAAGCGGTGCTGAGCGAGTCGATCAGCTGCTCCGCCATCTGCTGCTCTTTCTTGGCGACTTTCGGCTTCTTGTCCGGAAAGGCGTCGTCCAGTTCGGAGGGCGGCACGACCTCGTCGTGAAAGCGCATCGTGGTCAGGGTCAGGACCCCGTCGGAGGCGCGGATCGCCGAAAGGTGCTCTTTGTTGCGGAAGACGAAGCGAGAGATCGCTGCCTTGCCGCTGCTTTCCATCGCCGCGGCGAGCAGCGAGTAGGCCTTCTCGGCGCCGTCGGCGGGCCCCAGGTAATAGGGGCTGTCGAAGTACATCGGGTCGATTTCCTCGATGTCGACGAAGTCCTGGACGTCGATTGCGCGGGTCTTCTCCGGCGCCAGCGCCGACATCTCGTCTTTGCTCAGCGGCACGTACTGGCCGGGCGAGAGCTCGTAGGCCTTGACGATGTTCTCGTAGGGGACCTCCTCGTCGGTCCCTTCGGCGACGCGGCGGTGTTTGATCCGGGCACTGTCGGATTCGCGGATCTCGCGCAGGGCGATGTTGCGGCGGGCAACCGCGCTGTACATGCGCACGGGCACATTCAGTAGCCCGAAGCTGATCGTTCCGCTCCAAATTGCTCTAGCCATTCGCCAAATTCTCCTACCCGGATTCTTCCAGCCAAACGCCCCGGTTCAACAGAGGTCGCCACAGCGGGAGGCATCTTGCGCCGGAGCGCTCTCAGCGCCGGCAGCACCAGCCCTCGACCCGCGGGAAGGAGAGGGCCGGCCGGCCGGGGGAGAAGGCGTCCGAGATGTTCGACACGGCGCTGCCGAAACCTCGTCCCGTGGGGAGGAAGAGCCACTGGTCGGAGACCGGCATGGCGATGAGCAGCCGGCTTCCGTCCGGCGACCAGACGACTTCGCCGAGGTCGCCGGGGACGTCGAGCAGGCGCTGGGGCCGGGCCTTGCGCGGATCGAAGAGGAGCACCGAGCTGCGCCCGCCGGCGGCGCTGCCGCGACGGAGGACGACGGCGACGGCGCGGCTCTGGGCCGAGAGCGCCGCGTCCACCACTCGCTGGCGCCGCGGCACCGGCAGGTGGGCTCCGAGGTCGACCGCGGGGCGAGCCGCGATCTTGCGGTTGCGGACCGATCGCAGGCGCAACGCCCGGGGGGAGGCTTCGAGGATCGCCGCACCCCCGGCGCCCCACTCGATCTGGGTGACGTCGGGCAGCGCCGGCGACGAGGCGAGGAGGGCGCCGGTCTCGCTGTGGGCGACGATCAACCTTCCCGCCGCCGTGACGTACGCCAGCTGCGGGCGGCCGGTGGGGTCCCAGGCAGGGGCGACCGGGGCGGCGCTCGCGGCGAACAGCCGGTCGTCGGTGCCGTCTCCCGCCACTATCCGCAGGACCCGCCCGGCCCGGTAGGCGATGCGTTCCCCCAGCGGCGCCCAGCGCGGCTCCCCGACCGCAACCGGGGCGGTGATCGACCAGCGTGGGGTGCCGTCTGGCTCGAGCGCGCTGAGCGTGCGCCCGTCGGCGACCGCGACGAAGAGGCCCCGGGGCGACCAGGTCGCTTCTTCGTAGTCGCCGAGCAACCGCCGCGAGCCGTCGGCCTGCACCACCCAGGGCCCGTCCGCGCTCTGGACCAGGAGTTGCCCGCCGCCGGGGATCTCGGCCAGCTCGGGTTCCGGACGCGGCGTCGAGCTGGTGACGACGTCGTCGACCCAGTCGCGCACCGCGGCGCCGGCGGGCGAGAGCAGCAGCGCCGCCAGCAGGGTGGCGATCGCGAGGGCGAGGGCGAGGCGCGGCAGCGCCACCTGCCGCCGCTGCTGCGGCTGTCGCTGCGCGTGGGCAGCCGCGACCATCCGGAGGCCGCGCTCCTCGGCTTCGGCGGGAACCGGGATCGCCGCCTCGCGCAGCGCCTGGCCGAGCGGGTCGCGCTTCATCGGACGCCCTCCGCGCTCGTCTCGTCCTCCACGACCTCGCGCAGCCGGTCGAGCCCCCGCCGCAGCCGCGAGTTCACCGTGCCCCGCGGCAGGTCCAGCATCGCCGCGATCTCCCCCGGCGTGTACTCGAGCAGGTGGCGCAGCACGACGACCGCCCGCTGCTCGGCCGGCAGCTCCTTCAGCGCCGCCATCAGCTCGCCGCCGATCTCTTCCGGCGGCGGCAGCGGCTCGAACACCGACTCCGGCCGGTCGACCCGGCGCCGCAGCGTCTCCCGTCGCGCCCAGTCGAGCGCCCGGTTGACGACGATCCGGTGCAGCCAGGGGGCAAAGGGCCGGCGCCGGTCGAAGCGATCGAGCGCGTCGACCGCGGCCAGGAAAGCGTCCTGGGCGATGTCCTCGGCCGCCGCCGCGTCGTGGACGACGAGGTAGGCGGCGCGGTAGGCGCTGCGCCAGTGGGCCGAGTAGAGCTGCGCCATCGCCGCGCCGGAGCCCTCCTGGGCTTCGTGCACCAGCCGCCGCTCGACCGCGTCGCTCCTAGACCCCAATCGCCACCTCCTTCGGACATCTCAATCTTCTCTCACCCACCGGCCCATCCGCACCAGCGCCTTCGTCAGCCGCGAGCGCATCTCCGGCTCGAGCCGCCCCGCCGGCAGCTCGACGACGAAGGAGGAGGCGCCGCGGAAGCGATGGTTCTGCCAGTTCGGGGCGGTCCCCGCCGGCCAGCGCATGAGGCGGAACGGCATCCGTGCCAACTCGGCGAAGCGGCGGCCGGCAGGCGCGCTCTGACCCCAGGCGCGGACGAAGGGCCGCGTCCCCGAGTACTGGTGGAACCAGACCGTCGCCTCCGGCCGCAGGTGGCGGATGATCCGCGCCGCCAGCCGTGACTCCGGCTCGGAGAACGGCCGCGGGCCCGAATACTGCGGGTCCCAGCGAGCCTGGATCGGCTCCCACTCGGAGGGGAAGTTGCGGTTGAGGTCGACGCCGCGGCCGTTCAGCCGGCTGCCGCCGGCGGTCCCGTCGGGGTTGAGGTTGGGGACGACGTAGACGTCGGCGCTGGGATCGGGGCAGCCGCCGGTCGTCGGCTTGACGGCGCTGGCGCCGCACTCGTCGCCGTGGACGCAGCCGAAGATCAGCAACTCGCCGCTCCACTTCGGGTCGCCCATCTGGTGCAGCTCGATCGGGCGGCCCCGCGGGGAGCGGCCGACGACGTCGAAGCGACCCAGCAGGTTGCCGGGGCGCCGTGGGGTGCGGGCGAAGGCGAGCAGCGGCTCCTCGCGGGGCGCGATGAAGTCGGCGAGGGAGCCGATCAGCCCCCGGCTCAGTCCCATCAGCGCGGTGCGCGCGTCGCTGACGGCAAAGGTCTCGGTGTCGATCGCGACCAGGGGCGGCGTCGACCGGTGCCATTGGGCGGGCGAGCGGCGGAACATCACCAGCTTGCTTCCCCTGGATACGAGTCGCATCCTCGTCAGGAACATCGTGCGCCGTTCGCGCAGTTGCGGCAGCTCCACCCGGGTCACCTCGCCCGCGACCGTGTCCAGGGCGACCAGGAAAGGCGTGCCTCCTTCATAAGCGTTGCCGTCGTAGAGCGTGTAGGCCCAGCGCCCGTCTGGGCCGGTGACCTGGGTGATCGGCGCGCCCTCCATCATCCCGGTCGCCTCGACGCCGTCGGGCAGCAGGCGCCCGCTATCCAGATCCAGAGCGCGCAGCTCGAATCCGAAGATCGAGCGGCGGCGGGGCAGGTGGCGGTTCAGGTAGGCCGTGCTCCCGTCGGGGGAGACCGCGTGCAGGCTGTAGAAGCCCCGTAGCTCGATCCGCCGCCCCGCGCCGGCAGGGCGCCCTTCGCCGGCCTGGGACGGGTAGCGCTGGAAGGCTGCGGTGTCGAGCACCGCGAAGCGGGAGCGGCGCGGGGGATAGGCGCGGGTGAAGCGCTGCAGCACCAGGGTGCTCCCATCACCGGAGAGGCCGCCGCCGCGCATGTCGTAGGCGACCGCCGGCACGTAGTACTGGCCCCGCAGCCGCAACCAGCGGTCGATCCGCCCGCTCTTGCGCTCGACCCGCATCGCGACGGTCTCGATCCCCTCGCCGCGCCGCGGATTGAGCGTTACGTAGCGATAGGGCGAGCCAGGCAGTGCAACACCGGCACGAGCAGGATTGATCCCCATCCCCTTCGCCTCGGCGTTCTCCGAGGCGAGAGCGCAGAGGATCAGTCCCACCAGCAGGACCTTCAGCGTGAGCGCCATACAGGCAATACGCGCGAGACCCCCTCAGAGGTCCCCAAGCTAGGCTGCGGCACTTATGGCCAAGCCGATCATCTTCTCGGGCATCCAGCCGACCGGCCGCAAGCACCTGGGCAACTACATCGGCGCGATCCGCCAGTACGTCGAGGGCCAGGACCGCGGCGAGCCGGCGATCTTTTGCATCGTCGACCTGCACGCGATCTCGGTCGCCTACGACCCGGTCGAGCTGCGCGAGCGGCTCTACGACACCGCCGCGATCCTCCTCGCCGCCGGCCTCGACCCCGAGCGCTGCATCCTCTTCCGCCAGTCCGACGTGCGCGAGCACACCGAGCTCACCTGGCTGCTCTCCGCGGTCACCGCCCACGGCGACCTCAACCGCATGCACCAGTTCAAGGACAAGTCGGCGAAACAACGCGAGCTGGTCTCCGCCGCGCTCTTCTACTACCCGGTGCTGATGGCGGCCGACGTGCTCGCCTACCGGGCGACCGAGGTGCCGGTCGGCGACGATCAGCGCCAGCACGTCGAGCTGATGCGGGAGATCGCCCGCCGCTTCAACGAGCGCTTCGGCGAGACGCTGGTCGTGCCGGAGATGCTGATCCCCGAGGTCGGCGCCCGGATCATGGACCTGCAGGAGCCGGAGCGGAAGATGTCGACCACCGGCGGCACCGAGGGAGGGACCGTCCTCGTCCTCGAAGAGGCGAGCGCCACCCGCAAGAAGTTCGGCTCCGCCGTCACCGACTCCGGTCGCGAGGTCGTGCGCTCGCCCGATAAGCCCGGGATCACCAACTTGATCGACATCCTCGCCGTCGCCCGCGGCGCCGACCAGGCGGCGATCGAGAGCGAGTTCGAGGGCGCCGGCTACGGCGACTTCAAGAAGGCGGTGGCCGAGGCCGTGGTCGAGTACCTGGGCCCGGTCCGCGAGCGCTACGAGGAGCTGCGCCCGGACGAGGCGGAGCTGGATCGCATCCTTGGCCTCGGTGCCGAGAAGGCGCGGGCGATGGCCGCCCCAGTGCTCGCCGACGTGCGCGAGCGCATGGGCTTCGGCCCCGCTTAGCGCCCAAATCGCGCAAAAACGCCGCGCGGTCGTCCCGGTCCCGCTCTAGTCTGGACCCGTGGCCGTCGCCGACCTCGACCTCGATCTCGACCTCGACGTCTTTGCCGGGCCGTTCGACCTGCTGATGGCGGTCGTCCTGCGCGAGGAGGTCAGCCTCTTCGACCTGCAGCTGGGCGAGGTCGTCGTCGCCTACGTCGAGCACCTCGAGCGCGAGGGCGAGCTGGAGCTGGAGGTGGCAACCGAGTTCCTGGTCCTGATCGCCGCCCTGCTGGAGCTGAAGTCGCGGCTGCTGCTGCCCAGCCCCGAAGAGGAGCTGGAGGACCTCAGCCCCGAGGAGGCCGTGGAGGAGCTGCTGGCGCGGATGCTGGAGTACCGCCGCTACAGCGACGCCTCCAAGGTCCTCGCCGACCGCTTCGAGAGCCAGCGGGGCTATCTCTACCGCTCGGCGCCGCTGCCGGCCGAGTTGCGCCGCGTCGCCGTCGACTCCGCCGTCGCCGTCTATGACCCCGAGGCGCTCGGCGCCGCCCTCGGGGACCTCCTCACCGAGCCGCCCGAAGTGGACATCAGCCACATCAGGCCGACCGTCTCGCTCGAGCGCCGCCTCCGCGCCCTCCGCGACGTCCTCCGCAGCCGCTCCAGCTTCGACTTCGACGAGGAGTTCGGCGGCGAGGACCGGCTCACCCAGGCGGTCACCGTCTTCGGCCTGCTGGAGCTCTACCGCAAGGGTGAGATCACCTGGGAGCAGGACCGCGCCTTCGGTCCGATCCGGGTCAAGAAAGCCATCCCCGACGCGATCCACAAGAGCGGATGAACGACCTCTCCCGCACCATCGAAGCGCTGCTCTTCCTCTCGCCGCAGGCGGTCTCCACCGCCGATCTGGCGATGGCGACCGAGGCGACCGAGGGCCAGGTGGCGGAGGCGATCGAGCTGCTGCGCGAGGATCTCGCCGAGGGCAAGCGCGGGGTGGTCCTGCGCGAGGTCTCCGGCGGCTTCAGCCTCGCCAGCGATCCCCGCAGCGAGGAAGCCGCCCGGCGACTGCTCTCGAAGCCGCGGACGCCGCCGCTGACCCAGGCCCAGGCGGAGACCCTGGCGATCGTCGCCTACCTGCAGCCGGTGACGCGGCCGGAGGTCGCCCGGATCCGCGGGGTCACCTCCGAGTCGGCGGTGCAGAGCCTGGCCGAGCGCGGCCTGATCGAAGAGTCCGGCCGCTCCCAGTTCGGCGCCGCGATCTTCAAGACGACTGAGCTGTTCGAGCGGCTGTTCGGCCTCAGCGGGCTCGACCAGCTCCCCGATCCCTCTCGCTTCGACCCCAGCCCCGAGGACGAGCGCGAGCTGCGCGAGCGCCTGCTGAAGGCCGGGGAACAGAGAGCGGAGCCGTAGGTGGGGGAGTTGGGAGGGAACCCTCCGTCGCGATTTGGGGAGGCTCCTCCGGGTTCCCTCCCAACTCCTACTCGTGAGGCTGGCTAAGTTCCTCGCCCACGGGGGCGTCGCTTCGAGGAGGAAGGCGGAGGAGATCATCGCCAAGGGGGTGGTGACCGTCGGCGGGGAGGTGGTCACCGATCCGGCGCGCGACGTCGACGAGGGGAGCGACGTTCGCGTCAACGGCACGCCGGTCGCGGCCGAGACGCGCGAGGTCTGGCTCGTCAACAAGCCGGCCGGGGTGGTCTCGACGGCGCGGGAGCCGGGCAGCCGCCCCGCCGTCGTCGAGCTGGTGCAGACGAGCGCTCGCCTCTATCCCGTCGGCCGTCTCGACGCCGACTCGACCGGCCTCT
Organism: Solirubrobacterales bacterium; assembly: GCA_035474955.1. Taxonomy (GTDB): domain Bacteria; phylum Actinomycetota; class Thermoleophilia; order Solirubrobacterales; family 70-9; genus VAYN01. Next base: position 39,467 of record DATIMV010000041.1, read on the forward strand.
TGCTGCTGACCAACGACGGCGAGCTCGCCAACCAGCTCACCCACCCTCGTTACGAAGTGCCGAAGACCTACCGGGCGCGGCTGCGCGCGCCGCTCGGCGACCGCGACCTCGAACGCCTGCGCCAAGGTGTCGAGCTGGAGGACGGCCCGACGGCGCCGGCGCAGGTGCGGCGCCTCGCCGAGCGAGAGATCGAGATCGTCCTCCGCGAAGGCCGCAACCGCCAGGTGCGCCGCATGCTCGAAGCGGTCGGGAACGAGGTTGTCAAGTTGCAACGTGTCAAATTCGGACCGCTGAAACTTGACACTGTCCAAGTCGGACGCGCCAGACGTCTTTCGGACGAGGAGATCGCTCGGTTACGCGAGGCGGCTACGGGGTGAGCCGCGAGGCGATCGTGTCCGCGATTGCCTCGGCTTCGTTCTCGGCTTGGTGATGGGTGACCCGCAGCGTCGCGTAGCCAGCCAGCATCAGTTCCCGGTCGCGCCAGCGATCGCGCTCGAATGCGACCGCGGGGCCGTGGAAGTCGCGGCTATCCGCCTCGACTACGAACCGCTGCTCCGGCCAGAGGAAGTCGACCTCGATCCGGCCGTTGGCGATCTGTACGGGCGCGTTGAGGTTTGGAGCGGGGAGGTCGCGCCGTAGGAGCAGCGGCAGGATCTTCGCCTCCAGCGGGCTTTTCAGGCGGCCTTTCTTGGTCAGAGGAGCCGCGCGCCGCCAATCCTCCACGAGCGCTCGCAGCGAGCCAACGCCGCGACGGCCCGGATCCATCGACGCCTCGATCGCCGGAATGTCGAGCAGCCCCCGTTGCGCCGCCCGCTCGAAGGCACTGCGAAGCGTCCAGTCGCCGACCACGCCCGCAAGGTCGACCAACGTCCGCGCCGGGCTGGTGCACGGAATCCCAGTCACGGTGCCGGTCTCCTCGCGCCGCGGCGGTCGCACCCGATGGAGGCGGATGCCGTCGATCGCTCGTCCGCCGGTTCCAGGGGCGGTTACGTCGATGACCACGGGTCCATTGTCGAGTAGATGAAGGAGCGCACCTGCACTACGGTGCGAGACGACCGCGCCGTCGCCGCAGGCGAGCGATGCCGCAAACAAGCGTCCACGCTCGTTCGAAAGCGGGGTTCCCAGGGAGTACACGCCGCGAAAGACGTGGTGCAGTCTCCCGAGACGGATCGCGTGCGCGATCGCCCCTTCGCCCATCCCGCACGCCATCAACTGACTTCGCGACAACGCCCCATGTTGCTTTGCGGCGAGGTGCACGAGGCGGTGGCCAAGATCAGGGCGACTTTCGGTTGTCATGCATCTGTAAGTCGCCACGCCGTGCGATTCGCCCCCCTGCTTTGGAAAGATGCGGGGCGTGAGCGAGAACGGACACGTGCAGCAGCGCCTCTTTGCCGTGCGCGGCGCGGTCCAGGCCGAGGCCAACGAGCCGCAGGCGATCCTTGCTGCGACCGAGGAGCTGATGCGGGTGTTGATCGAGCGCAACCGGCTCGAGCCGGAGGCGATGGTCAGCTGCCTGTTCACGACCACCGACGATCTTGACGCCGAGTTCCCGGCCGTCGCGGCGCGGGACCTGGGTCTGACAGCGGTGCCGCTGATGTGTTGTCGCGAGATCCCGGTCCCGGGCTCGATGCCGCGGGTGATCCGGGTGATGCTGCACTTCTACGCCCCGGCCGGGCACGAGCCCGCCCACGTCTACATCGGTGAGGCCCAGAAGCTGCGCACCGACCTCGAGGCCGCGCAGTAGCGGTCCTGCCCTCGTCCGTCACAATCCATCGACGATGACGGTCACCTTCGCCGAGAAGCTCGCCCGCATGCCTGGCTACCAGGCCGGGGTGCCGACGGGACAGGCCCCGGAGGCGATCGCCTCCGGCAACATCGCCCAGCTCGCCTCGAACGAGTCGCCGTTCCCGCCGCACCCGAAGGTGGTCGAGGCGATCCAGCAGACCGCGACGGCGATGAACCGCTACCCGGACCCGGATGCGACGCTTCTGCGCCGCCGGCTGGCCGAGCGCTACGAGACCGAGCCGGCCCGGGTCGCCGTCGGCAACGGCTCCTGCGAGATCCTCCTCGCTGCCGCCGAGGCCCTCTGCGAGCCCGGCGACGAGATCCTCTACGCCTGGCCGGCCTTCTCGATGTACCCGTACCTGCCAGCGCTGACCGGCGCCCGCGAGATCCGCGTGCCGCTCGCCGAGGGCGACGTCCATGACCTCGACGCGATGGCGGCCGAGGTGACCGCGGCGACCCAGCTGCTGATCGTCTGCAACCCCAACAACCCGACCGCGACCCATATCCCGGCAGCGGAGATCGCCGCCTTCTGCGAGCGCATCCCCGACCACGTCACGGTGATCCTCGACGAGGCCTACGTCGAGTTCCAGGCCCACGACGATCCCGACGCCACCCTCGACCTGCTCGCCGACTTTCCGAACCTCGTCGTGCTGCGCACCTTCAGCAAGTGCTACGGCCTGGCCGGGCTGCGGGTCGGCTACGCGATCGGCTCGCCGAAATTCCGCGCCGCCGTCGACGCGGTCCGCCAGCCCTTCAGCGTCAACGCCCTCGCGCAGGCGGCCGGGGCGGAGGCGATCCGCCACCAGGACGACGTCCTGCGCCGGGTCGAAAGCACGATCGCAGCCCGCCTCGTCGTCGAGGAGGGTCTGCAGGGTCTCGGCCTCCGCACCTCCGACTCCCACGCCAACTTCTCCTGGGTCGATCTCGGCGACGCCGACGAAGCCGAGGTGCTCGCCGGCCTCGCCGAGCGCGAGATCGCGGTGCGTCCCGGCAAGGCCCTCGGCGGCCCCGGCCACATCCGCGTCAGCTACGGCACCGCCGAGGAGAACGAGCGTTTCCTGCGCGTCCTGTCGGAAATACTTGACTAACCGCGGTCGCGTGATACAAACTCCTGCAACGTGAGGTTGGACAAAGCCACATCCGCGATCGGCAGGCCAGCCGACGCCGTCGCGAGCGGCTACCTCACCTATTGGCGATTTAGCTAGGCGTCCGGCCTGGCGGCGTCGCGCCGCCCCGAAGACTTCACATCTTCCGGTCGGGCGCCGTTCAACGTACGCGTTGCGTGCGCACCGAACCGACCCGGTAGCGCGCGACCAGAAAGTAGGATTTCTTGGGTTTGGAGAAAGGCGAAGGCAATATGTTCATCGGGATGAAGGGGGCAAAGCGAGACGGCGTCCGCGACCAGCGGATCGGGAAAGTCGTCGAGCTGGCGCCGCCGGAAAAGCTCCTGGCGGAGCTGGCGCTCGGAGAGGAGCGCGCGAAAGCGGTAATCAAAGGGCGAGAAGAAGTTCGCGACGTGCTGCAGGGGAAGGACCCGCGGCTGATGGTCGTGGTCGGGCCGTGCAGCGTTCACGACCCGAAAGCGGCGATGGAGTACGCGACCAGGCTGAGCGCGACCGCGCGCGCCTTGCGCGAGGAGCTGCTGGTGGTGATGCGCGTCTACTTCGAGAAGCCGCGGACGACGACCGGTTGGAAGGGGCTGATCAACGACCCGCACCTGGACGAAAGCGGCGACGTCAACGCCGGGCTGCGAATCGCCCGCAAGCTGCTGCTGGAAGTGCTCGACACCGGGCTGCCGATCGGCTGCGAGTTCCTCGACCCGATCACGCCGCAGTACATCGCCGACGCGGTCGCCTGGGGGGCGATCGGGGCGCGCACCTCGGAGAGCCAGACTCACCGCCAGCTCGCCTCCGGCCTCTCGATGCCGATCGGGTTCAAGAACCGGACCGACGGCAACATCCAGATCGCGGTCGACGCGGTGCGGGCGGCGACGGCCCCGCATGCCTTCGCCGGGATCGACGACGCCGGTGCCCCGGCGATCCTCCACACCACCGGCAACCCCGACTGCCACATCATCCTTCGCGGCGGCCACGGGGTGCCGAACTACAACCCGCCCGAGGTCGAAGACGCGCTGGTCACGCTCGGCGTCGCCGGGTTGCCGGAGCGGGTGGTGATCGACGCCTCCCATGACAACAGCGGCAAGGACCCGGAAAAGCAGTTCTTCGCCGCCGGTGACATCGCCGACCAGATTGCCGACGGCAACAAGGCGATCGTCGGGGTGATGCTGGAGTCGTTCCTGGTCGAGGGGCGGCAGAACCTGGTCCCGGGTGAGGAGCTGACCTACGGGCAGTCGATCACCGACGCCTGCCTCGACTGGGAGGACACCGCCTCTGCCCTGGAGCGGTTCGCTTCCGCTGTGGAGGCGCGGCGCGGTTCATGAAGGTGCCCGCCCGCGCATGAAGATTGCCGTCCTCGGGGTGGGCCTGATCGGAGGCTCGATCGGGCTCGCCGCGCGGCGGCGGTTGGACGCCGAGGTGGTCGGCTGCGGGCGCAGCCCGGAGCGGCTGCGGCGCGCGGTAGAGCTGGGGGCGATCGACCGCGGCGTCGACTCGGTTGCCGAGGCTTGTGAGGGGGCGGAGCTGGTCTTCTGTGCCGGCCCGGTCGCGGTCCTGCCCGACCAGGCGCGCGAAGCGCTGGCGGCGTCCGGCCCGGAGACCGTCGTCACCGACGTCGGCTCGACCAAGGGCGAGCTGGTCGAGGCGGTCGGCGGCGACGAGCGCTTCATCGGCGGTCATCCCCTGGCGGGGGCGGAGACGGCCGGGGTCGAGAACGCCCGCGCCGATCTCTTCGAGGGAGCGCGCTGGTACCTGACCCCGACAGAGCAGGTCAGCGGCCTTCTCTACGACCGCCTGCAGCGGGCGGTCTCGGCGCTGGGTGCGCGGCCGCAGGCGATCGACCCGCAGAGCCACGACCGCCTGATGGCGACCGTCAGCCACCTGCCTCACGTGCTCGCCAACGTCCTCGCTTCCGAGGCGGCGGAGGCGCTGACGCAGGGGACCGAACGGCTGCCCGACGTCGGGCCGAGCTTCCGCGACGCGACTCGCGTCGCCGGCTCCAATCCGGCGATCTGGGCCGACATCTTCGCCAGCAACCGGGAGGCGGTTGCCGCCTCGGTCGACTCGGTCGCCGAGCGGCTGCGGGAGGCCGCGGAGCTGATCCGCTCCGGCGATCGTGAGGGCCTGGCCGCCTGGCACGCGGCGGCGGGCGATGCGCGCCGCTCCCTGCTCGAAGCCGAGTCGGAGGGCGGCCCGCTGCGCGAGCTGCGGATCGTCGTCACCAACAAGCCGGGGACGATCGCCGAGCTGGCGCTGGCGCTGGGCGAGGCCGGGGTCAACATCGAGGACATGGCCCTGCACCCCGCGCCGGACATGACCTCCGGCGCCGTCTCCCTCTGGGTCGGCGGCGACGAGCAGGCGGCGAAGGCCGAAGAGCTGGTGCGCGAACTCGGCCACACCGTCTCGGTGCTTGACGGCTCCGGCTCGTAGAGTCGGCCGATGAGCTGCACCCGCTTCACTCCCTCGGGGCCCCTGCGCGGCTCCCTGCGCCCGCCCTCGGACAAGTCGATCTCCCACCGCGCGGCGCTGATCGCGGCGATGGGCGAGGGGGAGACGCGTGTCGACGGTTACCTCGATGCCGCCGACACGCGGTCGACGCTGGCGGCGGTTGCGGCGCTTGGCGCTCGGGTTGAGGGAGATCCGGCGGCCGGGCTGAAGATCGACGGCATCGGCCTGCGCGGCGCCCGTCCCGCGATGATCGACGTCGGCAACGCCGGCACCCTGCTGCGGCTGCTGCCGGGGTGGCTGGCCGGGCAGGAGTATGGGCACTGGACCCTCGACGGGGACGAGTCGATCCGCCGCCGCCCGGTCGACCGGGTCGCGGTCCCGCTGCGGCGGATGGGGGCGAACCTGCGCGCTCGCGAGGATCGCCTGCCGCCCCTTGAGATCGAGGGGACGACCCTTCACGGTGCCACCTACGAGATGCCGATCGCCAGCGCCCAGGTCAAGTCCTGCCTGCTCTTCGCCGGGCTGCTGGCCGGCGGCGAGACCCGGGTCGTCGAGCCCCTGCCGAGCCGCGACCACACCGAGCGGATGCTCGCCGCGGCCGGCGCTCCGATCGAGCGGGTCGGCGACGCGGTGGTGGTGCGTCCGGTCGAGCGGTTGGAGCCGGAGCCGATCGCCGTGCCAGCGGACATCTCTTCGGCCGCCTTTTTCATCATCGCCGCGTCGCTTGTCGAGGGCAGCGAGATCCTCCTCGAGGAGGTCAACGTCAACCCGACCCGAACGGGGCTGCTGACGATCCTCGAGCGGATGGGGGCGGAGATCGAGCGCGAGGACGAGCGCGAGGAGGGCGGCGAGCCGATCGCCACCCTCCGCGTCCGCTCCGCGCCGCTCCAAGCCACCGAGGTCGGGGGCGCCGAGGTCCCGCTGGCGATCGACGAGCTGCCGCTGGTCGCCCTCGCCGCCTGCTTCGCCGAGGGGACGACGACGATCCGCGACGCCGAGGAGCTGCGTCGCAAGGAGTCCGACCGGATCGAGACCGTGACCGCGGCGCTGCGAGCACTGGGCGGCCAGGTCGAGCCGACCGAGGACGGGATGGTGATCGAGGGCACGGGCGGCCTTGCCGGCGGCACGATCGACTCCCACGGCGACCACCGGATCGCGATGCTCGGCGCCGTAGCCGGCCTCGCCTCCAAGGACGGCGTCGAGGTGCAAGGCATGGACGCCGCCGCCGTCAGCTACCCCGGCTTTGAAACGGACCTGACGTCTCTTATTGTCTCCACCCATTAGGCATCTCAACAGCGGAGGAACGGGTGTCGGTACTGGGCAGGAGCAAGATCGAGCAGCGCCTACGTGAAGGTGTTTTCGTCGAAGGGACTTGGTCGGAGGGCAATCTGCGTGGCGCTGCATATGACCTTCGGATCGCCTGTGACTATTTGGTTCTGCCCAACGGAAGGCGCTACTGGGATAAAGGTCCGGAGGGCCGCCGGCGAAGGGAAAAGCCGTTTGCCCTGAAACCGGGGCAGGTCGCATTTGTCTCAACTGTCGAGGAGTTGGAGATGCCCGACGACCTCGCAGGGAACATCGCCGTGAAGTTCCGTAAAGCGCTTGACGGCATCTTGGTCATGGGCGGGTTCCTGGTTGACCCCGGGTACACCGGTCGCCTCCACTTTCAACTCGCAAATATCGGCCGCGAACCCTTTTATGTCGTTCCGGAGGAAACCAGCATCGCCGCGCTGCAACTACTTCCCGTCGACGGAGATGCGGGGGTCGTCAATCACCCGGCGCCGCAGACCGAACCTCTTCTCGACGCCATGTTCAATCCTGCGGTTCAGGATGAGCGCCTCGGGCCCCTTGCCTTCTTCACCCTTCGCAGGCAGATCAAGAAGCTCGACCGCAGGCTCGGAGAGGGAATGAAAGAGATCGAGATCATGAAGCGCTCCTCGAGAGAGCTCATCCTCTTCGGGATAGTCGTGATCTTCGCGGCGGTACTTGCGGGCGCGATCGCGGCGATCATCTCCGGCTGAAGGGCGCCGGGAGCTGGGCGGCAAGCGTCTTGGCCAGATCCTCAGGTGGGCTGTCTTCGGCCGAAAGTGTCAAGGCCGATTCCGGCATCTCTTCGATTTCGTGCAGTTCCACGGTTGCGGCAACTATCCGCGAGGGAAGGCGACGGTCTTGCTCTGCCCGTTTCAAGGTGAGCTCCAGGGAAGCTTTGACCTGGCAAAGGAACCAAGGGGCGTTATGGCGCTCGGCCAGCCCAACCATCTGTTCGAGGACCTCGCGGTGAAATTCAGCCTCGCCTTGCGGGCTGACATAGGTGAAGGTGGTCTCGACGATGACGAGCCAGCCATGGCCGAGCAAAGAATCGATCTGCCGTCGGATCAGGTCATAAGCCAACGGGATCTCCGTCCAGCGGCTTCCCCGGGGCCGAACCAGCGTTTTCGCAAGCACTTCGTCAACTCCGAGAAGGGCAACCGGTGGCTCCAGATCTGGCAACAGCGACCGGATGACGCTGGTCTTCCCCGTATGCGAGGCTCCCGTGACGATGAGCAGGCCCCCTTGCAATGGATCGGACGGGGTTGCCGAATGATCAGGGCATGCGGTCACCGACCAAACCTACACACGGGTTGGGCATGAAGCCGAAGCTCGATCTCAAAGGGTTGTTGGCAGACCTTGCGCGGGCGGAGTGCGACTTCATTGTCATCGGCTCAAGCGCACTTGCCGTTCAGGGCTGGGAGGTCGATCCCAGCGACCTTGACCTCTTTGTTCCACCCGAACAGGTTGACCCGATAGTCAGGATCCTCGACGGGGAGGCACGGGCGGCTGCCTGGGTCGAAGACGGGGCAGCGCGCCGCCTGGAGTGCGAGCTGGCCAGGGGCCGCGTCGACATCTACGTCTCGGTTTCCGGTCAGCTCTCCTATGAAGATGTGCTCGAGCAGGCAATTATCGTCAACCTCGGCGCTGAAGACCTGAGGGTAAAGGTGGGAAATCTCCGCCATGTCCGGGACATGCGAGCCGCCGCCAGCCGGCCCTCCCTTCCGGCTGAGGCCGTGCCTCCGGCCGATCGGGCCGGAGCGCCCAATGTCATTGCCATCGACGGACCGGCTGGGGCGGGAAAGTCAACTGTCACCAGAGCGGTGGCCGCCGAGATCGGTTTCACCTACCTCGACACGGGAGCGATGTATCGCTGCATTGCCCTTGCCGTTCTCAGGCAGCGCTCCGATACCGATGATGCTCAGGAGATCGAGCGAATAGCCCGAAGCGTCAAGATCTCGTTTGAAGGCGAGCGAGTGTTCTTGGACGACGAGGACGTCACCCAGGCCATTCGTTCGTCGGAGGTTACGAAAGCGGCTCCGCACATTGCTGCTTATCCAGAGGTCCGCGGGGCGATGGTCGACAGGCAGCGCGAGATATTCGCGGAGGGGAACTACGTCGCGGAGGGCAGGGACACCGGAACGGTCGTTGCACCTCATGCTCCGTTGAAGATCTACCTCACCGCATCGCCAGAGGAGAGAGCGCACCGTCGCTCACTCGAGACCGGGGAGCCGGAGGCTGATGTCCTGCAGGCGATCAAGGAGAGGGATCGGCTCGACTCGGAGCGACAGCTCAGCGCTCTCAAGACCGCTGAGGATGCCGTCGTCGTGGACACGACGGGAAGATCAGTCGACGATGTTGTCGGTGAGATCGTCGATCTTGCGCACGAGCGTAGAATCGTCTGACCCGATGACGCTTCCCACCGTCGCCGTCGTCGGCTTCCCCAACGTCGGCAAGAGCACCCTCGTCAACCGGCTCGTCGGCGGCAGGGAGGCTGTGACCTCGCCGGAGCCGGGGGTCACCCGCGACCGCAAGCGGCTCGCGACCGAATGGAACGGGGTCGCCTTCGAGCTCGTCGACACCGGCGGCATCGACCTCGGCGACGAGGCCGAGCTGGCCCGCGACGTGCAGGCGCAGGCGCGCCTGGCGATCGCCGAAGCCGACGCGATCCTGCTCGTCGTCGACGGCCGCGCCGGGCTGCGCGGCGGCGACGTCGAGCTGGCGAAGACGCTCCGCGGCGGCGACGTCCCGGTCCTCGTCGTCGTCAACAAAGCCGACCGCGCCGACGACTACGGGATCACCGCCGAGTTCCACGCGCTCGGGCTCGGCGACCCGCTGGCCGCCTCCGCGACCCACGGGCTCGGCACCGGCGACCTGCTCGACGCGATCGTCGCCGCGCTCGGCGAACGCGAGCCGTCCTCCGAGGGCGACGACGCCACCCGCGTCGCCGTGATCGGCCGCCCCAACGTCGGCAAGTCCTCGCTCGTCAACGCCTTCCTCGGATCCGACCGGGTGATCGTCTCCGACATCGCCGGCACCACCCGCGACGCGATCGACACCGAGCTCGAGGTCGACGGGCGGCGGGTGATCCTCGTCGACACCGCCGGGCTGCGGCGCCGCTCCAAGGTCGCCGGCACGGTCGACTACTACGCGCAGCTGCGCTCCGAACGGGCGGTCGAGCGCGCCGACGTCGCGATCGTCGTCTGCGACGCCTCCGAGGGCGTCACCGCCGAGGACCTGCGGGTGGCGGAGATGGCGATGAAGGCCGGCTGCGCCAGCCTCCTGGTGCTGAACAAGTGGGACGTCACCGAGACCGACATCGACGACACGCGGGCGCGGGTCGAGCGCAAGCTGCGGCTGCGCCCGGCGGTGATCACGGTCTCGGCCCAGCGCGGCCGCAACGTCGGCAACCTGCTGCCGCGGGCGCTGCGGCTGGCCGACAAGGCCGCCGAGCGGGTCCCGACCTCGGAGCTGAACCGGTTCGTCTCCGACGTGGTGGCGAAGACGCCGCCGCCGTCCCGCCGCGGCAAGCGACTGCGCCTCTTCTACGCGGCGCAGGTGGGGGAGAGCCCGCCGCGGGTCGCGATCCAGGTCAACGACCGCAAGCTGATCAGCCGCGACTGGGCCTACCACCTGGAGAACCGGATGCGCGAGGCCTACGAGCTGGAGGGGGTCCCGCTGGTGATCGACTTCGTGCCGCGAACGGGCTACAGAGGGCGCGCGGACTGACCCTCCGGCATCGCACAAATTTCCTCTAGGCTTCCCGCCATGCCTACTTCCAAGCCGCTCGCCGAGGGCGAGTACCTCTTCACGTCGGAGTCAGTCACCGAGGGCCATCCGGACAAGGTCGCGGACCAGATCTCCGACGGTGTCCTCGACGCGATCATGAGCGAGGACCCGGGCGGCCGCGTCGCCTGCGAGACCCTCGTCAACACCGGGATGGCGGTCGTCTCGGGGGAGATCTCGACCAGCGCCCAGCTCAACATTCCGAAGATCGTCCGGGAGACGGTGGAGGGCATCGGCTACAAGGGCAGCGCCTACGGCTACGACTGCGACCACATCTCGGTCCTTGTTTCACTCGACGAGCAGTCGGCCGACATCGCCCAGGGCGTCGACCAGGCCTACGAGACCAAAGTCGACCCCTCCGACGACGACGAGCTCGACGTCGCCGGCGCGGGCGACCAGGGGATGATGTTCGGCTACGCCAGCGACGAGACCGAGGCGCTGATGCCGATGCCGATCCACCTCGCCCACCGGCTCGCCGAACGGCTCGCCGCCGTCCGCAAGGACGGGTCCCTGGGCTACCTCGGCCCCGACGGCAAGACCCAGGTCTCCGTCCGCTACGCCGACGGCCGCCCGGTCGCGGTCGAGAAGCTCCTGATCTCCACCCAGCATGACGAGGGCGTCGACTCCCAGAGCCAGATCAAACCGGAGCTGTGGGAGAGCGTCGTCCTCCCGGTTCTCGAGGCCGAGGTTCCCGGCCGCTTCGACGAGAACGAGCTGCTCGGCGAGTTTCTCGTCAACCCGACCGGCAAGTTCGTGATCGGCGGCCCGGTCGGCGACGCCGGCCTCACCGGCCGCAAGATCATCGTCGACACCTACGGCGGCATGGCCCGCCACGGCGGCGGCGCCTTCTCCGGCAAGGACCCGTCCAAGGTCGACCGCTCCGCCGCCTACGCCGCCCGGCACGTGGCGAAGAACGTCGTCGCCGCCGGCCTCGCGCAGCGCTGCGAGGTCCAGGTCGCCTACGCGATCGGCGTCGCCCACCCGGTCAGCCTGATGGTCGAGACCTTCGGCACCGGCAAGCTCCCGGACGCGAAGATCTCGCAGCTGGTCGAGGCGGAGTTCGACATGCGCCCCGGCGCCTTCCGCGAGTACCTCGACCTCCACCGCCCGATCTTCCAGAAGACCGCCGCCTACGGCCACTTCGGCCGCGGCGACGGCGACTTCACCTGGGAGCAGACCGACCGCGCCGACGCCCTCCGCGAAGCCGCGGGTGCCGAGGCGGCACCCGCTTGATCAGTCGCAGACCATGAAGATCGCCATCACCGAGAAGCCGGTCTGGCCCGGGGTTTCGATTACCAAGCCCTCTTAGACCGAGGGCTCGGGCGGGTCTGCTCCTGTGGCTGGGCCCGCCCGTCGATTACCGGGGCGGCTGAGCCTCGCCCAGCCCGTGCGACCCGGCCGTAAAGGCGCCCGTCGCTTTGTCGACGGCTTCGACCACCTCGCCGGGGTCGGCCACCCCGTAGAAGACGAAGTTGTAGTCGTCGGTCGCGGCGGTGTCGAAGTCGACGTCGCCGATCTGCATCAGGCGCTGGTAGACGCTCTGGCTGTAGTTGACGTTCTGGACCCGCTCCAAGCGCGTCTCCTGGATCTCGCGCGAGATGATCCCGCGTTTGATGTTGAGGCGGCGGTTGGTGATCGTGTAAGTCGTCGCCACCCGTTTGATGAAACCGATCACGACGGTCAGCGCGAGGACGACGAGGATCACCAGGAAGGCGGTGCCCCCGCCCCAGATCAGGTTCGCAACGAACCCGAGGACAACCGCGACCAGGGCCCCTTTCAGGTAGAAGCCGAGGATCGCCCGCCAGGACGGGTGCCCCTCGAAGATCACCTGCTCGCCGGGGTGGAGGTTGAGGCCCACGCGCGGCAGCTTAAGGCCTCTTGCGGCAGCAAGCCAAGCCATCCCCCGACACCCATAACCTCATTCGGATGGCGATCTTGAGGGTCGAGCCCCTGACCACCGCCCGCGCCCTGCGCGGCCCCTTCGACTACCGCCGCCCCGAGGCGATGGCGGATCTGGGGGTCGGCAGCGTTGTCCGCGTGCCTTTCGGGCCGCGCCGCCTGCTCGGGGTCGTGGTCGAGGTCGCCGAGGCTTCCGAGCTACCGCCCGAGCGCCTGGCCGAGCCGATCGAGGCCCTGGAGGCGGGGGCGACGCCGGAGCTGGTCCGCCTCGGCCTCTGGGTCGCCCGCGAGTACTGCTCGACCCCCTCGCGCGGCCTGCAGTTGGTGCTGCCGCCGGGAACCGGGACCGGCAGCGGCGGACGGACGGTCCGCACCAAAACCGAGCTCCGCGCCAAGATCCTGCCCGCCGGCGAGGCCGCGCTCGGCGGCGGCGAGCGTCTCGGCGCGAAACAGCGCGCAACCCTGGAGGCGCTGCGGGCGGGGGAGATGTCGGCGGGCGAGCTGGCGACGGCGGTCGGATCCGACCGGCAGACCCTGCGGCGCCTCGAGCAGCGCGGGCTGATCGCCACCCGCAGCCTGGCCGTGCGCCGCGTGCCCGGCGAGCCGGGCCTCTCCGGCGGCGCCACCCGCCCGCAGCTGCTGCCCGAGCAGGAGCAGGCGGTCGCGGCCCTCGTCTCCGCCCTCGACGGCGAGGCCGGCGCGCCGCGACAGGTGCTCCTCCACGGCGTCACCGGCTCGGGCAAGACCGAGGTCTACCTGGCGGCGGTCGAGGCGGCGCTGGAGCGCGGCCGCGGCGCGATCGTCCTCGTCCCCGAGATCGGTCTCGCCCCGCAGGCCGTCGCCCGCTTCCGCGCCCGCCTCGGCGACCGCTTCGCCGTCCTTCACTCCGCCCTCTCGCCCGGCGAGCGCTACGACGAGTGGCGGCGGCTGCGCAGCGGCGAGGCCAGCGTCTGCGTCGGCCCCCGCTCCGCCGTCTTCGCCCCCGTTCAGAACCTCGGCCTGATCGTGATCGACGAGGAGCACGACCCCTCCTACAAGCAGGAGGGCGACCCCACCTACGACGCCCGCGCGGTGGCCCGCAAACGCGCCGAGGACACCAACGCCGTCCTCGTCGCCGGCACCGCGACGCCGCGCCCGGAGAGCTGGCTGGAGCTGCCGCGGCTGGAGCTGCCGCGGCGGGTCGACGGCCGCCGGATGCCGCCGGTCCACCTGGTCGACATGCGCGAGGCCGACCCCCGTTCGGGCCCCGTCCACGCCGAGACCTGGGACGCACTGGAGGCGGTCCGCGCCGCCGGCGCCAAGGCGATCGTGATGATCAACCGCCGCGGCTTCGCGCCCTGGCTCACCTGCCGCTCCTGCGGTCACCACTGGGACTGCCCCAACTGCGACGTCTCGCTGATCGTCCACCGCCACAGCGGTCGCCTGGTCTGCCACCACTGCGCCCACTCCGAACGCCAGCCCCGCGCCTGCCCCGAGTGCGGCTCGACCACGCTCTCCCAGGCCGGCTCCGGCACCGAGCGGATCGAGGCGCTGCTGGCCGAGCGGCTGGCGCCGATGCCGGTCCTGCGGCTCGACTCCGACACCGCCGCCGAGCGGGGGGCCCACGCCCGCATCCTCGCCCGCTTCGACGAGCTGCCGAGCGCCGTCCTCGTCGGCACCCAGATGGTCGCCAAGGGCCACGACTTCCCCGAGGTGACGCTGAGCGTGATCCTCGACGCCGACGCCACCCTGCGCTTCCCCGATTTCCGGGCCGAGGAGGGGACCTTCGCGATGGTCGCCCAGCTCGCCGGCCGCTCCGGCCGCGGCGAAGCCGGGGGAGAGGTGATCGTCCAGACCCTCGCCCCCAACGCCTCCAGCATCGAGCACGCCGCCCGCCACGACTCCGCCGGCTTCCTCGAGCTCGAGCTGGGGCGCCGCGAGGCGCTGCGCTACCCGCCGTTCTCGCACCTGGTCCGGATCAACTTCTCCGCCGAGCGGGAGGAGAAGCTGGACGCGGCGGCCACGGCGGTGGCGGGTGAGTTGCGCCGGGGCCTGCCGCAGGGATCGGAGCTGCTGGGGCCGGCGCCGATGTTCCGCGTCCGCAACCGCCACCGCCGGCGGATCCTGATCAAGGCCGAGGACCGCGCTGGGACCGTGGCCGCGGTGCGCGATGTGGTCGAGAGCAAGAGCACGGACCGCTCGCTGAAGGACGTTGCGATCGGCGTCGACGTCGACCCGCAGTAAGCCTCAAGAAAGGACGCGCAGCGTCGCCTCTGCCAGCGGCTCGGCGGCGGGCGGGTGCTCGACCATGTACAGGTTCGGCTCGATCAGCTCGAGCTCGATTAGGCACGGCTTGCCGTCCGGCCCGGCGACGAGATCCACGCGGGCATAGAGCGGCTGCTGGTCGAGGAGGCTCAGCGCCTGCTCCGCCAGCTGGATCTGGGGCGCCTCGGGCTCGATCCGGCTCGTCGTCCCGCCCCAGATCGACTGCACTCGGAAGTCCCCCGGGGCCGGCCGCTTGCGCACCGCGTGGCTCAGATCGCCGGCGATGAAGATCAGCGAGGTCTCGCCCTGCGCTTCGAGCGAGGGGAGGAATGGCTGGACCATCGCGTCGTGCCGTCGCAGGACCTCCTCCAACGCGGTGGACCCCTCGCCTCGCCGCACCCGCTGCAGGTTCCTGGCTCCAAGGTCCACGACGGGCTTGACCACCGCCTCATCCCATCCTCGCGCGGCGAGGATCTCCTCCAGCTCGACATCGGCGCCGCGTCCGACCCACACCGTCGGCACGGTGCGGATTCCCCCCTCCGCCAGCTCCCGCAGGTAGGTCTTGTCGCTGTTCCAGACGATCAGCTCGGCTGGATTGCGCAGCTGCGTCGCCGCCTCAACTCGCTGGGCCCAGGCGAGGAACTTGGCGTATTTCTCGTGGTAATCCCAGGTCGAGCGGACAAGGCAGAGGTCGAAGCCGCCCCAGTCGACGCCCTCCTCGTCCCAGACCACGGAAACCGCCTCGGCCCCGCGCTCCCGCAGAGCCTCCAGCAGGAGGTCGTCGTCGACCTTGAGGTCGGCGTAGCCGCTGCAGGTGGCGATGGCGATTCGAGGGGCTGGCATCTGTCTCCACGCAGGAAGTATCAGAACGCTGGCGCGTTTTAGACTCAGGCCCGATGAGTGACGAAGCGCAAACGGAGATGCGGGAGAGCGAGGAGCACCGGCTCGAAGTCGAGATGCTGGAGCGGCGCGAAGCCGCGCTCGCCCACGTCGTCAAGTTCGGCGACCCGGTGCTGAAGAGCAAGGCCTCGCCGATCGCCAACTTCGGCCCCGAGCTGCGCTCCGAGGTCGAGCGAATGGTCGGGATCATGCAGGACGGCCTCGGGATCGGGCTGGCGGCGACGCAGCTCGGCGCCCTGCGGCGCCTGCTCGTCTTCCAGGCCGGTCCGGAGAGCGAGCCGACGGCCCTGGTCAACCCCGAGGTCGAGTGGCTCTCGGAGGAGATGGCGGTGGCCGAGGAGGGATGCCTCAGCCTGCCGAAGGTCTCGATGGACGTCGAGCGCCCGCTCTACGCGCGCTTCAGCGGCCGCGACGTCGAGGGGGAGCCGATCGTGATCGAGGCCGCCGGGCTCGAGGCGCGGGTGCTCCAGCACGAGATCGACCACCTCGACGGCGTCCTGATCCTCGATCGCACCACCCGCGAGCAGCGCAAGGCGGCGCTGCGGGCGCTGCGCGAGGGCAGCAGCTACAGCCCCTCTTCTGAGGAAGAGATCGCCGAAGAGGGCGAGCTCCGCGAGCCGCGCACCGACGCGTGAGGACCGCCTACCTCGGGACCTCCGAGTTCGCCGCGACGGTGCTGCGGCGCCTGGCCGGCTCGCCGCACCGGCCGAGCCTCGTCGTCACCCCGCCGGATCGGCGCCAGGGACGCGGCCGCAAGGTGAAGCCGCCCCCGGCGGCCGCCGCCGCGCAGGAGCTCGGGCTCGACCTGCTGCAGGCGGAGAACGTCAACGAGGAGGCAGCGCTGGAGCGGATCCGCGCCGCGCAGCCCGAGGCAGTTCTCGTCTGCGCCTTCGGACAGCTGATCAAGGAGCCGCTCCTCTCCGAGTTTCCGATGCTCAACGTGCACCCCTCGCTGCTGCCGCGCTGGCGCGGCGCCGCCCCGATCGAGCGCGCGATCATGGCGCAGGATTCGACCACCGGCGTCTGCGTGATGCGCCTCACCGCCGGCCTCGACTCCGGCCCGGTGGCGCTGGTCGAGGAGCTGCCGATCGACCCCGATGAGAGCTTCGATTCGCTCTCGGCGAAGCTCGCCGAGCTGGGGGGAGACCTCCTGGTTCGCGCCCTCGACCTGCTGGCGGAAGGCGAGCTCGAGTTCAGGGAGCAGGGCGAGGACGGCGTCACCTACGCCGAGAAGATCGAGGCGGCCGAGCGGCGCCTCGATCCCGAGCGCCCGGCAGGCGAGCTGGCGGCGAAGGTCCGCGCCCTCAACCCGCACATCGGCACCTACCTCGAGCTGCCGGGCATCGATCGGCTCGGCGTCCGCCGCGCCCACGCGGTCGAGGCCGATCTCGATCCCGGCCGGCTCGCGGCACACGACGGCGCCCTGCTGCTCGGCTGCGGCGAGGGCGCCCTCCAGCTCGACGAGGTGCAGCCGCCCGGCGGCAAGCCGATGCCGGCCGACGCCTACCTGCGCGGGCATCCGCTGCCGGACGCATGAAGGGCGCTCCAGGTCGCGTCTCGCCGGCGCGGGCGCTCGCCTTCGCCGTCCTCCGCGCCACCTTCGAGGACGGCGCCTTCACCGAGCGCGTCTTCCGGGCCGAGGCCGACCGGCTCGACCTCGGCGGCCGCGACCGGGCCCAGGCCCAGCGCCTCGCTTACGGCTCGGTGCAGCGCCGCGGCACCAGCGACGTCGCGATCGAGCGCCTGGCGGGGCGCTCGACCCGGCTGCTCGACCCGCCGGTGCTGGCGGCGCTGCGGCTCGGGCTCTACGAGCTGCTCTTCGCCGACGCCACCCCCGATCACGCCGCGGTCGACCAGGCGGTGGAGCTGGTCAAGGGCGCCGGCGCCGCCCACGCCTCCGGCCTCGTCAACGCGGTCCTGCGGCGCGCGGCGCGCGAACGCGTGCAGCTGACCGCGGCGCTGCTCGAGGACGACTCGGATCCGGCCGCCGCCGCGGTGGCCGACTCGGCGCCGCAGTGGCTGGCGGAGATGTGGTGGCGGGAGCTGGGGCCTGAGGCGGCGCGGACCGCGCTCGCCGCCTGCAACCAGCGGGTCGAGGTGGCGATGCGCGTCAACCCCCTTCGCGCCGAGCGGGAGGCGGTACTGGCGAGGCTGCGGGAGGCCGGGGTGGAGGCTCGCCTTCCCGAGGCCGAGTGGCCGCTCTCCGCGCCGGAGATGATCGTGATCGAGGGCCGTACCGGGGAGGCGGTGCCCGAGGCGGTAGCCGCCGGCGAGCTGACGCCGCAGAGCCGCGGCTCCGCCGCCGTGGTCGAGGTGCTGGATCCCCAGGAAGGCGACCACGTCCTCGATCTCTGTGCCGGCCCCGGGATCAAGACCGGCCAGATCGCCGAGCGAATGGGCGACCGCGGCGAGGTGATCTCGGTCGAGATCGAGCCGCCGCGGGCCGAGGAAGTCGCCGCCCAGGCGCGCCGCCTCGGCCTGCGCAGCGTCAGCGTGATCGAGGCCGACGGCCGCCAGGCCGGCTTCGGCCCGGGCTTCGACCGCGTCCTCCTCGATGCTCCCTGCTCGGACCTCGGCACGCTCGCCTCCCGCCCCGACGCCCGCTGGCGCAAATCGCCGAAGTCGATCGAGCGGGTCGTCGAGATCCAAGACGAGCTGCTGCGCAACGCCGCCGCCGTCCTGCGACCCGGCGGCACCCTCGTCTACTCGACCTGCACGATCTCCCGCCGCGAGAACGAGGACCGGATCGCCGCCCTGCTGCAGGCCTCCGAGGCGGGGGAGGTGCCCCCGCTCGAGCTCGACGATCTCGGCGCCCGCGCTCCGCTGCTCGCTTCCCCGGCCGAGCCGCGCTGCCTGCAACTGCGGCCCGACCGAGACCGCACCACCGGCTTCTTCATCGCCCACCTGAAAAGACGGCTTTAGCAAAAGACCAGGCATGATTAGGGTGTGAGCCACCCCGACCAGTCAGTACCCGAGGATTCGAACCCTCTGGGCAGGGCGCCGTGCCCGAACTGCGGCGAGCCCTGGCTGCGCCCGACGCAATTGCCGGGCCGCCTGCGCTGCGTCAACTGCCTGACCCGATTCGAACTCGTCTCCCAGTGCCCCAACTGCGGCGAACACCAGACGATCGCCCGGATGAGCCACACCGCCGACATGGAATGCCAGAGCTGCGGGGCTTCCATGCTGCGGGTGGCCTAGTTCCTGGGTCTGACGGGTTTCGGTAATCCGGAAGTTTCGAAACGGTGTAGAAATCCCCCGATGCCGATCGACATCAGCGGGTCCGATCAGATCGAGGTAGTGGGGGAGAGCTTTTACCGCCCTGCGTTGCAGGAGCTCTCTGCCCGCAGCGCCGGGCTGTCGCGTAGTCACGCGTATCGGGCTGCGTTGGTTTGTGACCCGGCCAACCCATACGACCGCAATGCCGTGAAGGTGGTGATCGAGGGCCTGCATGTAGGGCATCTTCCGCGGGAGCTAGCTGGGCTGGCCGCCGACCGGATTGCCGAGCTGACGAGCATCAACGGAGAAGTCACTTGCTCTGCAGAAATCCGAGGCTCCGATTCAGAATTTGGTCAGGGCGTGGTTCTCAACGCTGACCTTGCCCAACTCAATCTCATCGTCGCTGAGCCGGACGAGATGCCCCCTGTTGATGACTTGGAGCCTGCCGCCGTCCCTGCACCCGCGACCAGTGGGAAGGAAGAGCCGCCGCAGGGGGAGACGACGAAAGCGCCCGGTGATTCATCTCGGCGGGCGACGATCGAACGTGCGGTGGAGCGATGGAAGTCAGAGCTGATCGATCTGACGGCGAGAAACCGCCTCCTCTATGTGCGTGATCTCAGGACCGGAACCCTGAGCTTTGATTCTTCAGCTCGGGAGATCCTCATGCAGCTGGTTGCTGGTAATCGGGTCGCCCTCTCGAGGTTGGTTCCTCGAAGTCGACTACCGGAGAACCCAGGCGCCGCTATGACTCCGTTCGAAGACGCTGTCAGGAGGATGCGGACGATCGTGCGGACGGCTCGCTCCTATGAGGAGGAGCGGGGAGTACGCACCCTGTTCTTAGCCTGTGGGGTGGCAACGTGGCGGAGCGATCGCGCGAGCCGACCTCCCGCTGCGCCGGTCCTTCTTGTGCCGCTCTCGATTCGGGCGCGGGGTGCGAGTCAGCAGGATTTCGACCTTAGTCTTGCGGGAGACCTCGAGGTCAACCCGACTCTTTTGCATCTGTTGAAAGTCGAATTCAATCTCGAGGTCAACGACCAAGAGCTGTACGAGCACGCGGAAATGGACGGGGTGATCGATACCCCCGAGGAGCTGCGCCTTTCTTACAACTGGCTGAGCGAGAAGTGCGCCACGGTCCCTGATTGGGCGATTGCCGACCGCTTCGTCCTTGGCAATTTCTGGTACGCAAAGCTACCGATGGTCAAAGACTTGGAGAGCTCGATCGAGATGCTTGCCTCCAACGATGTGGCCGCGGCCTTGGCGGGAGACCCTCAAGCGCGCCAAGCTCTCACCGCGGCTCGTCGAGGCCCCGTAGCCGAAAATCCACCCTCCTTCGACGGAATCTCTCCGGAGGAAGAGTTCAACGTGCTTGATTCCGATTCGAGCCAGAGTCTGGCTATCGCGCGTGCCTGTGGCGGTGAAAGCCTGGTGTTGAAGGGGCCGCCAGGAACCGGTAAGAGCCAGACCATCGCCAACCTCATCTGCCACGCAATCGGAGAAGGGAAACGGGTTCTCTTCGTGGCTGAGAAGCGAGCGGCAATCGAAGCGGTGACCAAGCGTCTGAATGCTGCTGACCTGGGAGATCTCGTGCTCGACCTCCATCAAGGCGGGGAGTCACGTAAATGGCTCGCGGAGCAGTTGGACGTTTCCCTCGACGCGGTGCGGACGACCGGAAGCGTGAGTCGGGAGGCGGAGGAAGGGCGCCTCGTTCGCGCTCGCGATGCCCTGAAAGACCATGCGGATGGGCTGCACTTGAAGCATGCACCATGGAATGTGTCGGTGCTCGAGGCGCAGTTGGAGCTGATTGGGCGTGGCCGCCCGTCCGTCAATAGTCGTCTTCGCGGCGCCGATCTCGAGGCGATCGGCGCAGAGCAGCTGGCAGAACTGAGCGAGGCACTTCGCGACCTGCTTTCGATTGATGGTCTGTCCCTTGGGGAGAAGGGCTCACCTTGGAGGGATGCCGCCGTGGATTCAGCGGGGTTGGCCCGAGAGGCAGTGTCGCTGGTCGAACGAGTCGTCGAGCTAGTCGCCGCGACTCAGACCGCGCTCGCTGCAGCCGCCGCTTCCACGGACTTACCGCAGCCGCGCAACCTGGAGACGGCGCAGTCTGCTGTCAAGACCTGGGAAAATGCTGAGGGGCGCGCCGAGGTCTTCGAGGCGACGATCTTCGAGGCGGACCTCGACTCGCTGATCACGACGCTGGAGCCCTTGAAGGGATCGGGCATGTCGCGGATGATGGCGACCCTTACGTCGGGAGAGTTTCGTGCTGCCCGCAGTACCGTGCAAAGCTGCTTGCGCGAGGGCCGCGAACTTGCGCCGGCCCAGCTGTACGAGGAGCTGCTCCTTTGTCAGGGTCTGCGCGATGACTGGAGGGCCCTGGGTGGTTCTCAAAGCTCTCCGTCTGCTCCCGCTCGGGTGGCAGATCTGAAAGCGACGCTGGACCAAGTGGAAGTTGCCTGCAAGCGGCTGGGCGAGCTCATAGGTAAAGACATCGCGGCTCTTTCATTCGACGAGATTGACGCTCAAATCGCCGCCCTGCGCTCGGACCTTGACACCGCGATGATCTTGCCTTCAATCCACGCCGCACGGCAACAGTTCGCCTCCTCCGGACTCGGGGGCTTTTTGGTAGAGCTGGAAACTCAACAGTCACTCCTCCCGGAGGCAAGAGAGGAGCTCGAGAGGCTGTGGTGGCAGTCCTTGGCTGACCACTTGATGATGCTCCCCGAGAGCGAGGCGCTCTCCGCCTTTCGGGGCGAACGTCATGATCAGGTTGTCGAAGCCTTTCGCGAGCTCGATCGACAACATGTCTCGCTGGCCGCTCGCAGGGTCAAGAGGATCGCCGCCGAGACCGCGATCCGGGCTCAAGACCGGCACCCCGAACAAGCCCAGCTCGTACGCGAGCAAGCGAAGCGCAAACGCAGGCATCTACCTGTACGTGAGCTCTTCATGAGGGCTCCTGACGTAGTCACGGCCCTGAGGCCGTGCTGGGTCATGAGCCCGCTAATGGTCTCGCAATTGATCCCGTCGGAGCGGGCCTACTTTGACTTGGTTGTGTTCGACGAGGCAAGCCAGGTGCGTCCGGTTGAGGCTGTCACCTCGTTGGTTCGTGGCACCCAGTTGATCGTGGCCGGTGACAACCACCAGCTGCCGCCGACTGCGTTCTTTGACGCGACTGCCGCAGGCGACGGCGAAGAGGCCGAGGGGGAAGAGGAGTCAACCGAGCTCGCCGACTATGAGTCGCTCTTGGACGTTCTCATGACCCTCTTCGACACCGAGATGCTGCGCTGGCACTACCGCAGTCAGGATGAGCGTCTGATCGGCTTCTCCAACCAAGAGATCTACGAGAGCGGCTTGACCACTTTTCCGGGCGTGGTCAACGGCGAAGTTCTTTCCCACATTCTGGTCGACGAGATGCCTGGACCAGAAGAGGCGCGGGTTAGCCCTGACGCCGAGGTCAGAAAAGTCGTCGAGCTGATTCTCGACCACGCGCGAACGCGACCGGACGAGAGCCTCGGCGTCATCGCACTTGGAATCAGGCACGCCGAAGCAATCGAAGCAGGGCTACTGGCCCAGCTTCCAGACCATCCGGATCTTGAGCCTTTTTTCGAAGAAGGGAAAGAGGAGCGCTTCTTCGTCAAAAACCTGGAGCGAGTTCAGGGCGACGAGCGGGACGCGATCATCCTCGCCATCGGCTACGGCAAGCTGCCCGACGGGTCGCTGCCGCACCGCTTCGGCCCGTTGAACAATGCGGGTGGAGAGCGCCGCCTCAACGTCGCCGTGACCCGGGCCAAGCGACGGATGACCGTGGTCTCCTCTTTCCAAGCGGACGACGTCGACCCCAAGCGGTCGAGCGCGGACGGTGTTCGGCTTCTCCGCTCGTTCCTCGCGTATGCCGCACGCGGCGGTGATGTGGAAGAGCAGACGTCGGGTTCCATTGAGCCTTCCGCCCTGCATCGCCTCATCACGCAGTCTCTCGACGTGGCGGGGTATGAGGCCTTGGAGCTGGTTGGCTCTTCCGCCGATCGCATCGACGTTGCCGTAGTTGATCCTGGGGAGCGAATTCCCAAGGTGGCGATCGAGGTTGACGGGCCCGCATATGCGCTTCGCCCGTCGGTGCGAGATCGAGACCGGCTCAGGCCCGAGCAGTTGGAACGGCTTGGCTGGCGGTACATCCAGACCTGGAGTCAGGATTGGTATCGAGACCCCGCCGTTACCGCCCAGCGACTTGCGGAGCAAGTTGCCGCGGAGCTCGATGGCTCGGCCCGAAGCGACTCCAATCTGCCGCAGCTGGGGCCTCCCGCAGAAGAAGCGGTGGCAGTGTCGACTCGACAGCGAGAGTCGCGGCCCGTCTTGTCATCCGGTGGCCCAGCGATCACCGACTGGCGCCTTCACGACCTGGTCGAACTGGGTAGGTGGATCGAGTCTGATGGTCTGCTGCGGACTGGGGAAGAGCTGGAAAAGGAGCTGATGCACGAGATCGGCATAACCCGCCGGGGCTCGAGGGTGGCCCGCGTCTTGGGCGAAGTCGTCACCAGGCTTCGCGACGAGTCCTCCTAGCCCGGCAGAAGGTCCCCGTCCATCGATAGGTTTGGGCCTGTGAGCGAGCGGATGAGGGAACTGCTGGGAGCGCCGCGGGTCGCCCCGTCGATCCTCTCCGCCGACATGGCTCGGCTCGGGGCGCAGATCGAAGAGGTGATGGACGCCGGCGCGCGGGTGATCCACTTCGACGTGATGGACGGCCACTTCGTTCCGCCGATCACGATCGGGCCGCTGGTCCTCGGCGCGATCGCCGACCAGGTGCACGATGCGGGCGGTGTCGTCGACGTGCACCTGATGATCGAGACGCCGGAGCTGCAGATCGCCGAGTTCGCCAAGGCCGGCGCCGACTCGATCACCTTCCACCAGGAGGCGACGCCCCACGCCCATCGCACGCTCACCGCCGTCCGCGAGCTCGGCTGCCTGGCCGGGGTCGCGATCAACCCCGGCACCGCGGTGGAGGCCGTCCAGGAGCTGCGGGGCCTTGCCGACATCGTCCTCTGCATGACCGTCAACCCCGGCTGGGGCGGCCAGTCCTTCATCGAGACCTCCCCGGAAAAGCTGGAGCGGCTGGCTCCCCTCGTCGGCGACGCTGCGATCGAGGTCGACGGCGGCGTCGACGCGAGTACCGCCGGCTCCCTCACGGCCGCCGGCGCCCGGCTTCTCGTCGCCGGTTCAGCCGTTTTCGGCGCCGCCGAGCCCGCTGCCGCTTACGCCGAGATCGCCGACGCCGCCGGGGCCTCCTGAGCGCCCGCGGGCGATCAAGGCACCGGTCACCTCCTGCCACCAGGCGCGTTCTGCGCTTTCGACCTCGGGCCGCTCGGCACGCCGCTCGCACCAGCCCGCCAGCGCCCGCCGGCCCCCGATGGCAATCAAGCCGGCGCTCATTACCGCGTAGCGGCCGTCGGCCAGTGCCACCAGGTAGGATCCCTCCTCGCTGCGGTCGCGCAGCACCGCGACGATTGGGATGCCGTCGATCTCCTCGCCGAGCTCGCCGTCTCCATGCGCCGGCCGAACGGTGAAGACCTGCGACGCTCCCCGTCGCGGCAGCGCCGGCGGCGCCGGTTTACCGATCGGCCCCTTGGCCCATTTGCGGGTCAGCTTCTCGACCTCGTCGCGCAGCTCGCTGCGAACGAGGACATGGAGCTCGTCGCCCTCGCGCAGCTCGGTCGAGCCGCGGGGCGGCAGGGCGTTGCCGTCGCGGACGATCACGTTGACGAGCGCCTCGCGCGGCAGTTCCAGGTCGCGGACCGGGTGTCCGGCCGCCGCCGCCCCCTCGGGCAACCGGTAGGAGATCACGTCGCCGCCCATGCGGCGGATCCGCCCCGACTCCAGCAGCCGCCGCGGCAGCGCCGGCTCGTCGGTGGTCAGCCCCAGTCGCTGCGCCAGCGGCTCGAAGCTGGCTCCCTGAACCAGGGTCGAGCTGACGACGACGAAGAAGACGATCGCGAAGAGTTCTTCGCCGGCGCCGACCCCGGCGACGACGGCAAAGGTCGCGAGCCAGATCGGGGTGGCGCCGCGCAGGCCGGCCCAGCCGAGCATCAGCCGCTCCTTCGCATTCAGCGGCGAGAAGGCGGTGGCGAGAAAGGCGGCAACCGGGCGGGCGACCAGGATCAGCACCGCCGAGAGGGCGAGCGCCTCGACGGCGACCTGATCGAGGCTGGAGGGGAAGACCAGCAGCCCGAGGAGGATGAAGAGGGAGATCTGGGCTACCCAGCCCAACCCCTGGTGGAAGGCGACGACGGTCCGGCGGGCGGGAATCCGGGCCGAGCCGAGGGCAAGTGCGGTCAGGTATACGGCAAGGAAGCCCGAGCCGTGAGCGGCCTCGGCCAGGCCATAGGCGAGGCCGGCGATCGCGATCGTCGCCACCGGGTAGATGCCGTCGCTCGGCAGCTGGATGCGGTCGAGGGCCTTGACCGCCAGCCAGCCGAGGGCGATTCCGATCAAGGCGCCGAGGGCCAGTTTGAGCACCATCCCGCCTGCCATGTCGGCGAGTCCGTAGCCCGGCTCCTGGATCCATTCGATGAACCCGATCACCAGCAGCAGCGCCACGGGGTCGTTCATCCCGGACTCCCCCTCAAGCGAGCGCGCCAGGCGCTTCTCCAGGGTCGAGCGGCGCAGGACGGCGAAGATCGCCGCCGAGTCGGTGGCGGCGATCGCGGCGCCGACGATCAGCCCCTCGAGCAGCGAGAAGCCGAAGATCAGCTTGGCGGCGAAGCCCGCAACGAGCGCCGTCGCCAGGGTGCCGACCGTCGCCAAGGAGGCGGCGGTGCCGAGCACCGGCCGGATCTCCGGCCAGCCCGAGGTGACGCCGCCCTCGAAGAGGATCAAGACCAGCGCGATCGT
>DATIMV010000042.1:0-4015 GCA_035474955.1 Solirubrobacterales bacterium
AACTGCGGGGAGGGTCCGGCGAGGGTCACCCGACCCTCCTACTCACCGCCCAGGTAGGTCGGGCAGGGCGCCGTGGACGCTGCTGGTGAGCTGCCGGTGGACGGCTACGTTGCGCTGCCGGTCGGTCTTGACCTCGATTAGCCCGGTGCCGGTGGCTAGTGCTTCCGGTAGCTGGTTCAGCGACTCCAGGCGCCTGTAGGGGAGATCGAAGAGCGCGGCGGCCTTGGCGACGTCGACGCCGCGCGGGGTGCCGAGCAGGGTCTCGAACTCGTCGCTCTCCAGCGCTGCCTCCTGCGGCAGAAAGTGGAAGATGCCGCCGCCGTCGTTGTCGATGACGACGATCCGCACCGGAGTTGAGACGTCTCGGAGCGCGGCGAGGCCGCCGATGTCGTGCAGGAAGCCGAGGTCGCCGGTGACGATCGTCGTCGGCCGGCCGCTGGCCTGGGCGGCGCCGATCCCCGAGGAGAGCAGCCCGTCGATTCCGTTGGCGCCACGGTTGGAGAGGAAGAGGACGTCGGTATCGCTGGGCGCGAGGAACGCCTCCTGGTCGCGGATAGGCATGCTCGAGCTGGTGTAGACGAGGTCGCTGTCCCGATGGGCTTCGCCGAGGGCGCGGTGGAGGGCCGGCTCGGAGATCCCAGGCTCGCCGTCGAGCGCCTCCCGCAGGGCCGCCTGCGCCGCCGCCTCGGCCTCGACCCAGCGCTCCGGCAGCGGGCGTTCCCGCCCCTCCAGCCCTTCCACCCGCGATGCCCAGCCGGAGGCCAGCTCGGTCGGATCGGCGCGGAGGATCGCCGCCGCCTGGTTGGTCGGCTCGTTCCAGCCGCCGTAGGGATCGATCACGATCTGGTCGGCGCCGCTGCCTTCGATCCAGGCCCGCAGCGGCTTGCTGGTCGGCATCTCGCCGAAGCGGAGGATCAGGTCGGGCACGACAGAGCGGGAGAAGTGCTCCTCGCGCAGCAGCAGGTCGTAGGCGGCGACGACGTGGGAGCGGTCGTGGGGCCCGCAGCGGACCTGCGAGGTCGGGTCGGCGAGGATCGGGAACCCCGCAACCCGGGCGAGGTGGGCGAGCGGCTCGCGCAGCTCCGGATCTAGCTGCCGGCCGGCGACGATCACGCCCGAGATCGCGTTGCCGATGTGGCCGGCGACCTCGTCGAGCAGGAACGGCGAGGGCTCGAGGTCGATGTGCGTGACCGCGGTCAGTGGCCGACCGTCGCGCCCGCTTAGCGCCAGAGGATCAGTCGCCGTCACCGCGCCCTCGACCGGCACCGGAGCCAGCGGCTCGCGCCAGGGCAGGTTCAGGTGCACCGGCCCCGGCCGCGTCTCTCCACGCGCTGCGGCGAGGGCGCGGCATGCGACCGAGCGGTAATGCAGCAGGCCGCTGTCATCCGCCTCATGGGTTCCGACTTCGCAGAACCAGCGCACCGAGGATCCGAAGCTCTTGATTTGGTCGATCGTCTGGCCGGCGCCGATCCCGCGCAGCTCCGGCGGCCGGTCGGCGCTCAGCACGACCAGGGGGATCCCAGATTCGTCGGCCTCGACCACCGCCGGGTGGTAGTTGACCAGCGCCGTTCCCGAGGTGCAGAGCAGCGCCACCGGCTCGCGGCTCGCCTGCGCCGCGCCCAGCGCGAAGAACCCGGCCGAGCGCTCGTCGACGATCACCTTCGCCTCGATCTCCGGCTGTCGCCAGAGCGCCAGCGCCAGCGGCGTCGAGCGCGAGCCGGGCGAGATCACCACCAGCCGCAGCCCCCCGCGCGCGAGCTCCTCGGCAAAGGCCGAGGCAAGGGCGGTGTTGGCGTTGGTCGGGTCCATGGCGGCTAGAGGCGATGCGCCTGCAGGGCATCCTCGTCTATCTCGACCCCGAGGCCGGGACCTGGGGGGAGATGCAACATCCCGTCGCGGATGTCGCACTCGGCGGAGGCGATGGTCGAGGCGAAGAGGCGTTGAGTTGCGAGCCCGTGCGCGAGTTCCCCGCCGATGTCCTGGGCAACCCGCGCCGCGGCGGCGATTCCCACCGGCCCATCGAGCGCACTGGTGACGTAGGCCGGGAGGACGTCAGCGATCGCGAGGGCGGCCTCGGCCCCGCCGACCTTGGAGAGCTTGATCCCACTGTAGGCGCAGGCGCCCAAAGCGACGGCCCGCTCCGCCTCCGCGAGCGTCGCGACGCTCTCGTCGGCCGCAAGAGGAATCGAGGTCGACGCGGCAAGCTCCGCCATCGCCTCCAATCCCCCCACCGGCTGCTCGGCGAGCTCGATCCCGAAGGGCTCCAGCTCCGCCAACGTCCGCTTCGCCGTCTCCAGATCCCAAGCCTCGTTCGCATCCACCCGAATCCGCGCCCCCGATCCCACTGCCTCCCGCACGGCACGCACCTGCTCCAGGCCATGCGGTTCGCGAGACCGTAAAAAAGTACGCATATCGGACTTTTTTACGGTCTCGGTACCGAGCTTGAGCTTGAAGGTGGCGAAGCCGTCTTCCGCCCACCGTTTCGCCTCGGCGGCGACTGCTTCTGGGGATCCCGCGACAAGCGTCGCGTTGCAGGGCACGGCTTCGTTCTCGGCCCCGGCATCATTGCTCGTTCTCTTACCCAGCAAATCCATTCGCGCCGTCGCTACCGCGCAGCGTGCCGGCGCGGATAGTCCCTCGGCCTCCTGGCCCTCTGCCGCCTCCAACTCCCGCACCACCTGCTCCAACGTCGCCCCGCCTCGCAGCGAAAGCGGCACCGCTTCGCCGAGCCCAACGACCCCGTCCTCGTCCCGCACCCTCAGCAGCACCATCTCCCGTTGCCGCAGCTCCCCGCGCGCGGTTACGTACGGCTCCTTGAACGGGAGCGCGTAGGGAATTACTTCAACCGAGGCGAGCTGCACGCCCCAAGCCTCTCAGGCGGAGATCAGCAGCCCGGCGGTGACCAGCAGGCTGTAGACGCCGAGCAGCGCGCCCGTCGCCGCCAGCACCCCGTTCAGCGCCGGCCCGTCCCGCCGCTCGGCCAGCGTCTTCGCCGGCTTGATCGCCAGTGGCGCGGCCAGCAGCCCGATCAGCGGCAGCATGCTGGAGTCCCCGGCCCAGAGCGCGATCGGCAATACGAGGAAGCCGCCGGCGAGCAGCACTCGGTACCCCCGCACCGCCTGCTCGCGCCCGATCTGCACCGCCAGCGTGTTCTTGCCCGCCCGCCGGTCGGTCTCGATGTCGCGGACGTTGTTGACGACGATGATCGCCGTCGCCAGGAAGCCGATCGAGATCGAGAGCCCCAGCGAGAGCGCGTCGAGTTCCTCCAGCTGCACGTAGTAGGAGCCGTTGACGGCGACCAGGCCGAAGAAGAGGAAGACGAAGACCTCACCGAACCCGGCATAGCCATAGGGGCGGGGGCCACCCGTGTAGAGAACGCCCGCGGCGATCGAGAAGACGCCGATCACCAGAATTACCCAGCCGGCGACGGTGGTCAGGTAGATGCCGCAGGCGACCGCGACCGCGAAGGCGATCCAGGTCGCCCTCATCACCCGCTGCGGCGTCACCATCCCGCTGGCGGTGACCCGCACCGGGCCGAGCCGGTCGGCGGTGTCGGCGCCGCGCTTGGCGTCGGAGTAGTCGTTGGCCAGGTTGGTGCCGATCTGGATGAAGATCGAGCCGACCAGCGCCGCGACGAAGGCGCCCCAGCGCGGCAGGTGGCCGGCCCAGTAGTAGGCGGCGGCGGTACCGACGAGGACCGGCGCGATCGCCGCCGGCAGCGTCCGCGGCCGCGCCGCCATCACCCAGATCCTCATCGGTCGGGCTTCGCGATCATTCGCACGCGCCCCCTGCGAGGTCGCGCCAGCGGTTCGGCATGATGCGGACGATATGAAACTCGACGACTGGCTCGCCCAGCGCTCCGTCAGCGCTCCCGACCGGGTGGCGCTCGAGGCCGACGGTGCGACGATGACCTACGCCGAGCTCGAGGCCGAGGCGACCTGGGTCGCGCGCCGTCTCGCCGCCCACGGCGTCCGCCGCGGCTCGACCGCGGCGCTGACCATGCACCCGCGTCGCA
>DATIMV010000043.1:0-23201 GCA_035474955.1 Solirubrobacterales bacterium
ACTCGCCGCCTCCCTACCCAGACGAAGTTGACGTTCGCCGCGAGCGGCGGCGGCTCAGGTGATCAGCGGGATGATGAGGAGGGCGACGATGTTCGCCACCTTGATCATCGGGTTGATGGCCGGGCCGGCCGTGTCCTTGAACGGGTCGCCGACCGTGTCGCCGGTCACCGACGCGGCGTGGGCCTCGGAGCCCTTGCCGCCGTGGGCGCCGTCCTCGATCAGCTTCTTCGCGTTGTCCCACGCGCCGCCGCCGGCGGTCATCAGGACGGCGAAGAACAGGCCGACGACGATGACGCCGATCAGCAGGCCGCCGAGCGCCTTCTCCGACAGCACGCCGACGATCAGCGTCACGACGATCGGGATCAGCGACGGGATGATCATCTCGCGCTGCGCCGAGCGGGTCACGATGTCCACGCAGGTGGCGTAGTCGGGCTTGTCCGTGCCCTCCATGATCCCCGGCTTCTCGCGGAACTGGCGCCGCACCTCCTCGACCACGGCGCCGCCGGCGCGGCCGACGGCCTCCATCGAGAGTGCGGCGAACAGGCAGACCATCAGGCCGCCGATCAGGAGGCCGACGAGCACCTCGGGGTCGTCGAGCGCGAACACGATCGGCCGCCCGAGCTCCTCGACGAGCTCGATCTTGAAGGCCGCGAACAGCACGAGCGCGGCGAGCGCGGCCGAGCCGATCGCGTAGCCCTTCGTCACGGCCTTCGTGGTGTTGCCGACGGCGTCGAGCGGGTCGGTGACGTTGCGTACCTCCTCCGGGAGGTCCGCCATCTCGGCGATGCCGCCGGCGTTGTCGGTGATCGGCCCGAAGGCGTCGAGGGCGACGATCAGACCGCAGAGCGAGAGCTGCGCCATCACGGCGATACCGATGCCGTAGATGCCGGCGAGCTCGTTCGCGCCGAGGATCGCCAGGGCGAGGACGAGCGCCGGTGCGGCGGTCGACTGGAAGCCCTGGGCGAGCCCCTGGATGATGTTCGTCGCGTGCCCGGTCTCGGAGGCCTTCGCGATCGTCTTCACCGGCCGGAACCGGGTCGAGGTGTAGTAGTCGGTGATCACGAACAGCAGCGCCGTCACGGCGATGCCGATCACCGCGCAGAGCCAGAGGTCGAGCACGTCGACGCTCGCGGCGGCGGCGTCGCTGATGCCGACCCGGAGCGGTTCGTCCATCAGCCACTCGGTGACCGGGTAGAAGGCCGCGATCGAGATCAGGCCGGAGACGATCATGCCGACGTACAGCGCGCCCTCGACTTTGTCCGTTTTGGTGCGGACGCAGAGGGCGCCGATGATCGAGGCGATGATCGCCACGCCACCGAGGACCAGCGGGTAGATCGCGACCTCGCGGGCGAAGTCGGCGTTGAAGCTGAGAACGCCGAGCAGCATCACCGCGACGGAGGTGACCGCGTAGGTCTCGAAGAGGTCGGCGGCCATGCCGGCGCAGTCGCCGACGTTGTCGCCGACGTTGTCGGCGATCACGGCCGGGTTACGAGGATCGTCCTCGGGAATCCCGGCCTCGACCTTGCCGACCAGGTCGGCGCCGACGTCGGCGGCCTTGGTGAAGATGCCGCCGCCGAGACGGGCGAAGACCGAGATCAGCGAGCCGCCGAAGCCGAGGCCGATCAGCGCGTCGACGGCGTCCTTGTCGTCGACACCGCCGAGGACCAGGGCGCCGTAGTAGCCGGCGACGCCGAGCAGCGCCAGCCCGACCACGAGCAGCCCGGTGACCGAGCCGCCCTTGAAGGCCACGTCCAACGCCGGCGGAACCCCGCCCCGGGCGGCCTCGGCGACGCGCGTGTTGGCCCGCACCGAGACGTTCATCCCGATGAAGCCGGTGGCGCCGGAGAGAACGGCTCCGATCACGAAGCCGAGCGCGGTGTGCCAGTCCTGCAGGAAGATCAGCAGGATCGCGATCGGGACCGCGACCGCGGCGATGATCGTGTACTGGCGGTTGAGGTAGGCCTGGGCCCCCTCCTGCACCGCGCCAGAGATTTCGCGCATGCGGTCGTTGCCCGCGGGCTTCGCGAGCAGGCGCTGGGTGACGATGAGTCCATAGATGACGGCGGCGGCTGCGCAGACGAGCGCGACGACCACTCCGTAATCGGTCAAGAAGTCGGTCAAGTTCCTATTCCTCCGGTGGTTTTAGCGGCGCGGGAGTCTATATACGAAAGCGGCGTCACCGCGCCCAGACCCGCTCTGGAGCGTCGATCCAAAGCTCTGCAGGGGGATCAGGCGCGCTCGGAGGCCCGGGGCGCGCCAGCGTAGGTGCGGCGCGTCTCCGCCACCGCGTCGCGGTAGATGTCCTCGATAGAGGCCCCCGAATCGAGCGCCTGACGTGCTCGCTCGGCGCCGTTTCGCTCGGGTAGTCGCAGGTCGAGACCCAGCTGCGTCCGCGCCGGCTCGGTCCAAACCAGCACCTGATCGAGCAGCGCCCGCGTCGGTACCTCCTCGCCGCGGCGGAAGTCGACCATCCGCCCGCCGGCGCCGTAGCGGATCGCCCGCCAGAGGTTCTCCTCGATCTCGCGATCGGCCAGCGGCGCGCCCCGACCTTCGTAGCCGTGCTCGTCGTAGTCGAGCGCGGTCTGGGCGATGCAGGCGGCGATCAGCCCCGCCAGCGCCGTCGACTCCTCACCGCGGGTCTGGGCGTCGCAGATCCGCACCTCGACCGTGCCGAATTTGTGATGCGGGCGCACGCTCCACCACAGCTGCGTCGACTCGACCACCGAACCGACCCGCTCCAGGGTCCCCACGAAATCGGCGTAGGTGCGCCAGTCGCGAAACGGCGACGGCACCCCGCAGCGCGGAAAGGTGCGGGTGAAGATCTCGCTACGGACACTGTGCAGTCCGCTGTCGCGGCGGTCGAGGAAGGGCGAGTTGGCCGAGATCGCCAGCAGCAGCGGCAGCAGCTCGCGCAGCCAGTCGCAGACGGCGATCGCCCGGTCGGCGCCGCGGATCCCCATGTGCACGTGGAGGCTCCAGGTGTTGTTGCGCTGGGCGACCCAGCCGAGTTCGTTGCGGAGCCGGTTGTAATGCGGCGTGTCGATGATCCGCTGGTCGAGGTAATTGGCCCAGGGATGCGTTCCCATCGCCCCCAGCGTCAGCCCCATCCCCCCGACCACGTCGAACAGGCGCGAACGCCGCTCGCGCTGGCGCTCGACCGCCTCGGCGAAGGTCTCCGAGCGGCCCGAGCGGATCTCGACCTCGGAGGCGATCAGCTCCCCCGCAGCCGCCTCCGCCAGCACCTCGTCCTGCTGGCAGGCGGCGAAGACGTCCTCGAAACGGTGCGCCAGTTCCAACGACCGCGGGTCGAGGATCGCGAACTCCTCCTCGAGGCCGATCGTGAAGTCCTGGGAAGACTCGAACTTCTCGCGGGCGAGATCGAGATCTAAAGGCAAGGCGGAAGCCCCCCGCTAGGCGAGGTAGAAGTAGAGCGCGTAGAGGAGGTCGACGGCGGGGCTGGAGGTGTGGACGGTCACCTCCGGCGGCACCTGGAGCAGCTGCTCGGAGTAGTTGAAGATGATCTTCACCCCCGCTTTGACCAGACGATCGGCGACGTCCTGAGCGGCCTCCGCCGGGACGGCAAGGACGCCGACGACGATCTCGTCCTCGGCGACGACCGCCGGCAGATCGCCGATGTCGCGCACCGTCAGCTCGCCGATCGGACTGCCGACGACGCCGGGATCGCTGTCGAAGACGGCGACCACCTGGAAGCCGTGG
Source organism: Solirubrobacterales bacterium (assembly GCA_035474955.1). GTDB lineage: Bacteria > Actinomycetota > Thermoleophilia > Solirubrobacterales > 70-9 > VAYN01. The sequence continues at coordinate 3,718 of DATIMV010000043.1, forward strand.
TCGGCGAAGATCGACGAGGTGGCGATCGCCTGCCCCAGGTTGCCGGCGCCGAAGAGGGCGATGTTGTGCTGCCCGGAGGTGCGGAGGATCTTGCGGATCTCCGAGACCAGCGAGTCGACGTTGTAGCCGACGCCGCGCTTGCCGAATTTGCCGAAACCGGAGAGATCGCGACGAATCTGGGTCGGGTTGATGTGGGTGTACTCGGAGAGCTCCTGCGAGGAGATCGTCTCCCGGCCCATCTTCCGCGCCTGGGTCAGCACCTGCAGATAGCGGGAAAGGCGGGCGGCAACCCCCAGCGAGAGCCGCTCGCCTTCGACTGGGAACGCCCCTGCGGCGTCGAACTCCTCGATCAACTCGACCATGCCCCCACAGTATCGAGCCTGGCCGTGAGGCCAGTTCGATCCAAAATCAGTTCCGAGACCTCGACCCCGTTCACCTCCACCACCGGGATCCGCTCGAGGTGGCGCCGCAGCAAGAGCTCGTTGCTCTCGATGTCGACCTCGTGCAGGGTGAAGCGGTACCCCTCTTCGTGGAGGGCGATGATCTGCTCGATCGCTTCCTCGCAGAGATGGCAGCCCGGCCGGGAGTAGACGACGACGTCGGCCATCGGCTCAGTGGGGAACGGCCGCGGAGGTTTCGCCGGTGGCGAAGGCGTCGTAGCCGAGGTAGTCGGGGTACTCGACCCGCTCCGCGTAGTGGGCGGCGGAGCCGATCATCGCGGCGTTGTCGGTGCAGAGGCTGATCGGCACCAGCTTCAGACGCACGCCCATCTCCTCGCAGAGCTCGGCGACGGCTTCTCGCAGCGGTCCGTTGGCGGCGACGCCGCCGCCGAGCGCCACGGCCTCCCAGTCGCCTTTCTTCAGCGCCCGCTTCAGCTTCGTCGTCAGCTGCTCGACCACGGCGGCCTGGAAGGAGGCGGCAAGGTCGGCGCGGCGCTCCTCCACGCCCTCCGGCCCGAGCTCCCGGCAGCGGTAGAGGACGGCCGTCTTCAAGCCGCTGAAGCTGAAGTCGAGGCCGGGGTTGCGGGACATCGCCACCGGCATCTCGAACGCCTCCGGGTCGCCCTTCTCGGCCTCGCGCTGGACCGCCGGCCCGCCGGGGTAGCCGAGCCCGAGCAGCCGCGCCGACTTGTCGAATGCCTCGCCGGCGGCGTCGTCGAGCGTCTGCCCCAGCAGCTCGTAGCCTTCGCGGTCGCGAACGCCCGCCAGCAGCGTGTGGCCACCGCTGGCGATCAGGCAGAGGAAGGGCGGCTCGATCGGGTCGGGCTCGAGGAAGTTGGCGGCGATGTGCCCCTGCAGGTGGTCCACCGGGATCAACGGCAGCCGGCGGGCGGCGGCGATCGCCTTCGCGGTGCTGATCCCGACCAGGAGCGCGCCGATCAAGCCCGGGCCGGCGGTGGCGGCGACAGCCTCGATCTCATCCAGCGTCACGCCCGCCTCCCCCAGCGCTGCCTCGACCACGGGTGCGGCGAGCTCCAGGTGGTGGCGCGCCGCCACCTCCGGCACCACGCCGCCGAACCCCTCGTGGGCGGCAGCCTGGGAGGAGATCACGTTGCTGAGGATCCGCGGGCCGTCGAGGACGGCAGCGCAGGTGTCGTCGCAGGAGGTCTCTATCGCCAGCAGCAAGAGAGCCTCCTCAGTCGAGCCACATGATCAGGGCGTCCTCGCCGTTGTCGTGGTAGTAGCGAGGGCGGACGCCGGCCGAGCGGAACCCGAAGCGCTCGTACATCCCGATCGCGCGCTGGTTGGAGACCCGAACCTCGAGCGTGAACGGCAACGTCCCCCGCGACTCCTCGATCAGCCGCCGCATCAGCCGCCCGGCGATGCCGCTCTCGCGGTGCTCGGGGGCGACGGCGATGTTCATCAGGTGCCAGACCTGGTCATAGCGGGAGCAGACCACGTAGCCGAGGAGCTTGTCGCCGGCGCTGGCGGCGAGGCAGATCCCCGACGGCTTCGAGAGCTCGAGCACGAACATCGCCAGCGACCACGGGGTCGGGAAGGAGCGGCGCTCGATCGAGATCACCGCCGGCAGGTCGCTGTAGGCGAGCCTGCGGATCTGGACCTCTTGGGTCAGCTCACTCGGCTCTTTGGAAAGCGTCTCGCTCACGCCACCGCTCCGCATCTGGGGGTCTGAGGTAGATCGGGGCGAGCCCGTCGCGGTCCGATTCCCCCGCCGCTGCCGCCAAGGCGCAGACGTGCCGCCCGGCGACCCGGTGGACGGGATCGGAATCGTCCGGTATGCGGACGCCGTCACGGGCCAACTCGTCTCGAAAGCGTACCGCCCCCGACCCGGCGACCGAAGGGGCTTGCTCCAGCTCCCCCACCCGCGTGGCCAGCTCCTCGGGCCGGTAGACGGCGGGCTCCCAGATCCGCTCCCCGTCGGTTGAGTAGAGGGCGGCGAAGACCTCCCCCCGCCAGCCGTCCAGGACGGCGAGCCGCTCGCTCTCCGCCCCGGCCTCGGCGATCCCCGCCGCGAGAGCGTCGAGCGTGCAGACGCCGCGAGTCGGCAGGCCGAGGCTGACGCTCAGCCCGCGTGCGGTGGAGATCCCCACCCGCAGGCCGGTGAAGGAGCCGGGACCGAGCCCGACCGCGAGCAGATCGACCGCTTCCCAGCCACCGGCCGTTGCGACCGCGCGCTCGACCTCTTCGAGCAGACCGGTCGCGTGCCGGGGCCTCCCTTGCGGGGAAAGCCCCAGCTGCGACTCGTGCAGTACTTCGCCGTCGCGCCAGGCGCAAGCGACGGTGTCAACCGTCGCGGTGTCGAGGCCGACGACGATCAGCGGTTCGCTACCCCGTGACCCGGAAGGCCCAGGAGCCGACTTTTTTGCCTTTGACGAACCAGCTGACGACGTGCTTGCCGGGGATCGTCGAGGTGATCTTGTTCACGTAGAGGGTCCCCTGTTCGGCTTCCTGAGCCTGGGCGCAGAGGTTTTTCCCGCTCGGGAACTTGACGCAGACGCTGTAAGAGACGTCGCCGTTGAAGCTTTTGAAGAACGCGCCCTTTTTCGACCCCTTGGGGCAGACGTGGGCGGGTTTCGCGTTTCGGGAGACCCCACATCCGACGTACTTTTTGTAAGCAGCGGCACTGGCCGTCGCGGGCACCGCAGCCGCCAGCAATCCGCTCATCAACATCACCGTCGCAAGCGCCTTCAGTCCCTTCATCCGTCCTTGCCTTTCTCAGTGGGTTTTCCGAGCGCCGATGCTACAAGTTGGCGCTCCCTCTCTGAACACGGCAGGGCGAGGTTCGGTGCGCCTTCGCCCGGCTCCTACCCCTACCAGTCGAGTTCTATCCGGCGCCGCTCCTCGCCCTCGTGCGCGAGGCGCACCTCGAGCGCCGGCCGGTCCAGCCTGCCGGAGCCGGCGGCGGGCCACTCGACAAAGGCCACGCCCTCGGGGCGCAGGTAGTCCTCCAGCAGGGCGGGGTCCTCGCCTTCCAAGCTCTGCAGGCGGTAGAGGTCGAGGTGGGAGACGGGCAGCCGCCCGCCCGCGTACTGCTGGCCGATCGTGAAGGTCGGCGAGGTGACCGGGCCGGGGACCCCGAGCGCCCGGCAGGCGCCGCGGACCAGGGTCGTCTTACCCGTCCCCAGCTCGCCGGAGAGGAGGACGACGTCGCCCGCCTGCAGGCGCTCGGCGATGCGAGCGCCGAGCGCTTCGGTCTCGGCAGCGCTGTTCGTCTCGACAAGCTCCACAGGTGTGTTTTAACGAAGAAGCCCTCTAGCCGAAGAAGCCGAGCTGGTCGCTGGGCGGCGGCGGGGTCGAGCCGCCTTCTTCCTCTACCTCGGCGATTTCCTCGGCGCTCGGAACGGGCCCTGGCAGCGGCCGCTGCAGCAGCTCGGGGATCGTCGCGAAGTCGGCCCGCAGCGTCTCCTTCACCGATGGGGTGCGCAGCGCGGCGGCGGGATGGAAGAGCGGCAGCAGGTAGACGGTGCGGCCACCGAGCTCGTGCACCTGCGGGGTGCCGCGGACCCTGGTGATCCCGGTCGGGCTGCCGCTCAGCAGCTTGGTCGAGAAGTTGCCGAGGGTGCAGACGACGCGAGGCTCGATCAGCCGCACCTGTTCGAACAGGTAGGGCTTGCAGGCTTCGATCTCCAGCGGCTGCGGATCGCGGTTGCCGGGCGGGCGCGACTTGAGGACGTTGGCGATGAAGACGTCGTCGCGGACGAGGCCGATCTCCTCCAGCATCTGGTTCAGCAGCTGCCCGGCGCGGCCGACGAACGGCAGCCCCTGGCGGTCCTCTTCGGCGCCCGGGGCCTCGCCGACGAACATCAGGTCGGCGTCGGCGTTGCCGGCTCCGAAGACCACCTTGGTCCTGGTCTCGTACAGCGGGCAGCGTTCGCAACTCTGCACCTCCTTGTAGAGCTGGACGAGTTGCTCCCGCCGCTCGGCGGCGCTGGCGCTCACGGCTTCTCCCCCGCCGCCCGCCGCTTGCGGGACTCGCTCAGCCGCTGCTGGCGCGCGGCCTCGCGCTCGCCCCGCCGCGATTCGTCCGCGCGCACCTTGGCCCCCCGCGGCTGGCGGGATGGCGGCGAGACCTCCGAGTAGAGGCGGCGCGTCCGCTCCGAGCCGCAGCTCGTGCAGGCGGCCTCACCCCCCGCCGCGATCAGCTCCTCGAAGCGAGCCCCGCACTCCTCGCACTCGAACTCGTAGATCGGCATCCCTCGCCATCGTAGTTGCCCACAACCTCTACGGCAGCGGCTCCCACTCCCAGCCCTTGGCGCTGGCCAGGCTTTCCTCGCTGAGGTAGCGGCGGAACTCGTCGAGCTCGGCCGGCTCGACGCTGTAGACGTGCTCGGGCTCGGGGAAGTGGCGGGTGCGCACCTCCTGGGCGTAGCGCTTGACTGCCTCGACCATCGTCTCGTGGACGTCGGCGTAGCGCTTGACGAATTTCGCCATGTGGCCGGTGGTGATCCCCAGCAGGTCGTGGAAGACGAGGACCTGGCCGGTGGTCCCGGCGCCGGCGCCGATCCCGATCGTCGGCACCTCCAGCTTGCTGACGATCTCGTCGGTGATCGCCGTCGGGACGGCCTCGATCACGATCGCGAAGCAACCGACCGACTGCAGGGCGAGCGCGTCCTCGAGGGTCTTGATCGCGCTCTTGGCGCTCTTGCCCTGAGCCTTGTAGCCGCCGAGGGCGGTCGCGGTCTGCGGGGTCAGGCCGACGTGCCCCATCACCGGGATCCCCGACTGGACGATCGCCCGGGCACGCTCGACGATGACACCGCCGGCCTCCAGCTTGACCGCCTGGCAGCCGGTCTCCTTGATCAGCCGCTGGGCGCTGCGGATCGCTTCCTCGTTGCTCGCCTCGTAGCTGCCCATCGGCATGTCGCCGACCATCAGCGGCGTCTTCAGGCCGCGGCGGACGGCCTTGCCGAGGACGACCATCTCGTCCATCGAGACCATCTCGGTGCCGGGATAGCCGAGGACGACGTTGGCGGCGGAGTCGCCGACGAGGACGATGTCGACGCCGGCCGCCTCGGCCACGCTCGCCGAGGGGTAGTCGTAGGCGGTGACCATCACGATCGGTTCGCCGTTGGTCTTCATCTCCTCCAGGCGCGGCAGGCTGACCGGTTTGCGGTCCGAGGAGGGAGCGGTGTGGGAGCGGGCGCCGGAACTCATTTGAGCAGCACCTCCGGGTGGCTGTCGACGGCAATCGCCTGGTTTTGGTCGTCGACGTGGACGACGACCGGGTCGTAGTGCTCGAGGTCCTTCTCGTCGTAGGAGCCGAAGGTGGCGACGATGATCTTGTGGCCGGGCTCGACCAGGTGGGCGGCGGCGCCGTTCACCTGCATCGTCCCCGAGCCTGGCTCGCCGTCGATCACGTAGGTGACGAAGCGGGAGCCGTTGTCGACGTCCCAGACGTAGACCTGCTCGTTGGTGATCATGTCGGCGCCGGCCATCAGCTCGGTGTCGATCGTGATGCTGCCGATGTAGTCGACGTCGCAGTCGGTCACCGTTGCCCGGTGGATCTTCGACTTCAGCATCTGTCTTTGCACTGTCTCCCCCTTCGCGGGCTAGGTGTTGGTGGACTGCGTGTTCGGGTGAATCAAGACGTTGTCGATCAGGCGGGCGCCGCCGACGGGGGCGGCGACGAGGACGAGAACGGGACGGTTCTCGAGGGCGTCGACCGGCTCCAGCGTCTCCGCATCGCGAGCCTCCAGGTACTCGGGCTCGATCCCGGCGGCGTCGAGCTCGCGGCGGGCGGCCGCGAGGCCGTCGGCGAGCGAGCCGGCGCGGGCGCCGCGCTCGGCGGCGGCGAGGGCGCGGGAGAGCGCCGTCGCTCGCTCGCGGTCGGCCGGCCCCAGGTAGGCGTTGCGCGAGCTCATCGCCAGCCCGTCGGGCTCGCGCACCGTCGGCAGCACCTCGATCCGCAGCGGGAAGTCGAGGTCACGGACCATGCGGCGGATCACCACCGCCTGCTGGGCGTCCTTCTGGCCGAAGTAGGCGACGTCGGGGCCGACGATGTTGAAGAGCTTGGCGACGACGGTGGTGACGCCGCGGAAGTGCTCGGGACCGCGGCGGGCGGGGTCGCCATCAAGGACGCTGGTGAGCGAGCCGCTGACCTCGACCCAGGTGACGGAGCCGTCCGGACCGTCCGGGTAGACCTCCTCGACGGCCGGCGCGAAGACGAGGTCGGCGCCGGCCTCGCCGGCGAGGCGAAGGTCGCGATCCTCGTCGCGCGGGTAGCGGTCGAGATCCTCAGATGGGCCGAACTGGGTCGGGTTGACGAAGAGGCTCATCACCACCAGGTCGCACTCGGCGCGAGCGGCGCGGATCAGCGAGAGGTGACCCTCGTGCAGGTAGCCCATCGTCGGCACCAGGCCCACGCGCTGGCCCGCGCGTTTCGCCGCCGCGACGGCAGCGCGGACATCGGCCTTCGTGCGCAGTGCAGGGGCGGCCACGGGAAGACGGGGGGTATCGGTCAGGACGGTCGAGTTCATAGGTCCATGCCCTAGGGGTCACGGCCAACTGCGGAACTCCACGATTATAGGCGCAGTTAGACACGCTGTTGACTATTTCGACTCAAAAAAGATCCCTTTCTGATGATCCGAAGGGCGCCGCTCCGCGCAAAGAGAGGAAAGACCCCAAAGCGCGGAGGAAGCTATGAGCTCGGAAATTGACGGAGTTGTGGAAGAGGCGGCGCATGAGGCGAGCGAGGCACTTGACGGCGACACCCGCCTCGACTTCTTCAAGAAGGCAGGCATCGCCGGCGGCGGACTGATCGGCGGCGGCGCGTTGCTCAGCGCCCTCACCCCGGCGGCGGCAATGGCTGCCGGCAAAGGGCGCCCACCGGCGAAATTCGGCAAAGGGGATGTCGGGATCCTCAACTACGCCCTCACCCTTGAGTACCTGGAGGCCGCCTTCTACAACGAGGCGACCGCCAACAACAAGCGGAAAACCTTCCTCAAAGGCGCCCAGGAGCAGGCCTTCCTGAAGCGGGTCACCACCGACGAGAACGCCCACGTCGCCTTCCTCAAAAAAGCCCTCGGGGGCAAAGCCGTGAAAGCGCCGAAAGTCGACTTCGGCAACACGACCTCGGACAAAGCGGCATTCCTCAAAACCGCCGTGGCGTTGGAGAACACCGGTGTCGCCGCCTACGCCGGCCAGGCCCTCAACATCGCCAACCCCGCCTACGTGGCGGCGGCGCTCTCGATCCACTCGGTGGAGGCGCGGCACGCCTCGGTCGCGGGCCTGCTGCTGAAACCGACCCCCGCCAGCCAGGCCCCGAACGGCGCCTTCGACAAACCGCTGACGGCTGCCCAGGTTCTCAAGGCAGTCGAAAACACCGGCTTCCTCCAGTAGCCACCCAAGGGCTATCCGCCGGGAGCGGCGAAGTCGATCTTGCGGATCGGCTTCGCCGGCACCCCGGCGGCGATCGTCCCGGCCTCGACGTCGCGGTTGACGACCGAGTTGGCGCCGATCACGCAGCGGTCGCCGACGCTGACGCCGCTGGTGACGGCGCAGTGAACGCCGAACCAGCAGTTGGCGCCGATCCGCACCGGGCCCTTCGTGGTGAAGCCCTGCCAGGTGATCGGCTGCTCGGGGTCGTCGAAGCGGTGCTCGGCGTCGCCGACGAAGCAGCCGTTGGCGAACATCGTGTGGTCGCCGATCACCACGCTCTCGTGGGCGGCGATCATCACGTTGCGGTTGAGGAAGCAGCCGGCCCCGATCTCGATCCGGGCACCCGGCGCCAGCGTCAGCCAGCACCCCGGCTCCAGCAACGTCCCCTCACCGATCGTCAGCCGCCCCTCGTCGAGCGCCTCCAGAACTTCGCCCTCGACCGGGTGGCGGATGAAGAAGCCGCCGCGGGCGGCGTGGCGGTTGATCCGCCAGCGCCGCACCAGCCGCCGGTTGCGCTCGTACCAGCGCCGCTTCACCCACCACAACCTCCAGCCGCTCATCGGCCGTAGACTCGCATGCGTGGCGGACCTGCGCGGCGGCATCGACCTCGGCGGCACCAAGATCCAGACCGCGATCGTCGACGCGGGCGGCGAGGTGCTCGGGCAGGCGCGGCGGCCGACGCCGACCAGCGGCGGCCCCGAGGACGTCGCCGCGGCGATGGCCGAGGCGCTGCGCGAGGCGGCGGGGGAAGCCGGCGTCGAGACTGCGAGCCTGACTGGCATCGGGGTCGGCTCTCCCGGCGACGCGAACGAGCAGACTGGCGTCGTCTCCTCGGCGAAGAACTTGCCTGGCTGGGAGGGCAGCTTCCCGCTCGCCGAATCACTGCAGGAGTCGCTCGGCGCTCCGGTCCGGGTCGGCAACGACGTCCAGGTCGCGACCGAAGCCGAGTTCCACCTGGGCGCCGGCCGGGAGTTCCACAGTCTGATCGGCGTCTTCTGGGGCACCGGCGTCGGCGGCGGCCTCGTCCTCGACGGCAAGCCCTGGCTGGGCCGTGGCGCGGCCGGCGAGATCGGCCACGTGGTCGTCAAGCGCGGCGGCGCCAAGTGCCCCTGCGGGCGGCGTGGCTGCCTCGAGGCCTACGCCGGTCGCTCGGCGATGGAAGCCGAGGCGCGCCGCCAGCACGAAGAGGGCCAGAAGACCGACCTCTTCCACCTGATGAAGAAGCACGACAAACCGCGCCTGACCAGCGGCATCTGGGAGCGGGCACTGGACCACGGCGACCACCTGGCGGAGCAGCTGATCGAGCGCGCGATCGAGGCGCTGGGCACCGGCGTCGCCTCGGCGGTGAACCTGCTCGACCCCGAAGCGGTGATCCTCGGCGGCGGCCTCGGCGTCCGCTTCGGCGAGCGCCTGATGGACCCGCTGATGGAAGAGATGCGCAAGCACCTCTTCCTCGACGAGAAGCCGCCGGCGGTACGGGTCGCCTCGCTCGGCGACCTCGGCGGCGCGATCGGGGCCTCGCTCCTCGTCTCCCGCTGAGCCGATGGCGATCGATCCCGGGCCGACGCAGCTGCGGACCCTCCGCCCCGCCCCCGGCATCCTCGCCTTCTACGACGGCCGGGTCGAGGGCTACCGCTTCGCGCCGCGGCCGAACTGGATCGACGAGGGAGGGCTCTCGCTCGGGACCGCCAGCTTCGCCTTGGTCGAGGGCGAAGAAGCGCTCGTCTACGACACCCACACCACGCCCGAACACGGGCGCCGGATCCGGGCCGCGCTCGAAGCCGAGGGGGTGCGCCGCTTCACCGTCCTGCTCAGCCACTGGCACCTCGACCACGTCGCCGGCAACACCGCCTTCCGCGACTGCGAGATCCTCGCCACCGCGCGCACGGCGGAGCTGCTGCGCGAGCACCGGAAGGCGATCGAAGACGGCCGGCACGAGGGACCGCCGGGCGTCTGCCCGCTCGTCCTCCCCACCCGCACCTTCGAGGGACAGACCGAGCTGCGGGTCGGCGACCGTAGGCTGGAAGCGATCCACGTCGACGTCCACAGCGACGACGCGGCGGTGCTCTGGGACCCGGCTGCGCGGTTGCTGCTGGCCGGCGACACGGTCGAGGACACGGTCACCTACGTCGAGGAGCCGTCCCACTTCGAGACGCACCTACGCGATCTTGACCGTCTGCTGGACCTCGACCCGGAGGCGGTGCTGCCGAGCCACGGCGACCCGGAGGCGATCGCCGGCGGCGGCTACGGCCCCGGCCTGATCCGCGCCACCCAGGACTACATCCGCCTGCTGCAACGGATGCCCGGCGAGCCCGAGCTGCGCGAGGTACCGCTGCAGGAGCTGCTCGCTCCCCAGCTCGCCGCCGGAGACCTCCGCTACTTCGCGCCCTACGAGCGCGTCCACCGCGAGAACGTCAAAACCGTCCTAAACGCGCCCTGAGGTCTGCCGCTGCTGGCGCGCGACCGCGTCGACGAGCACCGCGAGCAGCAGCACGCCGCCGGTCACCATCAGTTTGACCGCGGAGGAGAGCGAGAGCAGGTCCATCCCGTTCGAGATCGAGCCGATCACGAGCGCCCCCAGCAGCGCCGTCCAGACCGAGCCGCGACCGCCGAAGAGGCTGGTGCCGGCGATCACCGGGCCGGCGATCGCCAGCAGCAGGAGTTCGTTGCCGCCGGAGTTCTGGTTGACCGCGAAGAGGCGCGAGGCGGCCATTACGCCGCCGATCGCCGCCATCGTGCCGGCGATCGTGAAGACCGCGACCCGGACCCGGTTGACGCGGATGCCGGCCCGCCGCGCCGCCTCGGCATTGCCACCGACGGCAAAGACGTGGCGGCCGAAGCTGGTCTGCTTGGCGACGTACTCCATGCCGACGACGAAGCCGAGCAGGATCATCACCGCCAGCGGCACGCCGCGGTCGGAGTTGAGGATCGCGACGGCGACGAGCACGATCGCGGCGACGAAGACCAAGCGGACGATCTGCGGCAGCGGGCTGACGTCGTCGAAGCCGGCGGCGACCCGGCGACGGTAGCCGACCGCGAGCGCGGCGCCGTAGGCGGCGATGATCACCGCGGCGAAGATCCAGCCGACCGTGTCCGAGTAGAAGATGTTGGCGAGGCCGGTGATCTTCGGGTCGGTGATGTTGAGCGAGCCCGTCTGCCCGAGCACCTGTAAGAGCGCACCTTCCCAGGCCAATAAGCCCGCAAGGGTGACGACGAAGGACGGCACGACGAAGCGACTGAACAGCGAGCCCTGCAAGCAGCCGATCGCGGCGCCGACGGCGACGGCTGCGGCGATCGCCAGGTAGGCGTTCCAGCCGTGTTTGACGCTCAACACGGCCATCACGGCGGCCGAGAGGCCGCTGACAGCACCGACGGAGAGGTCGATCTCGCCGAGCAGCAGGACGTAGACGATCCCGACCGAGATCAACCCGATCGTCGTGATCTGCAGCATCAGGTTGGTCAGGTTCTGGGCCGAGAGGAAGCGGTCTTCCTGGATCTGGAAGATCGCCGCGATCAGCACCAGGCCGAGCACGACCCGGACCGAGGAGAGGTCGCCCTGGACGATGCGCCGCAGAGTCTCCGAGGTGGTCGGCCGGCGCTCCGCCGCCTCGTCGGCGGTCGCTGCCTCGCGCGCGCTCATGCCCCCTCCCCTTTCTCCGGCTGCTGGTTCTCGTGGTTCTTGTCGCGGCCCTCGCCGATGCCGGTGATCGCGGCGATCACGTGCTCCTCGGTCGCTTCCTCTGCCTGGAACTCGCCGGCGGCCTGGCCGAGGCGGAGAACGAAAACGCGATCGGCGATCGCGAAGACGTCGGCCAGGTTGTGGCTGATCACGACGACGCCGAGGTTGCGCTCGCGCAGGCGCCGGATCAGCTCCAGCACCTGCTTGGTCTGCGGCACGCCGAGCGCCGCGGTCGGCTCGTCGAGCAGGACGACTTTCGGATCGCCCAACAGAGAGCGGGCAACCGCGACCTGCTGGCGCTGACCGCCGGAGAGCGTCCCGACCTCGCTGCGCAGGCTCGGGATCGTCACCGCCAGGTTGGAGAGCAGGTCGGCGGTCTCGTGCTCCATCTTCACCTCGTCGAGCTGGCGCGAGATCCGGGCCGGACCCGGCGAGACCTGCTCGCGGCCGAGAAAGAGGTTGGCGACGACGTCGAGGTTGTCGCAGAGCGCGAGGTCCTGGTAGACGGTCGCGATCCCCAGCGCCGTCGCGTCCTGCGGTTTGGAGATCCGCACCTCTTCGCCCTCGAAGCGGATCGTGCCGGCATCCGGCGGGTTGATCCCGGCGATCGCCTTGACCAGCGTCGACTTGCCGGCGCCGTTGTCGCCGACCAGCCCGACCACCTCACCGGCGCCGACGGCGAAGTCGACCCGGTCCAGAGCCTGGACCGGGCCGAATCGCTTGCTTACTCCGTCCAGCTCGAGGAGCGGAGTGGCGGCTGCGCTCATCTCAGCCCGAGATTCCCGCTTCTTTGCAGGCGGCCGCGTAGGGGCCGGTGCAGAGTTCGGAGGCTTCGACGAAGCCGTCTTTGATCACCGTGTCTTTGACGTTGTCTTTGGTCACGGCGATCGGTTCCAGCAGCACCGACGGCACGTCGACTTTGCCGTTGTTGACTTCTTCGGTGATTTTGTCCTGCGGGATTTCTTCGTCGTTGGCCAGCGCGATCGCGATTTCGGCGCTGACCTCCGCCTGCGGCGGGATCGCCTTGTAGATCGTCATGTACTGCTGGCCGGCGAGAATCCGCTGCAGGCCGGCGACGGTCGCGTCCTGGCCGGTGACCGGGACGTCTTCGGGGTTGAGGCCGACGCCTTTCAGCGCCGCGATCGCACCGCCGCCGGTGTCGTCGTTGGCGGCGTAGATGCCGGCGAAGCCGTCTTTGCCGAGCGCGGTGATCGCCTGCTGCGCCTCGCGCTGGGCGTTTTCCGCCGTCCAGCCGGGCGTGTCGTATTCCTTGGCGATCTCGACGCCGGCTTCCTCGAACGCCTTCTGGGCGCCTTTCTTGAACAGCGCCGCGTTGGGGTCGGCCGGATCGCCGCTGATCATGATGATCGGGCCTTTCGGCGAGCCGTCTTCTTTCAGTTTTTTCGCCAGCGTTTCGCCCTGCAGTTCTCCCACCCGTTCGTTGTCGAAGGAGATGTAGGCGTCGACTTCGCTGTTTTCGATCAGGCGGTCGTAGCTGACGACCGGGACGCCCTGGGCGTTCGCCCGTTCGGCGATCGACGCCGCCGATTTGGAGTCCATCGGGTCGAGGACGAGGACTTCGGCGCCTTTGGTCAGCGCCGCTTCGCCCTGGGACTGCTGTTTTTCAGCGTCCCCGCCGGCGTTGAAGTAGATGACCTCGCAGTCGGGACATTTTTCTTCGACCGATTTTTCGAAGTCCGGCCTGTCGTTGGTTTCGTAGCGGGGCGTTTCGTTTTCGGGAAGCAGGAGGGCGATCGTCGCGCTGCCGCCGCCTCCCCCTCCGCTACCGCCGCCGGTCGTGTCGTCGTCGCTGCTGCCGCAGCCGGCAGCGACCAGACCGATCGCGAACAGTGCGCAGCCGATGACGACGAGCCGCCGCAAAAGCGCTGGATGAGACATACACCCTCCTCCTCAGGGATTGTCACTGGGTCGAGTACCCCTATGCAGACGTTTCATTCACCCCCGATCGCTCAGGGGTGGAAGATGGGCCAAGCAGCAGTAGGCGGTGGTGGCGAGTTGGCCTAGGCGGCCACAGGCTCGCGCCTGCGCGAGCGCCGTTTCGGCTTCGCCGGCTCGACCAGCTCGGCGAGAAAGCTGCCGGTGTAGGAGCCCTTGACCGCGGCGACCTCCTCGGGGGTGCCGGTGGCGACGATCTCGCCGCCGGCTTCGCCGCCCTCGGGGCCGAGGTCGATGAGCCAATCGGCGGTCTTGATCACGTCGAGGTTGTGCTCGATCACGACTATCGAGTTGCCGGCGTCTACGAGGCGGCCGAGCACGTCGAGCAGACGCTGGACGTCGGCGAAGTGCAGGCCGGTGGTCGGCTCGTCGAGGATGTAGAGGGTGTCGCCGGTGGCGACTTTGGAGAGCTCGGTGGCGAGCTTGATCCGCTGCGCCTCGCCGCCGGAGAGGGTCGTCGCCGGCTGCCCGAGGCGGATGTAGTCGAGGCCGACGTCGTGCAGGGTGCGGAGGCGGCGGGCGATCTTCGGCACGTTCTCGAAGAACTCGACCGCCTCCTCGACCGACATCTCCAGCACGTCGGCGATGCTTTTGCCTTTGAAGCGCACCTCCAGCGTCTCGCGGTTGTAGCGCTTGCCGTGGCACTGCTCGCAGGGGACGTAGACGTCGGGCAGGAAGTGCATCTCGATCTTGATCTGGCCGTCGCCCTTGCAGACCTCGCAGCGGCCGCCCTTGACGTTGAAGCTGAAACGGCCCGGCTTGTAGCCACGCGCCCGCGCCTCCTGGGTCTGGGTGAAGAGCTGGCGGATGTGGTCGAAGACGCCGGTGTAGGTGGCCGGGTTCGAGCGCGGCGTGCGGCCGATCGGCGACTGGTCGATGTTGATGATCTTGTCGATCTGGCTCAAGCCGTCGATCCCGTCGTGGGAGCCCGGCCGCAGCTTCGCCTGGTGCAGGCGGTTGGCGACCGCGTGGTGGAGGGTCTCGTTGACCAGCGTCGACTTGCCCGAGCCGGAGACGCCGGTGACGCAGCAGAAGACCCCGAGCGGGACCATCACGTCGACGTCCTTGAGGTTGTGTTCGCGGGCGCCGCGGACGACGAGGGTGCCGGTCGGTTCCCGCCGCTGCTCGGGCACCTCGATCTGGCGCTTGCCGGAGAGGTACTGGCCGGTCAGCGAGGCCGAGTTCTTCGCCACCTGTTTCGGCGTCCCGGCGGCGATCACGTGGCCGCCGTGTTCGCCGGCGCCGGGGCCGAGGTCGACCAGATGGTCGGCGGCCATCATCGTCCCCTCGTCGTGCTCGACGACGATCACCGTGTTGCCGAGGTCGCGGAGGCGGTCGAGGGTCGCGATCAGCTTCTCGTTGTCGCGCTGGTGCAACCCGATCGAGGGCTCGTCGAGCACGTACATCACCCCGACCAGGTGCGAGCCGATCTGGGTCGCGAGCCGGATCCGCTGCGCCTCGCCGCCGGAGAGGGTGCGGGCCGAGCGGGCCAGCGAGAGATAGCCGATGCCGACGTTCTCGAGGAAGGAGAGCCGTTCGGTGATCTCGCGCACGATCAGGCGCGCGATCGCCCGCTCGGTCTCGGTCATCTCCAGCTCGCGGATCCACTTGGCGGCGGCGTGGGCGGAGAGGTCGCTGTACTCGGCGATGCTGCAACCGCCGACCTTGACCGCGAGGCTCTCGGGCCGCAGGCGGGCTCCCTTGCAGGCGGGGCACGGCTGCTCGGCCATGTAGCCCTCGATCCGCTCGCGGTTGGACTCCGAGTCGGTCTCTTCGTAACGCCGCTGCAGGTTGTTGACGATCCCCTCGAAGCGGACCTTGTAGGAGCGGCGGCGGCCGAAGCGGTTGGTGTAGCTGACGTGGTGGCGTTCACCGCCGGTGCCGTAGAGGAAGATCTCCTTCTCGTCCTGGGTCAGCTGCGACCAGGGCTTGTCGAGGTCGACGTCGTTGGCCTCGGCGACGGCGGCGATCAGCCGCCGCCAGTAGGCGCTGATGCCGCGGTTCCAGGGCTGCAGCGCGCCCTCGCCGAGCGAGAGGGTCGGGTCGGGGACGACCAGCTCGGGGTCGATCACCCGCTGGAAGCCGAGCCCGTGGCAGCGGTCGCAGGCGCCGTGGGGCGAGTTGAAGGAGAAGATCCGCGGCTCCAGCTCTGGGATCGAGGTGCCGCAGTTGAGGCAGGCGAACTGCTCGGAGAAGAGCAGGATCTCGCCCTCCTGATCGCCGCTGACGATCTCGACTTCGATCAAGCCGGCGGCGAGACCGGCGGCCGCTTCGACCGACTCCGAGAGCCGCCGCCGCAGCTCCGATTTCATCACCAGCCGGTCGACGACGATCGAGACGTCGTGTTTGTACTTCTTGTCGAGGGTGATGTCCTCGTCGAGACGCCGCAGCTCGCCGTTGATCTTGGCCCGCGAGTAGCCCTCGAGCCGCATCTGCTCGAGCAATTTCCCGTACTCGCCTTTGCGGCCGCGGACGACCGGCGCCATCACCATGAATTTGGTCCCGTCCTCCAGGGTCATCAGCCGGTCGACGATCTGCTCCTGGGTCTGGCCGGTGATCTCCTCGCCGCACTCGGGGCAGTGCGGAACCCCGATCCGCGCCCAGAGCAGCCGCAGGTAGTCGTAGATCTCGGTCACGGTGCCGACCGTCGAGCGCGGGTTGCGCGAGGTCGTCTTCTGGTCGATCGAGATCGCCGGCGAGAGCCCCTCGATCGAGTCGACGTCGGGCTTCTCCATCAGGCCGAGGAACTGCCGCGCGTAGGCCGAGAGCGACTCCACGTAGCGCCGCTGACCCTCGGCGTAGATCGTGTCGAAGGCAAGGCTCGACTTGCCGGACCCGGAGAGGCCGGTGATGACGATCAGCGCGTCGCGAGGCAGCTCAAGGTCGATGTCCTTGAGGTTGTGCTCCCGGGCGCCAGAGATGACGATTCGCTCAGAGGCAGCCACTCACGTCGATTCTAGACAAGCGAACAGATGTTCCCCTTGCGTAGGCGCAGTTTGCGGCTATCCGAGGGCCGCCGAGAGCCGGCGCCGGTAATCGCGGGCGGTCGGGTCGCCGGGGTCGAGCTCGGCGAGGATGCCGATCACCGCGCGGCGGAGGAGATCGCGCAGGTCCTCGGCCGAGAGGCCACCGGCGCTCCAGTTGTCGCCCCGGGTCCCCTGCAACTCCTCGAGCAGGGCGTCGAGCGCCGCCTCGCGTTCGCCGCGGTCCAGCGCGGCGAAGCCGTCGCTGCCGATCCCCAGCTTGGCGAGGCGGACGCGGGCGACGATCCCGGCCGCGGCGAAGTCGCCCTCGTGGCTCGCGACCGCCTCCAGCGCCTCCTCGTCGGCACCGCGCCCGAGCCGTGCCTTGGCCAGGGCGACGGCGACGTCGGCGCGTCCCGGCTCCAGTTCGGCTGCCTCGCGCAGCGAGAGCTCGTCGCCCCTTGCCAGCAGCTCGTCCGCCTTCGAGGGCGCCAGCGAGTCGAAGAACGCCTCCACTTTCGGCGGCGGCAGCGCCCCGACGAACTCGTCGACGACCGCGCCGTCGCGAAACGCCTTCACCGCCGGAATCCCCTGCACCTGGAACTGTGCCGCCAGGCGCTGGTTGGAGTCGACGTCGACCTTGGCCAGCACCACCTCCCCCTGGCGCGAGGCCTCGGCTTTCTCCAGCGCCGGGCTCAGCGCTTTACAGGGCCCGCACCAGTCGGCCCAGAAGTCGACCACCACCGGAACCTGACGCGAGCGCTCCAGCACCTCCGCCTGAAAGGTCGCCTCGGTGACGTCGACCGCCATCAGGTCCCGGCCGTCATCCCATCCAAGTCGCGGCGCAGCTCGCGAAGCTCGTCGCGAATCCGCCCCGCCTCCTCGAAGCGGAGGTCGTCGGCGGCGGCCAGCATCTCCTCCTCCAGCGCCACGATCGTCTTCTCCAGCTCCTCTGGGCTGGAGAAGTCCTCGGCGCGTTTGCTGCGGCGCTTGCGCGGTGCCCGGTCCTCCATCGCCAGGAACTCGCTCATCTCGGAGATGCCTTTGCGCACCGTCTCCGGCGTGATCCCGTGCTCTTCGTTGTAACGGAGCTGGATCGCGCGGCGGCGGTCGGTCTCGCGCATCGCCGCCCGCATCGCTTCGGTCTCCTTGTCGGCGTACATCAGCACCCGGCCGTTGACGTTGCGGGCGGCGCGCCCGATCGTCTGCACGAGGCTGGTCTCGCCGCGAAGGAAGCCCTCCTTGTCGGCGTCGAGGATCGCCACCAGCGAGACCTCGGGCAGGTCGAGCCCCTCGCGCAGGAGGTTGACGCCGACCAGGACGTCGTACTCGCCGAGCCGCAGGTCGCGGATGATCTGGATCCGTTCCAGGGTGTCGACCTCGGAGTGCAGGTACCTGACCTTGACCCCGTACTCCAGGAGGTAGGCGGTCAGGTCCTCGGCCATCTTCTTGGTCAGGGTCGTGACCAGGGTGCGGTCGCCGCTCTCGGCCACCTTCTTGACCTCGTTCATCAGGTCGTCGATCTGGTTCTTCGTCTCGCGCAGCTCGATCTCGGGGTCGACGATCCCGGTCGGGCGGACGATCTGCTCGACCGTACGGGTTGCTTCGGCCTTCTCGAACGGCCCGGGGGTCGCCGAGACCATCACCAGCTGGTTCACCCGGGCGAGGAACTCGTCGAATTTGAGCGGCCGGTTGTCCATCGCCGAGGGCAGCCGGAAGCCGTAGTCGACCAGGCTCGTCTTCCGCGAGCGGTCGCCCTCGTACATGCCGCCGATCTGCGGAATCGTCTGGTGGGACTCGTCGACGAAGACGACGAAGTCGTCGGGGAAGTAGTCAATGAGGGTGTGAGGGGGGCTACCGGCCGGGCGCCCGTCGAGGATCCGCGAGTAGTTCTCGATCCCCGAGGTGAAGCCGAGCTCCTTGATCATCTCGAGGTCGTACATCGTCCGCTGGCGCAGCCGGTGGGCCTCCAGCTGCTTGCCTTCGCCTTCGAGCTCGGCGGTGCGCGATTCGAGTTCGGCGCGGATCTCGTCGACGGCGCGATCGACCGTCTCGTCTTTGGTCACGTAGTGCGAGGCCGGCCAGACCGAGACGTGGTCGATCACGTCGAGCACTTCGCCGGTCAGCGGGTCGAAGTGCTGGATCCCCTCGATCTCGTCGCCGAAGAGGGCGATCCGATACGCCGACTCGGCGTAGGAGGGCATGATCTCCAGCACCTCGCCGCGGACCCGGAAGGCGCCGCGGCCGAGCACCTGGTCATTGCGCTGGTACTGCATCTTCACCAGCTTGCGCAGCACGTCGTCGCGGTCGATTTCCTTGCCGACCTGGAACAGCTGCATTTTTTCGTTGTAGACCTGGGGCGAGCCGATCCCGTAGATGCAGGAGACCGAGGCGACGATGATCACGTCGCGGCGAGCGAACAGAGCCGCGGTGGCGGCGTGGCGGAGCCGGTCGATCTCGTCGTTGATCGAGGAGTCCTTCTCGATGTAGAGGTCCTGGGCCGGGACGTAGGCCTCCGGCTGGTAGTAGTCGTAGTAGGAGACGAAGTACTCGACCGTGTTCTCGGGGAAGAACTCGCGGAACTCGTTGCAGAGCTGCGCGGCAAGCGTCTTGTTGTGCGCGATCACCAGCGAGGGGCGTTGCACCTCGGCGATCGTCGCCGCCATCGTGAAGGTCTTGCCGGTGCCGGTGGCGCCGAGCAGGGTCTGAAAGCGCTCGCCGTCCCCCAGTCCCTCGGCCAGCCCGGCGATCGCCTTCGGCTGGTCGGCCGTCGGCGTATAGGCAGAGTTCAGTTTGAATTCCGGCACGCTCGTGACCTTAGCTGGACGGCCACCCGGGCTCGCGGAGATCGGCCCTCGCCGGCCCACCCGCCCGAGGCAATTAGGCTGCTGTGCCTGATGCTGTTCCTCCGCACCCTCCTCGCCGCTTTCTTCACCCTCGCGGGCACGCTCCATTTCGTCCGGCGCAAGCCCTACGAAGCGATCGTCCCTCCCATCCTGCAGCCGTGGAAGAAGGAGATCGTCGCCGTCAGCGGCGCCGCCGAGCTCG
>DATIMV010000044.1:0-2255 GCA_035474955.1 Solirubrobacterales bacterium
GTCGGGGAGAGGTTCGGCGGACAACAGCGGGGAGGGTCCGGCGAACCTCTCCCCGACGGCCGGAAGCGGGGCCGCTGCCAGGTTCGAGGCGTTCCGCGAAGCCCTCGCTGATGACTTCAACACGCCCAGGGCTCTTGCCGAGGTGTTTGAGCTGGTGGGGGAAGCGAATCGAGGGGAGGTTCCTGGGGACGCTGCGGCTGCTGGAGTCGCCGAGATGCTGGAGCTCGTCGGGCTCAGCTCCCTCACCCAGCCGGAAGAGGGAGCTGAGGTCGACGAGCAGGCTACGAAGCTGATGCAGGAACGCGAGGAGGCGCGGGCTTCGAAGGACTTCGAGCGGGCTGATGCTCTGCGGGATCAGTTGGCTGGAATGGGTTGGGAAGTGCGCGATTCGGCTGATGGCCCGTCGCTGGTCCCGAAGGGCTAGATGGCGAACCAGTTCATCTACGGGCGCAACCCGGTTGCCGAGGCGGAGCGGGGGAGGCGGCGGGTGCACCGGGTCTGGCGGGCGCCGGAGACTTCGGGGGAGGAGTTGGAGCGGCTCTGCGGGTCGCCCGATCACCAAGGGGTGGTGGCCGAGGTTGACCCCTATCCCTACGGAGACCCCGTCGCGATGCTGCGGCGGGAGGGGTCGTTGCTCGTCGCCCTCGATCAGGTGCAGGACCCGCGCAACCTCGGCGCCGTCTGCCGCTCGGCCGAGTTCGCCGGCGCGGCGGGAGTGGTGATTCCGGAGCGGCGCTCGGCCGCGGTCACCGCGGTCACCTGCAAGACCTCGGCCGGTGCCGTCGAGCACCTCGAGGTCGCCCACGTCCGCAACCTCGCCGATTGGTTGGCGGAGGCGAAGGAGGCCGGCTTCTGGATCTGGGGCGCCGACGCTGAGGCGAAGCAGGCCCCCTGGCAGGTCGACCTCACCGGCTCGACCATCATCGTCCTGGGGGGAGAGGGGAAGGGCCTGCGTCCGCGGGTGGCCTCTTCCTGCGACGGGATCGTCGCCCTCCCCGGGCGCGGCCGAGTCGAGTCCCTGAACGTCTCGGCGGCGGCCACGGCGCTCTTGTTTGAGGCGCTCCGGCAGCGCGCTTGAAGATCCTGCGGAACCCCAGCAAATGCAACGGCGTTTGCAAAAGTCGCAATTTGGGGTTGACAGAACTCCGCGCGCACGTAAACTAGCGGCGCAATAAGGGTGAACCTCAGGTTGAGGTAAGCCCTGTGAATAGGGCGCCTCTGGGGAGGTAAGCGGCGCCACGACCCTTCAGCAAGGAGAAGGATCTGTGGCTCTATCGACGCCTACGCAGGAACTGCCGCTACCGGTCGCTCAGCCATCCGGTCGCGTCCCCACCTCTAACCCTCAAGCTGAGCTTGATGATCATTATCTCGTCGCCCAGGCCAAGGCCGGCCGCGCCGACGCCTACGACGCGATCGTCCGCCGCTACCGCGGCTTCGTCCGCCTCAAGGCCTCGTCCTACTTCCTCCTCGGAGGCGAGTCGGATGACTTGATCCAGGAGGGCCTGCTCGGCCTCTACAAGGCGATCCGCGACTACCGCACCGACCGCGAGTCGAGCTTCCGCAACTTCGCCGAGCTCTGCATCACCCGGCAGATCATTACCGCCGTGAAGACGGCGACCCGCAACAAGCACACGCCGTTGAATCAGTACGTCTCCTTCAGCCAGACCCCGGCCGCGGCCGGCGACTCGGAAACCACCCTCGACGAGATCCTGCCCGGGCCGAGCGTTCACGATCCGGTCAACCAGGTGATCGCCACCGAAGAGCTGGCGAGCCTCGTCTCCTGCCTCTCCGGCGTCTCGGGAGTGCTCTCGGAACTCGAGAGCCGGGTCCTCTCGCTCTACCTCGACGGTCACTCCTACGAGCTGATCGCCGAGCGCCTGGAGTGCGACACCAAGACCGTTGACAATGCCCTGCAGCGGGTCAAGCGCAAGGTCGGCGCCCACCTGTCTTCGCGGGAGGTAGCGGTCTAGGCCGTTTGCGGCAGATCGGCGAGGACGTACTCCAAGAGTTCGCGCCCGTGGTCCGAGGCGACGGCAACGTCGTCGGCCTTGACTCGGACCCGGTGCAGCGACTGCATGCGGAGCACGTCCCCGTCGGTTCGCTGGTTGGGGAAGACGCCGGCGTAGGAAACGCCGAGCCGCTCGAGCTGGTCGGCCAGCAGCGCCGTTGCCGGCTGCTCCAGCGGGAGATCGATGTAGACGGCGTCGAGGTTGGCGCGGTGGAAGAGGTGGTGGCGCTCGGCGCCGAGCGCCTCC
>DATIMV010000045.1:0-19894 GCA_035474955.1 Solirubrobacterales bacterium
GTGGTCCCCCGGGCGCCGGCCGAGTCGGGGAACGTCCACACGTCGACCTGCGGCTTCACGTTCTTGCGCTGCACGCCGGGGAAGCCCTCGAGCCCGGCCATGTCGATCTCGTTGTCGAAGTGACCGATGTTGGCGACGATCGCCTGGAACTTCATCCGCTGCATCTGGTCGACGGTGACGACGTCCTTGTTGCCGGTGGCGGTGATGATGATGTCCGCCGTCGGGAGGACCTCGTCGAGCGTGGACACCTGGTAGCCGTCCATCGCCGCCTGAAGCGCGCAGATCGGGTCGATCTCGGTGACGATGACGCGGGCACCCTGGCCGCGCAGCGACTCCGCGCAGCCCTTGCCCACGTCGCCGTAGCCGCAGACCACGGCGACCTTGCCGCCGATGAGCACGTCGGTCGCGCGGTTGATGCCGTCGATGAGCGAGTGCCGGCAGCCGTACTTGTTGTCGAACTTGCTCTTGGTCACCGAGTCGTTGACGTTGATCGCCGGGAAGAGCAGCGAGCCCTCGCGCATCATGTCGTAGAGCCGGAGGACACCGGTGGTGGTCTCCTCGGTGACGCCCTTGATGGCGTTGCCCACGGTGGTCCAGCGGCTGCTGTCCTCGGCGAGGCTGTCGTGGAGGAGCTGGTAGATGATCCGCTGCTCGGCGCTCTCGGCGTCGAACGCGGGGATCGCGCCGGCCTTCTCGTACTCGGCGCCGCGGTGCACGAGCAGCGTGGCGTCGCCGCCGTCGTCGAGGATCATGTTCGGGCCGTTGTGACCGGGCCAGTTCAGCGCCTGCTCGGTGCACCACCAGTACTCCTCCAGCGTCTCGCCTTTCCAGGCGTAGACGGGGATGCCGGCGGCGGCGATCGCCGCGGCGGCGTGGTCCTGGGTGCTGAAGATGTTGCAACTGGCCCACCGCACCTCGGCACCGAGCGCGACCAGGGTCTCGATCAGGACCGCGGTCTGGATCGTCATGTGCAGGGAGCCGGTGATGCGCGCGCCCTTCAGCGGCTGCGAGGAGCCGTACTCCTCGCGCGTCTGCATCAGGCCGGGCATCTCTACCTCGGCGAGGGAGATCTCCTTGCGGCCGAAATCGGCGAGGCCGATGTCGGCGACCTTGTAGTCCTGAGTATCGGGTGCGGTTGCGGTGCTGGTTGCAGTGCTTGAAGTCATTTAGGCAATGTACCGTGCCGCTAATGAGTGGGGCAGACACGGAGAAGCGCCTCGCCGCCGAGGCGGCCGCGGAGCTGGTCGAGAGCGGGATGACGGTGGGCCTGGGGACGGGGTCGACGGTCGCCCACCTGCTGCCGGCGATCGCCCGCCGCGGGCTGCAGGGAATCCGCTGCGTCGCCACCTCGGTCGCGACCGAGGAGCAGGCGCGGGAGCTGGGGATTCCGGTCGAGGAGTTCGACAGCCTCACCCGCCTCGACCTCGCGATCGACGGCACCGACGAGGTGACGCCCGACGGCTGGCTGATCAAGGGCGGGGGCGGCGCCCACCTGCGCGAGAAGATCGTCGCCGCCGCGGCCGATCGATTCGTCGTCATCGGCGATTCGAGCAAGCCGGTCGAGGCGTTTACCTGGCCGGTGCCGCTGGAGCTGTTCGGCTTCGGGGCGGCCTCGACCTTGGAGCGGCTCGGTCCCGACGTAGAGCTGCGGGACGCGCCGCGCTCGCCGGACAATGGCGTCATCGCCGACTACCGCGGCGGCGGACTCGACGATCCGGCGGCGCTGGCGGCGCGGCTGGAGGCCGATCCCGGCGTTGCCGCCCACGGCCTCTTCCCCCCGGATATGGTGAGCGAAGTTCTCATCGCCAGGGGAGACGGCGTGGAACGCACGAGCTACAGCTGACTCCAAAGGAGGCCTCGAATGACCGACTTCAGCGGGCTGGCGATCGCCGGTCGCGTCGCTACCCCCAACGACGGGGACTGGGATCAGGCACGGATGGCCTGGAACCTCGCCGCCGACCAGCACCCGGAGGCCGTCGCCTTCATCGAGAGTGCCGATGACGCCGCCGCCGTAGTGCGCTTCGCCGCCGAGAACGGGCTGCGGGTGACCGCGCAGGGCAGCGGCCACGGTGCCCTCTCGCTGCGCCCGCTCGAGGGCACGATCCTGGTCAAGACCGAGCGGCTGCGCGGTGTCGAGATCGACGCCGAGGCGCAGACGGCACGGGTGGAGGCGGGAGTGCTCTCGCTGGAGCTGGCCGAGGCCGCCGGGGCGCACGGGCTGGCCTCGCTGCCGGGCTCCTCCCCCGACGTCTGTGTCACCGGCTACACGCTCGGCGGCGGGTTGAGCTGGTTCGGGCGGCGCTATGGCTTCGCCTGCAACCGCCTGCGGGCGGTCGAGCTGGTCACCGCCGACGGCGAGGCACGGACGGTCGATGCCGAGAATGAGCCGGACCTCTTCTGGGCGTTGCGCGGAGGCGGCGGCAGCCACGGGGTCGTCACCGCTCTGCACCTGAACCTGGTGCCGGTCGCCGAGGCCTACGGCGGCGCGCTGCTGTTCCCGGCCGAGGTCGGCGCCGAGGGAATCCGTACCTACCGCGACTGGGCGGCGGGCGTCTCCGAGGACGTCACCTCGGTGGTCCGCTTCCTGCGGCCGCCTGACATCCCCGACGTGCCCGACTTCCTGCGCGGCAAAGCGCTGCTGACGATCGACGCCGCCTGCATCGGCGACCAGGCCGCCGGCGAAGCCGCGATCGCGCCGCTGCGCGAGATCGGCGAGCCGATCCTCGACACCTTCGGTCAGATCCCGGCCCCGGCCCTCTGCCACATCCACATGGACCCCGAGCAGCCGGTCCCCGGCCTCGGCCACCACCGGGCGCTGCGCGAGCTCTCCGACGAGGCGATCGACGCCTTCGTCGGCGTCGCCGGCCCGGACTCCGGCACGCCGCTGCTGCTGACCGAGCTGCGCCAGCTCGGCGGCGCCCTCGGCCGGCCCGATCCCGACGGCGGCGCCCTCTCCCACCTCGACGCCGAGTGGGTGATGTACGGGGTAGGAATGGTGATGGGGCCCGAGATGGCCGAAGCCGTCAGCGGCGGCCTCGACCGCATGCACGAGGCGATGGAGCCCTGGGGGGCCGATGGGGGCTACTTCAACTTCGCCGACCGCCCCTGCGACTCAGACGCGATCCTCCCCCCCGACGTCTGCTCCCGCCTCGCCGAGGTGAAGCGCAAGTGGGACCCGGACGAGCGGATCGTCGGCAACCACTCGGTCGCGCTCGACCCGGCTTCCTAGCCACGCTTCCACCCCCGGCCAAGATCGAGGCGCTTCACCGACTCCTGGAGGAGGCGGGGATCCCGCACGCCTTCGGCGGCGCCATCGCGCTGAGCTTCTACGCGGAGCCGAGGGAGACGAAGGACATCGACGTCAACGTCTTCGTGCCGGTGGAGAGATGGCGGGAGGTCCGCGAAGCCCTCGCTTCGCTCGGAGTCGATCTCGATATCGACGAGGGCAAGTTGCAAGCCGAAGCACAGGTCAAGCTCGCCTGGGAGGAGAACCCGCTCCACCTCTTCTTCTCCGAGGACGTCCTCCATGAGGAGATGATGGGGAAGGTCAGAAACGTCTCCTTTGAGGGCGGCACCACGATCCCGCTCGTCTCCCCGGAGCATCTAGTTATTCGCAAGACGATCCTTGGCCGGCCCAAAGACCACCAAGACATCGAGCGGATCCTTGACGCAACTCCAGTTGATCAGGCGGAGGTTGACGGCTGGGTCAGGCGCCTCGCCAGATAGTGGGTCAAAGCAACATGAAGTTGCGAGATTTTTATTTTTCTCACTTCAGCCAGCCTGTCCTTCAGCGGGGGATAAGAGAGTTCGGCCTGAGGGCGGAAAGGCAGCGCCTCCGCGAGTCCGAGAACCTGGATGAGAATCCGGCTGGCACGCTCCGAGTCAACCGGGGGTTTCCGTTGCTTATCGAGGAGAGTCATCAGCCCGTAGCGGCCTCGTCCGCGACCACGATCATGTTGTCGTTGCGGACCCGGCCCGCCGGGATCGATTCGTCGCCCGCGAGCAGCTTCTGCAGGGGCTCGCGCTTGTCGGGGCCGGTGACCAGCCAGAGGATGCGGCGGGCGTCGTTCAGGGCTGGATAGGTGAGGGTCATGCGGAGGTGGTCCTGGTAGGGCTCGGAGGTGATCGCGACGCGGCGGTCGCTGACGTCGAGGACGGGGTCGCCGGGGACGAGCGAGGCGGTGTGGCCGTCGGGGCCGAGGCCGAGGTGGACGAGGTCGAGGCGCTCCGGCAGCGCGGCTTCGTATTCGCGGGCGGCGCCGTCGAGGTCGCGCTGGGTGACCGGCATCGGCCGCAGCGTCGCCTGGTGGTCCATCGAGAGGCCGAGGACCATGTGGGTGAGGTTGCGGTCGGGGCTGCCGGGGGAGTCGACGCGCTCGTCGACCTGGAAGAGCTCGGTCCGGTCCCACGGCATCTCCTCCAGTTCGCCGAGGATCGCCAGCATCGCCCAGGGCGAGCGGCCGCCGCTCATCGCCAGCGCGAACCGGCCGCGTTCGTCGACTGTCGTGGCGCCGTCCGCCGCGATCAGCTCGGCGGCGCGCCGCGAGGCCGCCTTCTCGTCGCCGGCGACCTCGAGCTCAATCGCCACGGTCAGCTCGCCTTCTCGTCGTGCCCGCCGAACTGCTTGCGCATCGCCGACAGGACTTTGTCGCCGAAGTCGCCGAGTCCGCGCGAGTAGAAGCGCTCGTGCAGGGCGGTGGTGAGGACCGGCGTCGGCACCCCCTCGTCGATCGCCGCGATCGCCGTCCAGCGGCCCTCGCCGGAGTCGGAGACGCGGCCGGTGAACTCGTCCAGGCCAGGCGATTCCTGCAGCGCCGCGGCGGTCAGGTCGAGCAGCCAGGAGCCGATCACGCTGCCCCGCCGCCAGACCTCGGCGACCTCCGGCAGGTCGAGGTCGTACTGGTAGTACTCGGGGTGGTCGAGCGGGGCGGTCTCGGCGTCGGCCTCGCGCTTGACCTTGCCGGCGTTGGCGTTCTTGAGGATGTTCAGGCCCTCGGCGTAGGCGGCCATGATCCCGTACTCGATCCCGTTGTGGACCATCTTCACGAAGTGGCCGGCGCCGCTGGGACCGCAGTGGAGGTAGCCCTGCTCGGAGGGGGACGGGTCGCCGTCGCGGCCCGGCGTCCGCTCTGCCGACTCGACCCCGGGCGCGAGGCTGGCGAAGATCGGGTCGAGCCGCTCCACCGCGCGGTCGGGCCCGCCGATCATCAAGCAGTAGCCGCGCTCGAGACCGAAGACGCCGCCGCTGGTGCCGCAGTCGACGTAGTCGATCCCCTGCTCGCCGACCTTCCCGGCGCGGCGGATGTCGTCGCGGTAGTAGGAGTTGCCGCCGTCGATGATCGCGTCGCCGGACTCCAACACCGCGGCGACGGCGTCGACCGTTTCCTCGGTGATCTCGCCGGCCGGGACCATGACCCAGACCGAGCGCGGCGCGCTCAGCTTCGCCGCCATCTCCTCCAGCGACGAGGCTCCCTCGGCGCCCTCGCTCGCCAGCTGCGAGACGGCCTCGGGGTTGACGTCGTAGGCGACGATCTGGTGGCCGTCGCGCATCAGGCGCCGGGCCATGTTCGCTCCCATGCGACCGAGACCGACGATTCCGAGTTCCATTGAGACCTCCGGGGTGAACGCTGCGGTGGCTGGGGTAAGCGGACGATAGCCTGCCGCCAATGAGCAACGCGGCCGACGTGCTGGCGATCTTCGGGATCAGCGGCGACCTGGCGAAGAAAATGACTTTCCGGGCGCTCTACCACCTGGAGGAGCGCGGCAAGCTGAGCTGCCCGATCGTCGGCGTGGCGATCGACGAGTGGGACGACGAGCAGCTGCGCGCCCACGCGCGGGAGGCGATCGGGGCGACGGTGGCGGAGCCCGACGAGGACGTTTTCGCCCGGCTGGCGCAACGGCTCTCCTACGTCCAGGGCGACTACGCGGACGCCGCCACGTTCGAGCGCGTCGCGGAGGCGATCGGCGGGGCGAAACAGCCGGTCTTCTACCTGGAGATCCCGCCCTCGCTCTTCGCCACCGTCGTCCAGGGCCTGGGCAGGGCGGGGCTGACCGAGAACGCGCACGTGGTGATCGAGAAGCCGTTCGGGCACGACCTCGAATCGGCGCGCAAGCTCAACGCCGAGCTCTGCGCGGTCCTGCGCGAGGAGCAGATCCTCCGCATCGACCATTACCTCGGCAAGGAGCCGGTGATGGACATCAACTACCTGCGCTTCGCCAACTCGATGCTGGAGCCGGTCTGGAACCGCGAGCACGTCTCCCACGTGCAGATGACGATCGCCGAGAACTTCGGGGTCGAGGACCGCGGCCGCTTCTACGACGCGGTCGGGGCGATGCGCGACGTGATCCAGAACCACGCCCTGCAGGTGCTCGGCCTGATCGGGATGGAGCCGCCGGCCGGCAACCATCCCGACAGCGTCCGCGACAAGAAGCTCGAGTTCTTCAAGGCGATGCGGGCGGCCGACCCGGGGCGCTACGTGCGCGGCCAGTACAACGGGTTCCTCGACGTCACCGACGTCGCCCCCGACTCGACCACCGAGACCTTCGCCGCGGTCGAGCTCGAGGTTGACAACTGGCGCTGGAGCGGGGTCCCGTTCTTCGTCCGCGCCGGCAAGTGCCTGCCGGTGAAGTCGAGCGCGGTGACGGTCTTCTTCAAGCGGCCGCCGCGGCTCGGGATCGGCCCGGGGAAGACGCCGGAGCCGAACCAGCTGACGATCCGGATCGAGCCGAAGGCGGGGGCGCGAATCCGCCTCTACGCGAAGCAGGCGGGAGAGGAGGCGTTCCAGGCCGCCGATCTCGAGGTGCTGTTCGAGAAGGTGCCGGGAGAGGACCCCGAGCCCTACGAGCGGCTGCTCGGCGACGCGATCGTCGGCGAGCACGGGCTCTTCACCCGTCAGAGCTCGATCGAAGAGACCTGGCGCGTGGTGCAGCCGCTGCTCGACGAACCGGGGCCGGTTCAGCCTTACGAGCAGGGGACCTGGGGGCCGAAGGAAGCCGAGAAGCTGACCCGGGGCACCGGCAGCTGGTCGCAGCCCTGGCTGCCTTAGGTGTCACACCTTTCGACTGAATCCCTAGCTCCCTGGTAGGTTTTCGGTCGCCCTAATTAGGGTGGCCTAAACCAGTCGCCAGGACCCTTTGCCTCCATTCCCTGCACTCACCCGTCGCCGCCTGCTGGCATTTGCCGGCGTGGGCGCAGCTGGAGTGAGTTTTGGGGGCGGAGGGCTCCTGGCAGGCCATCGCTTGGCCGAGGCCGCGGACGAAGAGGGGACGGGCGCCGTCCCCTTCTACGGCGAGCACCAGGCGGGAATCGACACCGCCGCCCAGGACCGCCTCCACTTCGCCGCCTTCGACCTGCTGACCGAAGACCCGGCCGAGCTGCGCGAGCTGATGCGGGAGTGGACGCGGGCGGCGGCGGAAGCCACGGAGGGGGCGATGGTCGGCGACGTCAACGACGTGCCGCTGGCGCCGCCCGACGACACCGGCGAGACCGTCGGCCTCCTCCCCTCCCGCCTCACCGTCACCTTCGGCTTCGGTCCGGGCCTGTTCGAGAAGCCCGGGCTGGGGCTGGCGGGCAGGCGGCCGGCGGCGCTGGAGCCGCTGCCGTCGCTGCCGGGCGACGTGCTGAACCCGGCCGAAGTGGGCGGCGACGTCTGCGTCCAGGCCTGCTCCGACGACCCCCAGGTCGCCTTCCACGCGGTCCGCAACCTGGCCCGGATCGGCCGCGGCACGGTGGCGGTGCGCTGGTCCCAGCTTGGCTTCGGCCGTACTTCCAGCACCAGCCGCAACCAGGACACCCCGCGCAACCTGATGGGCCTGAAGGACGGCACCGCCAACATCCGCGCCGAGGACAGCGAGGACATGGAGCGCTTCGTCTGGGTCGGCGACGAGGGACCGGCCTGGATGCGCGGCGGCACCTACATGGTCGCGCGCCGGATCCGGATGCTGCTCGAGGTCTGGGACCGCGCCTCGCTGCAGGACCAGGAGCGGACGATCGGGCGCCACAAGTACAGCGGAGCCCCGCTCGGCGGCACCGACGAGTTCGAGCCGCTGCCGCTGGACGCAAAGAAGCCCAACGGCCACCCGGTGATCCCGCGGGAAGCCCACGTCCGCCTCGCCTCCGCCAGCGAGAACGACGGCGCCAAGATTCTCCGCCGCGGCTACTCCTTCACCGACGGCGTCGACGAGAGCCTCGGCGAGCTCGAGGCCGGCCTCTTCTTCATCAGCTTCCAGCGCGATCCCGAGCAGTTCGTCGCGATCCAGCGCCGGCTCGGCCGCTTCGACGCGCTCAACGAGTACATCAAGCACGTCGGCAGCGCCCTCTTCGCCGTCCCGCCGGGCGCCGAGCCCGGCGGCTACGTCGGCGAATCCCTCCTCTCTTGATCAGCCCCCCACCGAAAGGAACACCACCCCAGATGCATCGAACCCGTGTCCGTCCAGCCCTGATCGCCGGGGCGCTCGTCCTTCTTGCCCTCTTCGTCGCCGCCTGCGGTTCGAGCGACGACGAGACCACCGACACCACTGCCACCAACGCGGCGGCGAAGAGCAAGCCGATGAGCCCGCAGGAAAAGGCCGCGGTCGCCCAGTACCGCGGCTACCTCGAGGAAAACACCGCCGAACTCGTTGCGAAGACGAAGCCGTTCGTCGCCGCCGTGGTCGCCGGCAACGTCGCGGAGGCGAAGAGCCTCTACCCCGCCGCCCGCGTCCCCTATGAGCGGATCGAGCCGGTGGCCGGCTCCTTCGGCGACCTCGACCCGCGGATCGACGCCCGCGAGGACGGCGTCCCCGCCGACGAATGGGGCGGCTTCCACCGGATCGAGAAAGCGCTCTGGGTGGAAAACACGACCAGGGGCATGGCGCCGGTCGCCAAGCAGCTGCAGGCCGACGTCGAAGAACTGAACGAGAAGGTGAAGACGGTCGAGCTCGACCCGGTCGAAATCGCCGTCGGCGCCAACGAGCTGCTGGCCGAGGTCTCGGGCTCGAAGATCACCGGCGAGGAGGAGCGTTACTCGCACATCGACCTGGTCGACTTCGAGGCCAACGTCGAAGGGTCGCTGGCGGCGTTCGAAGCGGTGAAGCCGCTGCTCGACGCAAGCGACCCGGACCTCTCCAGCGAGATCGAAGCCGACTTCAAGATGGTCTTCAACTCGCTGGAGCCGTATCGCACCGAAGACGGGTTCGTCTCTTATACGGAGCTGACCAAGGCGGATACGCGGAAGCTGTCGATCAAGATCGACACGCTTGCCGAGAAGCTGAGTCAGGTGCCGGCGGAGATCGACAACAGCAACAACAACGGCTGAGGACGGGGGAGCTCCGGCCGGCGGGTCCTGTCTCCGATATTGGGCTCTCCCTGGCGGGAGAGTCCTCAATATCGTCGCCACCCGCCGGAGGAGTGCCTATGGTGGCTCGCCCATGACTGAGGTAGGGCACAAGGCCGATGAGCTGCTGAGAGACACCGGTTACGCCTCGTGGCGGGCTGGGCAGCGGGAGGCTGTCGTTGCTGCGCTGGAAGGGCGCGATTCGTTGATCGTGATGCCCACCGGTGGGGGGAAGAGCCTCTGTTATCAGCTGCCGGGGCTCGCTACCGAGGATCTGACGATCGTGGTCAGTCCGCTGATCGCTTTGATGCGGGATCAGTGGGGGAAGCTTTCGGGGCAGGGGCATCGGGTGGCGATGATCACTTCGGGGATGGAGGACTGGGAGGTCTTCGAGGCGCTGGAGATGGTGCGGGGGGACGCGCGGATCGTTTACTGCGCTCCCGAGCGCTTCGCTTCCAACGTCTTCCTCGAAGCGCTCTCGCACCGGAAGGTCGACCTGATCGCCGTTGACGAGGCGCACTGCGTCTCGGAGTGGGGGCACGACTTCCGGCCCGACTACCTGCGGCTGCCCCAGGTCGTGGAGCGGCTGGGTCGCCCGACGGTGATGGCCTGCACGGCGACGGCGACGAAGCCGGTGGCGGCGGAGATCGCTTCCCGGTTCGGGATGAAGGAGCCGCTGCAGGTGCGCTCCGGCTTCGACCGGCCGAACCTCTCCTTCGACGTCGTCGCGCTCGAGGGCAAGGGCTGCAACGCGCGCCGGCAGGCGCTGCTGGAGGCGGGGCTGCGCGATCCGGCCAACCGGCCGGCGATCGTCTACTGCGGCACCCGCAAGCAGACCGAAGAGGTCGCCGCGGAGCTGCGCGACGGCGAGATCGCCGCCGTCGCCTACCACGCCGGCCTCGAACCGGC
This sequence comes from Solirubrobacterales bacterium, assembly GCA_035474955.1. Lineage (GTDB taxonomy): Bacteria > Actinomycetota > Thermoleophilia > Solirubrobacterales > 70-9 > VAYN01. The sequence continues at coordinate 10,224 of DATIMV010000045.1, forward strand.
GCAGCGGACGGCGATCCAGGAGCGCTTCATGGCCACCGACACCGGAGTCATCTGCGCCACCAACGCCTTCGGGATGGGCGTCGACAAGCCCGACGTGCGCTCGGTCTGGCACGTGACGATCCCGACCAGCGTCGAGGCCTACTACCAGGAGGCCGGCCGCGCCGGGCGCGACGGCCTTCCCTCGCGCGCCGTGATGCTGGCGCTGAAAGCAGACCTCGGTCGCCTCGTCCGCTTCAACGAACAGCGCGCCGGCGACGACCTGGCGGTCGCCCGCGAGCGCGGCTGGCGCGCCTACCACGCGATCAAGGCCTTCATCTACGGCACCGAGTGCCGGCGGCGCTCGCTGCTCGATCACTTCAGCGATCGCACGGCAGGGGCGCCGCTGGAGCGCTGCTGCGACGTTTGCGACCTGCTCGAGTGGCTGCCCGACCCGGAGACGATCGCGGTCAGCAGTTCGAAGCAATCGCGCTCATCCTCCTCGGCGCCCAAGGCCCCCGCGCCCGACCTCTCCCCCGTCGACGAGCCGCTGTTCGAGGCGCTGAAGGAGTGGCGACTGCGCGCCGCCGAGGGCAAGCCAGCATTCACCGTCGCCAGCAACCGCACCCTGACCGCGATCGCGACGGTGCGGCCGGCGGATGCCGACGCCCTGATCGCGATCAGCGGCGTCGGCCCCAGCTTCATCTCCAAATACGCGCCGGAGGTGCTGGCGATCGTCGCCGAGCACCCCCCGTCCCTCGTGGAAGCCGCTTAGGAACCGCCTAGCTCTCGCGCAGGTCCCGCTCGCGTTTCTCGGCGCGCTCCTCGTTCAGCTCCGCTTCGAGCTTGGCCCGCTCGGCTCGCTCCTCGGCAACCGCGGCCTCGGTGCGGCTCTCCTCGGCTTGGGCACGGTGGTGGTGCACGTCGTCCTGATGCGCCTGCGTCTGCACCTGGGCGAACTCGCGTTCTTTGCTCTTGCGGCGAGCCGACATGACCAGCAGCGCGATGACGATGAGCACGACAACGACGATGACTATGACCAGAGCGGTCGACATCTCTCTCCTCCTTTGGAAGGGACGAGTTATCTGGTTCCCGACCCCGGCATACCGAAACCCGCAACCGCCGTTGCAGTAACCGGCGAAGAGCGGAGGCGCACCCTCGCCGCTTGCGAGGATGGAGCCTCTGTTGCTTGCCCGGCCTATGTCGCGAACCGCGATCGCGGTTGCCCTCGTCAGCGTTCTTGCGCTGTCGCTGCTCGCTGCCGCGCCGGCCTCCGCCTCGCTACTGAAGCCCCCCGGCAAGAAGGTCTGGTGGGGGGTCTCCGACACCGGCGACATGGCCGACTTCGGGCAGTTCTCCAACGACCTCGACAAGCACCCGGCGCTGATCCAGTCGTTCCGCACCTGGGGCAGCGACTTCGACGAGTCGATCCGGCGCTGGCAGACGGCGCGGGCGCGGCCGATCATCCATCTCTCGACCGAGGACAACAACACCGGCGGTGAGCTGATCACTCCGGCGCAGATCGCCCAGGGCGACGGCGACGCCTACCTCGTCCGCCTCAACAAGCTCTTCGCCAACAAGAAGATGCGGGCCTACGTGCGGCCGCTCGGCGAGCCCAACCGCTGCCTCAACGCCTGGGCCGCCTACGACTGCGCCGGCGCCTCGCGCGGCCCCGAGCACAGTCCCCGCGCCTACAAGCGCGCCTTCCGCCGCATCTACGTAATCGTCCACGGCGGCGGCAAGGCGAAGGTGATCAACCGCCGCCTCGCCGAAGCCGGGCTGCCGCCGCTGACGGTCCTGGTCCGCGGCTTGAAGAAGGCGCCGGTCGCGGTGATCTGGAGCCCGCTGCCCTCGGGCTCCCCCACCGTCCCCCACAACCGGCCGCGCCACTTCTACCCCGGCTCGCGCTGGGTCGACTGGGCCGGCACCGACTTCTACTCCGGCTACCCGGAATGGAAGTCGCTGACGGGGCTCTACCGCAAGTTCTCCGGCAAGCCGTTCGCGATCACCGAGTGGGCGGTCCACACCGGCGACGACCCGGCCTTCGTCAGCAAGCTCTTCGCCTGGGTCCGCAGCCACCCGCGGACGAAGATGCTCGTCTACTACCAGGACTTCGGCGCCACCAGCACCTACCGGATCCAGAACTACGGCGCCAGCCTCAACGTCCTCCGCTCCCGTCTCCACTCTGGGCGCTTCCCTTCTTACGCGCCGGGCGCTCCGAAGCTGCCGCCGCCTCCCCCTGGCGGCGTCCCTTCGCGTCGTTAGCGCCCTTGCGCGACTGATTCTTCGCACCCTTCGCCTGCTTCTTCGCGGAGTTTGCCTGCTTCTTCGCCTTCTTCTTGGGCGGCGGTGGCTTCGCCTTCACCGCCGGCGCCTCGACCCCGCCGGCGACCTCGATCCGGTGCTTGAAGGGCTGCAGCGCGGTGATGCTCGAGTAACCGGTGAGGTAGATGCGGCGGCCGTCGGAGATCACCGGCGTGTAGGTGCCGTAGGGGTAGCGGAAGACCCGCTTGCCGCTCCTCATCATGAAGCCGCTGGTCGTTTTGTCGGTGAACTCGGCGACGTAGACGATGTCGCCCACCGCCGAGAGCGAGCCGATCACCTGGCCGCCGGCCGAGCGGCTCCAGCGCACGCCGCCGTCCTTGGCGTCGAGCGCGTAGACGTTGCCGTCGAAGGAGCCGATGAAGACGGTCGGCGGGCTGTGCTTGGTGTTGGCGACGGCTGGGCCGGAGTAGGCGTAGCCGCCGGTCGAGTAGGACCAGGCGAGCTCCCCGTTGGCGGTGTCGTAGCTGTAGACGCGGGCGTCGTTGTTGCCGGCGTAGACGCGGCCGTAGGCGACCGCCGGGGTCGAGTAGAAGGCGCCGGAGCCGCCGAAGCCGGGGCCGAGGGAGCCGCTCTGCCAGACCAGCTCCCCGGTTTTGGCGTCGACCGCGTTCATGTAGCCGCCGTAGTCGCCGACGAAGAGCTTGCCGCCGTAGTAGGCGGGGGCGGCCTTGATCGCGCCGCCGAGCGAGGTCGACCAGCGCAACTGCCCTTTGCCGGTGCTCATCGCGAACAGCTCGCCGTTCTCGACCCCGAAGTAGACGGTGCGGTCGATCACGATCGGCGAGGACTCGGCCCGCCCCGGCAGGTCGCGCTTCCAAATCGTCTTGCCGGTTTTCGCGTCGAGCTTGACGATGTGCCCCGGCACCAGGTTGACGATGTAGAGGCGGCCCTTGTAATAGGCCGGCGAGGAAGCGTTGAGGCGACCGATCCGCCGTTTCCAGAGGATCTTGCCGGTGTCGGCGTCGAGCGCGTGGGCGAAGCCGTTGTTGTTGACGAAGTAGAGCTTGCCGCCGACGTAGATCGGCGGGAACTCGAGCAGCGGCCGGTCGGTGAAGCGCCAGAGTTTCCGGAAGGGCGGCTTCACCCCCTTCACCGGCAGGTAGCGGGTGCGGGCGAGGTCGTATCCGTAGATCGGCCAGTTGACCGTCTTCGGCTCTTTCGGCGGCGGCGGTTTCGGCTCTTTGAAGCGTTCGATCACCGCCTCGTTGTGGACGTCGCCGGGCCGCTTCAGCAGCTCGTAGGCGGCGATCCCGCCGCCGACGAGGAGGCCGAGCGCGAGCAGGACGAATGCCGGCAGCCGATTCGAGGGATGCCAGAGATCGTGATCGAAGAAGCGCTTAACGCGCATTCGCGGCGCGTCGCTCTGACTCTTTGCCGACGCCGCCGATCAGGTCCCTGATCGCTTTCTTCAGGACCAGCATGAAGACCGGGCCGGCGAGCGGAATCGTCGGCGTCGTTTTCACCGCGTAGACGATCTCGGTGCCGCCGCCGGACGGCTGCAGTTCGACGGTGCCGACGTGGTCGCGGACGGGCAGGCCGGAGAGGATCTTGTAGGCGAAGCGGTAGGGACGCTCGTAGGCGATCACTTCCTCGCGCATCGGCGGGCCGGGCGCGGCGGCCAGCACGCGGATCGCGCCGAGGCCGTTCGGCGCCGGCTCCCCCTCGCGCTCCAGCTCGGCCTTGCGCAGGGGCGTGATCTCCGTATAGCGCCGGTGGTCGGTGAGGACGTCGAAGACGATCTCGGGCGGGGCGGCCACCTGGCGGACGTATCTGAAGCTCGCCATCGGTCGTTAAGGCTACGTCAGCCGCCAGCGCTGCGGGTCCGTGCCCTCGATCGGCTCCACCTCGCCGGCGATCGCCAGGTGGTCGAGGCAGGAGAGGACGATCTGCAGGACCCAGGCGCTGGCGGGGGTGTTGACGTTCTCGGCGCCGATGATCTCGCCGACGATCTCGAAGGCGGTCCGCTCGCCGCCGGCCAGCGCCTCCCGCACCTTCCCCAGCAGCTGGTCGACCTGCCGGCGGGACTCGGCGATCTTCGCCTCGGGGTCGCGGAAGGTGCGGCCGTGGCCGGGCAGGACGAGGCCGACGTCGAGGCCCTCCACCTCGTCGAGGCTGCGGAGGAATTCGCCGACCGGGTCGCCGCCGTGGCCGTAGTCGAAGAAGAGGACCGTGCGGCCAAGCAGGTGGTCGCCGGAGATCAGCAGCTTGCGCTCGGGCTGGTGGAGGACGACGTGGGACGGCGCGTGCCCCGGCGTCTCGTGCACCTGCCAGGTGCCGAGGTCGGTCTCGATCTCCACCCCCGGGACGAGGTCGCGGTCGGGCTCCTTGAGGACGTCGATCCCGGTGTCGTCGTCTTCTTCGCGCGCCTCGCGGTAGCGCTCCAGCGCCTTCGGCGGCACCCCGCTCTGCCGGGCAACCTCGATCCGCGCCTCGAGCGCCGCTTCCGGGTCGTCGGCGAGCGGCCGCACGTGCTCCCAGCGCGGGTGCATCCAGAGCTCGCAGCCGGCCCGCTCGACGATCGCGCCGCCGAGCCCGTAGTGGTCGGTGTGCGAGTGGGTGCAGACGACGAGCCGCACGTCCTCGACCCCGAACCCGGCCTGCGCCAGCGCCAGGTCGAGCTGCCGCAACCGCCCCTTGCCACCCATGCCGGTGTCGAACATGACGATCCCGCCATCGCTCTCCACCGCCCAGGCATTGCCATGCGGGACCCCGGGCCAGGGAAGGGGGAGTCGCAATCGCCACACCCCCGGCAGGACTTTCTCGGTCCGAGGCGCCTCGGCTTTGCCACTACTGGCCACGCGGCCAGTCTTTCAGGGACGCTCGAACTCCTGCATCACGCCGGCGAGCGCAAAGCAGGCGGCGCCGGCGAAGGTCGCCCAGTTGGCGATTCCGACCGCCAGCTCGTCGCCGGTCTCGGGACGGACGAAGGCGGCGACCGCGGCGACCATGAACAAGGCCGAGCCGACCTGGTTGACGACGACGATCCACCAGCCGAGGTCGGCGCGGCGCCCGCGCGGCCGGTCGCGGTGCATCTCGGTCAGGGCGAGGTGGCCGGAGAGGAGGAAGAGCACGCAGCCGATGAATTCGGGGCTCCAGACGAGCCGGTGCTCCTGGGCCGTGGTGAGGTCGCCGACCAGCGCCACCACCAAGCTCGCGCCGAAGTAGAGCGTGCCGATAAAGAGAGCAACCGCGCTGGCCCAATCGAGCCGCCCCGGCTCCGTCGACCACCAACGCCACTCCGCAGCCCGCGGCGCGTTCGCCACCTGCAACACCGACGCGTAGCCCCCGGTGGTGAAGAAAACCCCACCGACCATAAAAACGGCAGCAGACAGCCGCGGCCCCCCGACATGCCCCTGCGCCAACAACGCCCCCACGCAGAACAACGATCCCCCAACCACAAAGGCGGTAGCCGCAACGGCATTGACCCGATCCAACCGCCGCCGAGTGTCCGCATCAGCCATCGCCGCAGCGTATTCAGCCGTCTCCCGGTTCCGTTACTCCCGGTCCCTGGCCGTCTACCCGACGTCCATGCTGCTCGGATCCGGCCCGACCCGCTCACCGGTGTCGAGCCGCTCGAGCGCGGCCATGTCGTCCTCACTCAGCTCGAAGTCGAAGACTTCGAAGTTCTGGCGGATCCGCTCCGGGTTCGAGGATTTCGGGATCACGACGTTGCCGACCTGGAGGTGCCAGCGGAGGATCGCCTGGGCCGGAGTGCGTTCGTGGTGGGCGGCGACGGTCGCGATCGTGTCGTCCTCGAGCAGGTCGCCCTGCGCCAGCGGCGCCCAGGCCTCGGTCGCGACGTCGTGATCGGCGTGCCAGGCGCGCAGCTCCGGCTGCTGGAAACGGGGGTTCAGCTCGACCTGGTTCACGGTCGGGCGCTGCTCGGCCTCGGCTTCGATCCGCTCCATGTCCTCGACCCGGAAGTTGGAGACGCCGATCGAGCGGGCGCCGCCTTCCTCCTTGATCCGTTCGAAGGCGCGCCAGGTGTCGAGGAAGAGGTCCCGTTCCGGTCGCGGCCAATGGATCAGGTAGAGGTCGACGTTGCCGGTGCCGAGCCGCTCCAGGCTCGCCTCGAAGGCGCGCAGGGTCGAGTCGTATCCCTGCTCGGAGTTCCAGAGCTTGGTGGTGACGAAGACGTCCTCGCGCCGCACCCCGGTCGCGGCGACCGCCGCCCCGACCTCGGCCTCGTTGCCGTAGGCGGCGGCGGTGTCGATGTGGCGGTAGCCGACCGCCAGCGCTTCCTCGACGCTCTCCTGCGTCTCCGCGGGCGGGATCTGGAAGACGCCGAACCCGAGCTGGGGAATCTCGACGCCGTCGTGCAGGGTCAGAACGGGAACCTCGGCCGTATTGGTCATGCCCCTCGCGTACCCCCGGGGCAGCTACTTCACTCCCCGCCGTCTAGGTGGTGGCGAGGCCGATGGCGAGCAGCGGGAACGCGCTCATGATGCCGAGGTAGGCGCCCATCGCGGCGCCGCCGCCGAGGCTCGAGCTGCGCGAGCGGGCGCCGAGGTAGGCGCCGAGGACGAAGAAGACGGCGGCGATTCCGAAACCGATCCAGAAGATGGGAGGCATCAGGGCGGCGAGAATACCCGAACCCGGGGAGGAATCGCCGTCCAGATGGCAAAGGCGCCCCCATGAACCAGTCAGGCGCACAGAACAGCAAGCTGATCCTCGCGGCGATGATCTTCGCCGTCTCGATGACCTTCATCGACCAGACGATCGTCGCGATCTCCCTGCCGACGATCCAGCAGGACGTGCACCTGTCGACCACCGGCTCGCAGTGGATCATCAACGGGTACCTGCTCTCGCTCTCGGCGCTCTTCGCCTTCGGTGGGCGCCTCGCCGACATCGCCGGCCACCGCCGCATGGTGGTCCTCGGCACGATCATCTTCGCCGTCTGCTCCGCCCTCTGCGGGGCCACGCCGACCGGCTCCGGCGCCGAGGCCTGGCTGATCTTCTTCCGCATCCTCCAGGGCGCGGGCGCGGCGATCATGTTCCCGGCGGCGCTGGCGATCGTCCTCGAGTCCTTCCCCGTCTCCGAGCGCGGCCGCGCGATGGCGATCTTCTTCGGCATCGCGGGCGGGCTCACCTCGGTCGGCCCGATCGCCGGCGGCTTCCTTACCGAGTGGACCTGGCGCTCGATCTTCTGGATCAACGTCCCGGTCGCGATCATCGCCCTCCTCCTCACCTGGAAAGCGAAACCCGCCGACGAGCGCCACCCGGGCAAGATCGACTACAAGGGCACCGTCCTCGCCTGCGGCGGCATGGGGCTCCTCGTCCTGGGACTGCAGCAATCGGCGATCTGGGGCTGGGGCGACGTCAAGACCTGGGCCTCGATCGTGATCGGCCTCGGCGTCCTCGCCTGGTTCGTCAAAGACCAGCTGGGCTCGAAAAACCCGCTGCTGCGCCTGCGGATCTTCGAGAACCGCGCCTTCGCCGTCGACAGCGCCGTCCTCTTCTTCCTGATGATCGCCTTCGTGCCGCTGTTCTTCTTCGCCAGCGAGTACGCGCAGATCTCGCTCGGCGAATCGGCCTCGGAAACCGGCCTCTACCTGCTGATCTTCTTCGCCGGGTTCGCCACCGCGACCCAGTGGGGCGGCAAAATGCTCGACCGCATCGGGGCGCGGCGCCCGATGGTCCTCGGCTGCCTGATCGGGGCGATCGGCTTCTACCTCTGGGGCAAGTCGATGACCCACCTCAGCGTCAGCGAACAGTGGTACTACATCGTCCTCGCCGGGATCGGAGTCGGGCTCGTCCTCTCCCCCGCCAACACCGACGCGCTGAACCGCGTGCCGCGCAGCCGTTACGGCGAGGCGACCGGGATCACGCAGACGGTGCGCAACTTCGGCTCCAGCCTCGGGCTGGCGATCCTCGGCTCGCTGCTGATCACCTGGAACCGGTCGAACCTGGAGAGCGCGGCGACCGCCAAAGGCCTGGCCAAGGACAAAGCCGACGCCGTCGCCGAATGCGTGTCCCAGGGCGAAGCGGCCTGCCAGGCGGTCGGCCACGCGCTCGGCCCGAAAGCGGGCGAGGTCTTCAGCGCCGTGCCGATGGCCTTCGCCGAAGCGACCCGGGACGTCTTCTACGGGATGGCGGTCGCGATGGCGATCGCCTTCGTCATCGCGCTGAAATTCATGCCGAACGGCAAGGTCGAGGAAGGCGAAGTCCCCGAGGACGAGCCGGTCGCCGAGACCGTCTGACGCTGGTACGTTTGGCCGCGTGAAGCGGCCGCGTCGCCTGCTCGTCCTCGTCCCGGCGCTGCTGCTGCTCGCGCTGGCGCCCGCCGCGCATGCCGCGCAGCGTCAGGGCGACACCAACATCACGGTCGGCCTGCCGCCGGTCGCCGAGTCCCCGGCCGAAGAACTCGCCGAGAAGTACGTCCCGATCGCCGAGCTGCGGGAAGAGACCGACCCGCCCTGCGACACCTCCCAGGAGCAGTACCAGCCGACCTCGGTGGAAACGGTGCTCGGCAACCCCTCGGTGGAGCTGCAGCACTTCGCCGCCGGCAAGCTCCACACGATCCGCCACGCGCCGACCGCGAAGGACATCGCCGGGCTGCGCGGCGACTGGTACCTGAACCTCGAAGGGCGCGCGCTCGGCGACACCTGCGTGTACGCGAGGGCGTTCAAGAAGCTCGAGGAAGAAGGCAAGGCGCCCGCCGTCACCTACGCCCACATCGCCCGCGAAAAGGGCCACACCGGGTTCGCCCTGCAGTACTGGTTCTTCTGGTACTTCAACCAGTTCAACGACCTGCACGAGGGCGACTGGGAGGGCATGCAGATCACCTTCGAGGCGGAAGCGCCGGCGGCGGCGCTGCACGAAGAACCGTCGGAAATCATCCTCTTCCAGCACGCCGGGGGCGAGCGCGCCTCCTGGGAAGACGGCAAGGTGCAGAAGGAAGGGACGCACCCGGTCGTCTACCCGGCGGCGGGCTCGCACGCGACCTTCTACGACTCGGCGGTGTACGTCGAGAACGGCCAACACGGGTCCGGCCTGGGCTGCGACAACACCACCGAACCGCTGCGCGAACTGAAACTGGCGCCGGTCCTGATGCCGGGGCCGATCGTCACCAAGGGGCCGTTTGCCTGGACCAGCTACGACGGGCGCTGGGGCGAACGCGAAAAGGGCTACAACAACGGCCCGACCGGGCCCCAGACGAAGACCCAGTGGCGCCATCCGTTCGAATGGATGGCGGCGCAGCGGACCACGAGCCCGCGCCTGCCCGGCGGCACGATCGCCGGCCCGCAGGTGACGAAGGCGTTCTGCGGCGCCGTCGCCACCGCCTCGGAAATCATCAACCTCGACGCCGAATCGCCGTTCGCCGCGGCGGCGACGGTGATCGGGCTGGCGCTGCTGATCGTCCTCATCGT
>DATIMV010000046.1:0-2393 GCA_035474955.1 Solirubrobacterales bacterium
GAGGAGGTGAGGCCCGCGGCGCCCAGGTCCTGCAGGGAGACGAGCAGCCCTTTCGCCAGCAGCTCGAGACAGCACTCGAGCACTTTGGACTCCTCGAAGGGGTCGCCGACCTGGACCGTCGGCCGCTTGGTGGCATCGTCGCCCTCGTCCAACTCAGCCGAGGCGAGGACGGAGGCGCCGCCGATCCCGTCGCGGCCGGTCGTCGCGCCCATCAGCACCACCGCGTTGCCGACCCCGGCGGCCGCCGCGCGCACCATGTCCTCGGTCTTGGCGAAGCCGATGCACATCGCGTTGACCAGGCAGTTGTGCTCGTAGGGCTCCTCGAAGTAGATCTCGCCGCCGACCGTCGCCACCCCGATCGAGTTGCCGTAGTGGCCGATCCCGCGCACCGCGCCGTCGAGCAGGTGGCGCGAGCGGACCGAGTCGAGCTCGCCGAAGCGGAGGCTGTCGAGGATCGCGATCGGCCGCGCCCCGATCGCGAAGACGTCGCGGAGGATGCCGCCGACACCGGTGGCCGCGCCCTGGAACGGTTCGACCGCGCTCGGGTGGTTGTGGCTCTCGACCTTGAAGGCAACCGCGTAGCCGCCGCCGACGTCGACCGCGCCGGCGTTCTCGCCCGGCCCCATCACCACCCGCTCACCCTCGGTCGGCAGCCGCCGCAGCAGCTTGCGCGAGTGCTTGTAGGCGCAGTGCTCGGACCAGAGCAGGCTGAACATCGCCAGCTCGACGTCGTTCGGCTCCCGCCCCAGCTTCTCGACGATCAGCTCGTACTCTGAGTCGGTCAGTCCCAGCTCGCGGTATTTCGGGGTGCCGACGGTCACGCGCTCACCAGGCGGTCCATCCGCGCGAAGACCCGCAGGCCGTCGGTCGAGCCGGTCAGCGGGTCGACCGCGTGCTCGGGGTGGGGCATCAGGCCGAGCACGTTGCCGCGCTCGTTGGTGACGCCGGCGATGTCGCGCACCGAGCCGTTGGAGTTGTGCCCCTCGGCGTAGCGGTAGGCGATCTGGCCGTTGCGCTCGATCTCGTCGAGCATCTCCTCCGGCGCGTAGTAGCGGCCTTCGCCGTGCTTGGCGGGGATCGAGAGCCGCTCGCCCGTGCCCTCTTCGATCAGGTCGACCTGGTGGCAGCGGAAGCGCAGCTCGACGTTGCGCAGCAGCGCGCCCGGCAGCAGCCCCGCCTCGCAGAGAACCTGGAAGCCGTTGCAGATCCCCAGCACGGGAGCGCCCGCCTCGGCCGCCTCGGCGACAGCTTCCATCGCCGGGCTGAAGCGGGCGATCGCGCCGGCCCGCAGGTAGTCGCCGTAGGAGAAGCCGCCGGGAACGACGACGCCGTCGACGCCGTCGAGGTCGCGGCTCTCGTGCCAGATCAGCCGCGCCCCGTCGCCGGCCAGCTCGCAGGCGTGCAGCGCGTCCCGCTCATCGCAGGACCCGGGGAACTGGAGGACGCCCCAGATCACAGGGTCTGGATCTCGTAGTCCTCGATCAGGGTGTTGGCGAGCAGCTTCTCGCAGAGCTCCTCGAGCCGCTCCGGGCTCTCGGCCTCGAGCTCGACCATCCGCCCGACGTGGACCTGCCCGATCCCCTCGAAGCCGAGCGCCGGCAGCGCTCGCTCCACGGCCTTGCCCTGAGGGTCGAGGATGCCCTCCTTGGGGCGGATCAGCACGCGCGCCTTCACTGGAGCCAATCTAGCGAGTGACTCAGAACGACTCGCCGGTGATCCGCTCGTAGGCCTCGACGTATTTCGCCCGCGTCTGCTCGACCACGTCGGGCGGCAGCTCCGGCGCCGGCGGCTTTTTGTCCCAGCCGCTCGCCGTCGCCCAGTCGCGGACGAACTGCTTGTCGAAGGAGGGGGGCGTGACGCCGGGCTGGTAGCTGGCAGCCGGCCAGAAGCGCGAGGAGTCCGGCGTCAGGACCTCGTCGGCGAGGACGATCTCGGCGCCGGCGCTGCGGCCGAACTCGAACTTGGTGTCGGCGAGGATGATCCCGCGCTGGGCCGCGTGCTGGGAGCCGCGCTTGTAGACCTCGATCGAGATCCGCCGCAGCTCTTCCATCAGCGCCCGGTCGCCGACGATCTCGGCGGCGCGGTCGAAGTCGACGTTCTCGTCGTGGTCGCCGATGTCGGCCTTGGTGGCCGGCGTGAAGATCGGCTCGGGCAGCTTCTCCGACTCCTGGAGGCCATCGGGCAGCTTGATCCCGCAGATCTCGCCGGACCGCTGGTAGTCCTTCCAGCCCGACCCGGTGATGTAGCCGCGCACCACGCACTCCACCGGCACCATCTCGAGCCTTTCGACCAGCATCGCGCGCCCACGGAACTCCTCGGGGACCTCCGTGAGCGAGATCAGGTGGTTGGGGCACACCTCGCCAGTGCGCTCGAGCCAGAACGCCGTGAGCCCG
>DATIMV010000047.1:0-33433 GCA_035474955.1 Solirubrobacterales bacterium
CACGGTCATGGAGTTCACCCTGCCGCTACTCCTCCTCGTGACCAGCGGCGGCACGGTCGGGACCCTCGCCGCGATCGGGATGATCATCTTCCACATCCACATCACGTCGACGTTCCCGCTCGCGGTTCCGCTCGAGTGGAACCTCTTCATGATCTTCGGGATCCTCTTCCTGTTCGGCCACTACGGCGAGGTCCCGCTGTCGACGCTCGAGGATCCGCTGCTGATCCTGGCGCTCCTGACCCTCTGCGTGGCGATCCCGATCTACGGGAACTTCCGGCCCGACAAGGTCTCCTTCCTGCCGGCCATGCGCTACTACGCGGGCAACTGGGCGACGAGCCAGTGGCTGTTCCGGCGCGACACCGGGGCCGAGGACAAGCTCGACGCCGAGATCGTCAAGGCGGCGCCGATCGTCACCCGGCAGCTGGAGAAGTTCTACGACCGGGAGATGATCGACGTGCTCGTCTACAAAGGGCTCGCCTTCCGCTCGATGCACTCGCACGGTCGGGCGCTGAACGCGCTGACGATGCGGGCCGTCGCCGACGTCGACGAGTACGACGTCCGCGAGGGGGAGCTCGTCGCCGGCGTCGTCCTCGGCTACAACTTCGGCGACGGTCACTTCCACGACCACCGGCTGCTGGCCGCGGTCCAGGAGCGGTGCGGGTTCGGGCCCGGCGAGCTGCGGGTGGTGACGCTGGAGTCCCAGCCGGCGCACGTGCAGCGCCAGCGGTACCGGATCTGGGACGCGGCCGACGGGCTCGTCGAGGAGGGCTGGGTGGACGTCCGCGACATGGTCCGGCGGCAGCCGTGGCTGGGGGACGACATGGTTCCGTTGCACCCGCTCTCATGAGCAGCGCGGTCGTCGTCGGTTCCGGTCCCAACGGGCTCGCCTGTGCGGCGACGCTGGCCAGCCGCGGGGTCGAGGTGACGGTGATCGAGGCCGCGGAGACGATCGGCGGCGGCACCCGCACCTCGGAGCTGACGGTGCCCGGGCTGCTGCACGACGAGTGCAGCGCCACCCACCCGATGGCGGTCTCCTCGCCGGCGGTGGTCTCGGCGGGGCTGGAACTGGAGCGGCACGGGCTCGAGTGGGCCTGGCCGGAGGTCGACCTCGCGCACCCGTTGGACGGGGGCGGGGGAGGGGCGATGCTGCGCTCGGTCGAGGCGACCGCGGCGGGGCTGGGGGAGGCCGGCGCCAGGTGGCGGCGGATCTTCGGGGCGCCCTCGCGCTTCTACGACTCGCTGACCACCGACATCTACCACCCGCTCCTCCACTTCCCGCGCCACCCGCTGCGGTTGGTGCGGTTCGGGCTGCCGACGCTGCCGCCGGCGACGACGCTGGGGCGCTCGCTGGGGACGCCGGAGGCGGCGGCGCTCTTCGGCGGCGTCGCCGCCCACTCCTATGCGCGGCTCGACCGGCCGCTCAGCTCGGCGATCGGGATGGCGCTTGTCTGCTCCGGGCACGCCTACGGCTGGCCGGTGGCGAAGGGGGGCTCGGTCGCGCTCGCCGACGCCTGGGCGGCGGTGATCCGCGAGCACGGCGGGCGGATCGAGACCGGGCGGCGGGTGCGCTCGCTCGAGGAGCTGCCGAGCGCCGACGTCGTCGTCCTCGACCTCGCGCCGAGCGGCGTCGTGGAGCTGGCCGGTGACCGGCTGCCCTCGCGGGTCGCCCGCGCCTACCGTCGCTACAAGCACGGCCCCGGCGCCTTCAAGGTCGACCTCGCGGTCGAGGGCGGGGTGCCGTGGGCCTTCGAGCCGGCCCGCCGGGCCGGCACCGTCCACGTCGCCGGCACGCTCGGGGAACTGGCGGACGCCGAGCTGCAGATCAACCGCGGCCGCATGCCGGAGCGCCCCTTCGTCCTCGTCGGCCAGCAGTACCTCGCCGACCCCCAGCGCTCGCAGGGCGACCTGCACCCGGTCTGGGCCTATGCCCACGTCCCCAGCAGCTACACGGGCGACGCGACCGAGACGGTCCTCGACCAGATCGAACGCTTCGCGCCGGGCTTCCGCGACCGCATCGTCGCCCGCTCCGTCCGCACTCCCGCCGAGCTCGAGGCCATCAACCCGAACTTCATCGGCGGCGACGTCCTCACCGGCGCCAACACCCCGTTGCAGAGCCTCATGCGTCCCCGCATCCACCCGGTCCCGTACTGGACCGGCATCCCCGGCGTCTTCATCTGCTCCGCCGCAACCCCACCCGGCGCCGGCGCCCACGGCATCAACGGCTTCAACGCCGCCGAAGCGGCTTTGCGGACGCTCTGAGTCCGCGAGCCGGCAATAAGGCCCCTCATAGGGGCAAAATCGCCGGCTCGTTTTTTCTCGCCCTAGCTAGTCGCCCGCCTCGACGGGCCGCAGCGGCAGCGGCGGGCCGGTGGCGTTGGGGCGCGATTCGAGGCGGCGCACGCTGGGGACGAGGATGACGGCGAACTGGCAGCAGAAGACCACGCCCGCGGTCACCCACAGCGTGGTCGAGGTTCCGATCCCCGCGGCGAGCGGGCCGATCAGGGCGAGGCCGAGCGGCTCCAGGGCCAGCGAGCCGAACCAGTCGTAGGCCATCACCCGCGAGAGCGACTCCTGGGGGATGTGCTGGGCCGCCACCGTTTCGTAGAGGACCTCGGCGAGGCCGACGGTGAGGCCGGAGACGAGCGCCCCGGCGGCGATCACCGCGGTCGGCGCCGGGATCGCCAGCAGCAGCACCGGCAGGGCGAAGATCATCAGCAGGGCCTCGCCGACCAGCAGCGGGTGGCGGGGGCGGAGGACGAGCGCGAGCCCGCCACCGAGCAGGCCGCCGCCTCCCCAGAGGGCCATGATCAGCGCCCAGGAGCTGGAGCCGTCGAGGGACGTGTCCGCGACCGCCGGGCCGAGCACCATGAAGGCGGGGAAGAAGATCGCGTTGCCGACCGTGGCCGCGAGCACCACCGCGACCAGCCAGCTGCGGCTGGAGAACTCCCGCCAGCCGTGGCGCAGTTCGGAGAAGAAGGCGCCCTCGGTGCCCTCGGGGCGCAGCCCCGGCGCCCGCAGCCCGACCAGGCAGGCGGCGCTGACGGCGAAGGTCGCGGCGTCGACGGCGAGCGCGGTTCCCGGTGAGCCGAGCGCCAGCAGGATCCCGGCCAGCGCCGGCCCGGCCACTTTGCCGCCGTGCCGGGAGAGGTTGAGCAGGGCGTTGGCCTCCTGCAGCCGGGAGCCGGGGACGATCTGGGGGACGATCGCGCCCGAGGCGGGGTTGAAGAAGGCGGTGGCGGCGCCGTTGATCGCGTAGAGGACCGCCAGGTGCCAGATCTCGGCGATGCCGCTGATCAGCAGCGCCGCCAGCAGCCCCATCGAGACCGTGCG
Organism: Solirubrobacterales bacterium; assembly: GCA_035474955.1. GTDB lineage: Bacteria > Actinomycetota > Thermoleophilia > Solirubrobacterales > 70-9 > VAYN01. The sequence goes on from DATIMV010000047.1 coordinate 3,331, forward strand.
GACCAGGTCGGAGCCCAGCATCGAGATCCGCGGCGAGACGCGGTCGCCGACGACGCCGCCGACCAGCAGGAGGGCGATCATCGGCAGGCTGTGGGCGGCCATCACCAGGCCGAGGTCGGTCGCCGACCCGGTCAGGTCGAGGACGGCGAAGGCGATCGCCACCGGCGCCATCCCGTCGCCGATCAGCGAGGTCGTGCGGCCGAGGAAGAGCCGCCGGTAGTCCGGTTCCCGCAGCACCGCCAGCCGGCTCGAAGTGGGCATCTGGGCAGGATAGGGAGGGGTTAAAGATGCACGGCGGTGGGGTAAATCGCCCTCACCAGGGCACTATGGGGACTTCTTCTAAAACCGAGAGCGAGGCCGCCCGCGGCGAGCACAAGTTCGGCGGCTCGCCGCCGCTGACGATGGGCGTCGAGGAAGAGCTGCTGCTGGTCGACGCCGACTGCGGGCTGGTCGCCGACGGCGAGAAGGTGATGGAGCAGATCGACCCCGAGCACCGCAAGGCGGTCTCGACCGAGATCTTCGCCACCCAGATCGAGATGAAGACCGGGATCTGCATGGACGCCGGCCAGGCCGCCGCGGAGCTGGCCGAGGTGCGCCGCGCGGTCACGGCGATCGGGACGCGGCTGATGGGCTCCGGGCTCTACCCGGGCGATGCGGGCGAGCCGGCGCTGATCGAGAAAGCGCGCTACGTGCCGGTGAAGAAGGACCTGGTCAGCCTGCTGGCGACGCCGCCCTGCGGGCTCCACGTCCACGTCGGCGTCCCCGACCCCGAAACCGCCGTCGCCGTTGCCAACGCGATGCGCCACCACCTGCCGGTGCTGGCGGCGCTGACCGCCAACTCGCCCTTCCGCGACTGCGAGGACACGGGGATGGCGAGCGCCCGCGCCAGCGTCGTCCGCAGCTACCCGCGCTTCGAACTGCCTCGCGCCTTCGACGACTACGACGACTTCATCCGCGTCGCCGACCAGCTGATCGCCGCCGCCGGCGTCGACGACTACACCTACATCTGGTGGGACGTGCGCCCGCACCCGAAGCTGGGGACGGTCGAGGTGCGGGGGATGGACATCCAGCCGCGGCCGGAGCAGAACGCGGCGATCGCCGCCCTGATCCAGGCCCTGGCGGCGAAGGAGATCGACCGCCCCGGAGCGCCTGGCCTGACCCGCGAGGCGATCGAGGAGTCCTACTACCAGGCGGGGCGCTACGGCCTCGAGGCCCGCCTGATGGTCGACGACCACACCGCCGCCCCCGCCCTCGACGTCGCCCGCGGCACCCTCGAGGAGGCCCGCCCCTACGCCGCCGACCTCGGTGGGGAGGGAGCCCTGGAAGAGATCGACCGCATCCTCACCGACGGCAACGGCGCCGACCGCCAGCGCCGGGTGCACGAGGAGCGCGGGATGGACGCGCTCCTGCGGGAGCTGGCAGAGCAGACGCAGGGGTAGCAGTTCACGATTCCGCTACGACGCATCCTGTCAATCAAGGTATTCTTCGCGGTCGGATGTAGTGGGACCGTCGGGGGTGCGGGATGCGGTCATGTTCTCGGCAAGGCTGGCCAGTCATCCTCGCCCCCGGCGGTCCTTGCTTTTCTCTGGGCCGCGAGCAGATAGAAGGGGCGCCCGAACCCCTGCAGGCCGAGCGCCCCGGACGAACTTACCTCAGTCGTGTAAAGGTTGGGACACAAGCCTCGTTTCCGCAGTGGTCGCAGCCGGAGGTATCTTGTCCGCATGAGCTTCGCGAGATTCTGGGAAGCGGACTGGCGACTGCGCCTCTACACGCTGTCGGTCCCCGTCTTCTGGATCCTGGCGCTCGGGCCTGGTGAAGGCGGGATGTCGGGATTGGAAGTGGATGGAGAAGGAGCAGCTATCAGCGCCCTGCTCCTGATTCCTCTTTGGAGCGGATCCAAATGGGCGGTCACGCTCTCGGCCCTCTACTCACTGTGGATGACCATGGCGATCGGCTCCATCGGGCTTCCACCGTGGGGCCCGATGTTCGGCAGCCTGGCACTGCTCGCCGGCATCCAGTTCCTGCTGCTCGTCACCTATGACCTCGGTCCCAACTCGAGGCCTGAGAGCGCCCGCAGAGCACCGGCGGTTTCGTAAAGGGGCGCCCGAACCCCTGCAGGCCGAGCGCCCCGGACGAACTTACTTCAGTCGTCCACAGGCTTGACCGCAAACGTTGTGGTTTGTCACAAGCGGTAGCCTGCGCGCGGATGCGCAGGGGGATCGTTATCGGAGTGGGCGTGCTGGCGCTGTTCGCCGCCGTGCCAGCCGTTGCGCCAGCGGCCCCCGCCGAAGTCCATAAGCCGAACACCGAAGCGATCGTCGTCCTGGGCGAGAGCCGTGGCCATGAGATCTCTCTCTGGATGCCGAATCCCCGGGTTGCGGTCCTTCATGTCGGAAAAGAAGGAGAGGAATCGCTTACCTATGCCCAGAGCTCATACGGAGTCCGGGTGCCCTCCGATTCGCTCGAGAGGGGCTTGATCCGCCTTCACTTTCCGACGCTGGGGAGGGTCTCGCTTCGGTTCGAGCCAAACGGCAGGCGACGGATGCCTCTGCGGAAGGATTGCCGCGGTAAGCGGAGCGTGAATGAAGCCGGCTGGTTCCGCGGCACGGTCTCACTCGAGGGGGAGGGGGGCTCCTTCAAGAGTGAGGTTCGTTCCGCAAGGGGGTACTTGCAGCGGTCATTTCGCCTCGAGTGCAGTAAGAGGAGGGAAGTCGGGCAAGCGGACCCGGGCGCTCCACTGTGGGAATACGTGAGGCCCTCTTTATCCATCCCCTACAGGCCAGAGGGGGGAAGCATCTCCCTCCTCCGCGCAGCGGCAAATGAGGAAGGACGCTCCGTCCTCGTTCGTGCCGCCCACTACGAGGGCTCGCCGCCCGGTGCGGAAGTTCAGGTCGTAGCTTGGGAGCGACTGGCCGGGATGCCTGTCGGTCGCTCTGCATACGTCGAGGACGACTTTCCCGGGACCTTGACGACCAGCATGCCGGGCGCCCACCCGGCCTTCGCCACCCTGACCCCTCCCGCACCTTTCTTCGGGGAGGGAAACTTCCTCGAGGGCGCTGCCCCTGAATCCAGCAGCTGGATCGGGACCCTCGGCGTTTCCTTCCCGGGCTTGGACCTTCCGCTGACCGGCCAGCAGTTCGAAACCAGCCTCTGCATCGTTAGCCCGCTGAAGGTTCCTGCAGGCTGTGACTTCAGGAAGCGGAAGCTGCCGTGAGCTCACAACGGGCGCTCCAGGCCCTTTGCGCAACCCTCGGCAGCTTGATGCTGCTGGCGCCTGGCGCCGAGGCCGCTTCGAGGCACTACGTCGCCGAGCCCGGCTATACGACGAAGGTGAAATTGCAGGGATCAAACGGTCATCGCGTGACTGTCTCCGCCGGCCATCGTCACCGGGTGACCGTCACCGTTCGCAAAGGAGGCCTGACGAGCGAATACAGCGTTCGAGGGGCCAAGAGCGGAAAGTACGGTGCCGACGCTCGCCTCCCGGGCCTCGGCCGAGTTCGGTTCCGGTTCGTGCCGAACGGCCGGGAAGGCCATGTTCCGGCGCCACCGTGGTGCGAGGGTCCGGCCGGGAGGGCGATATTCGGCTTCATGGAGGGGCGCATCCGCTTCACCGGCGAGGGCGGCTATACCCGGGTCTCGGTCCAGCGAGCCAAGGCCGTGGTCGAAACCTGGCCGAAAATGCGGTGCCGTTACCTGGAAGGGGGAAGAGAAGGAGGGTCTAACGAGTGGATGGCGACCTTCCATGCCTTCGACGCGGGCAGCTCCGTCCACTTCGCGATCGGGCGCTACAAGAAGAATCTGCGCCCACGCTCGAAGCAGGTCGTGTTCGAGGTGGACGCCGGCTTTTTCCGCCGCTCGGTCACGATCTTCCATTCTGTTTTTGTGGCGGCTGATGCATCGAGCTTCGTTCTCCTGAATCCAAAGGCGGCTCCGGAAAACTTCACGGTCACGCCGCCACCCCCGTTCAGTGGAACCGCCACCTTCCAGCGCACCCCCGAATCGGTCTTCAGTTGGGAGGGAGACCTGAGTATCCAGTTCCCGGGAACTGCACCGATGACCCTGGCGGGGCCGAGCTTCTACACGAACTATTGCGCGCGGCGCGGCTGCGTAAATCAGGACGCCCCGGACCCTCCTGATATATCGCGTTAGGGAAGCCCTAGCTACTACTGAGGCGCGGGGATCTTCAGTCGTTTGCGGGCGGCGACCACGGCGGCGATCGAGGAGCGGCAGGCTTTGGCGATCTCGCCGTTGCCGTGGCCGGGGCGGCGACGGACCTCGAACTCGACGAGGGCGGTGCGGCGGAGTTTGGCGCGCTCTTCGAGCGAGCCTTGCGGGGCGGCGTCGAGGGCGGCCTGGGCGGCGCGCTCGCGACGGCAGAGGAGGCAGAAGGTGCCGTCCTCCGAGGTCGACCAGCTCGAGGGCAGCTCGACCTTCTCGCCGCCGACGCGGCTGACCGAGACCCCACACTGATCGCAGGTCCACTTTTTCGCGGTGATAGTGCTCATAAACGATTGGTTCGGCGAGGGACGAAGCTGCCGAACCCTCCATCTACGGTAGCAGGACGGTGGTTTTGCCCTGCTAGCACGCACGAACTGCGGCACCGCGCTGCGGGCGCGCAAGCTCTAGGGGCTCCCCGGGCCCGGCGGGCCGGCTTTACGCGCCTCCTACACTTTGGTGGATGACCACCGAGGGAACTCACGAGCCGACCTACACGCTCTACCGCCGTGGTCTCGAGCTGCTCGAGGACGGCGATTTCGAGCACGCGACCGCGCCGCTGGCCGAGGCCGCCCGCCGCGCCCCGGAGAAGACCTCGGTTCGCGAGGCGCTCGGCCGCGCCTACTTCCGCGCCGGCCGCTTCGCTCGCTCCGCGGCCGAGTTCGAGGCCGTCGTCGAGTCCCACCCGGTCGACGACTACGCCCACTTCTGCCTCGGCCGCGCCCTCAGCAAGACCGGCCAGAAGCGCCGCGCCCGCCACCACCTGGCGCTGGCCTGCAACCTGCGCCCGGAGCGGCGGGACTACCGCTACTACCGGCGCTTGCTGGAGGCGGAGGCGGGGTCCTCGATCTGATCGAGGTCAACGGGCATATAGGGGTCCGGCGCATCCGCCCGTAACCCTTTCGGCCCGTCCCTGAGTGTCCGGAGGAGCACCATCGCCGCCAAGAATGAGGCGACGAAGAACGCGACGCCGATCTCGAGCCGGTAGATCCCGGGGGATCGCAGGGCAAAGCCTGGAACGGGGTCGGGGACATGCGTGCTCGCGGCGAAGTAGCCAGCGCAGACGAGCGCGATGAAGACCGCGAGGGCCGGGCCGTGTCTTTCGAGCCAGCGCTCCATGCCTGGGGCTCGGACTACCGGCGCTTTCTGGGGAGCGCGGCGAGCTCATCGATCGAGGGCAGACCGTAGCGCCTGTTCGTTCTTTCAATCAGCTCTTCCAGCGCTTCACGCTGTTCGCGCATGCGGGCCCGCCGGGCTTTCCTTTCGGCGCGACGTCTTTCACGCCTAGCCAATTCTTCGCGAAATGTTTTGTCTTCCATGGTCATAGCTTAGCGTTTCGATTCCAGGTCGTCCAGGCGCACCTGCTGTGAGTCCACCCTCTCCCGCAGATCTTCGAGATCGGCAACAAGTTCCTCCGCCTCTCCTTCCGCTTCATCAGCGAGGATCAGCTGGCGGGACGAGGCTTCTTGCCGTTCCCGGACCGTGGGGCCGATCACCGTCGTCGCCTTCAGCCCCCTCGCCCCGAACTCCGCAAAGCCCCTGCCGCCCAAAGCCAGCAGCACCGTCAGCGTCACCAGGTAGAAGGCGACGAAGAAGGCGAGGGCGATCTCGAGGCGGTAGATCTCCTGGGACTGCAGGGCCAGGTCCGGGACGGGGCGGGGGACCCGGGCGCTTCCCGCTATGTAGCTGGTGCAGGCGAGCGCCACGAAGACCAGGAAGACGAAGCCATATTTTTCGAGCCAGTGCTGCACGTCCCATTAAGGGACGGGCGGCGGAGATTCTCCCCCTGCGGTCTCAGCTTTTCCGCAGACTGCGCCCCTACAGCCCTTCGACCAGCTTCCCGACCGTTTCCTGCGTGAAGTAGGGGCTGTAGGTGCGGGAGGGGTCGTCGACGTGCTGGTAGGAGTTGAGGCCGTTGATCTGGGTGCCGTCGCCGATCAGCCAGCCGCCGCCGCTGGCGCCGGGCGCCCACTGGCAGCCGATGCCGAGGGTCGGCGGGCCGGGGAAGGGGAAGCTGAGCCGGTCGTCGCCGAGGTAGGAGGAGCGGCAGCCCTGCATCCGCTTCACGTTGCCGGGGTAGCCGAAGGTGGCGAAGCGCTGGCGGCGGGGGAGGCCGGAGGCGATCGTGGCGCCGCCGCCGACCGCGTCGGCGACGTCGATGCCGCGATTGTTCGGAGCGGTTAGGAAGGCGCCGACGTCGAAGTCGGGATTGCTGCGGTTCCGCCACTGCAGCGGCGCGAAGACCTTGTTGGTCTGTGCGGGGAAGGCGCCGAAGGGCGCTTTGCCGGCGGTGTAGGCGGGGACGAAGAGGAGCTTGCGGTACCAGAGGTTGCCGAAGTATTCGGCGCCGGCGTTGACGCAGTGGCCGGCGGTCAGGACCAGCTGGCGGCTGGGGCTGTTGATCGCGGTGCCCGAGCAGTAGCCGCGCTTGTTGCCGATCTTGATGAAGATGCGACCGTTGAAGGAGTAAGGCGGCACTTCCGGCGTCCCCACGGTGAGGAAGCTGGCACTGGCGCCGCTGACGGGCCGGCCGAAGCGAATGCTCGGCTCACCCTCGCGGTCGAGGACGAGCTCGAGCGGCCGCGCGCTTTCCATCCGCTCCGGGGTCCAGTAGCGGAGGACGCGGTCGGCGTGGGAGGGCTCGGAGGCGCTGGCCTCCTCGGCGAGCGCGATCAGCGCGACGGCGAAGATCGCCAGGACGAGGAACGTCCTCAGGCCGACGCCATTGGGGCCGGGTACCTGCGGGGACATCTGGCGGTTGAGGATACGGATGTTGGGTTGGCGGGACGACCAAACGGCCGCCCCGCCGGTTTGTGGATTGCGTCAGCCGAGGAGGGGGATGACGCAGCGGAATCGTTTGGTGGCGGTGGAGAGGGCAGAGCTAACAGCCCCTGAGGGAGACACCGTTATTGCCGCGTACAGGTTGACGTCGGAGACATTCGTCAAGTCACCCGTCCACTCATCGCCCGTCGCCAGCGTCACCCCAGGCTGCTGGGAGAACGCAGCCAGCGAGAGCGCATCCGGCAGCTCGCCGCCCTCGCTCGCGCAGGAGGCTGCCGCCGCGGGGGCAGTGAGCGACGTCGTGCTCGGGTCCGACTGCCAGCAGGCGCCGGCGAAGGGCTCGGTGCCGGGCTTGCAGCCGGCTTCGTAGCCGTTGACGGCTTTCGCGTTCTCGGCGTTGACCGCGTTCACCGCCGTCTCCGCGTCCTGCGCCGACTGCGCCCGCTCCGCCCGAGCAGCCACCGGCACCACGCCCAGGGTGGAGGCGTCGATCTGGATCCCGGTGATCGACCCCGGCGCCAGCTGACTGCCCCGGATCGCCCCCGGCTTCAGCCGGTTCCCCGGCACCGACCCCATCGCCAGCCGGTTCCCTGGCAGCGACTTCACCTTGATCGTCTTCCCACTGATCTTCCCGGCCGCATAAACGGTCCCACTAAGCGCCGCCACCAGCGCGATACCGGCAAGAACCAGCGCCGGCCCCTGCCGCCAAAGTCCCCTACTCATCGATTCCTCCTTAGATCAGGTTGATTGAAAAAGGCCCGGGTTGTACCCAGACGCGTTAAAGCGGCGGCACCCTAACCGCGAAAAGGCTCATGTGGACGGATATCTACACGCCGGTTCGTCAAAGATCTGATCCATAGCTCCCGACTGCTAAGCAGCCGGGAGCGGCACTTTGGGCTCTGAAGATGGCTTACGCCATCAGGCCGACTTACCTTTGCCGGCCACGGGGAACGGTTTCACCTGGTGGATGTTCATCGGCTTCTCTCCTCTCGTTCTGTGTCAGCGACCGCTTATGCGGCCTTGGCGACCCTGCTAGTCGCCTGGGCAGGTGCGATCTTTTCCACCGTCATCTACCTCACCCCTTCGATGCCGCGCCCTAGACGCCTATGCGCCCTTCTTGACGGATAGGTGCGCGGAGACGGAAGCGTTCGACGTCATCTTCATTGGCCTTCACCCCCTTTTCGGTTGGTTCCGGCGTTTCGATGGGGGACCCCGGTGGCCCATAGCCCCGGCCGCAAAGCAGCCGGAGCGGGACTGGACCTTGAGATGGCTTACGCCATCAAGCACCATTGGTTTTCGCAGCCCTGGGCACTGACTTCACCTGAAGGATGTTCATCCGTGCTCAGCTCCTCTCATTCCATGGGACGACTCACGCTGTTAGCTCCCCTTGCCTTTGGCGGCTATAGGCGCCGCTTCTCCTGATGGATGTTCATTGGTGCTCACCTCCTAGCTCTCTCTTAAAGGTCAAAGACCTTGAATAGGACTCTCTGCCATGACCTTCATCGGCTTCACCTTCTTCCCATGGAGACCGGCTCTTCCCTGGGGTCGGTTTTGCTTCTGTCCCTGCGCCAATCGGCCGCGCGGTCGAGCCCTCCAAGGCTTGGCTGAGCCATTGGCGGGCTATGGCTCCCGACTGCTAAGCAGCCGGGAGCGGCACTCTGGGCTCTGAAGATGGCTTACGCCATCAGGCCCCCTTGGCTTTAGCAGCCATAGGCACTGATTTCACCTGCTGGATGTTCATCGCGTTCACCTCCTCTCGTTCTACGACAGTGGAGAGGATTCCACTGGTGGAGGTACCACGTATCGCTGCCGTTAACGGCGGATCTGAAGCCTGATTAGAATCAAGCGCTCAAGGAACTTTGGAAGGAGAGGAATGGCTACCAGGGCACAGCGCCGGCAGGCTACTCAGAGCAGAATCAAGGCGTTGTCGCACCCACTTCGCGCCGAGGCCTTCATGATGATTCGGGTGAATGGGCCCATCAGCCCCGCAGCGATCGCAAGAGAGCTAGAAGCCGACACGAAGGCGGTCAGCTATCACGTCCGCAAATTGCGGGAGTTCAATTGTGTCGAACTGATCAAAACTAAGGTGACTCGCGGCACCGTCGAGCATTTCTACATCGCTACGGAGGATCACCTAGTCGATACGGAGGAGTGGGACGAGCTCGTTGAGTCCGAGCCTCAAATGGCTGAAGTGATATTGGACGAAGTCGTCCAGAGCATCGTCGACGATTACAGCACTTCTCGACGCGCTTCCGTTGTCGGGCTTGACAGCGAGTTCTACCTCGTCCGACACCCAGGCAGCATGGATCCTGAGGGAGTGCAGGAAGTCTTGGAGGCGTCAGAGCGCTACGAGAAGGACATAGAAGAGATCATGGTCCGCAGTGCTCGCCGCCAAGCTGAGGCAGAGACTGACACCATCCCCATTTCCGCCTCGATCGCGTTCTTCAAGATGCCCAAGCGCTCTACCGGCTAGACCGACACTCGCGGTGTAGTGCCAGGTGGAAATTTGTGCACCGCTAAAAGCTTGACGTTACCTCTATGTTCGGGTTTCATCGCACCACTCGACCGACACAAACCATCCCATGAACCGCAGGGATGGTGGCCGATTGCGCCGGGGGCTCTGGTGATCCGGTATTCCCGACCGATCGCCATCCAGCAGTGACGACAACACAAAGTCCCCGGCGTGTCGGTCGAGTTTCAAATGCGAATCTCGAAAACCCCCAACGCCACCCCACACAGCACACCTCCGTCCAGCACCGGTAGCCGGGGAGGGGCGGAGGACCCAGCGGGGGACGAGCACCTCATCTGGCGCACGCTGGTCCCCCGCCTGGTCCACCCGGCCAGGCTGCAGATCGTCGAAGCGCTGATCGACAAAGGCGCCCAGATGAGCACCGAGGAGCTGGTGCCGCTGGTTCCCGCCGTCGACGGCAACGCCGACCTGCTCCGCTACCACGTCAAGGCCATGACGAAGGCCGGCGTCCTCGAGCTCGCCGGCGCCCAGGCCAAGACCGACGGGGAGCGCGAGGAGCCCTCCTTCTTCTTTGCCCTGCCGAAGTAGGCGCGCCCTCGATGGCAAGCGGTCTCTCAGCAGAGCAGCGCCATGCCCAGGGCAATCAAGGCTTCTGGCAGGAGCTGGCCCTGCGGCTCCTGCATCCAACTCAGCTGCTCATCATCGAGGCGATCTGGCGAATCGAAGAGCCACTTTCGGCGACTCTCCTGCAGGCCGTCTACGAGAACCAGATCAGCTTGAGCCTCTTCTCCTATCACTGCAAACGCCTGGAGCAGCTAGCGGTCATAGAGAAGGTCGACGAAATCCCGGTGCGGGGGGTCTCCGAGAAGCTCTATGACCTCACCGAGGCAACCGGGATGAAGCGTGCCTAGCGGCCCACCTCCCCGCGGACCTCAAAGAGGGCTCGGGCGCGCCGTCCGGATTCTGAGAGAGCGTGCCGGCCTGAGCCCGGCGGAGCTGGCTGAGCGGGCGGAGATCTCGGCCTCCTGGTTGGGCCGGATCGAAAGCGGTGACCGCGATCCGAGCTGGGGCGACATGCGGCGGGTCGCTCAAGCACTGGGCGTCTCGATGGAGGTTCTTGCAGAGATCGCCGAGGCGAATGAAGAGGGGGAAGGTGCGAACTGATTACTTCTCCGGGGTCTAGTCGAGCGCACTACACCTTGTCTGATCGGGGTTCGGGCTTCGACTGGTAATCGGGTCCACAGCTGGTTGATGAACTTGAAAAGGTGACAATAGACACCGTTCCAGTACTGGACACACTGTCTGTTCACCTAATGACATTTAAATCCAAAAAACTTAAGGCTAATTTTCGGTATAGCCAAAAGGCACACCTTCCTGTTGGGTACCCGGTCATTCATCTAGGGAACTCGACGGTGACAACACCGAGCGCTCCCGAAACTCAACAGCGACAGGGGGAGCAGTGGCCCAATTCAGGAGCAGTCGATCCGAGTCGAGGAGCGTGCGTTCATACCGCGGGTTGGCTGTGGTGGCCCTTGCTATCTCGCTTCTTCTCTCTTCGCTGGCTCTCGCTGCCGCGAGCGATGAGAATGCTGGCGCTGATCCGGTGGGTGGCAGTGTGGTGGAGGAGAACGATGTTCGTATCAAAGAGCTTCCTGGCCTCAGGACCGCGACCTCCAACACCTTCCTCCTGGCCGACGGGTCGCGGGAGACCCTCCTTTACCAGACGCCTGTCAACTACCGTGACGATGAAGGCGACTGGCAGCCAATCGACCAGGAATTGAAGGAAACGGCCAGCGGCAGCCTCGTCAACGGCCACAACAGCTTCGACGTGCATCTTCCCGAAGATCTAGATGAAGCGCCGGTCAGGGTGATGATGGAGGACGAGTGGGTCTCCGAGACTCCCCTGGGGATCGAGACCCAGCCGGCCGATCTCGAAGGAGGCACCGCGAGCTACTCGCTGCATGGAGATGCGGCCGACCTGGAGTTCACCGGTCTCGCCAACGGGCTCAAGGAGACGATCGAGCTCGCCGACCCCTCGGCACCCGCGACCTACCACTTCCTGCTCGAAGCCTCAGCCGGGGTCATACCCGAGCTGACCGAGAAGGGATCGATCGAGTTCCGCGACGAAGAGGGCGAGCTGGTCGCGGAGATGCCGGCGCCGTTCATGCTCGACGCCGCCGGCGTCACGGCACCTGAGGATGCCGTCCGCTACAGCCTCGAGGCCGCTTCCTCTCAAGGCTGGAAGCTCGCCGTCGAAGCCGATCCGCAGTGGCTTCAGGCTCCGGAGCGCAGCTGGCCCGTGATCATCGATCCGACGGTCATGATCCCCTCGCCTTCCCAGGACTGCTTCATCCTCAACGACGGGACCCAGACTTCCTTCTGCGCCCCCGGCTGGACCTATCTGGTCGCCAAGGCGAACTACCTCTCGGGCGGACTGACTTCTTTGGCCCGTCCGCTCCTGCGCTTCAACGTCGACACCCCCTTGACCCCAGGCCCGATCCCTAAAGCTGCTTCGCTCACCTCGGCAGAGATCGGCCTCCACTCGGTCAAAACGGCCACCAACGTGACCAAAGTCGACCTCTACGACGTGAGCAAGAGCTGGGGATCGCAGGTCACCTGGACCAGGGCTGGATCGCTGTCTAACTGGACGACGCCGGGCGGCGACTACGGGAAACTGATGAAAACGCCGACCAGTGTCTCCACCGCTCAGCGGGCCAATGGCAGCCAGCCCGGCTGGTGGCAGTTCTCAAGCCCTGAGCTCACCAACTTGGTCGAGAGCTGGCGGAACCGGGGCGTGCTGGCGCCGGGAGTCAATAACGGCGTCATCCTGAAGCTCGCCGACGAGTCCCCCCACGTCTGCTGCCTCGAACGCCGGGTCGAGTGGGAATCGAGCGCTGGCGCAAACAAGCCCTACCTCTCGGTCAACTACATCCTGCCCGCGACCGCTGACAGCAAGGTCACCTCGCCGACGGACGGCACCAAGACCGCAAAACGCTTCCTGCTCACCTCCGAGTGGGAACACAGCGGCGTCGACGGCATCACCTTCCAGTTCAAGCGCGAGGGCGAATACGCTTGGAGCGACATTCCCGAGAACCAGGTCATCGACGGCAACAACCAGAGCGTCAAATGGCCGTATTCGGTCCCTCAGCCTGAAGATCGCGAGAGCAGACCGCTGTACTGGGATGCCTCGGGCATGGCTCAGGGGCTGGCGGCCAAGAAGGTCCAGATTCGAGCGGTCTACTCCGGGTCCCCCGGGGCGGTCGGCTACACCAATCCCGTTTCGGCGGAAATCAACAGGCACACCGGCGGCCCGAAAGACGGAACCGCTCCCATCGGTCCCGGCACGGTCGACCTGCTGACCGGCAACTTCACGATCTCGCGCTCAGACGTCTCGATCCCTGCCTTCAATTCAACCCTCGAATTCTCGCGCTCGTTCAGCTCGCGCGAAGCGGGGGTGGAAGCCGCCGGCGTCCTCGGTCCCGGTTGGAAACCTGCCTCCCCGGTCGAAGAAGCGGGAGGCGCGTCTTGGAGCAAGCTGGATCTCAAATCGGAAACCGAAACGTACGAAGGCGAATCTTTCACCTACAAATGGGCCGAGCTCAGCCACATCGAAGGCGGAGTTCTCGCTTTCGAAGAGGACGCCAATGGCCAGTTCATCACTCCGCCGGAGATCAGTGGCCATGCCCTGCATCGTCTGAACGCTTCGGAAATTGCCTTCACCGATCCCGATGGCAACCGCACCGTCTTCTCCAACAATGGATCAGGGAGCGAATACTTGCCAATCTCAGTCGCGATGACCGGGGGTCAAGGCAATAAGTCCCGGATGATCTACGAACTTGTGGGTGGTAAACGCCGTCTGAAGTGGGTTATTGCTCCTGCCGCGCCAGGGATCACTTGCAGCGACGACACGGCACCTACCACCGCCGGATGCCGTGTTCTCGGGTTTCACTACAAAAGCGCGAGCTATTGGGGTGCCCCCGAAAGCCTGGGAGCCCGGCTTGCCGACATCGCCCTCTATGCGCCAGGACACGGTGGTCCCTGGCAGGTGGCTGCCTACAGCTACGACGCCAACGGGCGCCTGTCGGCGGCCTGGGACCCCCGCATCTCACCCTCGCTGAAAGAGGCCTACACGTACAACGCCACCGGTCAGATCGCCACCTTGACCCCTCCAGGACAGGAGCCCTGGACGATGGAGTACGGAACCCTGCCCGGGGGGACCGCCATCGGCAGGCTCACCGCGGTGAAACGCCCCTCACTCGACCCCGGGAAACCGACGGCCCAGACGACGATCGCCTACGAGGTCCCGGTCCATGGCCCGGGCGCCCCCTACGGCATGAGCGGGGCAGCAGTGGCCGCCTGGGGTCAGGAGGACCTGCCCACCGACGCCACCGCGATCTTCCCGCCCGACGAAGTGCCGGCGAGCCCGCCCTCGAGCTACACCCGGGCCACCGTCTACTACATGGACGCCGAAGGCCAGATTTCAAACGTCGCCACTCCCTCGGGCGCAGGAACCTCAGCACCTTCTATCACGACGACCGAGACCGACGAGTTCGGCAACGTCGTCCGCGAACTGAGCGCCCAGAACCGCCTTCGGGCGCTGGCCGCGGGAGCCGGTTCGGTTGCCCGCTCGCGTGAGCTCGACACGCAGCTCCGCTACTCCAAAGACGGAACCGAGCTGCAGGAAGAAAAGGGCCCGATGCACCAAGTGCGCTTGGAATCGGGTACCACCACGCAGGCTCGTCTGCATCGTTCGATCCAGTACGACGCCGAATTCAAATACATCAACGGGACCACGAGCCCCTCTCCTGGCGAAACCAAACCGCACCTGCCGACCACGGAAACGACCGGGGCCCTGCTCGGCAACGGCTCGATCGTCGACAAACGCTCCATCGAATACCGCTACAACTGGAAACTGCGCAAAGCCACGGAGACGATCATCGACCCTGGCGGTTCTGAAGAAACGAAATCGGTGACGGTATATAACGAAACCACGGGGCTTCCCCTAGAGGTCAGGCAGCCGTCCGACACGAACGGAGAAGGACCCGGAACTACGAAGTTCACTTACTACACCCCTGGCATAAATAGCCAGTGCCTCCCATCGACTAAATTGGCAGGCCTGCCGTGCCGCATCCGAAAAATACAACCTACCTCTGGGCAGCCACTCATCGAAACGTATTTCCCCTCCTATTCTGCGCTCGGGTCGCCGACCCAGATCCTCGAAGGCTTTCAGGATGGGGCGGAAATCCTCAGGACGACCGACATTACCTATGACGCTGCCGGCCGCTTGCTCTCCAAGGAGATCAGTGGTGGTGGTGTGCAGATTCCGAAAACGGAGACCTTGTACAGCAGCACGACTGGATTGCCCGTCACGCAGAGGTTTGTCTGTCCTTCGTCGGAACCCCTCTGTGATACGCAGGCGACGACGGTGACCTACGACACCCTCGGTCGCTCCACGACCTACCAAGATGCAGACGGCGTCACCGCCAAATCGACCTACGACTTCCTCGGCAGACCCTCGACTGTCGATGACGGCAAAGGGACGCAGACCATGCGATACGACTCCGTCACCGGCCTCCTGATCGAACTCGAAGACTCCGCGGCCGGCACCTTCACCGCGAGCTATGACGCCGACGGCCAGCTGGTCAAACGCGGTCTCCCGAATGGCCTCACTGCGGAGACCGCCTTCGACGAGAACGGCTTACCGGCCAGCCTCTCCTACACGAAGGCGACCAACTGCGGTACGAGCTGCAACTGGCTCGACTTCTCGGTCCTACGCTCGATCCACGGGCAGATTGTGCTCGAAGACGGGACTCTCGGCAAAGATGAATACGCCTACGACAAGCTCGGTCGTCTGACCACGGCGAGGGAAACGCCCGCTGGCGGCACCTGCACGACCCGCACCTACAAATACGACGAAAACTCAAACCGAGAAGAAAAGACGACGACGCCTGGCTCGGGAGGAACGTGCTCGAGCTCGGGAGGGACGACGCAGAAATACACCTATGACGCTGCCGATCGCATTCTCGGCGAAGGCCTGACCTACGACTCCTTCGGCCGGATCACCAACCTGCCCGCCAACCTCGCTGGCGGCAGTGCTCTTGCGACCACTTACTTCAGCAACGACATGACGGCAACCCAGTCGCAGAACGGGATCACCAATTCCTACCAGCTCGACGCGACGCTGCGGCATAGGCAGCGGGTGCAGACCGGTGGGCTGGAAGGCACGGAAGTCTTTCACTACGCAGGCCCCGGCGACTCGCTCTCTTGGACCGAGAGGGGGTCGACCTGGACCCGCAGCATTGGTGGTATCGGCGGAGAACTGGCAGCGATTCAGGAAAGCGGCAAAGAAGTCGAGTTGCAGCTGACGAACCTGCACGGTGGCGTGGCGGCGACTGCGGCCCTGAACCCAGCTGCAGCCGAACTCAAGGAGACCTTCCGCTCCGACGAGTTTGGAGTTCCAACCAAAGGCAGCGCTGGTCGCTTTGGATGGCTGGGAGGCAAACAGCGCCGGACGGAACTCTCTTCGGGGGTGATTCAGATGGGGGCTCGAAGCTATGTTCCAGCCATTGGGCGGTTCCTGAGTCCAGATCCGGTTCTGGGGGGGTCGGCAAACACCTATGACTACGTGAATCAGGATCCGATCAACTCTTTCGATTTAGATGGAAACTGTGCTGGGCGAAAGAACGGGACCGGGCCATGTGAGGGGGAGCCCCGCGGGCATTGGCGAAACTGGCGAAAGAGGTCCAATAAGAACAAGGCCGCTTTTGTGAGATTCAAGACTAAACGGGATGCCATGAAGTTCATCGAACAATTGCGTAACGACTCAAGGTTCCTACGCAACTTGGAAAACAAAGTGGGCAGGTGGAAAGAAGAAGAATTCAAGGAGCTTCGACGAAAAGCTAGAGAAGCAGCGGGACCACTGCCGGAGCCGACGCCTATTCGATGTGCTGATGTCGCTACCGGCCTGAGCGTTTTTTCGTTGGCTTCGGCAACTTTAGGACTGGCGTCAGCGGGGGCCGGCTGGGTGGTCGGGATTGGCTCAGGCGTGGCTGGTCTTGCGGCAGATGGTGCTAGTCGAGCCGGTTGGTGCTAATAATTCGTACCCAAATGCCACGGCCTTTCAATACTCCGCTCCGAGCGCTGTTAGCGGCTATCTTCATCCTCGTAGCTTTGGTCTATTTGACTCTCGTGATACTGATGGACGGCGTGGTATCCGCCGCTGTCCCGGCCATTGCGTTTATCGGCATAGGGCTTTCCACCACTCGGTACCTATTGTCTCGGGAATAGGTACCGCCCTTGGGTGCTGGGCGTGCTAGTCGCGTCTATTCCTACTTTTGGCGGGGGTTGCTGCGATATCGGGTCGAAGTGAAACCGAAAGCTCAAGGGGTAGGGTACGAGCCGACCACCCCGAGTCCTGAGACCCACAGGATTCACTGTTGAGGCGTCCATGATTACGTTCCCGAAGATTGCTGCTGTTCGTCGGCATCATGTGTATGGCTCTGGCTTGGTTGGTCGTTAATACAGGGAGAAGTTGAGGATGCCATGTTTGGCTTCGGCCTAGGAGCCTTTCTTTGGTTGTGTCGGCGTTTGGAATTGGGGCGGTCGAGGGAAGTAGGGCAGGGGTCGGACATCTGGCGAGCCTCGATTAGAAGCTCAATCAGTACAGCGCCGCTGGTACTGAGGAGGTTGAGCTGAACTCTATGGGAACAGATAGAGTCGCGAACCTCCATGAGCCAGGCCAACGGCGCGTCGCCGCAGTCATCGAACCCGCTCGTCTCGGTTGCGGAGAAGCTGGAAATTCTTCCTCGGTCGGCGATGCTCACCTCGCGGTATCGGCCGGTGCGATCGGTGGGCAGCTGGGCATTTGCGCTGTTGATGCTGTCCAGCGTCAAGCACACGAAATGGCTGTATTCCCGAGGCAGCGTCCCCCAGGCTCAGATTGCCTCGCGGGCGCCTCACGAAGTGTCGGCCGCTGACCTCGAGTTGTGCGAGCGGCTGATCGCCGCCTATCAAAGGGCCAAGGAGCTGGATCAAGCCAGGAGCGCCACCGACGGGATGTGGTCCTGGATCCATGACACGAGGCAGAAGGAGCTGGCCTCGGTGCTGGACGATCGAGATGCGCCGGCGCTCGCCAAGCTGATGGTCTCGATGCACAGCCAGGACTTCGTCCTCGGAATGGCTTCGGGCCCCTTGATCCGCCAAACCGAAGACTCACGGCTGGCCCGGCGTGCCTGGATCTACAAAAGCTTGGACGGACTTGCGTCCCTCGGTGAGGTTCTGGGGGTCGTCCCCGTCGAAAACCCCGAGCAGGGAGGTGCGGGCCTCGCCTTCTCGGGGGGGGGGGGGGTATACAGGCTCTTTTCGACGCGATCGAGGAGAAGCTTGGCTTCCCCCTCGACTTCCCGGACGTCGGCGCCGCCTGCGGGCTCCAGGTCGACGGTCGCCTGATCACGCCCGACACGCCCGATCAGATCTACGCCGCTCTGCGGCTCTCGGAAGGGTTGGACCTCTACGTCGGGCAGCGCAACGGCGGCGCCGGCGCTCCGAAGGTGGTCGAGATCGGGGGCGGGTACGGCGGCATGTGCCACTGGTTCCTGAAGGTCCGCCCGGACACCGAGCGCTACACCATCGTCGACCTGCCGATCGTCGGCGTGCTGCAGGGCTACTTCCTCGGCCGCAGCCTGGGAGCGGATCGTGTCTCCCTGTATGGGGAGCCACCGGCGACGGTGTCGATCATGCCCAACCTGGCGCTTGACGAGGTCGAGACTCCCTTCGACGCCCTCGCAAACAAGGACAGCCTCCCGGAGGTGCCCGACCAGACGATGAGGGACTACCTGCGCTGGGGCGCCCGCCACTGCACCGGCACCTTCTACAGCTACAACCAGGAGGCTCGCCAGGAGTTCCTCGGCGAGCCCCAGGGCGTGGTCCACGAAGCCGTCAGCGATGTCGGGGGCTTCCACCGGGTCCGGCGTGAGCGCGCCTGGGTTCGCGACGGCTACGTCGAGGAGTTCTACCTCCCCAAGGTGTCTGCGGGCGAGTAGCCTGGTCAGCATGTGGTTCTGGCCTGGAGTCGATCGATGGCCTCCTCCCAAAGAGGTTTGGATCGCAGCCGCGGTCCTGGCATTCGTGGTCACGCCGATCCTGCTGCTGATCGGGATCGTCGGCCAGGTCGTCCTCGGGGCGGTCCTCTTCGTCAGTATTGCTTTTGGCCTGCACCTGCGGTTGAAGCAGTGGAACGTGCGCGCCGAAGAGTTCAGGCGCTCGGGTCCCGACGATTGAGGCGCCTTGCCGCCAAACCCAGTGCTTGACGGATAAGTCAGCACATCTCCCTGCTGCGCCCTGTATAACGAGTCCATGCTGGAGTTAGCGCGTGAGATCCAGGAGTTGATGGAGGAAGAGGCGCGGAGTGCTCTGCAAGCTGGATGGGCGGAGCTGACGGTGGCGGAGGTCGACATCGGCCCGTCGCTGCACCTGGAGCCGGTGAAGCTGGAGTGCGCTCCGCTGGAGATCTTCTTCGACTCGGCGCAGCTGGTGATCTGCTCGCCGGGCCGCAAGGGCATGACCTGCGAGTTCTTCTCCGAGGAACCGGGCGGAGTCAAGGACGAAGTGCAGGCGCTTGCCGCCGCGGTGGTCACAGGCAAGTACGAGGAGCGGATGCGCCAGGGCAGCTCCGAACTGGTGGCGAGCTGGCCCGGTCCGACCGGCCGCGAAGAGGCGATCCGCGAGGCGCTGGTCACGACCGGCTTCGGCGGCGGCGTCTGGACCACCATCTCCTACGAGCCCTACTAAGACGCCGGCCCACCGCCGCGGCGGGATACACTCGCCCGCGTACATATCGGTCGGTGGTCAAGGGAAGTCCGGTGCAAGTCCGGCGTGGTCCCGCCACTGTGACCGGGTGGAGGAGTTCGCAGGCGCTTCGCGCGCCGGCCACTGGGGGCGACACCTCGTCTCCGGGAAGGCGCGTCCTCCCTGATCCCGGAAGCCAGGAGACCTGTCCCCGACCTTGCCAATTCAACCCTCGAGGAAAGGGTGGCTACATGCCAAGAATCATCTCGTTCCGGCTGGCGGCTGTCTGCGCGCTGGCTCTGTCACTGACCTTCGCCTTCGCAGGCGTCGCGGCGGCCAAGGGGCCGGTGGCGGACCTGCGCGTGGTCGGCACCGGCGGCAAGGTGCTCGCCGAAAAGACGCTCGGCTCGGCGAGCCTCTCCGTCAAGGCCAGCCCCAAAGCGACCTGCTTCGGGCCCGACAACGGCGGCAGCGGCGACAACGTCCAGGTGAAAGCGAACTCGGCGCTGGGCCTGCTCATCGCCGGCTCGCGGACGATCGCGGCGCTGAAGCCGCTGCTGATCACCGACGCCTTCGACTTCGGGCTCGCGCTCTGCGGGGTCGGCTCGAGCGTCGCCAAGGGCAGCTCGTCCTGGTACCTGAAGATCAACCACAAATCGCTGCCGGTCAGTGGCGACGCCGCCAAGATCAAGGCCGGCGACGAAGTGCTGTGGACGCTGGCGAAGACCGAAGCGCCGGACTACGCCTACCCGGACGAGCTGGTGCTGACCGCGCCCGCCTCGGCCCAAGCCGGGATGGAGTTCACGGTGCGGGTCTGGGCCTACGACGAAAAAGGCAAGCGGACGGCCGCCGAGGGCGTGAAGGTGACCGGGGCGGCGCAGCCGACCGGCGCCGACGGCCGCACCACGGTGACGCTGAGCAAGCCGGCGAAGCTGGGCGCTCGCGCCACGGGCCTCATCCCCTCCGCCCGCGAGGCGGTCTGCGTCGGGGGCAAGTGCCCTAAATGAGGGAACGCCGCGGCACGGCGGTTGCGACTGCGCTGCTGGGTGCAGCGCTCGCGACCGCCGGCTGCGGCCTCGGCGCCGGCGCCGACGTCGGCTCGGTGGAGCTGACGGTGACGCGCGAGTTCGGCGCCATGCCGATGCTGGAGCGCTCGCTGCCGGCGAAGGAATCCGACACGGTGATGCGGCTGCTGGAAGGCGAGGCGGAGATCGAGACCCGCTACGGCGGCGGCTTCGTCCACGCGATCGAAGGGGTGGCCGAGGCCCGGCGCGACGGCGATCCCCACGACTGGTTCTTCTTCGTCGACGGGGCGGAATCGCCGATCGGCGCGGCGGAGGTGGAGATCGAGGGCCGCGAGCGGATCTGGTGGGACTACCGCGACTGGTCGGCGATCTACCACGTGCCGGCGGTGGTCGGCTCCTGGCCGGCCCCGTTCAGCGACGGGATCGGCGGCAAGCGATACCCGGTCGTGGTCGAGTGCATGGTCGCCGGGCCAGCGTGCCCGACGACGGTTGCGGCGCTCGAGCGCGAAGGGGTGACGGTTGCCTCCGACTCGCCGGAGAAGGCGATCCGGGTCCTGGTCGGCCCCTGGCAGCGCCTGCGCGGGAACTCGACGGCGAAGCTGATCGAGGCGGGCCCGGGGGAAAGCGGCGTATTTGCGGAGTTCGAGGTGACCGGTGACGGCTACGAGCTTCTGGCGCTCGACGAAGGGGGGGAGACGGGGGGACGCCTCGGCCCCGACGCCGGCCTGGTCGCGGCGACGGCCCGCTACGGCGGCCCGCCGGTCTGGGTGGTGACCGGGGGGACGGCAGCGGCCGTGCGCGATGCCGCCGAAGCCCTGGACTCCGAGCACCTGGGCGACCATTACGCGGTGGCGATCGAGGACGGGAAGGCGACCCCCTTGCCGCTGGCGGAGCGATGAAATCGCCCTTCGCCTACCAGCCGCGCCAAGGGCCGCTGCAGCTGGCCTCGCCCGGGGCCGCCGTCGCCTACCTCGGCGCGATCGTCGCCGTCGCCTTCCTCTACTCGAACCCGATCGTGCTGGTCGCGGCCGGGATCGCGGCGACCACTGCCGGGTTGCTGGCCGGCGCCCGCCGCGCCGTCGCCGCCGCCCTGAAGATGGGCCTGGCGCTGGCGGCGCTGATCGCCGTCGTCAACGCCCTGGTCGTGAACCGGGGGGAGACGGTGGTGGCGCGGCTGGGGGAGTGGCCGCTGCTGGGGCAGGTCGACGTGACGCTGGAGGCGATCGTCGCCGGCGCCTCGGGCGGCCTGCGGGCCGCGGTCGCGATCGTCACCGCCGGCGTCTACTCGGCCTGCGTCGACCCCGACCGGGTGCTGCGGGTGCTGCGGCCGCTGGCCGGGCGCTCGGCGCTGACCGCGACCCTCGCCTCGCGCCTGGTCCCGGTCGCCGCCGCCGACGCCGCCCGCCTCCGCGACGCCGCCCGCCTCCGCGGCCCCGGCGCCGCCGAGGTCGGCAAGGCGCCGCTGGCGCGCCGCCTCCTCGCCGGCTCCTTCGACCGCGCCGTCGACGTCGCCGCCACGCTGGAGCTGCGCGGCTACGGCCTCGACGCCCCCCGCGCCCGCAACCGCCGCATGAGGTCCCGCTACGACCGCCGCTTCTACGCCGTCGCCGCGGTCGTCCTCGTCGCCGCGATCGCCGGCCGGGCGATCGGCGCCGACGACTTCCACACCTACCCCGCGATCGAGATCGGCGCCGGCACGACGACGATCGCCCTCTCGGCCCTGGTCGCCCTCAGCGGCCTGGCGCCGCTGAAGCGCCGCTCGCGGCGCCGAGTGTCGCTTTCCTCTCGCATAGCGAGGCAAAAGCGACACGCACCGGAGGCCGCCCGTGTCTGAGCTGGCGATCCGCCGCGGGGCTGCGCCGGCGCTTGCCGTCGAGGGCCTCGGCTACGCCTACCCGCACGCGCCGCGGCCGGCGCTCGCCGACGTCTCGCTGGAGGTGGCGCCGGGGGAGTTCGTCCTCCTCGCCGGGCGCTCGGCCTCGGGCAAGTCGACGCTGCTGAAAGCCGCCTGCGGCCTGGTCCCGCACTTCCACGGCGGTGAGATCGAGGGCGAGGTCCGGGTCGCCGAGGTGGACGCGATCGCGAGCGGGCCCGGCGAGCTCGCCGCGGTCGTCGGCTACCTGGCGCAGGACCCGGAGACCCAGGTCGTCTCGACCACCGTGGCCGCCGAGATCGAGCTGCCGCTGGAGATGCGCGGCGACGCGCCGGCCGATCGCGCCCGCGCCGTCGAGGAGGTCGCGCTTGCCCTCGCGATCCCGCACCTGCTCGCCCGCACCGTCGACACGCTCTCGGGCGGCGAGCTGCAGCGGGTGGCGCTTGCCGCGGCGCTGGTCACCCGGCCGAAGCTGATCCTCCTCGACGAGCCGACCTCTCAGCTCGACCCCGTCGCCGGCGATGAGCTGATCTGGCTGCTCCGCCGCCTGAACGAGGAGTGGGGGGTGGCGGTGCTGCTAGCCGAACACCGGCTGGAGCGCTGCCTGGCGGCTGCCGACCGGGTGGTCGCGATGGCGGCGGGACGGGTCTCCTTCGACGGGGCGCCGCCTGACTTCCTCGCCTGGGCGCGTGGAGCCGACCCCGCGCTCACCACTCCGGCCGCCCGGCTCTTCTCCCTTGCCGGGATCGAACCGCTGCCGGTCGGCGTGCGCGACGCGAGGCAGACGCTGCGCAGGAGGGAGAGCTGATGCTCGAGGCCCGGGGCCTATGGGTGGAGCTCGACCGCGGCGAGGAGATGCGGGACGTCCTCAAGGGGGTCGACCTGGAGATCCGCCGCGGCGAACGCGTGGCGCTGATGGGGCGCAACGGCGCCGGCAAGAGCACCCTGCTGCGGACGGCGGCGGGCCTGCACGAGCCGGTGGCGGGAAAGCTGGAGGTCGACTCGATCGCGCTCCTCACCCAGAACCCCGGTGACTATCTGGTGCGGGAGCGGGTGGGGGACGAGCTGCCGGGCGAGCGGGGGATGGCGGCGCTGCGGGCGGTCGGCCTCGAGCACGCCGTCGACTCCGACCCGCGCGACCTCTCCGGCGGCGAGCGGCAGCGGCTCGCGCTGGCGATCGCGCTCGCGGGGCGGATGGAGGGCGACGAGCTGCCGGGTGTCGTCGCCCTCGACGAGCCCACCCGCGGCATGGACCACGCCCGCAAAGACGAGCTGGTCGAGTTGATCGGGAGCCTCGCCTGCCGCGGCGCCGCGGTCGTCGTCGCCACCCACGACGTCGAGTTCGCCTCGAGCTTCGCCGAGCGGGTCGTCCTGCTCGGGGACGGCACCGTCATCGCCGACGGGCCGATGGCCGAGATCCTCTCCGGCGGCTGGTACTTCGCGACCGAGGTCGCCCGCGTCCTCGACCTGCCCGGCGTCGTCACCCCCGAGCAGGGGGCGGCGGCGCTCGCCGCGGGGGGGCCGGCATGAGCTGGGAGCTCGCCAGCTTCCTGATCGTCGGCGCGGTGATCCTCGCCGGCTTCGCCTGGTATGAGCGCTCGCGCCCGCCGGCGCAGGTGGTTGCCCTCGTCGCGGCGCTGGCGGCGCTGGCGATCGTCGGCCGGATCGCCTTCGCCGCCTTCCCCAACATGAAGCCGACCACCGACATCGTCATCTTCGCCGGCTACGCCCTCGGCGGCGCCCCCGGCTTCGCCGTCGGAGCCCTCACCGCGCTCGTCTCCAACTTCTGGTTCGGGCAGGGGCCGTGGACTCCCTGGCAGATGGCGGGCTGGGGTCTCTGCGGTGTCTTCGGGGCCGTCCTGGCGCTCTTCGTACGCGACGCCGGCCGCTTCACGCTCGCTGCAATCTGCGGGTTTGCTGGCATTTTCTACGGCGCTCTGTTGAACTTCTATGTAATGGCGACCTCCGGGGGGGACCTCTCCCTGCAACATTTCCTTGTCTTGGAGACGCGGGCGATTCCCTTCGAAGCGGCGCACGTGATCGGCAACGTGGTGCTGGCGCTGGTCGCCGGCCCGGCGATGGTGCGGATGCTGGTGCGCTTCCGCGAGCGCTTCGAATGGAAGCGGCGGGGAGGTGCGCCGGGCCCGGCGGGGCCCCAGCCGCTGCGGGGCCCGCTGCGCAGCGGCGGGATCGCGGCGCTCCTGCTGCTGGTCGCCTGCGTCGCCCTCGCGCCGGCGCCCGCTCAGGCCGCCGAAGTCAGCCGCGCCACCGAGTGGCTGGAAGCCCAGCAGCGGCCCAGCGGCGGCTTCCCCTCGGCTCCCGACCGCGAGGCGGGCGCCGAAATGACTTCCTGGTCGATGCTGGCCCTGGCGGCGGCGGGACGCAACCCGCTCGACGTGGCCAAGGGCGGCAAATCGCCGGTCGACTTCCTCCGCAACCACATGGACGAAGTCAGCGACGCCGGCGACGTCGCCCGCACGATCCTCGCCCTGACCGCGGCGGGCGTCGACTCCCGCAGCTTCGCCGGCGAAGACCTCGTCGACCGGCTGCTCTCGCAGCGGCGCGGCAACGGCTCCTACCAGGGCTGGCCGGGGACCAGCGCCTACGCGGTGCTCGCCCTGCGGGCGGCCGGCGCCAACGACGCCGCGGCGCCGACGGTCGCCTGGCTGCGCAAAGTGCAGGGCAAGGAAGGCGGCTGGGGGAACGAGCCGCAGACCCCCGCCACCGCCGAGGTGACCGGCGCCGTCCTCCAGGTGCTGACGCCCGGCTCGGAGGCCGCCGAGCGCGCCCTCGACTACCTGCGCCGGGCGAAGCGCCCCAACGGCGGCTTCGCCCCCGGCAAGAACCTCTCCGCCAACGCCCAGGCGACCGCATGGGCCTCGCAGGGCCTGCTCGCCGCCGGCAAGGACCCCGCCGGCTTCGGCCCCGGCAAAAGCTCGTTCACCTACATGCGCGAGCTGCAGTCGAGCGACGGCTTCTTCTTCCAGGCGCCGGGCATGGAGGTCTCGCCGGTCTGGGTCACCGCCGACGTCATCGTCGCCCTCTCCGCCCACCACCTCCCGATCGCCGCGCCGCCGCGGGAGCCGAAACCGAAACCGACGGCCAACTCCACCCCGTCGAGCTCCGGGGGAGTGGCCCCGTCGCCGTCCCTCAGCGGCGTTCCGCCGACGCTGCCGGAATCGAGCGGCGGCGGGAGCTCCGCATTCGAAGAAGCGCTCGAAAGCGGCATCGGCGGCTCCTCGCCGGGGTCCCCCGGGGGCGGAACCGGGGCCGGAAAGGGCCCCGCGATCCTGCCCGGCGTTCCCTCCACCGGCGGCGGCACCTTGGAGGAAGACTTCGGGGCCACTCCCGAAGCATCCGAACTGCAGTACGGCGAGCAGGCGTCCGAGCCGACCGAAGACGAGGAGGCCAGCGCCGGCGGCGCGATCGTCCTCGGTCTCCTCGCCGGCGCCTTCCTCTTCGGCCTCGGCCTCACCGCGCGGCGCGGCTGGATGCGCTGGCGCTACGGCCTCTAAGTCACGGATTCGCCACCAAGTTGGCCCGGAGTTGGCGCTCTCTCGCCCTGTTCCGTCGCAGACGAAACGTTACGCTATGCTCATGACCGTGATGGTGAGGGAGAACCGCCAGGAGAAGGAGGGGCCGATGGAGGAGCGTGTCAGCCGCCTGGAAGAGCGGATGAACGAACGCTTCGACCGGGTCAGCGTGGAAGTGAAAGCCGACTTCGACCGGATAGACGAACGCTTCGACCGGGTCGAGGCGGAAATGAAGCTCCGTTTCGGCCAGGTTGACGAACGCTTCGACCGGGTCGAAGCTGAGATCAAAGAGCTTCGGGCCGACAACAAGGCGATGCTGCAGGCGATGAACGAGGGCTTCGCCAGGGTCCACACGAACATGGTCATCGGCTTCGCGACCATCGTCGCGGCTCTGATCGGAACGGCTGCCTTCTAGCTAGCTATACCCTCGACGGATGGACGTCGAGACCGCGATCCGCACCCGCCGCACGCACAAGGCCTTCGGGCCCGAGCCGCTGCCGCGCGAGCAGATCGACGAGCTGCTGGAGCTGGCGAGCTGGGCGCCGAACCACAACCTCACCGTCCCCTGGCGCTTCCGGGTGATCGGGCCGGAGACGCTGCGGCGCCTGAAGGAGGTCGCCGGCCCCGAGGGCGCGGCGAAGCTCGACCGCGCCCCGACCCTGATCGTCGTCTCCTGCGACCTCAGCGGCGACCCGGTGGCCGACGAAGAGGACCTGCACGCGACCGCGTCGGCCTCCTACATCGTCCTCCTCGCCGCCCACGCCCGCGGCTTTGCCGGCTACTGGCGCACGCCCGGCCTCTTGCGCACCCCCGAGGGCTGCGCCGCCGTCGGCCTTCCGGACGGTGAGCGCTTCGTCGGCCTGCTCCACCTCGGCCACCCGCGCCAGGAAAAGCCCCCGCCCGCGCGCCCCGGCGCCGACCGCACGATCATCTACCTCGACTGAATGACCATCCACCCCGAAACCTGCCTCGACTGATGCTGAGCCGCGCCCGCGCCATCGAGGAGATCGCCGGCCGGCACTTCGAGGTCGTCGTCGTCGGCGGCGGCATCACCGGCGCCGGCGTCGCCCTCGACGCCGCCTCGCGCGGCTACTCGGTCGCCCTGCTCGAGCGCGACGACTACGCCGTCGGCACCTCCAGCCGCTCCTCGAAGATGGTCCACGGCGGCCTCCGCTACCTGCAGAACTTCGACCTCGGCCTCGTCCGGGAGGCGCTGCTCGAGCGCCAGCTGATGGTCCAGCTCGCCCCGCACCTGGTCTACCCGACCCCGTTCCTGGTCGCCTCCCTCGGCGAGGACCGGCGCGACCGCAAACTCGGCCTCGGGCTGAACATGTACGACGTGATGGCGACGACCCGCACCGGCCGCAGCCGCCGCGAGCGCCGCGCCCGCGAGGAGGAAGAGGACTACTACTGGTCCCCCGACCGCCACCGCACGATCGACCGCGACGAGGTGCTGGAGCTGGTACCGGCGCTCGCCCCCCGCGAACCGCATGACGCCTACCTCTTCTACGACTGCCAGACCGACGACGTCCGCCTCGTCCTCACCGTCCTCGGCGAGGCCGAACGCTTCGGCGCGGTGATGCTGAACGGCGCCGAGGTGACCGAGGTCCTCTCCGCCGCAGGCAAAGCGACCGGCGTCGCCTTCGTCGAGGAGGACTCCGGCGAGCGGATGGAGGTGAGCGCCGACCACGTCGTCAACGCCACCGGCGTCTTCGCCGACCAGATCCGGCCCGAGGAGCTGCTGGGGGAGGAGGACGTGCCGCGGATCGCTCCCAGCCGCGGCACCCACCTGCTGATCGACCAGCGGGACCTGCGGATGGGCAAGGCCGCCTGCATCGTCCCCGCCGGCGAAGGGCGGATGATCTTCTCGCTGCCCTGGTACGGGCGCACGCTGATCGGGACCACCGACAACGACTTCGAGGGGGACATCGTCCACCCGCGCCCGGCCGAGGAGGACATCGCCTATCTGCTTGAAGCCGTGAATGATTTCTTCGGCACCTCGCTCGGCGAGTCCGACCTGGTCGGCGCCTACGCCGGGGTGCGGCCGCTGATCTCGACCGGGGACCCGCGCAAGTCGGTCGACATCTCCCGCAAAGCGGAGCTGTACGAGACCTCCTCGGGGATGCTGACGATCACCGGCGGCAAGCTCACGACCTGGCGGCGGATGGCGAAGCAGACGGTCGACCGGCTGGTCGAGCGCGAGGGGCGCGAGGCGCCCTGCCACACGCACGAGATCCCGCTCGGGATGCAGGCTCGGCCGGAGGACCTGGAGGCGCCCGAGGGGGTGGGGGAGGAGGCGACCGAGCAGCTGGCCTTCCGCTACGGCCACGCCGCCCGCAAAGTCCTCGAGATCGCCCGCAAGGAGCCGAAGCTGGCGCGGCCGATCGCTCCCGGCCGGCCCGATCTGCTGGCCGAGGTGGTGCTTGCCGCCCGCCTCGAGCAGGCGCGCAGCGTCGCCGACGTGTTGCTGCGGCGCACCCGCCTGGCGATCCTCGCGGCGCCGGAGCTGCGCACGGCGAAGGCGGTGCGGCCCGTCGCCGACGCGCTGGGAGCGGAGCTGGGCTGGTCGCGAAAGCAACGTTCGCGCGAGGCGGAGGCCTGGCCGGAGGTCGCCGCCAAGGAGGGCACCGACCCCGCCGCAGCACTCCGTAGTGCCGGTTGAATAACCTGCCGCTTCGATGAATAAGGCTGAGCTGGAGAAAAAGCACCTGTCCGAGCTGCACCTACTCGCCGCGGAGGCCGGCGTCGAGAAGTACCGGCTGCTGAGCAAGAGCGAGCTGGTCGATCGGCTCGCCGGTGAGAACGGCAGCTCGCCGTCTGCCGAGCCGCCGTCTGCCGAGAAGGGCGGAGACAAGGAGCGCGATGAGCGCCCGGCCCGGCGCCGCCGGCGCCGCCGCACCGGTTCGCCCGCGGTCTCGGACGAGATCGAGAAAGGCGAGAAGCCCGAGGAGCGGAAAGAGAAGCCGCGCGAGCAAGCCCCGCGCGAACCGCGCGATCGCCCGGAGAAGGCTCCGGAGCGGGAGCCCGCTCCCGAGCCGGCCGCCGAGACTCCACGCCCGCGCCGCCGCCGTCGCCGGCGCTTCGGGCGTCGCGGCAAGCAGGGCGTCACCCTGCAGGGGCTGCTGCTGCCGCCCGAGGCCGGTCGCCAGGCGCTGCTCTGCGCCGAGACCCGCGAGGGCTGCACCGCCTTGCTGCGCAGCGTCGCCGCCGATCTTGCCGCCGATTCGGGTGGCCCCGACCCCGTCGCCCTCCTGATCGATCCCAGCCCCGAGGAGCTCGCCGACTGGAAGCGCGACGCCCCGCAGGCCGAGATCGTCTCCGCCGGCCAGCCTCGCCACGCCAGCGATGCCCTCGCCCAGGCGCAGGCCCGCGCCGGCAAGGGCGAAGACGTGATCCTCCTCGTCGACTCCCTCACCCGGCTCGGCGAGGCCCACGGTGACGCCGAGGCCGCGAAGGAGTTCTTCGATGCCGGCCGCACCCAGGGCGGATCGGGTGGCGGCACGCTGACCGTAGTTGCTGCTCTAGAGCGCCCGGCTGACTAGCGTCGGTAGGCGATGCGGCGCCACGACGGCTCTTTGCTGAGCTCGATCAGCTCGTCGCTGCGATCCGGCTGGACGTAGCCGAAGGTCTGGGTGCGCTCGTCGAAGACGACGTCGAGCTCGCCCTCCTTGACCCGCTGGTCGAGCCAGGCGCCGCGGAAGACAAGGCGGCGGATCCAATGGACGAGGCTGCGCTGGGAGCCATCGACGAGCTGTCCCCAGTTCTGGTTGACGTGCTCGCCGAGCTCCGATGCCGACTCGCGGATCTCGCCGGTGACGGCCAGCTCGACGAGGTCGTGGAGCTCCTCCGGACCGAGGCCCGGATGGGTGAAGTCGAGCTTCACCGCGGCCTGCTCGACACGCTCGCTGAAGTCGCGCTCGTTGAACGTGAAGCGGAGCTCCCCGTATTCGAGCACGTAGTCCTGACCGGAGTCATAGTTGCCGCGGCGAATTTGATCCATAACGTGAGGCCCGGGGTCGCCGGGGCGTCTGCATCTTATGCGCGGTTCCTGCCGTGGGTCTGCCCTTGAAGGCGATCTTTCATGAGGACGTCAAACCGTGTCTGAGGTCGAACGCCGTTATGGCATCTGGACCGGTTTCGGGGAAGTCGGCGAAGCGCCGGTTGCGGCAGTGGAACTCCGGGCTCTCGTGCGCCTTCTCGACCGTGAACGCGCACCGGGCCAGCGGTTCGCGCGCCAGCTTCAGGCTCCCGTAGCCCTTCCCGCGCTCGGCCTGCTGGAAGAGCTTGACGTCGATCTCGGTGGCGAACACCTTGTGGGTGCAGCCCATGTACCGCGTCCCGTTGAGCGGGTCCACGTACGTATAGAGCGCGGGGCAGCGTGCCTTGACGCAGGTCGCGGGTGCGATGACCCGATCGCAGT
>DATIMV010000048.1:0-78828 GCA_035474955.1 Solirubrobacterales bacterium
CCGCCCAGGCCAAGCTCGAGCACGAGCTGCAGCGAGCCCCGACCGAGGCCGAGCTGGCCTCGAAACTGAACATGACCGAGGAAGAACTGCAGGGGGCGCTGCTGGAGATCGCCAACTCCTCGGTCTACGCGCTGGACGAGCTCTGGACCGTCTCCGACTCCTCCGGCGACCAGGTCTCGCTGCTCGACACGATCGCCGACGAGGGTGCCGCCGACCCGCAGGAGGCGCTGGCCACCAACGAGGTCAAGGACCGCCTCACCGAGGCGATCGGCTCGCTGCCCGAGCGCGAGCAGCTCGTCGTCGCCCTCTACTACTACGAGAACCTCACCCTGCGCGAGATCGGCGAGGTCCTGGGGGTGACCGAGTCGCGGGTCTCCCAGCTGCACACCAAGGCGGTGATGCGGCTGAAATCGCACCTTCAGCAGGGGTAGATCCGGCAAGGGAGGCGACCCTCCGCGGTACCTTGGCGCCAGATGCGCCTTCGCAGCCTCCTTCACCCCGAGCCGACCTTCGACCCCGCCGCCGCCAGCCCCTTCGAACGCGCGGTCTTTCGTTTCAACGCCAGCGAAGCGGGTCGGACCGCCGCCCGTCTCGCCCGCATCCTCGGAACGCCCTCGGTCTCCGTCGGCGCCGCCGCCGGAGCGCCCGGCGTGGTCAGGGTCACCGTCGCCTGGGAGCTCTCCTGGTACCAGTGGGGAGTCGACGTCGGCGACGAGCTGCGCCCCGTCTTCGAGCTCGGCAAGGGCAGCGAGATCGAGCAGCTCGACTACGCCGCCCGGCAGTGGAACGCGAAGCTCGGCAAGGACGGCAAGCTCCGGCTCAGCAGCTAGCCTCCCAGCGGTGAGCCGGCTCACCATCAACTTCGACGGCGGTTCTCGCGGCAACCCCGGCCCCGCTGGGATCGGCGTCGTCGTCCGCGACGGCAGCGGTGAGGTGGTCGAGGAGCGGGGCGAGCGGATCGGCGAGGCGACCAACAACGTCGCCGAGTACCGGGCGCTGCTGCGGGGAATCGAGCTGGCCGCCGAGCACGGGGGGACCGAGCTGGAGCTGATCGGGGACTCGGAACTGGTGGTGCAGCAGGTCGATGGGAAGTTCAAAGTCAAAAATGCCGGGCTCAAACCGCTCCACGCCGACGTGAAGCGAGCGCTGCAGGGATTCGACTCCTGGTCGATCCGCCATGTCCGCCGCGGCGAGAACGCCGACGCCGATCGCTTGGTCAACGCGGCTCTGGACGGGGTCCTCGATGGCTGAGCGAGCGCCTGAGCCGATCGACCCCGGGGCCGACATCGGCCACGTCCACCTCAAGGTCGCCGACGTCGGCCGCGCCCTCGACTTCTACTGCGGCATCCTCGGCTTCGAGCTGATGCAGCGCTGGGGCGCCGACGCGGCCTTCATCTCCGCCGGCGGCTACCACCACCACATCGGCCTCAACTCCTGGCACTCGAAAGGCGGCTCGCCGCCGCCGCCCGGTACCACTGGCCTCTTCCACACGGCGATTCGCTACCCGACCCGCCGCGCCCTCGCCGACGCGCTGCGGCGGGTGAGCGAGGCCCGTTGGCCGCTCGAGGGCGCCTCCGACCACGGCGTCAGCGAGGCGCTCTACCTCTCCGATCCGGACAGCAACGGGGTCGAGCTCTACTGGGACCGCCCGCGGGAGGAGTGGCCCCGGCCGCCCGAGGGCGACGGCGTCCAGATGGGCACCGCTCCGCTCGATCTCGACGACCTGATCGCCGAGCTGCGTCGCTAAGAACCGAGGATCGCGCCGACCAGGTTCGGTTTGAACGGCTCGGTGCCCTGGACCAGCTGCAGGCCGGGGAAGCCGTGCGAGCGAGCGTAGGACAGCTCGCGCTGGAGGTTGCCGACGCCGTTGGATCCCGCCAGCGGCGCGAGCTGCAGGGTGCTGAGGGTGCCGAATGCCTCGCCCGAGCCGTTGAGGAAGCCGCTGCCGGAGTCGCCGGGGACACCGGGGGTGAGGGTGACGACGTTGTGGCTCCAGCCGGCCCCTTCGCTCTGGATGACGATGCCCTGCTTCGGGCTCAGCTTGGTGATCCCCGCGCGCAGCGACGAGTTGCCGTATGAGTAAACGGTGGAGCCAAGATCGCCAACGGTGCCGAGGCCGGTCGGCCCACCGAACCCCGGCACCGATGGGTTGACCCGATCGACGTCGGCGGGGTCGAGGCGGATCAGCGCAAAGTCGTTGTAGGCGCAGGCGTTCGGGTCGCTCTCGCCGCTGGCTTGCATCGCCAGCCAGGAGTTGTAAGCGAGGGCACCGGGACGGCTCGCGCCTTTCACTTCGACCGGCGTGCCGATCGGCAGCGAATCGCTGGTGCATCCGTCGGTTTCGGTTGCTTCGCCGGTGCCCGAGCAGTGGGCGGCCTGGCCGAGGAAGACCGTCGCGCCTTCCTGGAAGACGAAGTTCGAGGTGCATTGGGCACCCTCGGTGTAAGTCTGGACGCCTGGGTGGACGCTCGCGGCTTCAGCGGGCGCCCAACCCGACGCAAAGGCAGGGAGGAGCATGATCAGGGCAGCCGTGGCCAGGGAAACGACGGCGCCAATCTTGGTTCGCTTCACGCTCCTCCGCTGCCTCCCGCGTCGGTGGGGGATGGATCGATGTGGGAACAGAAGAGAGACTACCCAATATTGGGTACGTAAAACAACCCCTTAAAAAACTCGCTGGAACAAATAAATCGCAAGCAGCACCAGAATGACAATGATCAGGATCGTGACGATGTCCATAGTTCTCTCCTCCGGTAGGGAAACCAGTCGGCACGTCCATCCCCCGTAGGGGCGTCGGTCAAACTTCCCGATTCGCTCGATGCAGGCAGAAATGGGGCCCCGACCGAGCCTCCGCTGGCCGGTCGTCCTCCCGCCGCGGGCGAACCTATTGTTGCCCGCCCTTGTACGACGCCTCTCAGCAACCGACCGGCGGCGGGCGCATCCGATCGCTTCCGGATTGGCCCGACACCCGGCCCCTCCGCTCCTGGCAGGAGGAGGCGACCGAGGCCGTGCGGGCGCACTCGGCCACCAGCTTCCTGGCTTCGGCCACGCCGGCGGCCGGCAAGACCACCTTCGGCCTCCACATCGCCCACCGGATGCTGAGCGCCGGGTTCGTCTCTCGCGTCGTCGTCGCCGGTCCGACCACCCACATCTGCCGCCAGTGGGCCGCCGACGCGGGCCGCTACGGCATCGACCTCGAGCCGAACCGGCCGAACTCGGACGGGCCGGAGTCGGGCGACTTCCACGGCGTCGCCGTCACCTACCAGACGATCGCGGCGGGGCCGGATACGCACCGTCGGGCCGCCGCCCGCAAGCCGACCCTGCTGATCGCCGACGAGCCGCACCACATGGGCGATCAGGCCGCCTGGGGCCTGCAGACCCGCAAGGCCTTCGACGGCGCCCGTTTCCGCTTGCTCCTCTCGGGCACGCCCTTCCGGTCGGACAACTCGGCCATTCCCTGGGTGACCTACGACGACGAGGGCCTCAGCCGGGCCGACTACGCCTACGGCTATCCGCAGGCGTTGGTCGACCGGGTGTGCCGGCCGATCACCTTCCTGCCCTACGACGGCGAGATGGAATGGATCTCGGACGGTCGGCTGCGCAGCGCCGACTTCGACCTCGTCCTGCCGGCGGCGGAGTCGGCCCGCCGCCTGCGGACGGCGCTCAGCCCGGACGGGGAGTGGATGGGGGAGGTGCTGCGTGACGCGGATGCCAGGCTGAGCGAGGTGCGCGCCGACGGACACCCCGACGCAGGCGGCCTGGTCATCGCCTCCGATCAGGACCACGCGCGGGCGATCGCGGCACGGCTCGGGTCGATCTCGGGGGAGCGCCCCGAGCTGGTGATGAGCGACGAGCCGGACGCGAGCCGGCGGATCGCCGATTTCGCCACCAACGATCGGCGCTGGCTGGTCTCTGTCCTGATGGTCTCCGAGGGCGTCGACATCCCTCGCCTACGGGTCGGCGTCTACGCGACGGCGGCCCGTACCGAGCTCTTCTTCCGCCAGGTGGTCGGCCGCTTCATCCGCGCCACCCCGGGGCCACGCCGCCAGATGAGCTACCTGCTGATGCCGGCCGACCCGCGGCTGAAAGCGCTCGCCCGCGAGATCGAGCTGGAGCGCCGCCACGCGCTCGACCTCTCACCGACCGGCGAGGAGGAAGAGGTCGAGATCGACGACGCCGAGCCCGAGCGGGGCGACCCGGGCGACCGCTTCGCCGCCCTCAGCTCAGGCGACGCCGAGCTCGACGAGGCGATCATGAGCGAGACCGCGCTGCAGCTCTTCCCGACCGACGACCCGACGCCGACGAGGAAGGCGATCACCATCGCCAAGCCCGAAGCCCCCTCGGAGGCCCGCGAACCCGAGCGTGAGTCGGCCTACGCCACCCGCGAGCGCCTGCGCGCCGAGCGCAGCCGCCTAGTGGGCGACGTCGCTCGCCGCACCAAGAAGTCCCACCGCGAGATCCAAGCCCGCATCAACCGCGCCACCCGCGCCCGCTCGGTCACCGCCGCCACCATCGACCAGCTCGAACGCGGCAACGAGATCCTGCGCCGTGAGCTCTGGCGCTGAGGTTCACCTGCGCGACGCTTGAGCGGACGCCCTCGGGGTACCTCGCGTTTATGGCTCTGATGACGCGGATCGCCCTGGTCGCGATCTACATGATCGGCACGGTCGTCGCCGTCTTTTCGATGGAGGCGGACGGCGGGGGGTCGTGGGGCGAGATCTGCCTGGTTGTGTCGGTGCTGCTTGGCATCGGGACCGGGGACTTCCGTTTCGCCCCTCTGTCGCTTCTGGCGATCCCGATCGCGATCCCGTTCGGCTACCCCGACGATGTGGCCGGCGATCCGGTTTTTCCCGTCTGGGTCGCGGCGACGTATTACGCAGCGGTCTCCTCCACCTTGACCGTGCTTGCGGCCTTCGCTAGGCAGGCCGTTGAGTCTCGCCTGCGGCGCCGGCACGCCCCCCGCGACTCAACGTAGAAGCCGTCGGGATCGTAGAAGGTCAGGATCCCGGCAGTCACACGCAAGAGGTTTCTCGGCTTGCTTCCGTCGGCAAAACCTCCTTGGTGCGAGAGGCCCAGAGCATCGCCCAGCGCCTATGCCGCAGGCCATCGTGCTCCAGTCGCGGCAGACGCCGACCTCGCGAACGGACCGGATGCGAGAGCAACTGCGAGGCCATCGTCTCGTGGACGAACATCCCGCCCGGAGCGAGGACCCGAGCGATCTCCGCCGATGCGGCCTGCGGTTTGGCGATGTGGTAGAGCGTGCCGAAGTCGATGATCACGTCGAAGGCTCCGTCGGCGAACGGCATGCGGCGGATATCGGCGGCGCAAAGCTGCGCCGTGGTCCCCTGCTCGCGGAGATTCGCCTCCGCCTCGACCAGCAGCTGCGGGTCGATGTCGAGGCCCACCAGCAGTTGGGGTCTGCACAACCGATCGATGACCGGTAGCGCGATCCCCCGCCCGCACCCCACCTCGAGGATCCGTTTGCCGCTCGGGATTCCCAGCGCTCGCACCATCGCCGGGATCTCCAGTTGAGACTGCCGGTTGTTCCGCCCCTCCTCGTTGGGGAAAGGCTCGTACTCGTTCGTCATAGTCTGCCTCCTACACCGTTGTTGACCATTGGTCGATAACTTAGAACACTTACCGACCGTCGGTCAATAGGGAGGCCTCCATAAAAGAAAACCGGCGCCCAATGGGCGCCGGTTCACAGCGAAGCGGCTGAAGGGATTCGAACCCTCGACCTTCTGCATGGCAAGCAGACGCTCTAGCCAGCTGAGCTACAGCCGCATCGGAAGGCATTCTAGCTGTGGCGGGCGGGTCGGCGCGGTAGCCTCCTCGCGAGAGCGAGATGCTTTTCCGCCAGATCATCCACGAGGACTTGGGCTGCGCCTCCTACCTGGTCGCCGATCGGGAAAGCGGGGTGGCGGTCGTCGTCGATCCGCAGTGGGACATCGACCCCTACCGGCGGCTGGCGAACTTGCACGGGGTGCGGGTCGGGCACGTGCTCGAGACGCACAACCACGCCGACCACGTCTCCGGCCACGGCCGGCTCTGCCGCCGCACCGGGGCGACGGTCCACATCCACGAGCTGGCCGAGGCCGAGTACCCGCACGAGCCCTTCGCCGACGGCTGGAAGCTGGAGCTGGGCGACCTCGTGGTCGAGGCGGTCCACACCCCCGGCCACCGGCCCGAGCACACCTGCTTCCTGCTCTCTGACAAGGGCCGCGGCGGCGACCCCTGGGCGCTTCTCAGCGGCGACTCGCTCTTCATCGGCGACGTCGCCCGCCCCGACCTCGCGGTCGAGCCGCGCGAGGGGGCGGTCGAGATGTACCGCTCCCTGCACGAGCGCCTGTTGACCCTGCCGGACGAAGTCGAGGTCTGGCCCGGCCACCTCGGCGGCTCCCTCTGCGGCGGTTCCGGGCTCGACCTCAAGAACTCTTCGACGATCGGGTTCGAGCGCCGTCACAACCGCGCCCTCTCGATCACCGACGAGGACGAGTTCGTCGAGGACCAGGTCGGCTCGCTCGGCGACAAACCGCCGAACGTCGAGCGGATCGTCGGCCTCAACAAAGGCCCGCTGGTCGAGGACTTCGGCACGCCCGCCCCGCTCAGCCCGCACGAGGTCGAAGAGCTGGTCGAGGGTGGGGCGGTGGTGATCGACGGCCGCACCAACGAGCAGTTCGACGAGGCCCACATCGAGGGCGCCCTCAGCGCTTCTTCCTACGACAC
Organism: Solirubrobacterales bacterium; assembly: GCA_035474955.1. GTDB lineage: Bacteria > Actinomycetota > Thermoleophilia > Solirubrobacterales > 70-9 > VAYN01. The sequence continues at coordinate 6,724 of DATIMV010000048.1, forward strand.
CGGCTTCGCGACCAAGGTCTCGCGGGTCGCCCCGCCGGGGAGCGAGATCGTCATGGTCGCCGCCTCGAGCGGGGACGAGCGCCAGGCGGCGCAGTTGCTGGCCTCGGTCGGGCTGCCGGTGCGCGGCTACCTCGAGGGCGGGATGACCGCCTGGCGAACCGAGGAGCGACCGATCCACCGGATCGAGCTGATCGACCCCGAGGAGCTCGCCCGCCGCGTCGACGGCGACGCGGGCCCGGCGATCCTCGACGTCCGCAACGCCTCCGAGTACGCGGGCGAGCACATTCCGGGCTCCCTGCACATCCCCTACGGCGACCTTGCCGGCCGCCTCGACGAGCTGCCCCGCGACCGGCCGATTGCGACGATCTGCCGCGGCGGCAAACGCAGCGGGCTCGCCGCCTCGATCCTCCAGCGGGCCGGTTTCGAGGACGTCATCCACGTCGGCAAAGGGGTCGGCGCCTGGCGGGCCGCGGGCCATCCGGTCGAGAGCGACGCCGCCTCTTTGACTTCGGCCTGACATTTGTCAAGCGCCCGCGTTGAGGCTTTTGCACGTGCAACGGGCGTCGTGGTCGCTGACTGGTCGTCTGCGGCGCCCGTTTCACGCGCGACCCTGCGAGAATCGCCGCTGTGGAGGCTTCGCGCCGATACGACCTCGTCCTCTTCGGGGGCACCGGCTTCACCGGAGGCCTGACCGCCGAATACCTGGCTGCTCACGCACCGCGCGATATGCGCTGGGCGCTGGCGGGCCGGAACCGGGTGAAGCTGGAGGCCCTGGCGGCGCGGCTTGCCGCCGAGGCCCCGGAGGCGCCGGTCCCCGACCTGCTCGAGGCCGATGCGGCGGATCGCGATCGCCTCGGCGAGATCGCGGCTTCGACCCGAGTCGTCGTCACCACCGTTGGGCCCTACATCTTCTACGGCGAGCCCTTGGTCGCCGCCTGCGCCGCGGCCGGCACCGACTACGTCGACCTCACGGGCGAGCCCGAGTTCGTCGACTGGATGTGGGTCGAGCACCACGCCGAGGCAGAGCGCACCGGCGCCCGACTCATCCACTGCTGCGGCTTCGACTCGATCCCGCATGATCTCGGCGCCTACTTCACGGTCAAGCAGCTGCCCGAGGGGGTGCCGCTGAAAGTCGATGGCTACGTGAGGTCGAACGCCCGCTTCTCCGGTGGCACCTACCACTCGGCGATCAACATCATGGGTCGGGCGCGCCAGGGTCAGAAGGTGGCGAAGGAGCGGCGTCGCCTGGAGTCGCGACCGGCCGACCGCGAGATCCACTCGGCACCGGCCCGGCCGGGCCGCAACGAGCGGGTTGGGGGCTGGACCGTGCCGCTGCCGACGATCGACGGCACGATCATCCGCCGCTCCGCCGCGGCCCTCGATCGCTACGGGCCCGACTTCACCTACGGTCACAACATGGTCGCCAAGCACTTGGCGACGGTCGGAGCGCTTGGCCTCGGAGTCGGCACCGTGGCCGGCCTGGCGCAGCTGCCACCGACGAGGAACCTCCTGCTGAAGCTGAAAGCGCCGGGGGAGGGCCCGAGCGAGGCCGAGCGGGAGCGCAGCTGGTTCAAGGTTGTCTTCCTCGGCGAGGGAGGCGGCAAGCGGGTCGTTACCGAGGTGAGCGGGGGCGACCCCGGCTACGGCGAGACCTCGAAGATGCTTGCCGAGTCCGGCCTCAGCCTCGCCTTTGACGATCTCCCGGACACCGCCGGCCAGGTGACCACCGCCGTCGCCATGGGGGACGCCCTGCTCGATCGCCTGCAGAAGGCAGGCATCGTCTTCCGGGTGATCGAATCCTCCGATAACGGGTAGGCAGCCGGCATGGACGATCAGCAGGTACTCGACCGCATCGACAAACTGGTCCAGGAAGAGAAGGATCTTCTCCACCGTCACGAGGGCGAGGGGCTGGACGACGACGAGCACGCCCGCCTGCAGGAGCTCGAAGTCCAGCTCGACAAGGCCTACGACTACCTGCACCAGCGCCGCGCCCTTCGCCGGGCCGGAAAAGACCCCGATGACGCCAGCATGCGGGACGGCGGCACGGTCGAGAGCTACGAGCAGTAAGCGCCGCCCGAATCCGCCTGAGCGGCGCTAGGCTTCATCCCGCCCTCGGCGCCTTGGCGGAGTGGCTACGCAGCGGCCTGCAAAGCCGTTTACACCAGTTCGATTCTGGTAGGCGCCTCTAGCTCTAACAAGCCGTATTCGGCTTGTTAGAGCCGTTTGAAAGGACTTTTTCCGGCTCTTGCAATTCCGGCTGAATCCGGCTGTAACCGGTTATTTCGTGGCACGACTGGCCCATTTGTGGCCCACGGGTTTGTGGACGAGGCGGATAAGGTCTTCATGGTGACCTCCGTGGGCGAGATCCTGGCGCGGTATGGCGAGCAGCCGATCAGCGCCGAGGAATTTGATCGTCTCTTTGGGTCGCTTCCCGTTGACGACGAGGGTTGAATAGCTGGCGAGGGTTGGATCGAGGGGCTAGGGCCTACGGAAGATCGCGTGGGTGCCGACCCGCCGCCAGACGATGTGGGCCTCTCCGGCGTGGACCTCATCCCCGTATTCAAAGGTGGCGCGACCGTCGGGTGCCCAACTCATCTCCCAGATGCCGGGGTGCCCCTGCATCCGCTTGACCCGCAGGCGAGGGTGGAAGCCCTTCTCGGGGGTCTTCAAGTCGGAGATGAACTGCCTGAGCGCGGCTAGAAACGTCCGCTGCTGCTGGGGAGTTAGGCCCTGCCAGTCCCGTCGAAAGGACGGGAGAACCCTACGAGTCGGCATCGAGCGGCTTCAGGTCTTTTTCTAGCGCCCCTAGAAAAGCCTCGTCGCTCTCGTAAGTCGTTCCGCGACCAGCGGCAATGTCCTCATCGGCCTCGCGCTCTTTCGCCTGCCACTCGCGAGTCCAGAACCAAGCCTGCTCTGGATCAATGCGTCCGTCCGTGATCTCCTCAAGCAAGATCGCTGCGCCATCGACTGCCTGCTCGGGCAGTCGATCAACCAGCTCGTGAAGCTCTGCCTTGGTCATTAGGGCCATTTTCGCAGGCATCCGGGATGAAGTCGAATCTCACTACGTCAGGCTCAGTTGTCCGCCCAGCGCCCACACCCTCGCGGCAGGGTGCCTCGGCCGTATGCCGAGGTGGCTCGTTACGTCGCCTTGTTTAGTGGCGGTTGATACCGCCTCAATCAACTCCTCGGCGAACTCTTCTATAGCTGATCTGCTGTCTGCCGCCATGTTCTCTGAGAGGCGCTCGAACTGGGCCTCAAGCGCGTCAATCAGCTGTGCTTTTTCCTGTGGGAGTGAGTATGCCCGCACGGTTTCCCTGACGGCTTCATCCAGGCGCTCAATCCGGTCATGGCTCTGTGAGGTGACCGCCTCCATCGTCATCGGAAAGAAAAATGCATCCCTTTTGGCTGCTTTTATGAGTTCTGACGTAAGGCGTCCGTCCTTTTCGAGCCGTTTGCAGCACTTGTAGACGGCATTCCTGTCCGCGCCAAGCTGGGCGGCAAGCTCCCGCGTCGTCAGCCGACCGGCAGCTTCGAGGGCTTTCACAATTTGGGTCTCCAACGGGGCTTTGGAGAATAAGTGCTGAAGCGGACAAGCCAGACAGAATGTGGCGAGGTACAGGTTGCGGGCCTGCCGCCGGGCGAGAGCCTAAACTTTCCCGTTTAAATGGCAGAGCCGTCGAGCAAAGTTGTAGCGGACCTAGAGGCCGCCGTCGCAGCCGTCAAGGCGGCGAAGGTTCCAAAAGATCTTCGTGTTGCTGCGTTCAATGCAGCTTTCTATGGCGGTCAGGTGCTTCGGTCTGAACCAGAGGGATCTAAAACCCCTCCGTCACCAGAGCCAAAGCCACCAGTGGATCTGAGCGACGAGATAGGGAAAATCGCAGCGAAGCTTGAGCTTGATCCCGATGGAGTCGGCCTCGTATACGACGTTGACGAGGACGGTGTTCATCTCACCGTGAAGCGAGACAGCTTGTCGGATACGAACAAATTTGCGCAGCAGGAAGTTACCTACCTTCTGGTCGCTGGCCGGCAGGCCCTTGGTCTAGAGGAGTGGACTTCGACTAAAACGGTGCTCGCTACCGCTCATGATCGAGGGGTCCATGACACGAATGTCTCGAAGGCGATCTCTGCGCTGGATGGGGATGGGCTGCGCTTTCGAGGCCCGAAAGCCAAGCGCGAGATGAAGATGAATGCGGTCGGCTTCTCCAAGGCCGCTGAGATCGTCAAGCGAATCACGGACGCGTCATAGACAATTCTGTCGGGCTAACGATCCAGCGGTTGCCGCGGCAACAGGATCGCGTGCTGGTTATGGGCGCGATTGTGGGGGCGAGAGCGGGAGACGGGTGGTTTACGCCTGGGCAAATCGCGGACATGTTTGAGCTGCTCAGGCTGCCGCGCCCTGGCAACGTCAGTCAGGCCCTTGCTGGACTCCACTCAAAAGGGCTGGTCATTCGTCGGCGTAGCGGCGGTGCTTGGTCATTGACGCCGGAAGGGCGACGAGGGGTCTCGGAGCTTATGGAGGATCTCGATGTTGCCGCCGTCGAGGCCGAGATCGCACTAGTCGGGAGCGCGGAGCTACAACAAGCCCAGCATCCTCTCATCCCCCCCGAGCTAGCTCCCGTCCGGTGGGCGGTTCCAATCGGACGCCTTCTCACGCAATTCCCCTTTGACCAGAACGTCTTTTGCATGACTCGCTTTCCGAGGGAGGAGAAGGAGGACGAGCTTCCCGATCCCGTGCGCGACGTTATTGGAGCCGCCCGAGAGACCCTCAGCAGCAAGGGGCTGCATATGCACCTGGCGTCAGACCGTCAAGCAGACGACGAGCTATTCGGCAACATTGCCGCCCACATGTGGGCCTGCAAGTACGGCATCGGCTTGTTCGAGACTCGATTCGGCAAGGAGTTCAACGACAATCTCCAGATCGAGGTGGGAGCGATGTTGATGACCGGCCGTCGGGTCATCCTTCTGAAAGACCGCGATACGCCCGCTATGCCGACTGACTTCGTTGGCCACATCTACAGAACTCTGGATTTCGATGATCCAGGGTCGGTGAGCCGAGTGCTGGGTGATTGGGTAGCGGAAGACTTAGGCATTTGAATCGGCTCAATAGGCTGTTCCCGTCCATGCCCGACGATGCCGAGCGCAAAGCGGCCCGCAAAGAAGTCCGCGTCGCCCAGAAGCAGTTTGAGCGCGAGCAGAAAGAATCGCGACAGTCGCGCCGAAAGGCATTCGCCAAGGCGCAGAAGGCCGGTCTCTCGCTGCGAGAAATCGCCGAGGAGGCCGGACTCCATCACTCTAGCGTTGCGGACATCATCGAAGACAAGTAGCTTTTCTCTGTCGGGTTAGCCCGACAGTTGTGCTACTTTTTCTGCGTAAATAGAAGCGGCCCCCGGCCGGCGTGGTAGCGCCAACCGAGGGCCTGACCACAAGGAGCCGTAACTCCTCATGGCTAATGAGAACCCTACGTGCGGCGGGTCGCTTGTGCCGCTCGATCTCCCACCGCAGCATTTACCGATCCTGCGCGACCGCCTGGCGATGTGGCTAGAAGGTCTGCGGGAAGACCTGGAAACCCCCGACCGGATGCAGCTGCCGGATCGGGCACGTCAAGAAGTCGGCGCGTTTGAGCGGCTACAGACCGCCTTGGTGACGGGAAAGATTTGCCTTCCCGACGAGGCGGCGCGAGCCGCTATCGAGGTCTCGGCGGCGGGTCACGACAAGGAGAGCAACTACGCCGAAGTAGTCGCCATCCACGACGCCCTGCACTCACTTCTCGACGTGCTGGGAGGGACGAGGGTTTGACGGTCGCCACCGACCTTGAGATGCAGCGCGTGGTCCTGGCGCTCGTCCTTCGGGAACACCCGGTCACGCTGACGCTCCCGGCGTTGGCGGGCCGGGTGCTTGAGGAACCCCGCACCCTCACCGGAGGGGTCGCCTTGGCCCGCGCCCTGCGTGATCTCGACAACGAGGGCTTGGTCTTCAGCGATGGGTTCTACGTCCAGGCGAGCCGACCGGCGCTCTACGTCAAGCGCCTGTTGGGGGACGACCAATGACGAGTGGGGTTCCGGCGCTCCCGGCACGCCCTCACTCTTGCGAGTGATGCCGTGTGACCCGGCAGACAAGCTGGACTGTATGTCCAGCTTGTCTTTAGGAGTTCTTTAGAAAGCAGGTGTAGTTCTGACCCCCTCGCAGCCGGGTTGGGGACCTGCGGCTGCTTCCTCGCTAGACGCACCCTCTCGCCGGTAGCTGTCTGCCTCCGGCAGCTTGGCACCGGGCGGGCTTCGTTCGGTTCAACGCGGCCCGCCTGATCGGTGCCCCTTGCCTCCATCAGCCAGCTACCGGATGGAGGTATTTCAGATGTACGCAGCAACCCGCAGGTCTCCCCGCCGAGGCGAAAGCAGGGGTCAGAACTACAGCCCCGATGGCGGCGGTGCGGCAGACCTCACCCCGCCGACCTACCTGCAACCGAAGCGCAGCGCAGACAGGCCGTCAACCCCTAAAGGGGTCGGGCGCTGCGCGCCCTTGACTGCCTGTCTGCGCGGCGCAAAACTGGCAGGTAGGTCGGCGGGGCGGGAGAACGGAGACCTGAGAGGGGTTGAACAGACCCTCAAAGAGACCGGACAGCACCCCGGACGGTGGCCCGGACCGGGCGTCCGCAGCCAAGTGGCTTTGCAGAGCGGTGTGGGTCGTTTTCGGTTTTCCGATCTCGTACGGACACCATGCAGCAAAAAACTGCCGAGGGCTTTTTGTATCCGTACGAGATCGGAAAACCAAAAACGACGTGTGGCGTGGTGCGGGGGCGGCTGCGAACGCCGAGTGGTGCGGAGCAGGGGCGGCGAGAGGATCGGGGTGGTTGGTGGTGGTCCTGATCAGAGGGGGACGAAGCGGGAGCGAATCGGTGAGGCGCTTCGTCTTGGAGGGGCATGGTGGTTGCGGTGAAGATGCCCGAGAGATTGATCGCCCAGGAGCGGGCCGCGAACGGGTGTAAGGACCGCGAGCTCGTGCGCTTGGTCGGTCGTCATGGAGCCATGACGATCGACCAGCTGCGGGAGGCGACCGGATGGGGGCGCACCGTCACCTATGGTCGGATCGCTCGCTGCCTGGAAGGCGGGCTGATTGAGCGCACCGCCATGCCCGGTGTCTCGTCTTCCATCCTTCATGCCACCCGCGAGGGCGTGAACTACGCCCGCCTTGGTCTTCCCGTCGTGAGGATCGCCCCCGGCAGCATTGAGCACTTTCTCCGCTGCACCTCGGTGGGCATCTTCCTCGAAAAGAAGCACGGCCCTGGTTCCGTCCTCACCGAGCGCGAGATCGTCCTCGAGGAACAGATTCAAGACAAACGCATCGCGAGCGTCTTGGTCGGCATCGTCCAGCATCGGTCGAGGTACCACCGTGCCGATCTCGCCTTCTTCGGTGAGAGCGGCACCGTCGCCGTGGAGGTGGAGCTGACCCCGAAGTCGCCGGCGCGGCTGCGGAGGATCATCGAAGGCTGGGCCGGCAAGGTCCGCAACGGGCACCTGTCTGCGGTTCATTACCTCTGCGAGCCGGAGTCGCAGACCTGGCGGGCAGTCGAGCGGGCGATTGCGAAGGCGGAAGCGAAGCGCCAAATCCACCTAGTGGAGTTGCCGTCCTGATGGCCCGCAAGCTCGCAACCTCTATTCCGCGAATCGCGCTCACGCCTCCCGAGGCGGCAGCGGCCATCGGCGTCGGTCCTGACTTCTTCGACGAGAACGTTGCGCCTGAACTGCGGCTGATTCGCCGAGGCCGCAAGCGCCTGGTGCCTGTGACCGAGCTTGAACGCTGGGTGGCGCAATCGGCAGCCCCGGCTATGGCTGACGAGGTTGCTCGATGAGCCTCCGTTTTATGCGGCCCCTTGTCCGGGGCGAGGGCTAGGTTTGGCCGGACTCGACGGTGAGGAGGACCGATGGCTGAGGGAATAGAAAAGCGACACGCGAAGGACTGTGCGAGTCGAGGCGGGGGAAGGTGTCGCTGTAAAGGGAGCTTCCGGGCGACGGTCTATTCGCCTCGCGATCAGAAGAAGATTCGCAAGTCCTTCCCGACCGAAGCGGAAGCAAGGTCTTGGCAGGCTGATGCGAAACGAGCGGTGGACCTAGGGGCACTTCGCTCGCCGAGTCGCAAGACCCTCGCCGATGCTGCCGAAGCATGGCTGGCAGGGGCAGAGCGCGGAGACATTCGCAACCGCTCGGGCCAGGAGTACAAGCCCGCCACGCTTCGCGGCTACAAGCAGGCGCTTGACGATTTCCTTCTTCCGGTCTTCGGGGGCCGTAGGTTCAACAGCGTCACCACGGCCGATTTGCAGGAGTTGGTCGACCAGTGGCAGGCCGAAGGAAAAGCCGCCTCCACGATTCGCAACTCGATCAAGCCGCTACAGGCCATCTATCGACGCGCCAGGGCACGGGAAGGGCTGCCGGTTAACCCAACGCACGATTTGGAGCTACCTGCGCCCCGGCCGAAGGAGGTTGAGATCGTTGCGCCGGAGGAAGCCGCCCTCGTGCTGGCAGCGCTGCCGAGCCAGGATCGTGGGATATGGGCGACTGCGCTTTATGCAGGGCTTCGCTATGGGGAGCTTCGGGGTTTGCGGTGGAGCGCGGTGGATTTCGCTCAGGGAGTCATTCGCGTAACCGAGTCCTGGGATGCGAAGGAGGGTTCGATTGACCCGAAGACGCGGACCTCGCGGAGGACTGTGCCGATGCCGGGAGTGCTTCGCGATGCGCTGATGGATCAGCGCCTAGGTGCCGACGATCCCTCCTCGGATGACTTGGTTTTCGGCAATGAGGGGAGACCCTTCCAAGCTGCCGTGATCTACCGCCGAGCGGATCGCGCCTGGTCGAACGCTGGCCTTGGTCGCCTTCGCCTTCACCAGGCCCGACACACCTACGCTTCCTTCATGATCGCGGCGGGCGTCAACGCCAAGGCGTTGTCCGCCTTCATGGGGCATTCTTCGATCAAGGTCACGTTCGACCTCTACGGGCACCTGATGCCGGGGACGGAGGCCGAGGCGGCGGCGCTTCTCGACACCTACCTGGGTGCTCAAGTGGAGGCCGGGGTGGAGGCTGCAAGGGCTGCGGAAACTGGCACGGCCGTGGCTTGACTGGCCCATTTACTGGCCCACAGAGCAGCTAAACCGCACTAGCAAGCCAAAAATCGGCCTATATTGCAAGCCTACAAAGCCGTTTACACCGGTTCGATTCCGGTAGGCGCCTTGTTACTCGCCGTTTGCCTCTTCCGGGGGAAGCCCCAGCGCCATCAGGGCGGCTTCGCCTTTGGAGGTCGTCGTGAAGGGGGAGCCGCCCAGCTGGTTTGTTTCTCCGGCTGGCTCCACGAGTTCGAGCAGTTCGAGCACCCGGGCGTGGTAGGCGACGCTGCTCAGCTTCAGACCGTCGAGGTCGAGAAGCGGCAGCGCTTCGACGGGGCTGACCGCTTCCCGGTCGGCGAGCAGCTTGAGGAAGCGGGCCCGGACCGGATGGTCGAGGGCCCGAGCCAGGCGCGGCTCGAAGCTTTTGTCTGAGTTGAAGGGAGGGGGCATGGGGACTGGTTCGGCTACAGCGATTGGTGCAGCAGTTTCGGTTGTGGCCGTGCATCGCGCTAGTCCAAAGAGGCTGAGTAGGGCTGGGGGCCTGACTGGCTGACCCCCAGCTGCAACTCAGTTCCCCTTGCGTACGGCTATCGCCGGGAAGACCTGCTGGATCTGAGACAGGATCATCGACATCACCCCCTTCGCCGTCGCGGTTTCGGCTCAGGAGGCGTCGCTGCGAGTTGGGCAGGGGTCGCTCCCCCGTTGCGACCGCCCACCGCCGCGCAGCGCGAGAACCCGAACCCCTACAGCAGTGAATTGTCGCTCAGCGGCGTTGGTGTATGGGGTGCGCTGGACGGCAGTTGCAGCAGTCTGGAATGCTTTCGCTCGGGAAAATGGTCAACGAAGCTCACAAAGGAGAGGCAGGCAAGACCGGACCGACGCTGGTCGACCAGCGCTTGACCAAGGCGCTCGCGCACCCCACGCGCGTCCAAATCCTCAGCATCCTCAACGAAGGGCCAAGCAGTCCCTCGAAGATCGCCAAGCAGCTGGACAACGTCAGCCTCAACCTGACCTCCCACCACATCAAGGTGCTGCGGGAACTTGGCTGCGTGGAGCTGGTCAGGGAGGTAACACACGGCGGCCGGACCGAGCACATCTACCGCGCCACCAAACGGCACTACTTCACGATCGAGGAATGGGAAGAAGTCGAGCCCCATGCCCGGCAGCCGATCACCGTCGGCATTCTCCGCATGATCTCCGAAGACGTCGCCAGGTCGCTGGCGTCCGGGAAGTTCGACGAGCTGCCGGACAACCACCTGAGCCGATCGTCCCTCGAGGTCGATCAGGAGGGGTGGCGTGAAATCGCCTCGATCCTCGGGCGCGCCCTGGAGGAAGTGCTGGAGGTAAACGCGCGCAGCGCCGAACGCGCCCGTCTCAGCGGCGAGGACCTGATGAAACTCCGCGTCGTCCTGATGCAGTTCCTGCTGGACCCAGAGCGAACCTGAGGGGGCCCCTAACCTTCAAAGGGTGACTGAGCGATCGGTATGGACTGAGAACTCGGCGAATCTGGATCTGGAGCGCGCCGCCTCTCGATTCGCGCGCCTTTACCTGGACTCGCTGCGGGCTGCCGACACCAGCGGGGCCTTCCGGGTCGCCTCCGGGGCGCTCGAGCAGGGCATGACCGTGCCGCAGCTCTACCAGCGGGTGATCTCCCCGGCGATGCACGAGGTTGGCGAGCTTTGGGAGAGAGGCGCACTCACCGTCGCCGACGAGCACCTCGCCACGGCTCTTACGCATCGGGTTTTGGCCGCTCTGCGTCCCCAACCCGGGGCCGGGCCCACCGGTGCCTCGATGGAGAAGGGGTGCGTGATGCTTGCCGCGGTTCAGGGAGAGCAACATGCCTTGGGGCTGCGAATGGCCGCGGACGTCCTGGAAGACGCCGGCTTCCGCACCATCTACCTCGGCGCCGACGTCCCGACCGACGCCCTGCTGCAGGCGATCTCCTCTCTCTCGCCTGACTCGCTGGTCCTCGGGGTGACGATGCCGGAGCTGACTCCGCAGTTGCATGAGGTCGCCGACGCGGTGCGGAAGGCGCATCCCCAGCTCGGATTGCTGGTCGGCGGCCAGGCGGCATCTCCGCCTGAAGGGGGCATGCTGATCCAGGACCTGGAGGCCCTTCCGGAGAGGTTGCCTCAGGCGTAGTCGGAGCCGGGGGTCGACCGCTGCCAGTTCGGCCGCAGGTAGGCCTCCTCGAAGCCGGCCTTGAGGATGTTGCGATAGCTCGCCGACGGCCGGTCCGGAACGCGCTCTCCCGTCTCCACGAAGAGAGTGCGGCAGCCGGCCTCGGCGGCGTCGCAGATGCGCCTGTGCAGGAGCGCGGTCTGGCAGCCGCGGCCGCGCGCTCCCTCGAGCGTGGCGGCGACCCCGAACTCGGCGATCCCTTCCTCGACCAGCATCGCCGCGCAGCCCTGGGCCTCGCCGTCGATCTTCGCCACGTAGCAGCGCCACCTGGCCCGGCCCGGCAGGTGGGCGAAGAAATCGGCGCCCCAGGCCGGCAGGTCGAAACCGATCGCCGCAATCGTCCCGAACGGTTCCTGGTCGGGCGCGGTCAGCTCGACCACCTCGACTCCCTCGGGCATCGCGAACCGCGGCGGGTGGGGGCCACGGACGAACTTCATCCAGGCGTAGGCGGGCTCGAATCCGTTCTCCCGCAGCCAGGTCTCGGCTGCGTCTGAGTCGGGGAGGCCGGGGGTGAGGGGGACATAGGGGGACACGCCCTGTTCCTCCGCCCACCGCACCGCCGCCTCTAGATGGTCGGCGGCCGAAGTCTCCGCCGCCCCCAGCAGCAGGTTCAGCATCGCCCTCTGCGGTAGGTCGGCGGTGATCGAGGCCTGTATCGGGCCGAAGCGCCGCAGGTCGATGCCGTGCTCCCTCGCCACCTCCTCCGGCACCGACTCCCAGACCTCGCGCCAGAAGCGGCGCTCGGCCCGATCGAGGGCCGTGGAGTCGTAGGCCACGCCGTTCTTGGTCATCCCCGTCGCCACTCATCGCGAGGATAGAACGGAAAAGGGCCCCTGAGGGGCCCTTTGATTCCGAAGGACGTACCACCAGAGAGTGTTAAGTCGCTGGCTCGTCGGTCCTCAAGCTTTGAAGTTCAGCCCCATAAACACCGGAGACTGCGGGAAGTTGCACCGGTTGCATCGACACTTGCAAGGGAACCTTTAGCCGCCAGCCGGCTTTCTCCTCCTCGTTGCTAGATTCAGGGTCCCGGGCGTATAGCTCAGTTGGGAGAGCGCCAGCTCGACAAGCTGGAGGTCACTGGTTCGAGCCCAGTTACGCCCATCTTCTCTAGGCTCGCCGCTTCGTGATCGGGACTTACGGAGCGGTGGTGGCGGTGTGCCTGTCGTCGTTGGCGATCGGGCAAGCGGCGATTGCGCTGTGCGGGTGGCGGCGCTGGTCGTGGCTGGCGCCGGCGGTCGGGCTGGCGCTGCTGCTGGCTGTCTGCTGGGCGACGGTGCGGTTGCCGGGCGACGGTGCGGTCTCCGCGATCGCCGTTCTGGCGCTGACGGTGGCCGCGGTCGCCTACCTGTGGGGGCGGGTCGAGGGAGGGGGAGAGGCGCTGCGCGCCGGGGCGCCGGTGGCGCTGGGAGCGTTCCTCGCCTGTTCGTTGCCGTTTCTCGTCGAGGGGCACTTCGGGATCCTCGGCACCAGCTTCAACCCCGACATGTCCCAGCACCTGCTGGCTGCCGACCGCCTCGCCGAAGGGCACTCCTCTCAGCTCCTGAACCAGGGGTATCCACTCGGCCCGCACGCCGTGGTTGTCGCCTTGAACAAGGGCCTCGGGATCGGCCTCGTCCAGGGCTTCAGCGGCCTCACCGTCGCCGTCGCGATCCTCGCCTCGCTGACCGCTCTCGCCGCATTCCGAGAGCTGCCGGCGCTCCCGCGCACCGCCGGCGCCCTCCTCGTCGGCCTCACCTACGTAGTCGCCTCCTACTTCGCCCAGGGCGCCTTCAAGGAGACGATGCAAGCCCTGTTCCTGCTGGCTTTCGTTCTGGCGTTGAGAGAGGCGGATCGGGACTGGGGTGATGTACCGCTGCGCTACGTCCCAGCAGCTCTCATCGCCGTCGGCAGCGTCTACGCCTACAGCTTCCCCGGCCTGATCTGGCTGGGAGCAGCCGCGGTGCTGTGGGCGATCGTGTCGAGGCCGGCGGTGCGAGCGCTCGCTTTGGGCCTGCTTGCTTTCTTCCTCCTCGTCTCGCCGGAGATCGGGCGCATGGTTGATTTCCAGCAGTTCGAGACCTTTGATCCCAACGGTCTTGGCCTGGGGAACCTCTTTGGTCAGATCTCCCCCTTCGCTGCCCTGGGGATCTGGCCCTCGGGCGACTTCCGGCTGGCGCCGGGAGACGGAGCCGTGCCGGCCGTCGGCTACTACCTCGGCATCTCCTTCGCGCTGGCCCTTTTCGTCTACGGCTTGGTGCAGTTGTGGCGTAGACGGGAGACCGCGATCCTCGCCGGGCTTGGAGCTGCCGTCCTCGCTTACGCAGCGGCTCGCGTCGTTGGCACTCCGTACACCGCAGCAAAGGCAATCGAGATCGCGGCACCGCTCGTCGCACTTGTCATTCTTCTGCCGATGTGTCGCCTTTGTACGGCTATGCCTGACAAAAGCGACACGCGTCGGCCGTGGGCTCTGGCTGTGCTTGCACTCTTCGTCACCGCGGCAGGAACCTGCTCGCTCCTCGCCCTCGCCAACGCACCCGTCGGCCCGACCGCCTACTCCTCGACCCTGAGCGAGTACCGCAAGCTCGTCGGCGAAGGCCCGACGCTCGTCCTCGCCTCACCGCAGTTGTTGGAGGAGGAACACGGGATGCCGTTCCTCGCCTGGGAACTGCGGGGTGGTCGTGTCTGCATCCGTTCGACCGAGGAAGGGGAAGACGTGCCTCCGGGAGTTCGCTTCTTGGTCACGAGCGAAGGCGGCGACTGGGCCCTGAAGAAGGTCCGCGACCCCTTGCCCGGCAAGAGCCCGTGTCCGCTGGTCGCCGAACGCCAGGCGCGGCAAGGCCCCGCGCGCTGATCTCCCCGTACCATGGCCGGGGATGGAGGCCGCGACCGAAAAGACCACTTTCACCCTGCCCGACGGCAAGCCGCTGGAGCTGCCGGCGGGGGCGACCGGCGCCGACGCGGCGGCGGCAATCGGCCCTGGCCTCGCCAAGGCCGCCCTGGCGATCAAGGTCGACGGCGAGCTGCGCGACCTCGCGGCGCCGCTGCCCGACGCGGGTGGCGAGGTGGCGATCCTCACCGATCGCGACCCCGAGGCGCTGGAGCTGATCCGCCACGACGCCGCCCATGTGATGGCCGAGGCGGTGGTGGACCTCTATCCGGGCACGAAGGTGACGATCGGCCCGCCGATCGAGTCCGGCTTCTACTACGACTTCGAGTTTCCGGCCGGGACCAGGATCACTGACGAGGACCTGCCGAAGATCGAGCAGGCGATGCAGGAGCACATCGCCGCCGACGAGGAGTTCAGCCGCCGCGACATCCCCGTCGCCGAGGCGATCGAGATCTTTCGCTCCCAGGATCAGGGCTTCAAGGTCGAGCTGATCGAAGACCTCGTCCGCGACGAGGGGGTCGAGACCGTCTCGCTCTACCGCAACGGCCCCTTCGAGGATCTCTGTCGCGGCCCGCACGCCCCCTCGACCGGCCGCATCAAGGCGATCAAGCTGAGCTCGGTCGCCGGCGCCTACTGGCGCGGCGACGAGGAGCGGGAGAGCCTCACCCGCATCTACGGCACCGCCTTCTTCTCGAAGAAGGACCTCGAGCAGCACCTGGAGCGGATCGAGCAGGCCAAGGAACGCGACCACCGCCGCCTCGGCCCGCAGCTCGGCCTCTTCATGCTGCGCAAGGAGGCCCCGGGGATGCCGTTCTGGCTGCCGAACGGAACGACGATGCTGCGGATCATCGAAGGTGAGGTCCGGGGCCAGCTGCGCAAGCGCGGCTACCAGGAGATCGCCACCCCGCAGGTGATGGACGAGAGCCTTTGGCATCGCTCCGGGCACTGGGACAACTACAAGGACGACATGTACTTCATGGAGGACGACGACCGCCGCTACGCGCTGCGGCCGATGAACTGTCCTGGGGCCTGTCTCGTCTACGGCTCCGACCGTCACTCCTACCGCGAGCTGCCGCTGCGGCTGGCGGAGTTCGGACGGGTCTCGCGCAACGAGCGCGAGGGCGTCCTCCACGGCCTGCTCCGCGTCCGTGCCTTCACTCAGGACGACGCCCACGTCTACTGCACCGAGGAGCAGATCCCGGCCGAGGTGGCCTCGATCTGCGAGGCGATCGACGAGCTCTACGCCCGCTTCGGCTTCGACGACGTCCACGTCGAGCTCTCGACCCGCCCGGAGAAGTCGATGGGCAGCGAGGAGCAGTGGGCGAAGGCGGAGGCGGCGCTGGCCGAGGCGCTGGACAGCCAGGGGCGCGAGTACACGCTCAACCCCGGCGACGGCGCCTTCTACGGGCCGAAGATCGACTTCCACGTCACCGATGCGCTCGGCCGCTCCTGGCAGTGCGGCACCTGCCAGCTCGACTTCCAGATGCCGGAGCGCTTCGACCTCTACTACACCGGCGCCGACGATTCCGCCCACCGGCCGGTGATGATCCACCGCGCGCTGCTCGGCTCGATGGAGCGCTTCGCCGGGATCCTGATCGAGCACCACGCCGGCCGCTTCCCGGTCTGGCTGGCGCCGGTGCAGGCGATCGTGTTGCCGATCTCCGACCGCCACAACGAGTACGGCCGGCGCGCCTTCGAGCAGCTGCGCGAACTCGGCGTCCGCGTCGCCCTCGACGACCGCTCGGAGTCGATCGGCAAGAAGATCCGCGACGCCTCGACGATCGGCCTCTACCCCTACATGCTGGTGGTCGGCGACCGCGAGCAGGAAAACGAGGCGGTCTCCGTCCGCTCCCGCGCCGACGGCGATCTGGGGGAGACACCGCTGCGTGACTTCGCCGCCCGCGTCGAGACCGAGGCAGCCGAGCGCTGACCCGTCTATACTGCGCCGAACTTGATCGTAGGCACGAAAAATCACCGCCGCCGCTGAGCACCCCGTGCCTGCTTTCCGTCTCGTCCTCTTGCAGTCCCACCTTCGATAGTGCCGGTCCCGCGTAGGTTCGATCGGCGCCCTCCAGAGCGCGATACCACTCGGATCAACGAGCGGATCCGTGTCCCGAAAGTGCGCCTGATCGGCGCCGACGGCGAGCAGCTGGGCATCGTCGAGATCGACGATGCGCTGAAACGCGCCCAGGAGGCCGAACTGGACCTGGTCGAGGTGGCGCCCGGCTCTAAACCGCCGGTCACCCGCCTGCTCGACTACTCGAAGTACAAGTACGAGCAGGAGCAGAAGCAGAAGGCGGCCCGCAAGCACCAGCAGCAGGTCAACATCCGCGAAATCAAGCTGCGGCCGAAGATCGCGACGCATGACTACGAGACGAAGAAGGGCCACGTCGAACGCTTCCTCAAGCACCGCGACAAGGTCAAGGTGACGATCATGTTCCGCGGCCGCGAGCAGGCCCACCCCGAGCGCGGCCGCGATCTGCTGCAGAAACTCTTCGACGACCTCAACGGGCTGGCGACGATCGAGTCGGCGCCGCTGCAGGAAGGGCGCAACATGAGCATGCTGCTCGGCCCGAGCAAAGAGGTCGACAAAATCGCCGGCGAGAAAGCCGACGACTCGGCGAGCAGTTCCGACTCGTCCGACGCCTAGCTGGCCGCGAGGATCACGTCGGCGATCCGCTCCGCCGCGTGGCCGTCCCAGAGGGGCGGTGGCTCTGACGCGGCGCGACCGCGATCCGCGAGCGCCTGCGGGATACCGGCGATCGCCGCCGGGTCGAGCCCGAGCAGGGTGTTGGTGCCGGCGCGGATCGTCACCGGTCGCTCGGTGTTGTCGCGAAGGGTGAAACAGGGGATGCCGAGGTAGGTGGTCTCCTCCTGGATCCCGCCGGAGTCGGTGAGGACGGCCCGGGCGTCGGCGACCAGCGAGAGGAAGTCGAGGTAGCCGAGGGGGTCGATCAGGTGCAGGCCCGGTGCATCGGCCTCGAGGCCTTCCATCATCTTGCGCGTGCGCGGGTGGACCGGGAAGACGACCGGCATCTGCTGCGCCAGGGCTGCGAGCTGGGCGACGGTCTCACCCAGCAGCGGGCCGTCGACCAGGGCGGGGCGGTGGAGCGTGACCAGCGCGTAGGAGCCGGGCTCGACACCGAGCTGGGCGGCCGAGCCGGCGGCCCGGATGCGGTCCTCCAGCGCCACCAGGGAATCGATCATCGTGTTGCCGACCATGTGCATGCGCTCGCCGGGGATCCCTTCGGCGCGCAGGTTCTCGCTCGCCTCGTCGCTGTGGAGGAAGAGCCACTCGGCGAAACGGTCGGCGACGATCCGGTTGACCTCCTCGGGCATCGTCATGTCGAAGCTGCGCAGCCCCGACTCGATGTGGGCGACGGGGATGCCCATCTTCACCGCGGTCAGCGCCGCCGCCAGGGTCGAGTTGACGTCGCCCGGGACCATCACCAGGTCCGGCCGCTCCTCCAGCAGGACCGGCTCCAGCCGCTCCATCGTCCGCGCCGTCTGCGCCGCGTGGCTGCCGGAGCCGACCTCGAGCATGTGGTCGGGGGCGGGCACGCCGAGCTCCTCGAGGAAGACCTCGGACATCAGGCGGTCGTAGTGCTGGCCGGTGTGGACGATCGCGTGGCGGCCATCCGGATGGCGCTCGCGCAGGGCCGCGATTACGGGGGCGGTCTTGACGAAATTAGGTCGCGTTCCAACGACGTAGAGGATGCGCATCGGGGCGCCAGCGTACCCGCGAGCCAGGCGTTTGCTTCAATAGCGGACCCGATGCCGAAGATGAAAACCCATTCCGGCGCCAAGAAGCGCTTCAAGAAGACCGCCAAGGGCAAGCTCCGCGGCCGTCGCGCCTACTCCAGCCACATCCTGGAGAAAAAGTCGCCGAAGCGGAAGCGGAAGATGGCGAAACCGGTTGACATCTCGCCGAACGACGCGAAAAAGGTGCGGACCCTTCTTGGAGGCGGCAAGTGAGCCGCGTCAAGCGCAGCGTCCACGCGCGCAAGAAGCGCCGCAAGGTGCTGAAGGAAGCGAAGGGCTACTTCGGCCGCAAGCATTCCTCCTACCGCTTCGCCAAAGAGCAGGTGCAGCGGTCGGGGATGTACGCCTACCGCGATCGGCGCAACAAAAAGCGGACCTTCCGCCGCCTCTGGATCACCCGCATCAACGCCGCCGCGCGGCTCGAGGGCATGAGCTACTCGGAACTGATGCACGGCCTCAGCAAAGCCGAAGTCGAAGTGAACCGGAAGATGCTGGCCGAGATCGCGGTCTCCGACCGCGACGCCTTCCGCCGATTTGTGGAGCTAGCCCGGGAGGGTGCGGCCGCCTGACGGCTCACCGACATTCCTCTCTCCCGGGCGGGCCGAATTTCGGCCCGCTTTTTCGTTCCAGGAGAAGAAACCGCCAAGCAGAACAGATCCCAATCCGATGATCGAAAGCCCCCACAACGAGAAGCTGAAGCTGGTCCGCAAGCTGCGCGAGCGCAAGCACCGCGAGCGCGAGGGCCTGTTCGCGACCGAGGGCGAGGACCTGCTGGAGGCCGGATTGGCGGCCGGGGCTGAGCCCCGGTTCGTCCTCGTCGCCGCTGGTTCTGGGCTCGAAGGCGAGGAGGTCGAGCCGAAGCTGCTGGCCGACGTCTCCACGCTGGGCTCCGGGACGCGTGTGATCGCGACCTGGCCCCTGCAATGGTCGGAGCAGCCGACGAGCCCCTGCTTCTACCTGCACGGCCTCGGGGATCCCGGCAACGTCGGGACGATCATCCGGACGCTCGACGCGCTGGTTGGCAGCTCGGTGGTGTTGGGCCCTGAGTGCGCCGACCCGTTCTCGCCGAAGGCGGTGCGGGCCAGCATGGGTTCGATCTTCTCGACGCCGCCAGCCAGGGGCGATATCGATGCCACCGGGGAGCCCCGTGTCGCTTTCGTGGCCCACGGGGGGCAAGAGCTCGACACGCTCGCCGGCGCCGCCACCGTCTGCCTCGGCGCCGAGCGGGAGGGTCTTCCGGGCGAGGTCGTGGCCGCGTGCGACCGCCGCGTCACGATCCCCCTTCGCAAGGGCGGCCCGGAGTCGCTCAACGTCGCCGCGGCAGCTGCGATCGCCGCTCAGCGGTTATCGTCGCTCGCCATGTCGGAGGGGCAGCCCGATGCTTGAGCGGATCGAGGAGATCAGGGCGGAGGCCGCCGCCGCGATCGAGGGCGCCGGCAGCAGCGCCGAGCTGGAGCAGCTGCGGGTTCGCTACCTCGGCCGCAAAGCCGAGCTGACGACGATCCTGCGCGGGATCGCCGAGCTGCCCCAGGAGGAACGGGGGCAGGTCGGAGGCGCCGCCAACCGCGCCCGCAAGGAGCTGGAAGCGCTGCTGGAGGCGAGCGCCGAGCGCCTCGACTCCTCCGAGCTGGAGGCGAAGCTGGTCTCCGACCGGATCGACGTCACCCTGCCCGGCGCGCCCCCGCGGCCGGTCGGCCACCCCCACTTGATCGCCCGCACCACGCGGCTGATCGAGGACACGATGGTCGGTCTCGGCTACCACGTCGCCGAAGGGCCGGAGATCGAGCACGACTACTACAACTTCACTGCCCTCAACCACCCTGAGGGCCATCCGGCGCGGATGCTCCAGGACACCTTCTACGTCCAGTCGCACCCCGACGTGCTGCTGCGCACGCACACCTCGCCGATGCAGGTGCGCTCGATGGAGGCGCAGCCGCCGCCGATCTTCGTCGTCGTCCCCGGCAAGGTCTACCGCCGCGACTCCGACGCCACCCACAGCCCGATGTTCCACCAGGTCGAGGGGCTGGCGATCGCCGAGGGGCTGACCCTCGCCGACCTGCAGGGGACGCTGCTGGCGATGTGCCGGGCGCTGTTCGGGGCCGAGCGCGAGCTGCGCCTGCGGCCGCACTTCTTCCCCTTCACCGAGCCGAGCGTCGAGGTCGACGTCTCCTGCTTCCAGTGCGGCGGCAGCGGCGTCCTGGAGGGGGGAGAGCGCTGCAACCTCTGCAAGGGCCAGGGCTGGATCGAGATCCTCGGCGCGGGCATGGTCGATCCCAACGTGCTCGGCTTCGTCGCGGATCACGGCTACGACGCCGAGCAGGTTCAGGGCTTCGCCTTCGGGATCGGCGTCGAGCGGGTGGCGATGCTGCGCCACGGCGTGCCGGACCTGCGGCGCTTCTTCGACAACGACGTGCGGATGCTGGAGCAGTTCGGATGAGGGGTTGGGTATGAAAGTTCCGTACTCCTGGCTGCGCGAGTACTGCGATCCGGGCATGGACCCCGCCGCGCTTGCCGACCGGCTGGTGATGACCGGGACCGAGGTCGAGCGGCTCGAGACCGTCGGGCCGGCTTCGGTCGAGGGCTTCGTGGTCGGCAAGGTGCTCGAGCGCGAGCAGCATCCAAACGCAGACCGGCTCAGCGTCTGCCGCGTCGACACCGGCGACGGCGAGCGGACGATCGTCTGCGGCGCCCCCAACGTGGACGCCGGTCAGACCGTCGCCGTCGTCCTGCCCGGGGCGACGATGCCGGGCGGGATGAAGATCCGCAAGGCAAAGCTGCGGGGCGTTCCCTCCGAAGGGATGATCCTCTCGGCCGCCGAGCTCGAAATCGCCGAGGAGGCCGACGGGATCATGGTCCTCGACGACGGCCCGCCGCCCGGTACGCCGCTGGGCGAGGTGCTGCCGCTGGGCGAGCCGGTTCTCGAGATCGAGGTCACCCCGAACCGCAGCGACTGCTTCGGCGTCCACGGCGTCGCCCGCGAGGTGCACGCGATCACCGGCGCGCCGCTGGCGGTGGATCCCTGGGCTGAGGACGCGCCGGCCGAGGGAGAGGGGGAGGTCTCGGACTACGGATCGGTCACCGTCGAGGTCCCCGAGCTCTGCCCGCGCTTCACCGCTCGTGTCTTCACCGACGTCAAGATCGGGTTCTCGCCACTTTGGCTGCAGGCACGGCTGGCAGCGGCCGGGCAGCGGCCGATCAACAACGTCGTCGACATCACCAACTACGTGATGCTGCTGACCGCGCAGCCTTTACATGCGTTCGACCTCGACGAGGTCCCCGACGGCGAGCTGGTCGTCCGCACCGCCAGCGCGGGGGAGAAGATGACCACCCTCGACGACGTCGAGCGCGCTTTCGACGCCGAGACCGTGCTCGTCTGCGACCGCGAGGGGCCTTCGGGCATCGCCGGGATCATGGGCGGGCAGCGCTCCGAGGTCTCCGAGGGCACGACGCGCGTCCTGCTCGAGGTGGCGAACTGGAACGGGACCAACATCCTCCGCACCTCGCGGATGTTGGGCCTGCGCTCGGAAGCCTCGGCCCGGTTCGAGAAACAGCTGC
Source organism: Solirubrobacterales bacterium (assembly GCA_035474955.1). GTDB lineage: Bacteria > Actinomycetota > Thermoleophilia > Solirubrobacterales > 70-9 > VAYN01. The sequence continues at coordinate 28,179 of DATIMV010000048.1, forward strand.
ACCCGGCGCTCTGCATGCGGGCGCAGCGGATCGCCTCGCGGCTGATGGTCGAGCTCTGCGGCGCCAAGCTGGTGCCGGGGACGATCGACGTCGCCGGCGATATTCCCGAGCCCCGGCGGCTGCGGCTGCGGGCGAGCCGGGTCAGGGGCCTGCTGGGGATGGAGATCTCCCAGGCGGACCAGAAGTCCTATCTGGAGCGGCTCGGCTTTGAGGCGGAGGCCGACGGCGAAGATCTCGAGGTCGTCGTTCCGCCCGACCGCCACTACGACGTCACCCGCGAGGCGGACCTGATCGAGGAGGTGGCGCGGGTCCACGGCCTCGACGAGCACCTGCCGACGACGCTGCCGTCGACCGGCAGAGCGACCGGCGGTCTCAGCCGCGAGCAGGGGTTGCGGCGCCGGGCCGAGGACGCGCTCCGCGACCTCGGCTTCGACCAGGTCGTCGGCTGGAGCTTCACCGACCCCGGCGAGGCCGAGCGGCTTCGTATCCCCGGCGACGATCCTCGGGCAAGGCCGGTGGTGCTCGCCAACCCACTCTCCGAGGAGCAGTCGGCGATGCGGACGACGCTGCTCGGCTCACTCCTCGACATCGCTGCCCGCAACGCCGCCCGCGGGGCCGGCGACCTGGCCCTGTTCGAATCGGCCCGGGTCTACCTGCAGGGGAAGGGCGAGTTCGCCGGCGATCAGCCGGCGCCGTTCGCGGAGCCGCACCGGCTGGCAACGATCGCGGTGGGGTCGCTGGGGCAGCGCTCCTGGCGTGGCGGCGAGGAGCCCGCGGACTTCTTCGCGCTGAAGGGCGTCGTCGAAGCGCTGGGGCGTGGGCTGGGAGTGGAGCTTGCTTTCGCGCCAGCCGAGGAGCCGTTCCTGCATCCGGGCCGCTCGGCCGCGGTTTCGGTCGGCGGCGCGCTGGCCGGATGGCTGGGCGAGGTGCACCCGCTCGTCTGCCGGGCCTGGGACCTGGACGCTGCCGTCGCCTTCGAACTCGACCTGGCGCCGTTGATCGCCGCCGCGACCCTTGGCGAGGAGACCTACGAGGACGTCACCACCTTCCCCGCCGTCTACCAGGATCTGGCGGTGGTGGTTCCCGCCGAGGTAGCCGCCATAGAGGTGCGCCAAGCGGTCCTCGCCGGGGGCGGCGAGATCCTGCGTGCGGCCGAGGTCTTCGATCTCTACGAAGGCGAGCAATTGGGGGAGAACCGCAAGAGCCTGGCGCTGAACCTCGAGTTCCGCGCTCCCGATCGCACCCTCACCGACGAGGAGGTCGCGGGCCTGCGCGAGTCGATCAAGGCGAAGCTCGACGAGATCGGAGGGACCCTGCGTGAGTAAGCGAGTGCTGGTCGCCGGCGCCTCCGGCTACACCGGAGCGCTGGCCGCGCAGATCGTCTGGGATCACCCGGAGCTGGAGCTCGTTGCCGCCACCTCGCGCAGCGACGCCGGCAAACGGCTCGATCAGCTCTACCCCCGCTACCGGGTGCCGATCGAGCTGAGCGTGCTCGATCTGGAGAACCTGCCCGAGGTCGATGCGGCGATCGTCGCCTATCCGCATGGCGCTGCCGCGCCAACCGACGCGGCCCTGCGCGAGCAGGGCATCCTCGTCGTCGACCTCTCCGCCGACTTCCGCCTCCGTGACCTCGAGACCTATCAGCGCTGGTACGGCGAGCATGGGGCGCCGGAGCTCTTCGGTACCGGCGTCTACGGGCTGACCGAGCTCTACCGCGAGCAGCTGCGCGAGGCGAAGCTGGTCGCCACCCCCGGTTGCTACCCGACCGCCAGCGTGCTGGCGCTTGCCCCGCTGGCCGAAAAGGGCCTGCTCTCGGAGGTCTTCGTCGCCGCCATGCAGGGCACTTCCGGCTACGGCCGCAGCAGCGACGACCTCGTCCACTTCTCGGCGATGACCGAGAACGCCTTCCCCTACAAGACCGACGGCCACCGCCACCGCCCCGAGATCGAGCAGGAGCTGGCGGCGCTCGGCAGTCCGGCGCCGGTCACCTTCGTCCCGCACCTGCTGCCGCTCGACCAGGGGGAGCTGGCGACCTGCTTCGCTTCGCTGAGCGAGCCGACCTCGAAAGAGGCGGTTCGTGACCTCTACGGGCAGCGCTACGACGAGGAGCCCTTCGTCCACGTCCTCGACGGTCCGCCGAACCTGCGCGCGGTCCGCGACACCAACGAGTGCCACGTCTACGTCACGGTCGAGGAGCGGGGGAGGGTAATGGCCTTCGCGGCGATCGACAACATCTGGAAGGGCGCCTCGAGCCAGGGAGTGCAGAACCTCAACTTGATGCTCGGGCTCGAGGAGACGGCGGGGCTCCTATGAGCGAGGCGTCCGAGAAGACCTCCTTCTTCAGATCGCGCTGGGTGGAGGCACCTGCCGGCGTCGAGGAGCTCGACCCCGCTCAGCTCGCCCCTGGCTTCCGCGCCGGCGGCGCCCACTGCGGGCTGAAGGGGGGCGGCCGTACCGACGTCGGCTTGCTCGTCTGCGACGCGGAGGAGGTGAACTCGAGCCTGCTGCTGACCCGCAACGCCTCGGCGGCGGCGCCGATCCGGGTCTGCCGCGAGCGCTGCGACGCCGGCCGGATCCGCGCCGCGGTCGTCAACAGCGGCAACGCCAACGCCGAGACGGGCGAGCAGGGGTTCGCCGACGCGCTGGCGATGTCGACGGTGGCGGCGAAGCAGCTGGGGCTCGAGCAGCCGCAGGTGGCGGTCGCCGAGACCGGCACGATCGGCGTCCCGCTGCCGGTCGACGCGGTCCTCGTCGGCATCGCCGAGGCCGCCTCGGGCCTCAGGGCTGAGGGGGGCATGGACTTCTCCAACGCGATCCTCACCACGGATAGATGGCCGAAGTCCTGCACCCTGCGCGTCGGCGGCGTGACGCTTTCCGCCCAGGCGAAGGGAGCGGGGATGATCGAGCCGAACATGGCGACGATGCTCTGCTTCGTCCAGACCGACGCCGTCGTCGAGGATGCCGACGCCCGCCTGCGGGCCGCGGTCGACGCCTCCTTCAACCGGATCACCGTCGACGGCCAGATGAGCACCAACGACACGGTCTTGTTGCAGGCGTCCGGCGCCTCCGGGCAGCCGCTGCCCAAGGGCCTGCTGGAGGCGGTGCTGATGCAGCTGGCGATCGAGATCGTCCGCGACGGCGAGGGCGCCGTCCGCACCGCCCGGATCGAGGTCACCGAGGCCGCCACCCAGGCCGAGGCCGAGCGCGTCGCCCGGGCGATCGCCAACTCGCCCCTCGTCAAGACGGCGCTCTTCGGCCGCGACCCGAACTGGGGGCGGATCTCCCAGGCCGCCGGCGCCGCCCTGGCCGGCGAGGAGCTGCCGGAGCTCGGCGCCGAGGCGATCGACGCGGCGGAGCTGGGCATGGACGTCGAGGAGGCGGAGATCGGCTTGCGCCTCGGTCGCGGCGACCACGACGCCCATGTCTGGTTCTCCGACCTCGGCTACGACTACGTGAAGTTGAACGCGGAATACACGACGTGAGGAACGTCATCAACACGCACAACGCCAACAGCCACGACAGCAGCGTCGCCACCCTTCTCGAGGCGCTTCCCTACATCCGCGAGTTCCACGGCCGCACCGTGGTGATCAAGTACGGCGGGGCGGCGATGCTCGACGACGCCCTGCGGGAAGCCTTCGCCACCGACGTCGTCCTGCTCAAGTACGTCGGTCTGAACCCGGTGATCGTCCACGGCGGCGGTCCCGAGATCACCCGTTACATGGATCGGCTCGGCCTCGAGGTGAAATTCCACGAGGGACTGCGGGTCTCCGACGCGGAGACGGTCGAGGTCGCGCAGATGGTCCTCGCCGGCAAACTCAACTCGGAAATCGTCCAGCGGCTGAACCGCCATGGGCAGGCGGCGGTTGGTCTCTCCGGCGAGGACGGGAACCTGTTCGAGGTCTCGCCGGTCGCCAACGCCGAGCAGGTCGGCTTCGTCGGCTCGATCGAGCGGGTCGACGTCGACGTCCTCAACCACATCGCCGCCGACTACATCCCGGTGATCGCCTCCTCGGCCTCCGACCGCAGCGGCCAGTCCTACAACGTCAACGCCGACGAGGCGGCGGGCAAGGTCGCCGCCGCCCTGGGGGCGCACAAGGCGGTCTTCCTCACCGACGTCGAGGGCTGGCTCGCCGATCCCGCCGACGAGGCCTCGCTGATCTCCCGCGCCACCGTCGCCGAGGTCGACGAGAAGCTGCCGAGCCTGGAAGGGGGGATGCGGCCGAAGCTGCAGGCGTGCGCCGACGCGATCCGCGGCGGCGCCCAGTCGGCCCACATCATCGACGGCCGGGTGCCCCACAGCCTCCTGCTCGAGCTCTTCACCGACGCCGGCATCGGCACGATGGTGACTCCGTGACGCAGGCGGTCGAGCAGATCGGCTTCGAGCGGGCGCGGGAGCTCGAGGAGCGCTACCTGATGCGCACCTACAAGCGGGCCGCGGTCGACTTCGTCCGCGGCGAGGGGGCGCTGCTCTGGGACGCCGACGGCAAGGAGTACCTCGACTTCCTCACCGGCATCTCCGTCTGCTCGGTCGGCCACTGCCACCCAGCGGTGGTCGCGGCGGTGCGCGAGCAGGCCGAGCGGCTGATTCACGTCTCCAACCTCTTCTACACCGAGCCGATGGCCCGGTTGGCCGAGCGCCTCTCGGAGTCCAGCCTCGGCGGCCGGGTCTTCTTCTCCAACTCGGGCACCGAGGCGAACGAGTGCGCGATCAAGATCGCCCGCAAGCACGCTCACGGCCGCGGGGTCACCGAGCCGGAGATCGTCAGCTTCGAGAGCGACTTCCACGGCCGCACCTACGGAGCGCTGGCGGCAACTCCCGGCCTCGCGACGAACGAGGCGCTGGGGCCGATGCTGCCCGGTTTCCGCGCGGTTCCCCGCAACGACGCGGACGCCCTGCGCGAGGCGGTGGGGGAGCGCACCGCCGCGGTCCTGATCGAGCCGATCCAGGGCGAGGCGGGGGTCTTCCCGATCGGCGAGGAGGCGCTGCTGGCGGCGCGCCAGGCCTGCGACGAGGTCGGGGCGCTGCTGATCTTCGACGAGATCCAGACCGGCGTCGGTCGCACCGGCTCCCTCTGGGCATACGAGCAGACGCCGGTCCGCCCCGACGTCATCACCAGCGCCAAGGCTCTAGGCGGCGGTTTTCCGATCGGGGCCTGCGTCACTGCCCCCGTCGCCGCCGACGTGCTCGAGCTGGGCGATCACGGCTCCACCTTCGCCGGCGGCCCCGTCGCCACGGCCGCCGCCCTTGCCGTCCTCGACGTTGTCGATGACCCGGCCTTGCTGCGGCGCGTACGCGAGCTCGGCGCCTATCTCTGCCAGCAGCTGGACGGCCTCGATGGCGTGCGCGCGACCCGCGGACGCGGCCTCATGGTGGGGGTCGGTTTGGAGGAGGGGATCGACGCCGCCGCCGCCGGCGCCGACCTGCTCGAGCGAGGACTGGTCGTCAACGCTCCCCGGCCCGACACCCTGCGCCTGCTGCCGCCGCTGGTGATCGATTCCGACCAGATCGACCATGCAGTTGGCCTGATTGGCGAATCGCTTCTAGGCTTTTCGGCCTGATGGCCGGTCTCGGCGACCCCAGCGACATCTCCAAGAAGCAGCGAGAGCTGCGCGCGACCACGGCGCAGCGTCTCGAGGCGATCGTCGAGGCGGCAGAGAAGGCGGCCGAGGGCGTCATCGACGACGCGGAAGTTCAGGCGCGGCGCTACCTGGCGCAGGCGCGGGCCGAGGCCGACCGTCTCGCCGCCGACCGCGTCGACGAGGTCTCCGAGCTGGTCGACACGCTGCTGGGCCAGGCGCTCTCGCTGCGTCAGGAGGCCGAACGGCTGCAAGAGACGCTGGAAGAGGCAAGGGCGCGGTTCGACGGGGGAGAGGGGCGAGATGAAACGGAGCGGCCCCCTGTCTACGAGGAGATCGAGGAACCGGAGGAAGTGCAAGCTCCTCGCCTGCGGGCCGTCATCGGTGACGAGGAGCGGCCGCCGGAGGTCGGTGCCCGCTCCGATTCGGCCGGCGCTCGTCTGCTGGCCACCCAGATGGCGATCTCCGGCAGCAGCAGAGAGGAAATCGCCCACCGGCTCAGAAACGGGTTTGAGATCAAGGACGCCGACGCGATTCTCGACGCGATTCTCGGACCGGAAGAGCACTAGACAGCTATGCACGAGGACCCAACTCGCCTGATGGGCCCGGAAGATCGCGGTCCCGGTGGCCGCGGCCCCGATCGGGAGCAGGCGCAGCGCCGACTGCGAATGCTGGTCGCCGGCCTGGTGGCGGTGATCATCGGCCTGCTGATCGCGGTGATCGTGATCGCCGGGAGCGACGAGGGTGGTGGCGACACGACCGCTCCCACGATCGAAACCACGACGACGGAACCGACGACGACGGAAACCACCGAGCCGACCACGACGACGGAGCCGACGACGACCGAAACGACCGAAGAAGAGCCGACGGTGGAAGAAGACGAAGAAGCCCCCGAAGAAGAACCGGAAGAAGAACTTCCGCCCGAAGAAGAAGACGGCAGCGGCGGCATCGGCGCTCCCTAGCGACCCTCAGGGCCGGTCGCATGCGAGACTTCCGCCCCCGTGAGCACCGATCAGCCGCAATCCCAGCCGACCGCCAGCTACGAGGCGGACCCCGCCAGCGTCCACCGCGTCCTCCTGCTCTACTCGGGCGGGCTCGACACCAGCGTGATGCTGAAGTGGATCCAGGACCACTACGAAGCCGAGGTGGTCTGCCTCACGGTCAACCTCGGGCAGCCGGGCGAGGACTACGGGGTGATCGAAGACAAGGCGCTGCGGCTCGGCGCACTCGAGTGCCACGTCGTCGACGCCCGCGAGCGCTTCGCCGAGGAGTTCGTCGCGCCGGCGATCAAGGCCAACGCCGTCTACGGCAACGGCTACCCGCTCTTCACCGCCTTGGGGCGGCCGTTGATCGCCCAGCTGGCGGTCGAGTACGCGCGCCGGGCCAACTGCGACACGATCGCCCACGGCTGCACCGGCAAGGGCAACGACCAGGTGCGGATCGAGGCCACGGTGGCGACGCTTGCCCCCGAGCTGAAGACGATCGCCCCGGTTCGCTCCTGGGCGATGGGGCGCGAGGAGGAGATCGCCTACGCCCGCGAACACGGCATCCCGGTCAAGGGCGGTACCGAGGTCACTCCTTACTCGATAGACGACAACCTCTGGGGCCGCTCCTCGGAGGGCCGCTGGATCGAGGAGCTCGACCACGCGCCCGAGGACGACGTCTTCCAGCTCGTCACCCGGCCCGAAGACGCGCCCGATGAGGCCGAGACCGTCACTGTCGGCTTCGAGGCCGGGGTTCCGGTCTCGATCGACGGCGAGCGGCTCGGTCTGGTCGAGCTGCTGGAAAGGGCGGCCGAGATCGGCTGCCGCCACGGCGTCGGCATCGTCGACCACATCGAGGACCGGATCGTCGGCCTCAAGGTGCGCGACATCTACGAGGTCCCCGCCGCCGCGATCGTCCTCACCGCTCACGAGGAGCTGGAGCGCCTGGTCGGCACGATCCACCAGAACCAGTTCAAGCCGGCGCTCGACCAGAAGTGGGGCTACCTGGTCTACGCCGGGCTCTGGTGGGAGCCGCTGCGGACCGACCTCGATGCTTACATGAACGCGGTCAACGCCCAGGTCACCGGCGAGATCGGCCTCCGGCTCTACAAAGGCAGCGTCCGCGTCGTCACCCGTTCTTCGCCCAACGCCGTTTATGACGCCGAGCTGGCGACCTTCGCCGAGTCCGGCGGCCTCTTCTCCCAGGACGCCTCGCCGGGCTTCATCGAGCTCTGGTCGCTGCAGTCGCGTATGGCGCACCGGATTCGGGAAAGGGGAGAGGGCTGATGTACAACCGGCTCGGCAAAGCCTCCGTCAAGTTCGCCTTCCGCTACATGCGCCGGCGCTATCGCCGCCAGACGCGGATCGCACTGGGGGTGGGGATCGCCGCGGTCGTGGCCGGCGCCGCCTACCTCGCCACTCGCGACGTTCCGGAAGGCTGACTCCCTGATCCGCAAGTTCGCTTGCGGGTTATCGGCAACTTGCAGGGATTTTGAGCTCGGCTCGCTAGCCTCAGCCGCCTCGTGCGGCCGCTCGAGCTCAGAAAGCATTTCCTCGGGATTTGCGCCGCAGCGCTGCTTTGTGCGCTGCTCGCAGCCCTTCTCCTCGTCGCCGGCAGAGCCGGTGCGACCGAGGCTGAGCAGCTGGAAACGAAGCTGGCGACGGCACGTGATCAGGCGAGCGCGCTCTCGTCCCGGCTGCAGACGGCCACCGCCGAACTGGGGAGCGCCGAAGCCGAAGCGGAGGACGCGGCGGCTCGCGAGGAAGAGCTGAGCGGGCTCCTGGTCGAAGGCCGGGAGCGGACGGCGGAGCTGGCTCGGAAATTGAAGGCGACCGAGCATCAACTGGCGATCGAGAAGGCGCGGCTGCGACGCTCGCGCCAGATGCTGGCGCAGCGGCTGGTGGAGATCTACGAAACCGGCGTTCCGAGCACCGAGGACCTGGTTTTCGGCGCCGGCGACTATGACGAGCTGACCACCCAGGCCGACTACCTGCAGGCGATCTCCGAAGCCGACAGCGCTCTCGCCGATCGCGTCGCCGAGGTGCGGGTGGCGGTGCAGCGGCAAGTGTCCAAGGTGGCCGACCTGAAGGCGGAGGCGCTTGCCTACGAGGAGCGGCTCGAAGCCGCGCGGGCTGAAATCTCCGAAGTCCGCGCCGCGGCCCAAGCGTCTGCCGCGCGGCTGCAGTCACTTTCCGCCAGCCGGGAAGCGGCGCTGGCGACGCTGAGGTCGGACATCGATGAGTGGGTCGACCAGATCCAGGAAGCCCGCCTCGCCGAATCGGAGGCCGAGGCCGAAGAAGAAGTCGGCCGCTGGCTCGGCGGGCCCTACTCGATTCCGACCTACATCGTGATGTGCGAGTCGGGCGGCAACTACAGCGCCCTCAACCCCTCCAGCGGCGCCGGCGGTGCCTACCAGATCATTCCCTCGACCTGGGAAGCCTACGGCGGCAAGGGCCTTCCGCACGAAGCCCCGAAGGCCGAACAGGACCGGATCGCGGCTGAAATCTGGGCCGACTCCGGCCCCAGCGCCTGGGTCTGCGCGTAAGTCACAAAGCCACGCGGAAGATTCTCCAAAGAATTTTCAGCCTGCGCGCCCCTGTAGACAAAATACCTCGTAGGCTGCCATCATGGCGGTGATGGCAAGAGAAGTCTGGACCGACGAGCGGCTTGATGACCTCAACACGAAGGTCGAGAAAGGCTTCGACGAGGTCAAGGGAGAAGTGCAAGAGCTCCGACGGGAGATGAATTCTCGCTTCAGCGTGATGGATGGGCGCTTCGACAAGCTCCAGCAGACGCTGATCCTCGGTCTCGCCGGCATGACCACGAGCATTGTCGCCAGCGTGATTGGCGGGGTCTTCGCCGTTCTCATCTTGGGTTAGCGCGGAAGTAGCGCAAAAGCTCTCCGAATCGTGCCGGGTCCGTCATGCGCGGTTGGCATGATCGGGGGACGCGTGAGCCCCGCTTCTGCCGTACACCTCCATGCCCACAGCGAGTACTCGCTGCTTGATGGCGCCTGCAAGATCGACGCGATGGCGGCGCGGGCGGCGGAGCTCGACCAGCCGGCGCTCGGCCTGACCGACCACGGCGTCATGAACGGCGCCGTCGACCTCTACAAGGCCTGCAAGAAGCATGGGATCAAACCGATCGTCGGCCTCGAGGCCTACCTCGTCGACGATCGCCGCGCGATCAAGGAGCAGACCCGCTACGAGCGCAACCACCTGACCCTGCTGGCGGAAAACGACCAGGGCTTCTCGAACCTGGTCAAGCTCACCTCCGCCGGCTTCCTCGAGGGCTTCTCCCGCGGCAAGGCGAACGTCGACATGGAGCTGCTGGCGCGGCACTCCGACGGCGTGATCGCCCTCACCGGCTGCCTGCAGTCCCGCTTCTGCCGCCGCCTGATCGAAGAGCGCGACGACGACGCCCGCGCCCACCTCGACGACCTTATCCAGGCCTTCGGCCCCGAGCAGGTCTACTTCGAGGTGCAGAAGAACGGCATCGAAGAGCAGGACAAGGCCAACGAGGGGATCGTTCGCTTCGCCCGCGAGCTGGGGCGGCCGCTGGTCGGCACCGCCGACGTCCACTACCTGCGGCGCGAGGACTTCGACAACCACGCGGCGCTGCTCTGCGTGCAGACGAAGTCGACCCTGCAGATGCCGAAGATGAGCTTCGACACCAACGAGTTCTACATCAAGAGCAACGAGGAAATGGCCGACTCCTTCGCCGAGTGGCCGGAGGCGGTCCCGACCTCGCTGGAGATCGCCGAGCGCTGCGAAATCGAGATCGAGCTGGGCAAACTGCTGCTGCCGCGCTACCCGGCGCCGGACGGCGAGGAGCCCGAAGCGATGCTGCGCCGGGTCGCCGCCGAGGGGCTGCGCGCCCGCTACGGGGACCCGCCGCCGGCGGAGGCGGTCGAGCGGCTCGAGTTCGAGCTCGGGGTGATCGAGAAGATGGGCTTCTCCTCCTACTTCCTGATCGTCTGGGACTTCGTCAGCTACGCGAAGGAGAACGGGATCGCCGTCGGTCCCGGCCGCGGCTCGGCTGCCGGCTCGATCGTCTCCTACAGCCTCAACATCACCGACCTCGACCCGCTCGCCAACGACCTCCTCTTCGAGCGCTTCCTCAACCCGGGCCGCAAATCGATGCCGGACATCGACATCGACTTCTCGGTCCGCGGTCGCGAGCGGATGATCCGCTACGTGGGCGAGAAATACGGCCGCGAGTCGGTCGCCCAGATCATCACCTTCGGCAAGATGGCCCCGCGAGCCGCCACCCGCGACGCCGCCCGCGTCCTCGGCTTCGACTACGCCACCGGCGACCGGCTGGCCAAGCAGATCCCGGAGCCGATCATGGGGCGCAACCCGTCCTTCGAAGAGTGCCTCCGGTCCGGCCAGGAACTGAAACGGACTTACGACTCCGAGCCCGACGCGAAAAAAATCATCGACGTTGCCCAGGGCCTCGAGGGGATCATCCGCAACAACTCGATCCACGCCGCCGCGGTGGTGATCGCCGACCGGCCCCTGCACGAGATCGTCCCCCTGCAGCTGGCCGAGGACAAGAGCGCTCCCGCAACGACCAACGGCAACGGCAAGCCCGAGCGCCAGTACAAGATCGTGACCCAGTACTCGATGAACCCGATCGAGGAAATCGGGCTGCTGAAGATGGACTTCCTCGGCCTCCGCAACCTCGACGTGATCGAGGACGCGATCGAGATCATCGAGCGCTCGCGCGGCGAGAAGATCGACATGGAGTCGATTCCGATGGGCGACGCGAGTACCTTCGAGATGCTCGCCAAGGGAGACTCGACCGGCGTCTTCCAGCTCGAGTCCGAGGGCATGCGGGAGGCGATGAAAAAGGTGCGCCCGACCGAGTTCGACGACATCGTCGCCCTCGTCTCCCTCTACCGCCCCGGCGCGATGGACTACATCCCGGCTTACGCCAAAGGCAAGCGCAACCCCGCCGCGGTCACCTATCCGGATCCGCGCCTGCGGCCGATCACCGAGCCTACCTACGGCTGCGTCCTCTACCAGGAGCAGCTGATGGAGATCGTCAAGCAGATGGCCGGCTTCAGCCCCGCCGAGGCGGACGACCTGCGCAAGGCGATCGGCAAGAAGAAGCGGGACCTGATGGCGACGATGAAGTCCAAGTTCCTCGAGGGAATGAAGGCTTCGAGCACCGACGCCAAGGTCGCCGCCGACCTCTGGGGCCTGATGGAGAAGGCGGCCGACTACTCCTTCAACAAGTCCCACGCCGCCTGTTACGCGCTGATCTCCTACCGCACCGCCTACCTCAAGGCCAACTACCCCGCGGAGTACATGGCGGCGGTGATCTCCTCGGTGATGAACACCAAAGACAAGGTTCCCTTCTTCGTCAACCGCTGCTCGGAAATGGGAATCGACGTCCTCCCGCCGGACGTCAACTCCTCCGACCACAGCTTCGTCGTCTTCGAAAACAAGATCCGCTTCGGCCTCGACGCGGTCAAGAACGTCGGCCACGCCGCGGTGGAGGCGATTCTCCGCGCCCGCGAGGAGAAACCGATCGAGTCGATCTGGGACTTCTGCGAGCGGGTCGACTGCCGCGCCGTCAACAAACGCGCGATCGAATGCCTGATCAAGTGCGGCGCCCTCGATTCCACCGGCGACAGTCGCAAAGGGATGTTGGAAACGCTGCCGGCGGCGCAGTCCGCCGGTCAGAAGGCGCAGGAGGACGCGCAGCTCGGGCAGGGCTCGATCTTCGATTTCGGCGAAGAGGCCGGGGGAGGGGGCATGCAGTCCCAGGCCCACCACCGGCCGCCGATCCCCGCCGCCGAGTTCGACCGCGCCGAGATGCTGGCGATGGAGAAAGAGACGCTCGGCACCTACCTCTCCTCGCATCCGCTGGCCGAAGTCGGGCCGGCGCTGCGAGCCCGGGTCGACTGCAGCCTTGCCCAGCTCGGAGGCAAGCCCGACGGCGCCTGGGTCACGGTCGGGGGGATCGTCGTCGACTGCAAAAAGATCCGCACCAAGAGCGGCAGCCAGATGATGTTCGCGACCCTCGACGACGTCGAGGGCCAGGTTGAGATGCTCGTCTTCAAGGCCGACCAGGCCGAGAGCGCCGCGGTGATCCAGCCCGACGCGATCGTCCTCGTCCGCGGCCGCCTCGACCACAAGGACCGGGGGGAGACGAAGCTGGTGGTGCAGGAGGCCCAGCGCTTCGAGCCGGATGAGATGGAGATCGCCAAGGCCGCCAGGTCGGCGCCGGCGGCGACCCCCTCCGGGCCGTTCGAGGTTCCGATCGACCTCTCCCGCTGGAGCGACGCCCTCTGCGAGGAGCTGAAGGCGGTGCTCGAGCACCACAAAGGCGAGGCCGAAGTCCACCTCGTGGTCGGCGAGCGCCGCTACAAGGTCGGCGAGAAGTACCGAGTGAAGCCCTCGGGCATGCTCCGAACGGAGCTCGACCATGTGCTGGGCGCCGCTCCTATGGCTGCTTAAACTCTACGGATGCCCGCTACGCGCACCACGGTTGGCGAGTGCCGCCAGTGCCGTTCCTTCTGCGACAAGATGGTCGAGCCCCGCGGCTGCATCGAACTCGGCTGTCGCTTCGTCTACAGCTTCGTCGACCGCCTCACCGGTGACCACTACGTCGGCTGCATGCAGGAGGTCTACGCGGCGGAGGTCGAGCTTTCCGCAGTGCTCGAGCCAGGCGGCTTCGGCGGCGTGAAGATGACCGGCGAGCCGCTGCCGCACTGCCAGTTCTCGGTCGAGCGGGCCTATGAGGGCGCCGGCGAGTCCTACGACTGCGTCAACCGCCGCTTCTTCGACTGCACCGACGAGGGCAGCGAGGGGCTGCGGGCCTTCGATTTACGTGACGTTTGAGTCCCGTCACGGTTTCATGACACGACATCGTTCCGTGTAGACTTCGCCGTCATGGCTGATTCCTCCGTCGCCGACGTCGACGCCCAAGCGCTGCTCGACGAGGCCAACTCCACGTCCGAGGCTCAGGGCGAGCCGAAGTTCACCCTCGAGCTCAACCAGGATCAGAAGGACATCCGCGATTGGGTGCACGGGTTCGCCGAGAACGTCGTCCGCCCCGCCGCCGAGGAGTGGGACGAGCGCGAGGAAACGCCGTGGCCGGTGATCGAGGAGGCCGCCAAGATCGGCCTCTACAGCTTCGAAGCGGTCGGCCAGTTCTGGGCCGACGAGACCGGCCTGACGCTGCCGATCGCCAACGAGGAGCTTTTCTGGGGGGACGCCGGCATCGGCATGGCGATCATGGGCACGACCCTCGCCGTCGCCGCGATCTTCGGGCAGGGAACCCCGGAGCAGATGGGGGAGTGGATCCCCCAGTGCTACGGCACCCCTGACGACGTCAAGCTCGGCGCTTTCTGCGCCTCCGAGCCCGACGCCGGTTCCGACGTCTCCGGCATCCGCACCACCGCCAAGTACGACGAGGCAAAGGACGAATGGGTGCTCAACGGCCAGAAGGCCTGGGCGACCAACGGCGGTATCGCCAACGTCCACGTCGTGATCGCCTCGGTCGACCGCGAGCTCGGCTCGCGCGGCCACGCCGCCTTCGTCATCCCGCCCAACACCAAGGGCTGCGAGCAGGGCGCCAAGGTGAAGAAGCACGGCCTCCGCGCCTCCCACACCGCCGACGTCCACCTCGACGACTGCCGCGTCCCGGGCTCCTGCCTGCTGGGCGGCAAAGAGAAGCTCGACGAACGCCTCGCCCGCGTCCGCGAGGGCAAGAAAGCGAAATCGCAGGCGGCGATGCAGACCTTCGAGGCGAGCCGGCCGACCGTCGGCGCCCAGGCGCTTGGAATTGCCCGCGCCGCGTACGAGTACGCGCTCGACTACGCCAAAGAGCGCGAACAGTTCGGCCGCAAGATCGTCGAGAACCAGTCGATCGCCTTCGACCTGGCCAACATGAAGCTCGAGATCGACGCCGCCCGGCTGCTCGTCTGGCGCGCCGCCTGGATGGGTCGCCAGGGCCACAAATTTGAAAACGCCGAGGGCTCGATGTCGAAGCTCAAGGCCGGCGAGGTCGCCGTCTGGGTGACCGAGCGGGCGATCCAGATCCTCGGCGGCAACGGGTACACCCGCGAGTTCCCGGTCGAGCGGATGCACCGTGATTCGAAGATCTACACGATCTTCGAGGGAACCTCCGAGATCCAGCAGCTCGTCATCGCGCGCGCGATCTCCGGCTTCCACATCAAATAACCAAGGTTTACGGCGGGAGAGCAAGGGCCGGCAGGGGTGCGGGCCCTTGTCGCCTGTCGCAAAAGCAATGCAGCCGGACCCTGGCGTACCGTTCTAGAAATGACTCGGCAGCCCGTTGGCGAAGCGATCATCAAGGCGCAGGAAGCGCTCGACAACGCGCGGGCAGACGTCATAGCCGTCGATGCCGAGATTCAGAAGAAAGAGAATGAGATCAAAACCGCGGAAACGATCGGCGAGCGGAACATCGCGGTTCTGGAGCGGCAGGCTCGGGATGCTGAGAATGTGGGAAGAAGTCACGATGAACAGCAGTTTCTGGCCAGGGCAGCCGAACGTCGCTCGGAGCTTGCCGATCGCGTAAACCAGCTAGAGGCCCAGCTTGGCGCTCTTACGAATCAGCGAATCGAGGTGGGTGCGACTCAAACGGCCCAGGAAGCCCGGCTCGCTGATCTAAAAGAAAGAGGAGAGGAGCAGGCCAAGCGGGAAGCTGTCTCCGAGGAGCAGGTGGAACGGGCCGCTGATCTCGAGGAGCGGCTCAAGCGCCTCGAGGGTGAGAGGTCCGATCTGGTTCAGCGCATTGAAGAGTATGCGCCGCTGGTTGAGGCTCAGCGAGAGGTGGCGACTACCTCGGGCTCCTCCGAATTAGGTCAGGCTTATGCGAAGCAGGCAGACGAGTATCGCGATGAATGGCAACGGTGGCTGAAGTGGATGGGCGTATCGGTGGGTATTGCGCTGGTGGCTGGTGTCTTGGTCATTCTGCTTGTCCATCCGCCCGATGATGCTTCTAACGGAACGATCGCCTCGAGAATCGCGGCGGAGATCCTCGTGCTGGGGTTGCTCATCTACGCGGTGCGGGTAACGGCCCATCAATTCCGAGTGCACAGACACTTGGAGGCCGTATGCCGTGGCAAGGCGTCGGCTCTTCTCACTTTCAATCGGCTGGTTGCGGGACCGGGAGAGGCGGAGGTTCGCACTGCGGTCGCAGTAGCACTGGCACAGGCTGTATTCAATTCCGATTCCACGGGCTTCATCGATAGCTCGCAGGACGGGGTGACGATCGTGGAGAGACTGACTGGCCCTATGACCCAAAGGATCTCGGGATCCGGGTAGGACTGGCGGCAATAGCGCTCAGCCGGCGCGGCGTTTCAGGCCTTCGCGGCGCAGCCGCTTCGCCAGCGTCACTTCTTTTCGGTCCGAGCCTTTCTTTTCTGGACCCGGCGTCTCCAGGGTCGCTGGCAGGCCCTCGAATCTTGGCTCGGAGAGGAAGGCGGAGAGGCCTCGTTTGCCCATCTCGCCTTTGCCGATGTTGGCGTGGCGGTCGAGGCAGACGCCGAGGGGGACGGCGGCGTCGTTGACGTGGACGGCGCCGAGGCGGTCGATCCCGACCTTGGCGTCGGCTTCGTCGAGGACGGCGCCGAGGTGGGCCTCGTCGGTGATGTCGTAGCCCTGGACGAAGAGGTGGCAGGAGTCGAGGCAGAGGCCGAGGCGGGGGCCGCCGCCGGCCAGCTCGATCAGCTCGGCGGTCTGGTCGAAATCGCGGGCCAGGAGGCCTTTGTGGCCCGCCGTCTGCTCGATCAGCAGCGGGCAGGAGGCCGTTTCCTCCAGCGCTGCGGCAATCACTTTCGAAGCTCGTTTCAGCGATGGTTTGAGCGGATCGGTTTTCTGCGACCCCGGATGCAGAACCACACCCTTGGCGCCGATCCCGTCGCCGATCCGCAGTGCATGCGTCAGCGAGGTCAGCGACTTCTTTCGCAGCTCCTTGTCTTTGGTCGCGCAGTTGATCAGGTAGACCGCGTGGATGATCACCGCTTCGACCGGGGAGGCGTCCATCGCCTCGCGGAAGGCGGCGAAATCGGCCTCGCCGTATTTCGTCGGCCGCCACATCCGCGGGCTCTGGTGAAAGATCTGGATAGATTCGCAGTCGCGTTCCTTGCCACGCTGCACTGCGTTGGCGAGTCCGCCGCCGGTTGAAACATGCGCTCCGATCAACATGCCAAGCGATAACCCCCGTCTCAGGTTTGCCCCCTCGCCGACCGGCGCGCTGCACATCGGCGGAGCGAGGACGGCACTCTACAACTGGCTCGCCTCCCGGCACGAGGGCGGAGAGCTGGTGCTGCGGATCGAGGACACCGACCGCGAGCGCTCGACCGAGGAGAACGTCGAGCAGATTCTCGACGCGATGCGCTGGCTCGAGCTCGACTGGGACATCGGCCCGGTCTCCCAGGCCGGACGCGCGGAGCAGCACGCCGAGGCGCTGGCGAAGCTGCTCGAGTCCGGCCATGCCTACCGCGACGCCGCCACCGCCAAGGACGTCGAGGCCTGGAAGGCCGAGCACGGGACCGGGCGCGGCTACCGCGGCGCGCCGACCGACGAGCCCGGCGCAGCGGTCCGCCTGCGGGTGCCCGACGAGGGCGAGACCGTCGTCCACGACCTGATCCGCGGCCCAGTCGCATTCCCCAACGCCAGCTACGACGACTTCGTCATCGCTCGCGGCGATGGCTCGGTTCTCTACAACTTCGCCGTCGCCGTCGACGACGCCGAGATGGGAATCACCGACGTGGTCCGCGGCGACGACCACCTCTCCAACACCCCCAAGCAGCTGCTTGTGCTGGAGGCGCTTGGCTACGAGGCGCCGCGCTACGCCCACCTGCCGCTTCTGCACGGCCCCGACGGCAAGAAGCTCTCCAAGCGCCACGGCGCCGCCTCGGTTCAAGAGCTGCGCGACGCCGGCTACCTGCCCGCGGCGGTGCGCAACTACATGGCGCTGCTCGGCTGGGGCACCGACGACGACACCACCCTGATGTCAACGGATGAGCTGGTCGAGCGCTTTCGCGTCGCCGACGTCGGCAAGGCGGCGGCGATCTTCGACGAGAAGAAGCTGCGCTGGCTGAACGGCCGTTTCATGCGGGAGATGCCTTTGGACGCCTACACCGCCGGGGTCGCCCGCCACCTCAGCCGAGAGGCCGACGAGCGCCTGCGGGCCGCCTGCGAGATCGCCCAGGAGAAAGCGCAGACCTTGGAGGAGGTCTGGCCGCTGATCCGCTTCCTCTTCGAGCCGCCGGTTACCGACGGGAAGGCCTGGGGCAAGGTGATGAAGGAGGGGACCGGTCCTGTCCTGGAGGCGATCGCCGAGGCCCTCGAACCTGTGGAGCCCTTCGAGCCGGAGCCGATCGAGGCTGCCCTGGCGCCGCTGCTGGACCGCTTCGACCTCAAGCCGGGCAAGCTCTACCAGCCGATTCGCGTCGCGATCACCGGTACCTCGATCTCGCCAGGAATCTTCGAGTCCCTTGCGGCGCTCGGCAAGGAGCGCTCGCTGGAGCGGATCAGGGCCGCCGCCCGCCGTCTCGCCGGCGACTGAGGAGCGGCGGCGGAAAACCCCAGTTTTGAGGGTTGGGCAGGGACTTTGGGCTAAACCCAAAGACGATTGCTGCCGATTAGTTGTGCCAATGAGTGTTACGACTGCGCAGAGCGGCGCCCCGGCATCCCTACAGGACGGCGCCAAAGGTAAAAGCCGAACCGCGGCCGCACCCGGCAGCCGGCTTGCCGAGGCCTTCGAGGCGGTTGAGCGCTTCCCGGTCCTGGTCGAGTCGCGGGAGCGGGTAATCGCCGCCGCGACGGCCGAGACCGCCCGCCTTGGCGAGATCGTCGAGGCGGTCGAGAGCGACGTCGCGCTCGCGATCACCGTGCTGCGCCACGCCAATCGTGGCGGGCTGGTCGCCGGTGGCATCGCCGGTGTTCCCGCTGCTCTGGAGGTGCTGAAGCCAGCCGGGGTCCTCGCCCTTGCCGGTACCGCTCCCAGTTTCGACTTCTTCGAGCCCAGCGGCGGTTGGGAGCTGAAGCCGGAGCGCTTCCGCGTCCACGCCCTGGCGACGCAGCGCGCCGCCGATCGCATCGGCCGCCTGGTCGGTTGGACCGAACGCGACGAGCTGGCCGTGGCGGCGCTGCTCCACGACGTCGGCCGCCTCGTCATCTCCCGCCTCCATCCCGGCTACAAGGTCTACTTCGACGCCGTTTCCCGCACCCCCGAGCAGCGTCTCCGCGAGGAACGCGAGCAGCTCGGAATCGACCACGCCCTCGTCGGCGGGGTCCTCGCCCGGCGCTGGAACCTGCCGTCGCGGATCGCGATCGCAATCGAGCGCCATCACGCCGACGACGCCGAGGGGCTGGCGGCGATGGTCGCCACCGCCGACATGGTCGCCCACTACTGCAATGGCGAGGCGATCGCCCCTGAGCGCCTGCGCGCCAGCGCCGAGCGCTGCGGTCTCAGTGCGGAGTCGCTCCGCGACCTCCTCTACGAGCTGCCGCTGCCGACCCAGGACGCCTCCCGGGTCAGCGAGCCCTGCCCGCTCTCCAGCCGCGAGCTCGACGTTCTTCGCCACCTCTCCGAGGGCATGGTCTACAAGCAGATCGCCGGCGAAATGCACCTCTCGGTCTCAACCATCCGCACCCACTTGCACAACGTCTACGGCAAGATCGGCGCCGTCGATCGCGCCCAAGCGGTGCTGATGGCCCGCGACCGGGGTTGGATCTAGATGAACTCGCCGATCACCAGGTCGGCCCAGCCCGTGTCCCATGACTGGCGCCGCCGCTCGCTCGTCAGGGTGCGCCGCCCGGCTTGGGCTGCTCAGGAACCCGAAGTCGCTCCGGCTCGCCAGGCGCACGCTTCCTCGCCTGAAGCATCGGCCGCGAAGCCGCATACAACCCACGACGACATCGCCTGGTAAGGCGATCTAGTCGATCAGGCACTCGCGCACGGCGATCGCCACCGCGTGGGTGCGGTTCTTGGCGCCGAGGCGGGCGAGGGCGTTCTTCATGTGGGTCTTCACGGTCTCTTCGCTGAGGTCGAGCTCGCGGGCGGCGACGGTGGTCGACTCGCCGTTGGCGAGCAGCTGCAGGATCTGCCGCTGACGCTGCGTCAGCTTGCCGCGACTGCCTTTCGGGGGAACGGCGGGATCGACGAATTTCTCCTGCGCCACGGCGGCGTTCACCGCCCGGCGCAGCTCCTCCGGACCGGAGACGCGGGAGACGTAGGCGTTGGCGCCGGCCTGCATCGAGAGGCTCGCCAGATGGCGTTCCGGCAGCTCGCCGTGGGCGACGATCCCCAGCGCCGGGCTGGTGCGGTGGAGCATTCGGATCGCCTCGGGGCCGGTGACCGAGTTGCCGTCACCCTTGCCGCGCCAGCGCATGTCGACGATCGCCACGTCGAAGTCGCCGATGTCGCGCACGAGGTCGAGCGCCTCGTCGCGGGTCGGCGCCTCGTGCAGGACGAAGTCGCCCTCGAGGGCCTGTCGCACCCCGAGTCGGACCAGGGGGTGACCGTCGATCACAAGGCAGTGGGGGGGCTCGCTCAGGGCAGCATCCGATCGATCGTTGAACTGGGGGGCGGGTACTGGTGGCCGCAAGGGCGCCCGCCAACCGATCCTAACCAGCCGGAGGGTGCGGTAGAAAGGGACTTGTGATCTCAATTACCTCAAAGTCGAGGTATGCGGTCGTCGCCATGGCGGAGCTCGCGCGGGCTGGGGATCGCCCGGTGCCGATCAAAGAGCTGGCGGAGCGCCGCGACATTCCGGAGCAGTTCCTCGAGCAGCTCTTCTCGACCCTGCGCCGCAACGGCCTGCTGACCAGCCACCGCGGCATGCGCGGCGGCTACACGCTCTCGCGCCCGGCCGAGGAGATCACCGTGCTCGAGGTCGTCCAGGCGCTCGACGGCAAAGTCGGCGACGAGGCCGACGAGGCCGGCGGCATCTGGGCCGAGGGAGTGGCCGCCCTGCGCAAAGTCTTCGGCCAGACGACGATCGCCGAAGTCGCCCGCCGCGAGGCCGAAGAGTCCGGCTCGGGGATGTACTTCATTTAGCCGCGGCGCGGGGTTAGACTCCGCGCGATGCGGAGCCACGCCACCAAGCTCGTCGCCGTCCTCTGCGTGCTGGCTGTCTTCCTGCTGAGCGCGACCGTGGTCTCAGCGGCGCCGTTCGTCAACGGGATCTTCCCCCTGGGCAGCGAAGTCGGGACGAACAACAAGATCGTCGACGGCCCTGACGGGAACGTCTGGCTGACGGTCGAAGACGGGACCAACGACGTCGCGCGGGTGACTCCGGCGGGCCAGGTCACGGAATACGACATCGTCGACATCAACTCCGCGGTCGGGATCGCCCCCGGGCCTGACGGCAACCTCTGGATCACCGACATCGAAAAAGCGGCGAAGTTCGCTCCGGCTGATCCGGAAGGCACCGATCAGAGCTTCACGATCGCCGGCATCGGCGCCGAAGGGCAGATCGTCGCCGGACCCGACGGCCTGATGTGGATCGCCTCGAACAACAGCGTCGTCCACTTCGCTCCGGCTGACCCGGAGGGCACCGACCAGGAAGTCCCCGTCGACGGCGCACTCGCTCCTAAGGACATCGAGGTCTCCGGCTCGCTGATCGTGATCGCCGACAGCAACGCCGGCAACCGGCTCGTCACCTTCACCGTCGCTGGCGTGCAGCAGAACCTCCCGATCGCAGGTCCTTCCCAAGGGGTCGCGGGCGGTCCGGGCGGTCAGATCGCCTACTCGGCGCCGCTGGCGACCCCCGAGCAGGTCGGGCTGATCACGCCGCCAAACCCGGCGCTGCCGATCCCGGTTCCCGGAGACCCGTTCGGCGTCGACCTCGGCCCTGACGGGGCCTATTGGGTCGCGCAGTTCGCCGAGGCTGGGGTAACCCGCTTCACGACTACGGGACAGGCAACCTTCCTCGGCGGCCTGCCGGACGAATCGGCGCGCCAGATCACCGCCGGGCCCGGCAACACCCTTTGGGTGACGCTGACCAAAATGGGCGCACCGGGGGTGGCCCGGATCAGCGGGGTAGATCCGGTGATCCCACCTCCGCCGCCTCCGCAGAAAGACCCGCCGCAGACCAAGATCGACAAAGGCCCGAAGAAAGTCATCAAGACGCGGAAGAAGAGGGCGAAGGTGAAGTTCCGCTTCTCCTCGCCGACCGCTGGCGTCACCTTCGAGTGCTGGCTGATGCGGGTCAATAAAAAAGCCCAGCTGGCGATCCTGAAATACAAAGCCTGCAACTCGCCGAAGACCTACCGGCTGCGGCCGGGCAAGTACAAGTTCCGAGTTCGAGCCGTGAACGGCGGCGCCCCCGATCTCACCCCGGCCGTTCGCAACTTCCGGATCGTCCGCATCCGCTGATGCGCATCGGAGCTGAGGCGTCGGCCGTCGTCGGCAACACGCCGATGGTCCTGCTCGACCGGCTCTCCGAGGGGCTGGCCGGTGAGGTCTGCGTCAAGCTCGAGTACTTCAACCCGGGCGGTTCGGTCAAGGACCGGATCGGGGTGGCGATGATCGACGCCGCCGAAGCGGAGGGGCAGATCAAACCTGGGAAGTCGGTGGTTGTCGAGCCGACCAGCGGCAACACCGGGATCGCCCTGGCGATGGTCTGCGCCGCGCGCGGCTACGAGCTGATCCTCACCCTGCCGGAGGGAATGAGCCGCGAGCGGGGGAAGCTGCTGCGCGCCTACGGCGCCGAGGTGCGGGAGACGCCCTCGCTGGGCGGGATGAACGAGGCGGTCGCCCTGGCCGAAGAGATCCGCGAGCAGCGCAAGGGCTTCATGCCGATGCAGTTCTCCAACCCCGCCAACCCGGAGATCCACCGCCGCACCACCGCCGAGGAGATCTGGAGCGACACCGACGGCGAGATCGGCGCCTTCGTCGCCGGCGTCGGCACCGGCGGCACGATCACCGGCGTCGGGCGGATGCTGAAGGAGCGGGCGCCCGAGGCGCTGGTGGTCGCCGTCGAGCCCGCGAGCTCCCCTGTTCTCTCCGGCGGGTCTCCCGGTCCGCACAAAATCCAGGGGATCGGCGCCGGCTTCGTCCCCCAGAACCTCGACCGCGACGTCGTCGACGAGATCCTCGCGGTCGACGACGAGGACGCCCTGGACATGGCGCGCCGGGTGGCGAGAGAGGAGGGGGTGCTGGCTGGAATCTCCGCCGGCGCCAACGTCTGGGCGGCCCTCGAGGTCGCCGCCCGTCCGGAGATGGCGGGGAAGAGGGTGGTGACGATCGTCTGCGACTCGGGTGAGCGCTACATGTCCCTACCCTTCTTCTCACCATGAACCGCTGGAAACGGCTGGTAAGCGAGATTCGCGCCGACATCCGCGCGGCGCGCGAGCGCGACCCTGCCGCGCAGGGTGTCTCCGCCTTCGAGATCCTCACCAGCTGGGCCGGAGTGCAGGCGCTGTTGGCCCACCGGGCCGCGCACGCGTTGCTGGAGGCCGGCGTGCCGGTGCTGCCCCGGTTCATCGCCTACCTCACCCGGGCCGTGACCGGGATCGAGATCCACCCCGCGGCGCGGATCGGCAACGAGTTCTTCATCGATCACGGTTCCGGGGTGGTGATCGGCGAGACGGCGGTGATCGGCAACTGCGTGACGCTCTACCAGGGCGTGACGCTGGGCGGCACCGGGTTCCAGCGCGGCAAGCGCCACCCGACCCTCGGCGACAACGTCACCGTCGGCAGCGGCGCGAAGCTGCTCGGCCCGATCGCGGTTGGCGACGGCGCCAAGGTTGGCGCCAACACGGTCGTGGTCGAGGACGTGCCGCCGGGCGCGACCGTGGTCGGCAACCCGGGGCACCCGGTGAAGCTCGAAGGCAAGCGGGTCGAAGGTCCCGACGCCGACTGGATTCACCTGCCCGACCCGATCGCCGACGCGATCAAGGCCCTCTCCGAGCGGCTGGCTGAGGTGGAGCAGCGTCTCGCCCGCCTCGATGGCGGCAACGGCCCCGGGCCCGACGCGGCCGAGATCAAGCCCCGCACCGGCCGCTCGTCAGCCGGCGGCTGACGAGATGACGATTCGGGCTTTTGCCCTACTGCTTCTCTGCGCCTTCGTCTTTACGGCGTGCGGCGAGGAGGGGGGCGACGAAGAGGCCGCGGTCAAGAAGATGATCGTCACCAGCGCCAACAGCGACAATCCCGAGGATTGCACCCGGCTCCTCACCCCAAACTACCTCGAGCAGTCGACCAAGCTGGAGGGCGAGGCGGCGGTGACCGCCTGCGAAGAACAAGCGGTCGATCCTAATCTCGAGATCCCGCGCAAGGTGATCGTCTCCGGGGTCGAGATCGACTCGAGCTCCGCCACGGCCACGGTTGCGTTCACGGGCAGCGGCTACGACGGGCAGACCGTGAGGCTTGCGCTCGTGGAGCGTGGCGGCCGGTGGAAGTGGCACGAGATACTCGGCTTCATCAACCTGGACGCGGAGAAGCTGGTGACGGAGATGGGGCGGGAAATGCTGCTCCGAAACGAGACTTCCTTTGAAGCCGAAAGCACGAGTTGCTTCGTCGGCATCTTGGACGAGATGAGCGATCAAGCCCTGGAAGCGCTGGTGCTCGACGCCAGCCTCGATCGGTTCCTCGCCCTTGCCAACCGGTGCTACATCAGGTCTGGCGCGCTGTAGATTGCTCGCCCGCCCCTCTCGTCCGAAAGGAACTCCTTTGAGAAAGCTCCACCTGCTGTTGCCCCTTGCCCTGCTTGCTCTCGTCTTCGGGCTCGCCGCCTGTGGCGGCGGCGAAAGCGACGAAGACAAGGTCGTCGACGTGATCGAGACCTCCGTCACCAGCTCCGACCCCGCCGACTGCAAAGAGCTGGCGACCCAGGCCTTCCTCGAACAGACCGAGTTGGAAGAGGGGGACGCCGCGGTTGAGAGCTGTGAAGAGAGCGCCGAGGACACCGAAAACGACCCTGACTCGGTCGAGGTCTCCGAAGTCGAGGTCGACGGCTCCGCAGCAACCGCGGACGTCGCCTTCACCGGCGGCAGCTTCGACGGCCAGACGCTCTCCGTCGCCCTCGTCGAAGAGGACGGAGACTGGAAGATGGATGAGATCACCGGCTTCGCCGAGTTCGACCAGGAGAAGCTGGCCGACACCTTCGAGGAGGGTCTGCAGAGCGGCGAGGATCCGCTCGACCCCGATCTCGCAAGCTGCTTCGCCGCGGTGCTCCGCGACGTCCCGAAAGCGGAAGCCGAAGAGATCGTGATCGGCGGTTCGCCTGACCCGATTGTCGAAATCATCGAAGGCTGCTCGGCGGGGCTCGGGCAGTAGGAATCCCTGGAAGGCCCCGCCGAGCGCCTGGCTATGCTCGGCGGGTGAGCCTTCAGGAGCAGTTCGACGCTGGCGCGCCGGAGCCGGGACCCGCCCCGGCGGCGCCGACCGAGCCCGGCGCCGACCGGGTGGAGCGGCTGCTTGCCGGTCTCAACGGGCCCCAACGCGAGGCGGTCGAGCACGGCGACGGGCCGCTGCTGGTCCTCGCCGGCGCCGGCTCCGGCAAGACTCGGGTACTCACCCACCGGATCGCCTACCTGCTCGCCACGGGCAATGCCCGGCCCGGTGAGATCCTCGCGATCACCTTCACCAACAAAGCGGCGGCCGAGATGCGGGAGCGGGTCGGTCAGCTGGTCGGCCGCTCGGTGCGGGCGATGTGGGTGACGACCTTCCACTCCGCCTGCGCGCGGATGCTGCGCGTCGACGCCGAGCGGCTCGGCTACTCGAAGGGCTTCACGATCTACGACCAGGCCGACTCGCTGCGGATGCTGAAACGCTGCCTTGTCGAACTCGATTTCGATCCAAAACGATTCCCCCCGCGCGCAGTTGGCAACAAGATCTCGGGGGCCAAAAACCAGCTGATTGACTCATCTTCGTACGCCGAAACGAGCTACGGCGAGTTCGACAAAGTCACGGCTGAGGTCTACCCCCTCTACGAGAAGCGGATGCTTGCGGCAAACGCAATGGATTTCGACGACCTCCTCGTTCGCGTCGTCGAATCGATGGAACGCTTCGACGACATTCAAGAGCGCTGGCAACGAACTTTCCGCCATGTCCTGGTTGATGAGTACCAGGACACCAACCGTGCTCAGTACCAAATGTTGAAGCTGCTGGCGGGCAAACACCGCAATCTGATGGTGGTCGGCGACGAGGACCAGTCGATCTACGGCTTTCGGCATGCCGACATCCGCAACATCCTCGACTTCGAGAAGGACTTTCCCGAAGCCGAAACCGTCAAGCTCGAGCAGAACTACCGCTCGACCCAGACGATCCTTCGGGCGGCCAATGCCGTGGTTGAGAACAACAGGGAGCGGCGGACGAATCCGAAGGCGCTCTGGAGCGAAATCGAGGGTGGCGACCTGGTCCAGCTCTCGGAGCTGGCCGACGAGCACGAGGAGGCGCGCTGGGTCGCGGGTGAGATCGAGCGGCTGGGGGAGGAGCACGACGTCGCCCGCAGCGACGTCGCCGTCTTCTACCGGACCAACGCGATGAGCCGGGTGCTGGAGGACACGCTCAACCGCTTCGACGTGCCCTACCAGGTGATCGGCGGCACCAAGTTCTACGAACGGGCCGAGATCAAGGACGCGGTCGCCTACCTCAGCCTGCTGGTCAACCCGGCCGACCTCGTCTCCTTCCAGCGGGTCGTCAACTCGCCCCGCCGCGGGATCGGCAACACCACCCAGGGCCGCCTCGCCTCGCACGCGAACACGACCGGGATGCCGATCTGGGAGGTGATCGAGCGGGCCGAGGAGGTGCCGGGGCTGAGCGGCAAAGCGATCAAGTCCGTCGGGCGCTTCTACGAGACGATGGCCGGCCTGCGCGAACGCGCCGAAGAAGAAGGGCCGGTGGCGACGCTGCTGGAGGCGGTCCTCAACGAGAGCGGCTACATGGAAGCGCTGGCGGCGGAGCGGACGGTCGAAGCCGAAGGCCGGGGCGAAAACCTGGAAACCCTGATCGCCGGCGCCGCCGAATTCGACATCGAGCGCGAGGTCGAGGGGGAAAGCGAGGTCTCGCCGCTGGAGGAGTACCTGCAGCAGATCTCCCTCTACACCGAGCAGGACGGGCTGCAGGACGACGAGCAGCAGCTGGTGACGCTGATGACCCTCCACAACGCCAAGGGCCTCGAGTACGACACGGTCTTCATCGTCGGTTGCGAGGACGGCGCCTTCCCGCACATGCGGGCGTTGGAGGAGGGTGGGGAAGAAGAGGAGCGCCGGCTCTGTTACGTAGGCGTCACCCGTGCCCGCAAACGCCTCTACATGACCTGGGCCCGGGAGCGGCAGCTGTTCGGCCGCTCCGAGCGCAACCTGCCCTCGCGCTTCGTCGACGAGCTGCCGGTGGAGCTGACCGAGCGCCACTCGACCGCGGCGCGCAGCCTGGGAACGAGCTGGGGGGCGTCGGTGGCAAACGAGGTGGAACCGGTGCAGCCGGTCGATCCCGGCCCGGCGCTGGAGCTGCAGACCGGCGACGACGTCATCCACGCCAGCTTCGGCGACGGCGTCGTCACCGCGGTCGAGCCCGGCGGGGTGATCGTCGTCCGCTTCTCCAGCGACGGCTCCGAGCGCAAGCTGATGGCCGACTACGCCCCGATCCGGAGGCGCTGAGGCGATGGCGGCGCGGGTGATCGACGGCAAAGCGGTCGCCGCCACGGTCCGCGAGCGGGTCAAGGTCGACGTCGCCGCCTACGAGCAGGAGGCGGGGCGGGTGCCCGGCCTGGCGACGGTTCTGGTCGGCGACGACCCGGCTTCGGAGGTGTACGTGGGCATGAAGCGGCGCAACTCCGAGGAGGTCGGGATGCGCTCGATCCACCACGAACCCGAGGCCTCGATCCGCGAGGAGGAGCTGCTCGACCTGGTCCGCGAGCTGAACGAGGACGACGAGGTCGACGGCATCCTGGTCCAACTGCCGCTGCCGGCCCACATCGACGAGAACGCGATCGTCACCGCGATCGACCCGCAGAAGGACGTCGACGGGCTGACCCCCGTCAACGCCGGTCTCCTTGCCCACGGGGCGCCGGGCCTGGTCCCGTGCACCCCGGCGGGGGTGATGGAGCTGCTGGCCCACGAGGGGGTCGAGCTGGAGGGAGCGGAGGCGGTCGTCGTCGGCCGCTCGAAGCTGGTCGGGGTGCCGGTCGCGCGGCTGCTGCTGCGGGCGAACGCGACGGTGACGGTCGGCCACTCGCGCACCCGCGACCTCGACGCCACCTGCCGCCGCGCCGACGTCCTCGTCGCCGCGGTCGGGGTGCCGCGGCTGCTCGGCAAAGAGGCGGTCAAGCCGGGGGCGGTGGTGATCGACGTCGGTGTCAACCGCCTCGAGGAGGGGCTTGTCGGCGACGTCGACTACGAGGCCGCGGCCGAGGTGGCGGCGGCGATCACGCCGGTTCCGGGCGGGGTGGGGCCGATGACGATCGCGATGTTGCTGGCGAACACCTTGCAAGCGGCGCGTATCCGCACGACCAGCGGGTAGGAAACCCGGCCAGAAGCGTCGAATCCCTTGCTGACGTGCGCATAGGGTCGACTGACCCCAACCCCGAGCGAAGGAGCAGAGATGGACGTGGACAGGCTGAGTACGGGGGAGAAGATCGCCGGAGTCGCCGCGATCGTCCTCTTCATTTCGATGTTCTTCGCCTGGTTCGGCTTCGACAACCCTGCCCAGGAACTGGAGAACCAGCTCGGGGTCGACGTCGGCGGCAGCTTCAGCTTCAACGCCTGGGAGTCCTTCGACTTCATCGACCTCGTCCTCCTGGTGACGGTGGTGGTGACGCTGGGGGTTGTGGCTGCGCAGCTGAGCGACGCGGTCATCGACTTCCCTCTCAACCCGGTGGTAGCGGTGCTGGGCGGTCTCTCGGCGCTGCTCATCCTCTACCGGATCATCGACCCCCCGGGCGGTGCCGACAGGGAGTTCGGCGTCTTCCTCGGCCTCATCCTCTCGGGGCTCGTCGCCTATGGCGGCTATCGGGCGATGCAGGAAGAAGGATCTTCATTTGCCGAGGTCGGCGATCGCTTCTCCAGCGGTCGCGGCGGCCCCGGCGGCGGCGGACCGACCCAGCCGCCTTCGTCTTCTACGCCACCGCCTCCGCCGCCGCCGAGCTCGGGGCAGGGCGGTCCGCCGCCTCAGTAGCGACCCCGCGGGCCACCTGCTTGGCGAAGGCGATGATGGTCATCATCGGGTTGACGCCGGGGGCCGTCGGGAGCAGCGAGGCGTCGGCTACGTAGAGCCCTGGGGTTCCATTGACGGAGCCGTCGGGAGCGCAGACGCCGCGGCGCGGATCGGCAGCGATCCGCGCCGTCCCCATCGGGTGGAAGGCCTCGAGGCGCAGCTCCGAGGGCTTGAACCGGGTCGCTTCGAACTGCGGCAGGTCCTTCGGCTTCAGGGTGCCGACCCTGGGGATGTTGGGGTAGACCTCGCTGGCGCCGGCGGCGAAATGGATTTCCGCGGCCCGGGCGATGCCGAAGAGGACCGCGCTCGAGTCCTCGCCGCCCAGCTTGTAGCTGGCGCGCAGCGCTCCTTCGTTGGCGAGGCCGACCGAACCGGCCGAGAGATCGCGGATCTGAACGCCGATCGAGCCGATGTGGCCGAAGTTCAGCATCGAGCGCTGGTGCTCGCGGCCGGTGCCGACGAGCCAGGCGCCGCCGAAGGCGAGCGGGGTGAAGGTGGCCTCGAGCAACACCCGTTGCGAGTGCTCCCACTGGTCGACGTAGAAGCTCTGCATCACCCCGTCCCAGCCGCGCACCTCCTCCTCGTAGCGTCCACCGACCCAGCAAGCCGGGTGGATGCGGAGGTTGCGGCCGACCTGGGAGCCGCCGAGGCCCGAGCGCAGCAGCAGCTCCGGGGTGCCGAAGGCGCCGCCGGCGGCGATCACCGCCCGCCGCGCCCGCACGGTGAAGGGGCGCTGGCGGCCGCTCTCGTCCCGGGCCGAGCAGGCGAGGCCGACCGCGCGGCCGTCCTCGACCAGGACCCGCTGCGCCTCGACGCCCGAGCGCACCCGCGCGCCGGCGGCCACCGCCCGCGGCAGGTAGCTGACGTGCATGCCGCGCTTGGCGTCGATCGCGCAGCCATACGGGCAGGAGCTGCACTGGACGCAGTTGCCGGCGTTGCGGTGGATCGGCCCGCCGCTGACCCCGAGCGCTTCCGCGCCCTCCATCGCCAGCTGCCCGTTGCGCCCCATCCGGTTGGGGTCGAGCTGGGTGACCCGGAGGAAGTCCTCGGCCTCGGCGAAGTCGGCGTCCAGCTCCCTTGCCCAGGGAATCCCGAACTCGTTCTGCCAGCCGTCGAGGATCGAGTCCGGCGCGCGGAAGCAGGTGCCGGAGTTGATCACGGTGGTACCGCCGACCACTTTTGCCACCGGAACCGGGATCGGCGGGCTGCCTTCGGCGATCGTCAGACCGGCTTCCCGGTACAGCTTGGAGATCGCTTCGAGGCGACCGGCCGGATAGTTGTCGCGGTTGTAGTGATCGCCGGCCTCGAGCACGAGAACGTCCAGCCCGGCTTCAGCCAGGAGCGCCGCCGCCACGGCGCCGCCGGCGCCGGAGCCGATGATCGCGACCTCGCATTCCTCGCCCTCGCCGTGCGCTTCGGTCTCTCCCAGTGACCCGGCCGGCTCCGGCAGCGTGCCGTCGGCCGTAGCGCAGCCGATCTCGGTGCCGATCCTCGCTTCCACCTCCGGCGCCACCGCGTAGCCGAGGGTGGAGAGGATCTTCGCCAGCAGCAGCAGGTCGTGGTGGAGGGGGAAGCGGGAGGAATCGAGCTTGCGCAGGAAGTCCTCCGCCGCCTCGGGCTCGAGACGGCTGAAGCGCCAGGGGAACGGCAGCCACTCGAAGGCGCGCAGCCCAAGCCGCATCCGCAGCAGCACCCGCGGCGAGAGCGAGCGCAGGAACTGGGCGACGGGCCCGGAGACGTCGAGGTCCCGCTCTGCCGCCGGCAGCCCGTCGATGCCGGGCGCCATCGTGGCGCAGATCGCGCTCAGGGTGCGCTGCTCAGCGGCTGAAAGCCCTGGCGGGCGCTGTCAACCGGGGGCGGCGGGGCGGCCGGCCCGTCCCGCCAGCACCCAGAGCCAAAGGGCCAGAATCGCGAGGAAGCCGTCCACAAGGAAGTTGAGCAGGTAGATGAAGACCTCTTCCTGGATCAGGAAGAAGGCGAGCGAGCCGAGCGAAGAGGCGGTCTTGCCGGCGGCGAGGATCAGCAACAGCGGCCGGTAGCGGACGACGTCGGCCTGGGCGACGAGGCAGACGCCGGTGATCACCACCATGTAGGCGAAGGCCAGCGCCAGCCACAGGTACTGCTGCGTGTGGGGGGCGCGGTGGTCGTTGCCGAACCATTCGCCGACGTCGGAGATGACGTCGAGAACGCCGCTCGGGACGAGGAGGAAGAGGAGGCCGACGACGGCGAAGGTGACCGCCAGCAGGCGCAGGTTGAAGACGACGAACTTCTCGGCGCGCGGTCCCTGCATTGGCGCCACTCTAACTGGCCAAGCAGCCAGTTTCCATGCCCACCTAGAATCCGCCGCCATGATCGAGCGGGATCAAGTGCTGCACGTGGCGAAGCTGGCCCGGCTCCGCCTCTCCGAGGAGGAGGTCGAGCGGATGGTGGGGGAGTTGTCCGGGATCCTCGACCACGTCGACCGGATCGGCAACCTCGACCTCGAGGGGGTCGAGCCGACCTCGCACGTGGTGGCGCTGGAGAACGTGCTGCGGGCGGACGAGCCGCGGCCGAGCCTGCCGCGCGACGTCGCCCTCGCCTCCGCCCCCGAACCGCAAGACGGCGCCTTCCGCGCGCCCTCGCCCCAGGCCGAGTAGATGTCGGACCTACTCAACCTCACCGCCCTCGAGGCGCACGAAAAGATGGCCGCGGGCGATCTCTCCGCGGCGGAGTACACCGCCGCCTGGCGCCAGGCGGCCGCCAGCGACGAGCTCAACGCCTACCTCTGGCAGGACGGCGATGGCGCGGATCTCGCCGCGATCGCGGTCGAGCAGCCCCGCACCGCCCCGATCGCGGTCAAGGACATCTTCACCACCGAGGGAGTGCCGACCACGGCCGGCTCCCGCATCCTCGAGGGCTACCGGCCGCCCTACACCTCGACCGCCGTGCGCAAGCTGCTCGAGGCCGGCGCGCCGGTGCTCGGCAAGACCAACATGGACGAGTTCGCGATGGGCTCCTCGAATGAGAACTCGGCCTACGGGCCGGTGCTCAACCCGTGGGACCGCGAGCGGGTGCCCGGTGGTTCCTCCGGCGGCTCGGCGGCCGTCGTCGCCGGCGGCCTCGCCCCCTGGGCGATCGGCACCGACACCGGCGGCTCGATCCGCCAGCCGGCCGCCTTCTGCGGGATCGTCGGCCTGAAGCCGACCTACGGCTCGATCTCCCGCTACGGGATGATCGCCTTCGCCTCCTCGCTCGACCAGTGCGGGCCGCTGACCCGCACGGTCAAAGACGCCGCCCTGCTGCTGGGGCTGCTGCAGGGGCGCGACCCCTGCGACTCGACCTCAGTCGGGATCGAGGGCGGCGTCTCGCTGCCCGACCGCGAGGACCTCAGCGGGCTGCGCTTCGGCGTCCCGGCTGAGCTGGCGCGCGACGAGTTCGACAGCGGCGTGCGCGAGGTCTTCGAGGCGACGCTGCGGAAGATCGAGGACCTCGGCGGTGAGATCGCCGAGGTGGCGCTGCCGAGCGCCGAGCACGGGATCTCCGCCTACTACGTGATCGCCCCGGCCGAGGCCTCCTCCAACCTCGCCCGCTACGACGGCGTCCGCTACGGGATGCGGGCCGGTGGCGACGGCGACCTGATCGAGATGTACGAGACGACCCGCTCGGAGGGCTTCGGCGACGAGGTGAAGCGGCGGATCATGCTCGGCACCTACGCGCTCTCCTCCGGCTACTACGAGGCCTACTACGGGCAGGCGCAGAAGGTCCGCACCCGGATCGCCGAAGACTTCAGCACCGCCTTCTCCGGCGTCGACTTCGTCGTCACCCCGACCGCGCCCTCGGTTGCCTTCAAGCTGGGGGAGAAGACCGCTGATCCCCTCGCCATGTACCTCAATGACTTCTTCACGGTGCCGATGAGCCTCGCCGGCATCCCGGCGATCTCGATTCCGGCCGGCCTCGCCGAGCCCGAGGGCGGCGGCCCCAAGCTGCCGGTCGGCTTCCAGATCGCCGCCCCGGCCTTCGCCGAGCAGCGCCTGCTCGACGCTGCCCATGCGCTCGAGAAGGGGATCGGCTTCGACGCCCGACCGGGAGGCGCCGATGGCTGATCTCGAAGCGGTGATCGGGCTGGAGATCCACGTCCAGCTGGCGACCAAGACGAAGATGTTCTGCGGCTGCGAACTGTCGTTTGGCGACGAGCCGAACACCCACACCTGCCCGATCTGCCTCGCCCATCCCGGGGTGCTGCCGGTGCCGAACGAACAGGCGATCCTCTACGCGCTGCAGATCGGCGCCGCGCTGGGGTGCGAGATCGCGCCGCGCTCGATCTTCCACCGCAAGAACTACTTCTATCCCGACAGCCCGAAGGCGTACCAGATCAGCCAGTACGACATCCCGATCTGCGGCGCCGGCCGACTCGGCGACGTCCGCATCCACCGCGCCCACCTCGAGGAGGACGCGGCGAAGACGATCCACGTCGGCGATTCGGGCCGCATCCACGGCTCCGCCGCGTCCCTAGTCGACTTCAACCGCGGCGGTACGCCGCTGGTCGAGATCGTCACCGAGCCCGACCTGCGCGACGCCGCCGAAGCGGCCGAGTGGGCACGGCTGCTGCGCGAGACGGTGCGCCAGCTCGGCGTCTCCGACGTCAACATGGAGGAGGGGAGCCTGCGGGTCGACGCCAACGTCTCGGTGCGCCCGGCCGGCAGCGAGGAGCTCGGCACCAAGACCGAGCTGAAGAACATGAACAGCTTCCGTTTCCTCCAGCGTGGAATCGAGGCCGAGCTGGCCCGCCAGCGCGAGATGGTCGAGTCGGGGGGCGCCGTGGTTCAGGAGACCCTCCACTTCGACCCCGCCAGCGGCACCCTGACGCCCCTGCGCTCGAAGGAGGAGGCCCACGACTACCGCTACTTTCCCGAGCCCGACCTGGTGCCGATAGTGCCGACCGAGGAGATGCTGCGCGAGGCCCGCGAGGCGTTGCCGGAGCTGCCCGCGGCGCGGATCGAGCGCTACGAAGGGTTGGGACTGGACTCCGATACCGCTGCCCTGCTCGCCCGCGAGCCCGAGATGGCCGGCTACTTCGAGGCGGTCTGCGGTGAGGCCGACGATTCCGAGCCGCGGGTGATCGCCAACTGGATCACCGGCGACCTGACCGCCGAGCTGCGGAAGCGCGGCGACGAGGTGGACTTCACCAGTCCCACCGTTCCACCCAGGACCCTCGCCCGTCTGGCCGAGCTCGTCGCCCAGAAGAAGATCTCCCACGGCAGCGGCCGGAAGGTCCTGGCGATCCTGGTCGAGGAGGGGGGAGACCCCGCCGCGATCGTCGAGCGCGAGGGCCTGGCCCAGATGTCGGACTCCGGCGAGCTGGAGGCGATCGTCGAGAAGGCGATGGCCGAAAACGCCGACGCTGTCGAGAAGATCCGCGAAGGCAACGCCAAGGCGATCGGCGCCATCGTCGGCACCGTCATGCGCGAGACCAAAGGCCGCGCCGACGGCGGTGAGGTCAACCGCATCATCCGCGAGAAGCTGTAGCTCTCACGTCACATCTGAGGGGGTTATCCCCTTGACACAGGGTAGGCGAAGACATAGAGTTGCCCTATGAACTCTTCTTCCGGCTTTCTAGAGCGGTTTTCTTCGCGGTCTCCCGAACTTTTTTCGGGAACAATTTCTTTAGAACGTCCTCGTCAGTCAGCTCGCGGGACTTCTTCTTGCGACGGGGCATCTCTATGAACCTCCCTGAACTGATCGAGCAGTTCCGCTCTGAGGACAAGTGCCGGGAATACCTGGAAGACCTGCGCTGGCCCGACGGGGTGCGCTGCTCGCGCTGCGGGAACTCCTCGGTCTCGAGGATCGAGAAGCGCAACCAGTGGGAGTGCAACGAGGCTTCATGCCGCTACCAATTCTCGGTCACGGCGGGGACGGTCTTTCATGACTCCCATCTTCCCCTCTGGAAGTGGTTCCTAGCCATCTACCTGATCGGCGAGTCGAAGAAGGGAATCAGCGCCAAGCAGCTCCAGCGCACGCTGGGCGTCTCCTACAAGACCGCGTGGTACCTCGGACACCGCGTCCGCTCGGCGATGGAGGAAGACCAGCCCGTGCCGCTGGAGGGGATCGTGGAGATTGACGAGACCTGGATCGGCGGGCGGCGGAAAGGCTCAGGCACCCGCTGGCGCGACCACAAGACGATGATCCTCGGCGCGGTCGAGCGCGGCGGCGAGGTCCGGCTGGAGGTCCGCGAGGGACCGGGCCGCGAGTCCAAAGTCTCCTACCGCAGCTTCGTCAAAGACAAGGTGGACGACAAAGCCGAGTTCATCTTCACCGACTCCGACTACTCCTGGGGCGATATGACCACCTGGGATACCAAGCATCGGAAGGTCGACCACGGCCGCGAAGAATGGGTCCGGGGCATCGTCCACACGAACACGATTGAGGGTGTCTGGAGCCTGTTCAAGCGCTCTGTGGTCGGCACCTACCACCAGCTCTCAGCCAAGCACCTGCCGGCGTATCTGGACGAGATGGCGTTCCGCTTCAACAACCGGGACAACGCCTACCTGTTCAGGGACACGTTGCTGCGGATGATTCAAGGCGAGACCTTGCCCTACGCGGAGCTGGTTGCTGACGAGGAGCAACCGGACGCCGTGAGTCCATCCTGAGCCACCACGCCCGATCGCCCCTTCAGGCGCTAGTTGCCCTTGTGGACGGCAGCGCTCGGAACCTTCTGGTCGCTTGAGGCGAGCTTCATCTCCGATCCCCCTTTCCTGGTTTGTGGACAGGAGGACCAATAAGAAACGACTCAGTAAAAGGACGCCACCGACCAAAAAGTCTGAGGGCCGCATTTTCCTGCAACTAGCAGGTGTTAATGGACTAGGGTCGTCCAGTCCATAAAACGCTGAGTGGTTCGGAGGGCTGCGCTTTGAAGGGAAAGGAGCAAAGTAAAGAGGGAACGAAAAGCACCATCTGCTCGCCTCTTGCGCACCCCCTGCGGGTCCGCATCCTTGAAGTCGTCAATGAGTATCCGATCTCGCCGGTGGGCTTCATCGACGCTGGCTTTGCTCCCGCCATAGATGACAAGCAGAAGGCCCTCTCGCTGGTCTCCTATCACTTCCGCGCGCTTGAGCAGGCAGGCTGCATAGAGATCATCGCTACTCGTCAGGTGCGCGGTGCGACCGAGCACATCTACGGCGGCATTAGCCGCGTGTACTTCAGCGACGAGGAATTCGAGAAGCTTCCCCGCAAGCAGCGCAAGCAGCTTTCCCAGACCTCATTCCAGGGCCTGGTCGCCCGAACCGACACGGCGATCAGGACGGGCACCTTCGATGCTCGAACCGACCGGTACCTGGCCTGGCGCGCGATGGAGGTAGACCAGCGCGGGTGGAATGAAATTCACGACAGGATCGACCAGTGCTTCAAGGAGTGCGAACAGATCCGCAAAGACGCCGAAGACAGGCTCGCCGTCTCGGGAGACGAGGTGATCCCGATGACGGCGGCGGTACTCGGCTTCGAGTCGCCGCCGCGCCCGGCGCTGTGGCATGACGAAGACGAGAGTAGGCCGTAGGCGGTTCTCAGTCTTTTTCGGAGCCGAGCTGTCGCCGTGCTGCGGATAGCCCCTCCAAGAGGGCGTCCATGTGCTCACGGGGAGCGCTGCGTTCTGCGTTGGCGAAGGCGAGCATCTTTTGGGAGGTAGTGCGCGTATCCGGCTCTGACGGGCGCTCGGCGTCTTCTTCGTCGCGCTGGCGTCTTGTCCGAACGTAGGAGTTGTGGCCCTCGCCTTGGACCGAAAGCAAAGCCGGGCGCTCGGCGTGGAGGAGACACCATGATCGGGCGCGGAATTCGTCTGCTTTCTCCCACCATCCCTCCGGCGCGCCACCGTCAAGACGCCAGTTGCCCGGCTCGGTTTCTTCAAGCTGGGCAGGCTCGGCTAGTTCCTTTCGAATCGCGACCCCTTCCCGAATCATCTCGTCGAGAAAGTCGGCTAGGTGCTTCGCCTTTGGGATCGGCTCGGGTTCCGAAACATCTACGCCGAGGCGTCGGGCGATGGCGCGGAATATGTTCGCCACCTCTTCCAAGGCAAACGCATTCGGGCGCTCGACCTCGCGGCGGTACTTGGCAAGAATTGCATCCTGCTCGCGCGCCTGGTCAAACAACCTCAGCCCCTCCTCGCGCAGTTCCGCTGCATACCGCGCCTCCAGGTTCCGCTCGACAAAGCTTCGCGCATCCGCGTACGCCTGCTCCATGTCGAGATCGGGGTCGGCCGCCACAGCTTCTTTCGCGGCGCTGTCGACGCTTGATATCCGCTCGGCCTCGTACCACTCGACAGTTACCCGGACCTTGATCGCGAACTCCCGGCACTCTTCGCCAAGCTCCCGCCGTGGATCGGCGGGCGGGTAGAACATGTCGTCCATGATCTTCAGCCGTTCCTCCGGTCCCAGAGGCTTGGCAGCGGTGGCCTTTGAGGGGGCGTCGGCGGCTGCCAGGTGACGCTTGACCTTGGGCCAGAACACAAAGAGGGCGAGGTTGGCTGCGCACAGAAGACCCGCGACCGCGATAAGGGGATCGATCCCCTTCATCAGGCCCCACGCGAGCGCGACGGCACCCACGAGCGCCTGAACTCCCCCCAGGCGCTGAACGTGGGGGTTGAGCAGGAGGCGATCCAGGGCGCGCATCCAGAGGAGCCTATTCGCGCATCCGGCGCTAACCCTGTGTCAAGGGGATAACCCCCACATCTGAAACTTTGTAACACGTTGTTACAAAGTGGTAGGTTGAGGTCATGGCCTGGAATGTCGTGATCGCTGGCGGTGGATTTGGTGGAGCGGCTGCTGCTCGGGAGCTGGAGCGGGTGATGCCGAGGCAGTCGGCGCGGCTGCAGCTCGTCAACGAGACCAACTTCGCGCTCTACACGCCGTTCTTGCCGGAGGCCGCTGCCGGGACCTTGGAGCCGCGGCACGTGGTGACGCCGCTGCGGGAGATCCTCAACAGGACCTACCTGCGGCTCGGCTCGATCGTCGGCCACGACCCGGAGGCGAAGACGGTGACGCTGCGGGCCAAGTACGGCCTAACCGAGAAGCTCCCCTATGACCAGCTGCTGCTGTCGCTCGGGTCGGTCTCGCGGGTGCTGCCGATCCCCGGCCTGGCCGAGCACGCGGTCGGGTTCAAGAGCCTCGCCGACGCGATCTACCTCCGCAACCACGTGATCGAGACGCTGGAGGAAGCGAACGCGACCGAGGATCCCGCCCGCCGCGAACAGCTCCTCACCTATGTCTTCGTCGGTGGCGGCTACGCCGGCCTCGAGGCGCTGGCCGAGCTTCAGGACTTTGCCGCCGACGCGATGGAGTCCTACCCGCGCGCCCGCCTGCACGGGATGCGCTGGGTGCTGGTCGAGGCGACGGACCGGGTCCTGCCCGAGATCGACCGCCAACTCGGCGAATACGCGCTGCGGGAGCTGCGCGGCCGGGGCATCGACATCCGCCTCGAGACGACTCTGGAGGAGGTCGGCGCCGACTTCGCGCGCCTCTCGACCGGCGAGGTGCTGCCGTCGCGGACGGTCGTCTGGACCGCGGGAGTGGCGCCGCAGCCGATCCTCAAAGAGCTGAACGTCCCCCTCGACGAGCGCGGCCGGGTCCCGGTCGATTCCTACCTGCGGGTGCAGGGGATGGACTCGGTCTGGGCGATCGGCGACTGCGCCGCCGCTCCCGACCCCAACGGCGGTGTCACGCCGCCGACCGCACAGCACGCGGTGCGCCAGGGGCCGGTCGCCGCCCGCAACATCGCCGCCGAGCTCGGGATCGGTACGCCGCAACCGTTCGAGTACCGCAGCAAAGCGGCCTTCGTCAACCTCGGCCGCTACAAGGCGGTCGGCAAGATCGGCGACCGCACCTTCCGCGGCTTCCCCGCCTGGTGGATGGCCCGGACCTACCACATGAGCCAGATCCCGGGCGGCGCTCGCAAATTCCGCGCCGTGCTCGACTGGACCGCCGGCCTGCCGTTCCGCCGCGACCTCTCCGAGGTCGGCTCGATCGGCCACCCGCGCCCGCTGGTCTGACGCGAGTCCGCGCCAGTACACCTATACGGTGTCTTTACGCGGACTCGGTTATTCCACGACGAGCTCGGTGTACATGCCCCGCTCCTCATGTTCGGGCAGCGAACACCAGAGGCGGTAGTTGCCTGCGGGAAGGTCGAAGGTCGAGACGTTGCGCTGCAGCGAGTCGGTCTCGGGCACTTCGTGCGGGGTGCCCTCGCCGCCCTCTTCGCGGAGGTTGAGGTTGTGCGGGTCTTCGCCGCGGTTGTTGAGTTCGATCGTCACCTCGCCGGCGCGGACGCTGGGCCGGGAGAGGACGTAGAAGTACTCGGACGCTTTCACCGCCAGCCGGTTGGCTTCCGGTTCGGGTTCTTCGACGGGCGGTGCCGGGGGCGGCGGCGTCGGCGTGGGAGCCGGCGCGAGCGGCGGCGCCGCCTGCGGGACGCAGACCCAGCGGACCTTGCGGCGCACGACCCGGCGCAGCTTGCCGTCGCGGCGGACGCGCTTGACGATTCGCTTCACCTGCCGCTTCCAGGTGCATTCGGCGGCCGTGGCCTCGCCGGGCTGGAGCTGCGCGGCCGAAAGCGGCAGCAGCGCCATCCCGGTCAGGACCAGGGCGACGGCGACGGCGATTGCCGCCGCCCGCCTCACGGCTTCACCAGGGTCGGGCGCGCGAACCCGGTGGCGCCGGGGATGATCGCCTCGGCGTCGAATTCCAGCCACTGCTCCAGCAGCGAGCAGTACATCCCCCGGAAGTCGCTCGTCGCCATCAGGTTGTCGTCGGAGTCGAGGCTGGTCAGGCCGGGGAACTCGCCGACCATCTCGCCTTTGGCTTTGGAGCCGATCACGAAGGCACAGCCGGCGGCGCCGTGGTCGGTCCCCAGCGAGCCGTTCTCCTCCGGGCGGCGGCCGAACTCGCTCCACATCTCGACCATCACCCGGTCGGCGAGGCCGCGTTGTTCGAGGTCGCGCTGGAAGGCGAGGATCCCCTCGCAGGTCTCGCGCAGGTTCTCCTCGAGGTCGCCGGCCTGGTCGGCGTGGGTGTCGTAGCCGCCCGGGGCGCGGATCGTCACCACCCGGATCGGCAGCCCGAAGTTGATGTAGGCGGCGAGCCCGGCGAGCTTGTGGGAGAACCAGGTGTCGGGGTACTCGACCGGGCTGCTGAACTCGCCGACCCCGGCGAGGTCCTGGCGCAGCTTGTCGGTCTGGGAGGTGGCGCGGCGGACGTGGCCGAGCGCGGGCGAGTCCGCGGGCAGCGAGCCGAAGCGGGCGAAGCTGCGGAACATCTCGCTCTCGATCGGGTCGCCGACCCGGGCCCAGAGGTCGTAGCCGTCGACGTTGTCGATCGCCGCCACCGGTTTCTCGGCGGTGGCGATCATCGGCGAGAGCGAGCCGTCGAGCGAGAGTCCCTGGAGTGGGTTCTCGCTGTCGCCGACCGCGTCGAGGTAGCGCCCCAGCCAGCCGGTCCGGTGACCGACCGCGAGCTCGCCGATCTCGTAGTAGTGGCGCGAGGTGAAGTGGGACTGATCGGGATCGTCGTAGCCGATCGCCGGGAAGACGCTGACCTTGCCCTCGGAGTGCAGCGTCGCCAGGGCCGCCGCGGCCGGGTGCCACTGCAGGCTCGGGTCCTCGCTGAAGGCGGTGCCGACGCCGGGCGGAAGTGCCAGGTTCGGGCGCAGCTGCTGGTAGCGGGAGTCGTTGACCGGCGCCAGCACGTTGAGCGAGTCGATGCCGCCGTCGAAGAAGACCGAGACGAGGATCTTGTCCCCCTGCGCCGCCTGCGCGATTCCCGTCTCGAAGGCCGAGAGCGGGATCTTCGAGGCGCCGTAGATCGCCAGCGCCATCCCGGCGCTGCGGGAGAGGAACTTGCGGCGTGAGAGGCCGGTGCCCGCCGGCTCCGGCATCCCCGGCTCGATTGCCGGCAGGCCCTTGCCCGCTTCGGCGGCTGCCGAACGCAGCAGCTGCGAGCGGGTGTAGCCGTCGCAGCAGGAGTGGTGTCGGTTGCCGGGGCTCATTGCAGGAGCGTGTCCGGGCTGATGCCAATCAGCTGTAGGAGGGCGTTTTGGCGCATCGCCCGGTAGGGGCCTTTCTGCCAGTTGGCGATGATCAGGTTCTGGCTGCGGCGAGCGAAGTCGAGAAGCTCGGCGCGGTGCTCCTCGCTGAGTGCTGGCGATCCCCAGCTGGCGAGCGCGCGGGCCAGCGCTTCCTCCGGCGTCTCGTCGGTTTTGTAGGGCTCGTTCCAGGCGTCGACCGAGATCTCCTCGAGGACGTAGGTGACCAGGTGCCAGCGTGCCCGCAGCCGCGAGGTGTCGAGCCAGCGGCTGTCATCCCAGCCGGAGACGTTGGGCGGCCAGAACAGCTGCTGCCCGGCCTGGTCGCAGAGCCAGACCCAGGCCTCGGTGTCGATCGGGCGGCCGATCGCGCGCAGCATTCCGGCGAGGTGGACGACCGGCGGCTTCACCATCGGCGGGCCTTCGTGGAAGTCGGGACTGAGCAGGATCGACTCGAGGACCGGGCGGATCTGCCAGCCGGAGCTGACGTAGGTCTGGATCAGCTGGTCGCGGAGTGCCGGCGCCGGCGCGGTCGGGACGAAGTAGCTCCACAGCTTCTCGACGAAGAAGGAGGGGTGGAGCGGGTGCTCGACGCAGAGCCGGCAGGCGTCTTCCCAGCCCCAGTTGCCGGCTTTCCCGAAGATGGTCTTGGTGCCGGTGTCGTGCCATTTCGGTTCGAAGCGAAAGTTGTGGGAGCCGAGCTGGCTCGACCAGTCGCTGCGCCACCCGGTCAGGGCGCGGGCGGCTTCGCGGATGTCGTCCTCGCTGTAGGCGCCGCGGTCGGCGCCGAGGGAGAACAGCTCCATCATCTCGCGGGCGTAGTTCTCGTTCGGCGCCCATTTGCGATTTTCGTGACCGTTCAGCCACTGCAGCATCCCCGGGTCGATCGTCACCGCCTCGAAGAGGTCGAGGAAGGAGCCGAAGCAGCGGTTCCGGAAGAGGTTCGACTGGTCGATCATCTGCTGGGCTTTGGAGACGTTTGCGTTCGAGGTCGCGAACCAGTCGTGGAAGACCAGCGCCATCCGCTCGACCAGCGGCTGGTTGCTGCGGACCATGCGGTCGAGCCACCAGAGGTGATCGTGGCCCCAGGCATCGCCGGGTGCGAGGGGCAGGCCGTCGCCGTCGCGGGGGGCGGGGCCGCTGAGGGTCGCCGGGCCGCTCGGCCTGGTCAGGGACTGAACGGCGCCCATCAGCCCGAGCGAGGCGACCTGCTCGGCCTGACCCGGCTTCGGACCGAATCCAGCCCGCTGCAGCAGCCGCACCGCCTGGGCCGGGCCGAAGGTTCCCTGGTAGGCCTCCGGCGGGCGAACGTCGGGGACTGGCGGAGGGGGCGGAGGAGTGGTCGGCGCAGGGGGAGCAACAGGGGCACCGGGAGCGGCGGCGGCTCCTGGAAGCGCCTGTCGCGCCGGCTTGGGGCCGGGCCCGCGATCGTGCCCCCGCTTCGGTTTATGGCGATGGCGGTGGATGTAGCTCTCGACACGCCAGCCGCCCTGACCATCGGGCACCCAGCGGAAGTGCTTGTCCTTCCAGACGCGACGACGTTTGCGCCGCTGGTCTTTCGTCTTCGCTGCGAGTGGTTTCTGCTGCGGGATCGCCATATGCACATAGGCCCACCTGGGGCCTCTTCCTCTCCTCGGTCCCAGGCCCGCCCCGCTTGAAGGCGCGCCCCCTCCACTGGACGTTAGGTCTAGTTCGCCCGAAGCGCAAGAATGGGCACGTGGAGTACTTGGTGATCGCCTTCTTCTTCGGCCTCGGCACCGCCTTCATCGGCAGGTCCAAGGGCAGCTCCTTCTTCATCTGGTTCCTGATCGGCGCCGCGGTCCCCCCGCTCGGCCTGATCGCCGTCCTCCTCTACCGGGTGGACAAGGACGAACCCGAACGCGAGTGCCCGAACTGCCACAAACCCCTCAAGCTCTACGTCCAGGTCTGCCCGCGCTGCGGGACGGACCTGTATTTGCCCGACCCGGCGGCAGTGCGCCACCCGGGCGTGAGGTAGCGCTCAGTCGCTGCGCGGCGGCGGCGGGGCCGAGTAGGCGAGACGGCGCCCGTCGGGCGACCAGAGGAGGTCTTTGGGCTCCCTGCCGGGGATCGTCGCGATCAGCTGCCGCCCGCTGCCATCCGGGTGGACGCGCCAGATCTCCCCCTCATGGGTTGAGTAGGCCAGCCAGTTCCCGTCTGGGGACCACGCGGGCCCGTCGAGGATTTCCTCGTCGACGATCTTGCGCAGCTTGCCGCCGGCTGCTGGAACGACGTGGACCTGCTGACCGCTTCTGGCGGTGGTGTGTGCGCCGAGCGCGAGCGTGCCGTCGTCCGGGGACCACTCGAGGGTGAAGGCGGCGTTCAGCCCACCCGCCAGTCGCTTGGGGTCGGAGCCCTCCGCCCCAATCACCCAGATGCTCAGGTTGAAGCCACGCCCCCAGCGCTGGTAGGCGATGCGCCCGCCGTCGGGTGAGACCGCAGGTTCCGTTATCGCTTCTTCGCCGACCGGCCGAGGGATCTGCAGGATCCGCCTGGGCGCCGCGTCGAACCCGTCGACTACGAAGAGCGAGGGCTTCGGTCCGATCGGTCCCTTGTCGAAGTCGTAGGCGTAGGGGCCGGCAGCGAAGACCAGGGGCCACCCCTGGGGTGCCCAGTCGGTGTGGCCGACCCGGAGGTCGAGGGACTGCCGGCGAACGCCGGAGCCGTCCACGCGCACCTCGGTCAGGGTCGAGGCGTTGCTTCCGGCGAATGGCGGGAAGCTGGGGGAGGTCAGGTACCTGATCGTTCCATCCGGCGCCCAGTCGAGCGGTCCCGGGGGAGGGAACGGGGAGGCCAGATACGCCGGGGCGCGCAGCGACCTCACTTCGCCGCTTTCGACGTTGCGGAGCCGGAGCCCCGCGCGTGCCGGTTCCGCGATCCACCTGCTATCCGGCGACCAGGCCACGTATTCGCCGACCCGGTCCGAGAGCCTGACGCCGATCACGCCCTGGCGAAAGGAAGCCTCACCCGAGCAGGGGACGAACAGGGCGCAGGCCAGGAACGCCACCAGCGCCGGCAGCGACCCACGTGCGGCCCCTCTCCCTACCGCAGCCACGTGCGCACGATCGCGTTGGCGAAGCCCATCCCGTAGCGGAGGACGGCGGGCTTCTTGGAGTGGCCGTGGAGGCGCTGT
The DNA here is from genome assembly GCA_035474955.1 of Solirubrobacterales bacterium. Lineage (GTDB taxonomy): Bacteria > Actinomycetota > Thermoleophilia > Solirubrobacterales > 70-9 > VAYN01. The sequence goes on from DATIMV010000048.1 coordinate 72,079, forward strand.
TCGACCGTGATCGGCACCTCCTTGGCGGGGATGCCGCGCTTGATCGCCTCGATCATGAACTCGGAGGTGTGGAACTGCTCCTGGCGCAGGACGAGCTGGGGGAGGACGGTGGTGCGGACGGCGCGGTAGCCGTTGGAGCAGTCGGTGACGTGGGTGCGGGTGATCGCGGAGACGAGGCGGTTGAAGAAGACGATTCCGAGCTCGCGGGCGAAGTGGTTGCGGTCGGCGTGGCCGAGGACGCGGGAGCCGTGGGCCATGTCGACCTCGCCGTCGAGGATCGGCTTGACCAGGCGCTCCATCTCGTCGGGCCGGTGCTGGCCGTCGGCGTCGAGGGTGACGACGATCAGCGCCCCCGATTCGACCATCAGCCGGTAGCCGGTCCGCAGCGCCGCGCCGCCGCCGCGATTGGTGACGTGCCTCGCCACCAAGGCCCCGTGCTCGGCGGCGACGTCGCCGGTGCCGTCGCGGGAGCCGTCGTCGACGACCAGCACCTCGGTGCGGATGCCGCAGACCGCCGGCGGAATCTGCCCGAGGACGGTGCCGATGTTCTCCGCCTCGTTGTAGGCGGGAATCAGGATCGCGATCCTGTCGCGGAAGCGGTCCGGCAGCCCGGCCTGGCGAAACTCCTCCCAGGCCAGCCCCTCCAGCGCCGCGGCGAGCTGGCGCTGGTTGCGCGCCCCCTGCGAGAGCGCCCGCAGGATCAGCCCGAAGAGGATGAAGATCGCGAAGACCGCGAGGCCGAGGATGCGGCCGCCGTTGCCTTTCTCGAAGGAGAAGGCGGAGAGCAGGCCGTTGACGACTTCGGTGCCGGAGACCAGAACGAGGCCTAGGCCGGCGGCGATCAGGATCAGCACGTCGGCGTTCCGCAGCGAACGTCGCCGCGCCACCGCGTAGGCGATCAAGCCGAGGGCCATCAGCACTCCGGTTGCGCGCAGCGCGGTCAGTTCGGCGGGGAAGATGCCTGCTCTGGGGACCATTCGCGACGGGAGGATATGGCCGCGAGGCCGGATGAGAGGGCGAGCCCGGCAAGCGGAAAGACGAGCGTCATCAGCACCTCGTTGCGGCGCGGGGCGGCGAGGGAGAGGGCACCGATGGCGGTGACGAGGACGATCGGCGTCGCCAGGGCGACCAGCTCCCACCAGCGGCGGCGCAGCCCGAGGAGGACGAAACCGGCGAGCCCGAGGAGCACCAGCAGCACCTGCACCACCCGGCCGGGGGTGCTGCTCATCGCTTCGCCGACGCCGCTGCTCCACATCCGCCCGACCTTGCGGACGGTCATCGCCAGGTAGCCGCCTGGGTCTTCCTCGAGGCACTTCTCGAAGTTTTCTTTGCCGACTTTGCCGAGCGCCTCGTCGCGGGGGAGGTCGGGGTGCTCTTCTTCGGCGACCCGGTCGAAGAGCGGGGTCGGATCGACGGCGTCGAGGGCGGGGGAGCCGGGCTCGAGCTCGCGGCCGAGGTAGCGCTCGACTAGGTCCGCCTTCACCCGTTGATACTCGCCGTCGGCGGGGAGGTAGGTGCCGACGTAGAGCGCCTTGCCGCCGCCGGTGGAGACCGGCACGACCTTGTCGAGGACGACGAGGTTGCGGATCGTCCAGGGAAGGATCGGCAGGATCAGAGCGATCAGGAGCACGGCGGCGCCGGTGACACCAGGGCGCCAGCCGCGGCCGAGCCCGGCGCGCAGCCCCGCCAGGATCACGAAGGCGGCGCCGACGAACAGGTACTCGGGCCTGAACATCGCGGTGAGGCCGAAGAGGAGCCCCGGCACCAACCACGGCCAGACCGAACGCAGTTGTTCCCGCATACCCGGAACAACTGCGTTCGCTTGGCGTTCCGAAGCCCAGAGGAAGGCGAGGACCGCGGCGGGCAGCGTCAGCATCGCGGGCGGCTCGCTCATCACGATCCCGGTGGTGTGGAGGAACGGCGGGTAGACGGCGACGGCGAAAGCGCCGAAGAGGCCGACCCAGCGTCCGTGGGCTCGCCCTCCGAGCCGCCAGCCGAGGGCGAAGACGACGAGGATCGTCGCCACGCCCAGCAGCGCCTCGACGATCCGCGCCGTCCCTTCGCGGGCGCCGCCCGTCGCGTAGAAGGCGGCGGCGTAGAGGAACGGCGCTCCCGGCGACCAGTCGCTCGAGTCCTCGAATTCGGGTCCGCCGAAGCTCTGTTCCTCGTAAAGCGCCTTGGAGAGCGCGTAGTAGGCCCGCGAGTCGTCGCCTGGGTGCTCGACCGGGTCGACGACCACATAGGCGCGGACGAAGAGCCCCAGCAGCGCGATCGCCCCCAGCGCGATCAGCGTCCGCCTCCCGTAGCGCTGCGGCAGCGCGCGGATCCAGTCGACGAGTGCGGTCAATGCCGGCTCAGGCTATCCGGGGTGGCGGGCGGCGCGGTTGGTGAATTGACCCGGCTATAGGCGGGCAAACTCACCAACCATGCGATGCCGACGCTCATCAGGGCGCCTAGCAAGGGCACCAGGACTAGCACGCGGCGGGGAGAGGCGACGAGCAGGGCGCTGAGCGCGGTGATCGCGAGGAAGATCGTGCCGATCAGCAGCGCCTCCCAGCGGCGAAGCCAGGCGAGGACGGCCAGGCCGAGTAGGCCGAGGGCGATCAGCGCCCAGTGCAGGATCTTCCAGACCGGCTCCTCCATCACGTCCCGCTGCCCCTGCGACCAGATCCGCCAGACCTTGGTGGCGACGAAGCCGGCGTACTCGGCGGGCTCTTCCGAGACGCCGTCCCAGAGCTGTTCCTCGCCCAGCTTCGAGAGCGCTTGGTCGGTTTCCGTCCCCGGATGGCGGTCAGCAGCAAGGCGGGCGAGGATCTGCTCCAACCTCAACCGCTGGGCGTCCTGAGGTCGAAATAGATCGGGCTTTTCAGCGACCACCTCGGCGCCGACCTTTTCCGGATCCCCGTCCGAGGGGAGGTAAGTACCGGCGAACAGCACCTGGCCACCCCCGGTCGAGATCGGGACGAAGCGGTCGAGCGCGACCGCGTTATGGATCGCCCAAGGGGCGATGACGAGGACGAGGGCGCCGAGGAAGATCGCGGCACGGAGGAGGGACCGACGCCAGTCGTCAGTGGCCTCTCGCACGAAGATGACGAGAGCGACCAGCACCGCGATCGCCAGGTACTCGGGCCGGACCAGCGCCAGGGCTCCGAACAGCGCTCCCGGCAGCAGCCACCGGCCCCAGCTCGCGCTCTCGTCCCATGCCCACAGCAGCGCCAGAACTCCACCCGACAACAGCGTCGCCGCCAGCGGCTCGCCCATCAGCATCCCCTGGTACTCCAGAAGCGCCGGGTAAATCGCCACGACCAACGCCCCCGCCAGCCCGGGCCAAAATTCAGCGCTCGCTGAATTTCCGCCCCCATGGGGACTCTTTTTCAGCGTTCGCTGAATTCGGACCAGGCGCCTGCCGAGCAGGTAGGCGAAGAGGACGCTCAGCGTCCCGATCAGCGCCAGGGCCAGCCGCGCGAAGCGCTCGTGCTCTCCGTCCGTGACCTCGTAGAGCCCCGCAACGAACAGCGGCACCCCCGGCGAGTAGTTGCTCGACGGCTGCGTCGCGTCCGGTCCCACCGTGAAACCCTCGCCATCCGCCAGGTTCGCCGCGATCGCCGCGTACGCTGCCGCGTCGTAGACCGGCGCCCGCCCGTCCCAGGCCTCGCCCACCCGCAGGCCGAGCCCGAGCAGAAGGACCGCGACGAGCGCCGCGAGGCCAAGCCGACCGCCGTTTCGCGCCGCCAGTCCGTTTTCCATCGGGCGGATTCAACTAAGCTCCCGCCCTCATGCGAATCCTCATCCTCGGGGGCGACGGCTACCTGGGCTGGCCGACTGCGCTCCGCTTCTCGGCTCGCGGCCACGAGGTCTCCGTCGTCGACAACTTTTCCCGGCGCCGCTGGCACACCGAACACGGCACCGCTTCACTGACGCCAATCGGCGATCTCGACCAGCGGATCGCCGCCTGGCGCGAGGTCTCCGGCGAGCAGATCCGCAGCTACGTCGGCGCCGTCGAGGACGGGGACTTCCTCGACGAGGTCGTCGCCGAGACCAGGCCCGAGGTGATCGTCCACTACGGCCAGCAGGCCTCGGCGCCGTTCTCGATGCTCTCCCGCGAGCGCGCGGTCGAAACCCAGCACGCGAATGTGATCGGCAACCTCAACCTGCTCTTCTCGATGCGCGACCACGTCCCCGACGCCCACCTGGTCAAGCTCGGGACGATGGGCGAGTACGGCCAGCCCGACATCGACATCGAGGAGGGCTACATCGAGATCGAGCACAAGGGGCGCAGGGACACGCTGCCCTACCCGAAGCTGCCGGGCTCGCTCTACCACTGCTCCAAGGTCCACGACTCGACCAACATCCACTTCGCCTGCCGCACCTGGGGCCTGCGCGCGACCGACCTCAACCAGGGCGTCGTCTACGGCGTCGAGACCGAGGAGACCGCCCGCGACGACCGCCTCGTCACCCGCTTCGACTACGACGAGCTGTTCGGCACCGTCCTCAACCGCTTCTGCGTGCAGGCGGTGATCGGCCACCCGCTGACCGTCTACGGCGCCGGCCGGCAGACGCGCGGCTTCCTCAACATCCGCGACACCCTCGCCTGCGTCGAACTGGCGGCGCTGAACCCCGCCGAGCGCGGCGAGTTCCGCGTCTTCAACCAGTTCACCGAGCAGTTCTCGGTCCTGCAGCTGGCCGAGCTGGTCAAGGAAGCCGGCGAGCACCTTGGCTACGACGTCGAGATCCAGCACTACGAGAACCCGCGGGTCGAGAAGGAAGAGCACTACTACAACGCGATCCACACCAAGCTGCTCGATCTCGGCCTCGAACCGACCCTGCTGGGAGAGGAGCTCGTCGAGTCGATCATCCACGCGATCGAGCGCCACAAAGGGCGCGTGATCGAGACCGCGATCGACCCGAAGACCCGCTGGAACCCGGCGACCTCGCCCGCCGCTCAGGCCTAGCCGGGCAGCCACCGCCCCGCTGGTACCATCGCCAGTTCCTATGCGCGCCGCCGACACGTTGATGGAATCCCTCAAGGCCGAGGGCGTCAAGGACGTCTTCGGGATCCCCGGCGGGGCGAACCTGCCGACCTACGACGCCATGGTCGACGCCGAGTTCCGGCACGTCCAGGTGCGGCACGAGCAGGCCGGCGGCCACGCCGCCGAGGGGTACGCAAAGGCTTCCGGGCGGGTCGGGGTCGCCTTCGCCACCTCCGGTCCCGGCGCCACCAACCTCGTCACCGCGATCGCCGACGCGATGATGGACTCGACCCCGGTCATCTTCATCACCGGCCAGGTGCGGACCGAACTGATCGGCACCGACGGCTTCCAGGAGGCCGACATCCTCGGCGCCACGCTGCCGTTCGTGAAGCACTCCTTCGCGGTCACCGACCCGCGGCAGATCCCCGAGTACGTGCACGAGGCCTTCCACCTCGCCTCGACCGGTCGTCCCGGCCCGGTCCTGCTCGACATCCCGATGGACCTCTCGCGCGCCGACATCGACTACGAGCCGCGCACCGAGCCGGTCGAGCTGCCCGGCTACAAGCCTTCGACCGAGGGCAACATCAAGCAGATCCGGATCGCCGCCAAAGCGCTGGCGACCGCGCGGCGGCCGATCTTCTACACCGGCGGCGGCGTCATCAACGGCAACGCCTCCGAGGAGCTGCGCGAACTCGCCGACTCCGACCGCTTCCCGGTCACCTCGACCCTGATGGGCCTCGGCGCCTTCCCCGCCTCCAGCGACCGCTTCCTCGGCATGCTCGGCATGCACGGCACCCTCACCGCCAACTGGGCGATGGACAAAGCCGACCTGATCGTCGCGATCGGCGCCCGCTTCGACGACCGCATCACCGGCAAGCTCTCCGAGTTCGCCCCGCACGCCAAGGTGATCCACATCGACATCGACCCGGCGGAGATCTCGAAGAACGTCGGCGCGCACATCCCGATCGTCGGCGACGTCAAACAGGTGCTGCCGAAGCTGACCCGCGAGTACCGGGCGCTGCAGACCGACTCCGGTCGGTTGGAGGCCTGGTGGACCCAGATCCGCGCCTGGCTGCAGGATCACCCGCTTCACTACGACGCCTCGACCGATGGCACGATCAAGCCGCAGTCGATGGTGGAGACGCTGCACAAGGTGACCAACGGCGAAGCGATCGTCGCCTCCGACGTCGGCCAGCACCAGATGTGGGCGGCGCAGTACTACGGCTTCGACCAGCCGCGCAAGTGGATCAACTCGGGCGGCCTGGGGACGATGGGCTTCGGCCTGCCGGCGGCGATCGGCGCCAAGGTCGCCTGCCCGGACGAGATCGTCACCTGCATCTCCGGCGACGGCAGCCTGATCATGAACATCCAGGAGCTGGCGACCTGCGTCACCGAGAACATCCCGGTGAAGGTCTTCCTGATGAACAACGGCTATATGGGCATGGTCCGCCAGTGGCAGCAGCTGTTCTGGGACCGGCGTTACAGCTCGGTCGAGATGGGCGCGAGCCCGGACTGGGTGAAGCTGGCCGAGGCCTTCGGCGCGACCGGCCTGCGGGTCGAGGATCCGGCCGACCTGGAGAGCACGATGCGCGCCGCGATCGAGGCCGACGGCCCGGCGCTGGTCGACATCCGCGTCACCCAGGAGGAGAACGTGTATCCGATGATCGCGCCGGGCAACCCCGCCCGCGAGATGACCGAGGCCCCGGGGCTGGTGCGCTGATGGAGGCCGGGACCCCCGATCTGGTGAAACTCGAGGACCTGCGCGTCCCCGGGCAGCTCA
>DATIMV010000049.1:0-2429 GCA_035474955.1 Solirubrobacterales bacterium
GTCGTCGGTGGCGGCACGCCGTTCCTGCCGCCGGTCACCGACCGCGTCCCGCTGGAGCTGATCGAGACCAGGACGTTCGGCTCGCGCGTGATCTTCGAGCGCTACGGGCGCGCTCGCGATCCTGGTCGTCGCCGAACATCCACCGGGTGACGCTCAGTCAGCCCACCAGTCGCGCCGGCCCTCCACGTCTCCGCGCGGATCGTCGCCGAGACTGGGGGCGCCGATGACGAGGATCTCCAGGCCGTTCGGCCCGGCCTCGTAGCCTCGCCACGTGCCGGGCGGGACGCGCACCACGTCCCACTCCCTGACCTCGACGATCTCGTCGTCGAGCTTCATCCGCCCGCTCCCGCGCACGACCACGTACACCTCCTCCTGCTCCTTGTGCGTGTGGCCGTACGGAAAGCGATAGTCAGGCGGGATGCGCTGATAGCTCAGGCCGGATCGCTCGAGTTCGAGCGCCTTGCTTGCAAGGCGGAACTCCAGGTCCGGCGCGCCGTCGAAGTTGGACCCGACGTCCTCCAGATCCTCCTTGAGGTTCCTGCGGGTGAACGGCACGGGGCGATCCTATGCTCCGGCGCCCCCCTACACCATGCGGGCTCCGGGTTGCCCGTACACGGCATAGGCGAGCCAGGTCGGATCTCCGGGCACTTCGCGAATCGCCGCGCGCGCCGCCTGCAGCGCCTCGCCGAGGGTTACCCCCTGCCTAAAAAGGCTGTCGTAGAAGGCTTCGGCGAAGGTGCTGGCGGAGGAATCCCGCACCTCCCACAAGGGGCCGACGAAGGCACTCGACCCGGCGGCGACGAACTGGCTCGCCCAGCCGAGCAGCTGCGTGTAGTGCGGCGCGCTGCTGGCGGCCGAGCAGGCGTTCATGAAGATCAGCGGCCGGTTTCGCTCTAGCGCCTTGGTCTTCGCCAGCTCGTTGAGGAAGGTTGGCTGAAACGGCCCGCCCGAGAGATCGATCTCGGTCGTGTCGGGCTGGTCGGGGCGGAAGGTGTTGTGGCAGGCGAAGTGCAGGACGCCGAATTCAGACGCCCTGAGGAGCGCGTTCAGCCCGGCCAGGTCATGGACCGGCTGCTGGGGAGTGGCGTTCAGCGCTTTCCCCACCGACGCGATCTCGGCTGCCGCCTGCGGGGGTGAGCGGTCGGGGAGGACGAATGCCACCGGTTCCCTTGGCAGCAGCGGCCCCCGCCGGCCGCGGAAGGTCCACCTCAGGACCGGGAACTGCTCGGCGAGGAACCCCTCGTCCCGGGTGTTGCTCAGCGGGTAGAGCAGCTCCCAGGGGACGAGGTCGTCGGCGGACATCACCGTCAGGCTGCCGATGCGGTCGCGGCGTTCCCAGAAGAGGCTCTGGAGCGCTTCGGGGATGAAGCTGTCCCAGAGTCCGATGCCCTTCTGGCGGAGCCATTCCCGGGTCTCGACGGGTCCGAAGCGCCCGCGTCCCCGGACCGTCGCGTTGAGCTGCTCGATCAACCCCTCAACCGCTTCCTTCGGGGTCCGGGCGAGCCGATGCGAGTCGCGCTCCTCGTCGGGCTCTTCGCTGTCGAAGAGCTGGAAGCGGTACACGGCCTTTTCCGGGTCATAGCGGACAAGCAGCGAGACGTCGCCCGGCGCGCTCTCCCACGATTCGATCTCCTGGCGCCGGTCAGCCATCTTGCTCTGCCTCGCGCCGCTGTCGATCGTGATCTGAACGGTGAGGTCTCCCACGCTGGTCCCGCCGACGAAGGCGATGACCGTGACCTCGTGGATGCCTTCCCGCGCTCCCGACAACTCGAACAGCGCCCAATTGCTCGGCCCGTCCGGCGGCAGGTGCACGGTGAACTGGGAGGGGCCGGCCACCGCGAGGCTCTGGCAATTGAGGACGAGGATCACGTCGAGGCCCTCCGGTGGAACGTCGAACGGCATCAGGGGAGATGAGGCGCCGGCGGCTTCCAGGTCGATCCGGGCCTGTACCGCGAAGGGACCGGGGGACGCAGCCGACGGAGCGCGGACACGGAGGTACCTGAGCGGCGGCTCGGTCATCTCGTCCGGGGAGGGCAGCTCGGGCACGCCGGGGAGAACGGCGAACCCCGCCCCGCCGGACCCCGAGGCGGACGGGCTGAGGCTTGATTTGAGGCGCATGACCGCCCTCGTGTGCAGCCCCGAGGCGCGCGACTCGGTCACCCCCAGGACCTCGCCGATCTCGCGCAGGGTGAGGTTCTCGTAGTAGTAGAGCGCGACGACGAGCTGCTCGCGCTCGGGCAAGGACCCGACCGCCTCGGTAAGGCGGGTTCCCACCTCGTCGGCCCAAGGCTCGTCCAGCGCGTAGACCGAGGAGTTGGCGATCTCCAGCAGCGCCCCCTGCAGTTCTTCCTCGGTCATGTTCAGTTTCGAGGCCAGCTCGGCCTCGGTCGGGGCTCGCTGCAGCTCGTGCTCGAGCTTGGCCTGGGCGG
>DATIMV010000050.1:0-2891 GCA_035474955.1 Solirubrobacterales bacterium
GGACAGGGCGGACCTGATCGTCGCGATCGGCGCTCGCTTCGACGACCGCATCACCGGCAAGCTCTCGGAGTTCGCGCCGCACGCCAAGGTGATCCACATCGACATCGATCCGGCCGAGATCTCCAAGAACGTCGGCGCCCACATCCCGATCGTCGGCGACGTCAAGCAGGTGCTGCCGAAGCTGACCCGCGAGTACCGGGCGCTGCAGACCGACTCCTCGCGCCTCGACGAGTGGTGGAGCACCCTGCGCGGCTGGCAGGGTGAGCACCCGCTCTACTACGAGCCCGGCCAGAACGGGGAGATCAAGCCCCAGTTCATGATCGAGGCCCTGCACCGGGCCAGCCAGGGCGACGCGATCGTCACCTCCGACGTCGGCCAGCACCAGATGTGGACCGCGCAGTACTACGGCTTCGACAAGCCGCGGCGCTGGATCAACTCCGGCGGCCTCGGGACGATGGGCTTCGGGCTGCCGAGCGCGGTTGGCGCCAAGGTCGCCTGCCCCGACGAGCAGGTCGTCTGCGTCGCCGGCGACGGCAGCCTGATCATGAACATCCAGGAGCTCGCCACCTGCGCCACCGAGAACATCCCGGTCAAGGTCTTCCTGATGAACAACGGCTACATGGGCATGGTCCGCCAGTGGCAGGAGCTGTTCTGGGACCGTCGCTACAGCTCCGTCGACATGGGCTCGAGTCCGGACTGGGTGAAGCTGGCCGAGGCGTTCGGCGCCAAAGGGATGCGCTGCGAGGACTCGGCCGACCTTGAGGAGCAGATGACCGCCGCGCTGGAGCACGACGGCCCGGTGCTGCTCGACGTCCGCGTCGCCCGCGAAGAGAACTGCTATCCGATGATCCCGCCGGGCGAAGCCGCCCGCGACATGGTCGAGGCGCCGCGGGGGGCGGTGCGCTGATGGAGGCCGGCACCCCACAGGCGGTCAAACTCGAGGATCTGCACGTGCCCGGCCAGCTCAGCGGCCGCAAGCACATCCTCTCGATCCTGGTCGAGAACAAGCCGGGCGTGCTGGCGCGCGTCGCCGGGCTCTTCTCCCGCCGCGGCTTCAACATCGACACCCTCGCGGTGGGGCCGACCGACGACCCCAGCGTCTCCCGGATCACCCTCACCCTCGACGGTGCCGTCCACCCGATCGACCAGGTGACCAAGCAGCTGCACAAGCTCGTCAACGTGCTGAAGATCCGCGACATGGAACCGGAGGAGACGGTCGCCCGCGAGATGGCGCTGTTCAAGGTCTCCTCGGCGGTCGAGAACCGGGCCGAGATCATCCAGTTCGCCGAGATCTTCCGGGCGAAAATCGTTGACGTGGCACGGCGGACGATGACGATCGAGGTGACCGGCTCCGCCGACAAGATCGAGGCCTTCGAGCGGATGGTCCGCCCGCACGGCCTGGTCGAAATGGTGAGAACCGGCGAGATCGCCATTGGTCGCGGCCACGACTGAGGCTCTCCTCGGCGCGCTCCAGAGAGCCGCTGAAAAGGGACGGCGCACCCTCGTAAGCGTCACCAGGGAGGTCGAGGTTGGCGATCCCTGCGCGGCGGTGTTCGCCTCGCGGCTCGCCTCGGATCGCTGGTTCTGCTGGGAGCAGCCCGACCGCGAGTTCGCACTGGCCGGGCTGGGGGTCGCGCACGAGTCGAGCTCGCGGGGGGAGGCGCGGTTCAATGACGTCGCCGACGAGTGCCTGCGGATCGGCGGCGAGGCCGTGCTGGAGGAGCCGCGGGGGCTGCCGGCCGGGGCCGGGCCGGTCTGGCTCGGCGGCTTCGCCTTCGACCCCGACGGCGGTTCGACCCCGACCTGGTCCTCGCTGGCGCCGGCCTCGCTGGTGCTGCCGGAGGTCTCGCTCTGCCGCAGCGGCGGGCGCTCGTTCCTCACCGTCAACGCTGTGGTACAGCCAAGCGAGAAAGTGGACCGGCTGGGGGAGAGGCTTTCCTCCCGGCTCGCGGCCCTGCGCCTCGACGCGCCCCTGCCGTTGCTCGATCCTCATCCGACCGCCCACGCCGGCATCCGCAGCGCCCGCCGGCCAGGCGAGTTCGAAGCCGCCGTCGAGGGCGCCACATCCCGGATCGCCGCCGGCGAGCTCAGCAAGGTCGTGCTCGCCCGCGAGGTGATCGTCGAGGCCGCCGCCGCCCACGATCCCGCCGCCCTCTTCGGCGCGATGCGGGAGCAGTTCCCGGCCTGCTTCTGCTTCTGCTGCGGCACCCCGGAGGCGGCCTTCCTCGGCGCCAGCCCCGAGCTCCTGGTCCGCCGCTCCGGCGCCGGCGTCTCCACCGTCGCCCTCGCCGGCTCCACCCGCCGCAGCTCCGACCCCGCCGTCGACGATCACCTCGGCGAGCAGCTGCTGCGCAGCGACAAGGACCGCCGCGAGCAGCGGATCGTCGCCGAGCGGATCGTCCGCGCCCTGCGCCCGCACGCGGTCTGGGTCGAGGCGGCAGCCGAGCCGGAGATCGTCAAGGTGGCGAACATCCAGCACCTGGCGACGCCGGTCCTCGCCCAGCTCGCCGAACCGCACTCGGCGATCGAGCTGGCCGGCATCCTCCATCCGACCCCCGCCGTCGGCGGTGAGCCCTGGCCTGTCGCGGCTGCGGCGATCGCCGACCTCGAGGGTATGGACCGCGGCTGGTACGCCGCCCCCGTCGGCTGGATGGACGCGACCGAGGACGGCGAATTCTGCGTCGCCCTCCGCAGCGCCCTCCTCCGCGACCGCGAGGCCCACCTCTTCGCCGGCGTCGGCGTCGTCGCCGGCTCCGACCCCGAGGCCGAGCTGGCCGAGACCGAGGTCAAGCTGGGGGCGTTGTTGCCGCTGCTGACCGAGTAAAGGCTGGGGTGGTGGGGGAGGGTCGGGTGACCCTCGGCGGACAACTGCGGGGAGGGTCCGGCGAGGG
>DATIMV010000051.1:0-48620 GCA_035474955.1 Solirubrobacterales bacterium
GAATGGATCACGGTTGCGCCATCGCGGATCGTGGCGTCGCGCGCGGTCGTGTGCGGGCCGATCTCGCAGCGCTCGCCGATGGTCGTGCTGCCCTCCAGAACCGTGCCGGGGGCGATGGTGCTGTCGCGACCGATGGTCACCCCTGCCTCCACCCGGTTGGTGCCCGGGTGCAGGAACGTGACACCGGCCTTGGCGTGGCCCTCGATGATCCGGCGCTGGGCGGCCTCCTCCGCCGCCATCAGGCCGGCGCGGTCGTTCACGCCGAGCGCGGCGTCGGCGTCGTCGGTCATGTGCGCGGCGATCGTGGCGCCCTGCTCGCGCAGGACCGGGAACACCCCGGTGAGGTAGCGCTCGCCCTGCACGATCTCGACCTTGTCGAGGGCGTCGAAGAGCGTCTCGGCGTCGAAGACGTAGGTGCCGAGGTTGATCTCGCGCACGGCCAGCTCCTCCGCTGAGACGCCTTCCGTGTACTTCGTCTCCACGATCCGGTCGACGTGACCCGATCCGTCGCGCACGATCCGCCCATAGCCGGCGGGGTCGAGCTGGTCGGTGGTGAGCAGGGTCGCGCCTGCCCGCTGCTGCTCATGCTCGGACAGCAGCGCCTCGAGGTGGTCGGAGGTGATCAAAGGGTGGTCCCCCGAGAGCACGACCACGGGCCCGGACTCGACCGTCCCACGCGCGGCCAGAACGGCGGCGCCGGTGCCCTCTCCCTCGCGCTGCTCGGCCACATCGATGCTCTCCGGAAGGCCATCGGCCACGCCGTCCCCCGGCCGGACCACGGCAACCACGCGCTCGGCGCCCGCCGCCCGAGCGGCATCGGCAACCCACTCAACGAGCGACCTACCGGCGACCCGATGAAGAACCTTCGGGGTGTCCGAAAGCATCCGAGTGCCCTGGCCGGCGGCCATGATGAGGACCGTGAAAGGCGCGGCCATGGGGTGATGAGGGTACCGGGCGCTGCCGGATGCCAGGGCCTATCCTCTCGCCACGGCCTTGGGGGGTCGTCTAGCTAGCAGGACACCGGGTTTTGGTCCCGGGAACGGGGGTGCAAATCCCTCCCCCCCAGCTAGCTCAACACATTGGGCAACCAGGGCGCGACCGATGTATTGAGCCTCCTTTAGCGGTCCTTGTGTTGGTTCGGCACGCGGCCCGCTTCGCTGCCTTTTTCGTGCGCTGGGCCTCCTGGGGGGACTATGCCGAGCACGCGCATTGCCTTGAGGCCAAGTGAGAGGCGTTCGCGGCCGTCTGTGGAGGAGACGTCGAGCGAGGTGAGCTCCTTCACTCGTTCCAGGCGGTAGCGGATCGTGTGGCGGTGGGTGAAGAGCTGTTTGGCGGTGGCGGCGACGTTGCCGTCGTTGTCGAGGTAGGCCTCGACGGTGGTGACCAGCTCGGTCTCGTACTGGTCGTCGTAGGCGACCAGCGGCTGGACCGTCTCCGCGTAGAAGCGCTCGAGCTCGGCCGGGTCCTCGCTCATCGCCGGCAGCAGCAGGCGGTAGGCGCCGGTGTCCTCGAAGGCCAGCAGCGAGCGGCCCTCGGCCTCGCCGACGTTGACCGCCAGCTGTGCCTCGTTGCCGGCGCGGTAGAGGTCGACCGGGTCGGCGCAGCGGCGGCTGCGGCCGGTGGTCAGGTGGAACCCCTGCAGGCTGTCCTCGAGCTCGCGCGCCAGGCCGGCGGCGGCACGGGCCAGCCGCTCGTCGTCCTCGGCGGGGACGATCGCGGCGATCTCGGCCGCCTCGCCGCCGTCGCTGGCCGCCAGCGAACCGGGGGCCAGCGAGCGCAGCGCCCGCTGTGCCAGGACCAGCACCCGCTCCCGCCACTCGCCCGTCTGCGCCGCCCGCGGCGCCGCCCGCAGCACCACGACCCCCGCGCCGCGATCGAGGTCGGCGCCGAGCTCCGAGGCCTGGGCGACGATGTCGCGGCGGTCGGTCACCTGGCGCCGCAGCACCGCCGTGACGAAGGCGCCGGCCGCCTCCTCGCTCTCCCACTCGGGCGAGCGCGAGCGCTCCAGCTCCAGCGCCAGCAGCGTCGTCACCATCCGCGCGATCGCCGGCTCCGGCGGCGCCTTCGCCCGGTAGCGCAGCTCCCCCACCGCGGCGTCGGCCACGCGCAGCTCGACCGTCGTCACTCCCTCGCCGCCGGAAAGCAGCTTCTGCTCCTGGTCGGAGGAGGCGCCGGCGACGGCGAGAACGGCACTGGAGCGGTCGATCAGGGCGACGCTGGCGTCGAGCAGGCGCGCCGCCGCGCGGGCCACCGCGGGCAGGCCGGCGCCGGACTCGACCGCCTCCGAGAGCGCCCCGAGCAGCTCGGCCCGGTCGGCAGCCCCAGGATCGGCGGCCCCGTGTTTCGAGGTCGCGGGCATCTCCGCATTATTCCGGCTGCGCCGGGAACCCAGCTCTAGCTAGAGCAGATCGGAGATGTCGTTGTAGTAGTAGACGATCACCAGGCCGACGACGACGCCGCCGAGAACCAGCGCGGCGAGGACGAAGAGCGAGAGGAATCCGGCCGCCGCTTTCTCCCAGACCCGCCCGTAAGCGCTCAGCGCCGGGCTGAGGATCAGGGCGACGAAGATGACGAGGCAGACAAGCCCCGCGACCCCGAAGAGCAGGTACTGCTCGGTCAGCTTGGTCAGCGCGAGAGCCGTCACTGCTCTGGATTCTGGCGCACTTGCGAGACGACCAGGCCGACGGCGGCGCAGAGCGAGAAGGCCGCCGCCCCCAACGCCCAGCCGCCGCTGACGTCGCTGAGGTAGTGGACCTCGAGGTAGACCCGGGAGAGGCCGACCAGGGCGGTGAGAACAAGACCGGTGACTACGACCGCGGTGCCGCGGGCCATGCCCGGCCGCAGCCGCAGCACGATCGTCACCGCCAGCCAGAGGTAGATCACCGAGTGGGCGGCGTGGCCGCTGGGGTAGGAGGAGCCCTCGCTCGCGGCGAGCGGCTCGGGCGGGCGCGGCCGGTCGACCGCGTCCTTGAGCTCCCAGATCCCGACCTGGGTGATGGTCATCCCCCCCAGCAGAACCCAGAACTCGACCCAGCGCCGCCGCCAGGCAAGCAGCGCCGCGCAGACCAGCGCCAGCCCCCAGGTGAACGCCCCCGAGCCGAGGAAGGTGACGACCTTGGCGACGCTGGTGAGGAAGCTCGTCTGCAGCCATTCGGCGACTTCGATCGCGGTTTCGTCGCCTGGCGTCGGCCCCGGGTCGCCGCCGATCGCCACCGCGTAGGCGATGAGGACGAAGAGGGACACCGAGAGCACCGCCATCAACGTGGTGAATTCGAGGCCGAAGGTGCCGCCGGGGGTGACCCGGTCCCAGAGGAAGCGGAACTGGGGCTGGCGGGAGAGCGCGACGAGCCAGGCCGTCGCCCGGTGCTCCTCCATCCAGCGCACCGCCTTGCGCCGGTTCTCCTCGACTTTGAGCCAGCGGACGAGGTAGACCGTCCCGATCACCAGCGCGATCAGCGTCGCCAGCGCGAAGGCGCCGCGGGCGGCGTAGTGGCCGGCGGTCTCGATGCTGCGCGAGAAGAAGTAGCCGATGAGGATGTGGAGCGTCGCCCAGAGCCCGGTGCCGAGGACGCTGTAGGGGACGAAGGCGCGGTACTGCATCCCGGAGCTGCCGGCGATGAAGGGGGCGAGGGCGCGGACGAGGCTGATCCAGCGGCCGATGAAGATCGTCTTGCCGCCGTGGCGGTCGAAGTAGGCCTCGACCTTCTCGAAGCGCTCGTTGCTGATCCCGACCTTGGCGCCGTATTTGAGGACGAAGTCGCGGCCGAGGCGCCGCCCGAGGAAGAAGCTGGTGGTGTCGCCGAGCCAGGCGGCGAACCAGGCGATCGCCATCAGCAGGTAGAGGTCGACCGCCCCCTGGCCGGCGACGGCACCGCCGATCAGCATCGTCGTCTCCCCCGGCACGACGAGGCCGATGAAGGCGCCGGTCTCGGCGAAGGCGAAGAAGCCGACCAGCAGGTAGGTCCAGGCACCGAGGGTGTTGGAGACGTCCTGGAGCAGCTGCTGCAGGTCGAGGTGCCCGAGCTGGCGGCTGATGAAGTAGTAGACGGCCGCGACCGCCACGACCGCGACTCCGATCAGCAGCTTTTTGCGCTTGCCGCGCTCCTCTCCCTCCCCCGGCATCCTCATGACGTCAGTCTCGCGTGTCCAGCGGGGCAAACGATCGCTTCCCCGGTGTCGAGGGCTTCAGCGGCGGTCTTGGCGGCGGCGAGGTCGGAGAAGAGACCGACGGCGGTGGGACCGGAGCCGCTGAGGATCGCGATCGGCGCCCCGGCCGCGCGCAGCTTCTCCAGCGCCTCGCCGATGTCGGGACGCAGCGAGAGCGCCGCCGGCTCGAGGTCGTTGACGAGCAGCTCGCGGTAGTCGAGCGGCGAGGAGCCGGCGCCGGCGACCTCGCGCAGCCGAGCCGCCAGGTCCGCCAGCTCCCCGGCATCGCGGCCGAGGCCGAGCCGGTCGGCCTCGGCGAAGACCGCCGCCGTGCTGAGGCCGCCACCCCCAGGCAGCAGGACCGCCGCGTGCGCGGCCGGCGGCGGCAGCGGCTCGACCCTCTCGCCCGCGCCCTGGACCAGCGCCAGCGCCGGTCGCAGCTGCGAGGGAACGTCGGCGCCGAGCTCGGCCGCCAGCTGCGGCAGGTCGGCAACCTCCCCCGCCGCCAGGCGCAGGATCGCGGCGGCGTCGCCGCTGCCGCCGCCGAGCCCGGCCGCCACCGGCACCCGCTTCTCGATCTCGACCCGCAGCGGCTCGTGCTCCCAACCTCGCTCGCGCAGTTCCGTCAACGCCTGCATAGCGAGGTTTTCGCCCTCCACCCCCGGGCAGATCACTTCGTCCCGCTCGGCCGGCGAGACCGTGATCAGGTCCGCCAGCTCGAGCGGCTCGAACAGCGAGCAGAGATCGTGGAGGCCGTCGTCGCGGCGGCGCCCCAGGTAGAGGCAGAGGTTGAGCTTGGCCGGGGCGCGGAGCAGCATCAGCCGCGCAGCTTGCCGGAGAGGGCCGCGAACTGCTCCGGCGCCAGCGCCTCGGCGCGGGCGTCTTCCGGCAGCCCGAGCTCGGCCAGCGCCGCCCGCGCCGGCGCCAGGCTTCCCGGCGAGGCGTGCTCGAGCGAGCGCGCCAGCGACTTGCGGCGGTGGGCGAAGGCGGCGCGGACGAGCTGCCGCGTCTCCGCATCGGCGCCCGGGCCCCGGCGCCGCAGCCGCAGGATCGCCGAGTCGACGCGGGGGCGGGGCTTGAACACGGCGGGGTCGACCGGGCGCACCAGCTCCACCTCGCAGGCGAGTTGGGCGACGACGCTCGGCGACCCGTAGACGCGGCCGCTCGGCGTCGCCCGCAGCCGGTCGGCGATCTCCCTCTGCACCATCACCGTCCAGCGCCGCAGCGAGGGCAGCTGCTCGATCGTGCGCAGGATCAACGGCGTCGCCACCGAGTAGGGCAGGTTGGCGACCATCGCGCTCGGCGCCGGCTCCAGCCCGGCGAGGTCGAGCTTCATCGCGTCGCCCCAGTGCAGGTCGACGTTCGGCAGGGCGGCAACCGGCTCCAGCGCCGGCTCCAGCCCGCGGTCGATCTCGACCGTATGCAGGTGCGCCGCGGCCGCGGCCAGCCGCTCGCTCAGGACTCCTTCACCCGCCCCGACCTCGAGCACCACGTCCTCGGGCGCCAGCTCGGCGTCGCGGACGATCGCGTCGAGCAGGTTGGGGTCGGCGAGGAAGTTCTGGCCGAGCCGGACCACGGCTACCAGCCGAACAGCGCCCGGGCGTTGGCCTCGACCGTGCGCTCCAGCTCCTCGTAGGAGACGCCGCGAACCTCGGCGATCCCCCGCGCCGTCTCGACCACGTAGGCGGGCTGGTTGCGCTTGCCGCGCTTGGGCTGCGGCGCCAGGTAGGGCGCGTCGGTCTCGACCAGGATCCGGTCCTCCGGCACCTTCGCCGCCGCGAAGCGCAGCTCCTTGGCGCTCGGGTAGGTGGCGTTGCCGGCGAACGAGCAGTACCAGCCGCGCTCGGCCGCGTCGCCGACCCGGTGCGGCGCCGAGAAGCAGTGGAGGATCACCGGCACCTCGCCGGCCTTGGCGTCGAGCGTGGCGAAGATCTCGTCGCTGGCGCTGGTCTCGCCCTCGGGGTCGCGGGCGTGGATCACGATCGGCAGCTCGAGCGCGCGGGCGATCTCGATCTGCGCCGCGAAGGCGCGCCGCTGGTCCTCCGGCGAGGCGGTGTCGCGGTAGAAGTCGAGGCCGGTCTCGCCGATCGCCCGCACCTTCTCGTGGCCGCCGAGGGTGGTGATTTCTTCGATCGCGGCGGCATCGAAGCCGGTCGCGTCGTTGGGGTGGCGGCCGACCGAGGCGAAAACCGCCTCGTGGCGCTCGGCGCTCGCCACTGCAACAGGGTTCGAGTCCGTCCCCATCCCGATCGTCAGCATCCGTTTGACGCCGGCGCCGAGGGCGGCGGCGACCAGCTCCTCCTCGCTGCCGTCGCAGAGCATCAGGTGGGTGTGGGAGTCGATCATCGGCAGGCTCAGCCTATCCTTCGCCTCGTGCCGGACTTCGCCGACTACTACCGCGAGATCTACGCCCGCGGCCTCGGCGGCGAGACGCCGGCGATCCCGGTCCCCGTCGCCGAACTCGAGGCGCAGGCGATGGCGGCGATGGATCCCAAAGCCGCCAACTACGTCTGGGCCGGCGCCGGAACCGAGGACACGGTCGACGCCAACGTCGAAGCGTTCAAGCGCCACCGGATCGTGCCGCGGATGCTGCGCGACGTCTCCAGCCGCGACCTCTCGACGACCGTGCTCGGCACGGCGATGCCGGCGCCGCTGCTGCTCGCCCCGATCGGCGTCCAGCAGGTCGTCCACCCCGACGGCGAGCTGGCGACCGCCCGCGCCGCCGCCGCGGTCGGGGTGCCGATGATCGCCAGCACCGCCTCCCACTTCAGCCTCGAGGAGATCGCCGAGGCCGGCGGCGATGCCCCGCGCTGGTTCCAGCTCTACTGGCCGAACGACCCGGAGCTCGCCCGCAGCATGGTCGAGCGCGCCGAGCGGGCCGGCTACGGCGCGATCGTCCTCACCGTCGACACCTTCATCCCCGGCTGGAAGCCGCGCGACCTCGAACAAGCTTGGCTTCCATTTCTCGAAGGGAAAGGCGTCGCCAACTACTTCCAGGACCCGGTCTTCCGCTCGCGCCTGGAGAAGCCGCCGGAGGAGGACGTCGGCATGGCTACCGGCCAGTTCCTCGGCATCCAGGCGAACCCGGCGCTGAACTGGGAGGACCTGGCGCAGCTGCGCGAGATGACCTCGCTGCCGATCGTCGTCAAGGGCATCCAGCACCCCGAGGACGCGCGCGAGGCGGTGCGTCGCGGCTGCGACGGGATCGTCGTCTCCAACCACGGCGGCCGCCAGGTCGACGGCGCGATCGCCTCGGTCGACGCCCTGCCGGCAATCGCCGAGGCGGTCGGCGGCGAGCTGGCGATCCTCTTCGACAGCGGCATCCGCGGCGGCGGCGACGCGCTAAAGGCGCTCGCCCTCGGCGCCGACGCCGTCTGCCTCGGCCGCCCCTACATCTGGGGGCTGGCCCTCGACGGCCAGGCCGGCGTCGAAGCGGTGCTGAAGATGGTCCTCGCCGAGCTTGATCTGACGATGGCCCTCTGCGGCCTGACCCGTCACGAAGAGATCGGGCCGGAGCTGCTGGCCTGAAGATCGGTGCGCCTTATCACCGCATAGCGAGGAAAAGGCGCACCGCTGACTCAGAGGTCGCGCCGCGAGAAGACGAAGGCGGCCAGGGCGAGAACCCCGAGCAGGTAGACGAAGGCCCAGGCGATCAGCCCCGGCCCGGCGGCCTCCGAGCCCCCGAAGGGCCCGAGTTCCAGGACCACCCCGGTCAGGCCGGTAGTGTCGGAGATCAGCGCGTGCAGGCTGGCGGTGTAGAGGCCCTCGAAGGGGAGCGCCCAGCTTGCGACGCGGCCGATCGTGTGCAGCGAATCGGAGTTGATCGCGTTGCCGATCTGCGCCAGCAACCCCGCCGTGAGGCCGGCGCCGAAGACCATGAAGACGACGATGCCCTGCGCCGTCACCGAGAGCAGGGTCGAGGCGAGCAGCGACAGCGCCGCGATGATCGCCACCCCCAGCGCCAGGGCGAGCGCCGGGGTGACGAGGTGGTCCGGGGTCCAGTCGCCGGCCGCGGCGGTGATCGCGCAGGCGGCGGCGTAGACGATCAGCACGTAGGCCGCCGAGAGCGCGGCGGCGCCGGCGAAGCGGGCGATCAGCATCGTCGTGCGGCCGATCGGGCGGACGACGATCGGCTGCAGCAGGCCCGATTCGGCGTCGCCGCGAACGACGCCGAGGGTGAGGAAGACCGCCAGCACCGCGCCGAGGAAGAGGGTCGCGAACATCGCCAGGCCGAAGATCGTCGCCCCGGTGAAGGCGCGCGGGTCGAGGATCTCCGTTTCGCCGGTGGCGAACCCGTCGACGTCCCTGAAGGCGAAGTGGGCGCCGAGCCCGTAGAGCGCGAGGAAGCCCGCGGTCAGCACCAGCACCGCGAGGAAGACGCGCTTGCGCAGCCCCTCCTGGATCGAGAGGCCGATCACCGTCGCCACCGAGCGCAGCCGGCTGCCGCTCATCCCGTCTGTCCCCCGACCGCCTCGAGGTAGACGTCTTCGAGCGAGCTGTGGCGGACCTCGACCCGGTAGACCCGCTCGCCGGCCGCGACCAGCTCGGCGACGATCCGCGGCGCATCCTCGCGGGTCGCCCCCTCGAAGGTCCTCACCCCGGAGCCGGTCTCGACCTCGACCGCCGCCGGCCCCGCCAGCTCCACCGGGGTCCCGGCCTTGATCAGGCGCCCGCCGGCGATGATCGCGACGTGGTCGCAGATCAGCTCGACCTCGCTCAGCAGGTGCGAGTTGAGCAGGACGGCGACGTCGCGGCGGCGCAGCTCCTCCAGCAGTTCGCGGACGATCCGCCGCCCGACGGGATCGAGCGCACTCGTCGGCTCGTCGAGCAGGAGCAGGCGCGGCGACCCGACCAGCGCCTGCGCCACCCCCAGCCGCTGCTGCATTCCCTTCGACATCGCCTCGATCCGCTTGTCGGCCGCGGCGCCGAGCTCGACCAGGTCGAGCAGCTCGCGCCGCTCCGCCTCGCCCCCGGCGGAGCCGGCGAGGCGCTGGTGCAGGCGCAGCAGCTCGTCGGCCGTGCACCAGCCCGGGAAGCGAAAGAGCTCGGCCAGGTAGCCGAGCGCGGCGCGCGCTTCGGGCGACCCCGCCGGCCGTCCCAGCACCTCGACCCCGCCGCCGCTGGGACGGACCAGGCCGCAGGCGATCTTCGTCAGCGTCGACTTGCCGGCGCCGTTGGGCCCGAGCAACCCGACCAGCTGGCCCGGCTCCACCGCGAGGTCGACGCCGGCGAGCGCCTGCTGCTTTCCGTAGCGCTTGCTCAGCTCTTTGACGGCGAGGACCGGCGCCGCCATCAAGCCGGGGTGTCGATCTTCGGGAAGAGCGGCGGCACCCGCTCGACCTTCTGGCCCCCTTCGCGCGAGCCCAGCTCGGCCAGGGCGCGTCCCTCTTCCTCCAGCGCCGCCAGCAGCGTCTCGCTCGTCCGCGGCAGGTAGGGAACGAGCAGCAGCGTCACTACCCGCAGCCCCTCGACCAAGTTGTAGAGGACTTCGTCGAGCCGCTCGGGGTCGGCCTCGTCCTTGGCGAGGACCCACGGCTGCGTCTCCTCAACGAAGCGGTTGAGGCGGCGGACCAGGGCCCAGACGAGATCGAGCGCCTGGCTCAGCTCGGCTCGGTCGAGCAGCGAGCTGAAGCGCTCGATCGCCCCTTCGAAGTCCTCGGCCAGCGTCGCGTCGACCTGGGCCACCGGCACGACGCCGTCGCGGTAGCGGTCGACCATCGCCAGCACCCGGCTGGCGAGGTTGCCGTAGTCGTTGGCGAGCTCGGTCTCGTAGCGCTGCTCGAAGCCCGCCGTGGAGATCGAGCCGTCCTGGCCGAAGCTGACCTCGCGGAAGAGGTAGAAGCGCAGCGCGTCGGCGCCGAAGCGCTCGATCACCTCGAACGGGTCGAGCACGTTGCCGAGGCTCTTCGACATCTTTTTCTCGCCCATCAGCAGGTAGCCGTGGATCACCATCCGTTGCGGCGGCTCCAAGTCGGCGGCGAAGCAGAGCGCCGGCCAGATCACCGCGTGGAACTTGAGGATGTCCTTGGCCATCACGTGCAGGTCGGCGGGCCAGTAGCGATCGGTCAGGTCCTCCCCCTCGCGGGCGAAGCCCAGCGCCGTGACGTAGTTGAGGAGGGCGTCGAACCAGACGTACATCCGCTGCTCGGGGTCCCAGGGCAGCGGCAGGCCCCACCTCAGGTGCGGACGCGAGAGCGAGACGTCTTCGAGGCCGCCCTTGATGAACGAGAGCGCCTCGTTGCGGCGGAACTCGGGGACGACGAAGTCCGGTCGCTCCTCGTAGAGGCTTTCGAGCTGCGCCTGGAAGGCGGAAAGCTGGAAGAAGTAGTTCTCCTCGCGTTCTTTTTCGAGCGGGATCTCGTGGATCGGGCAGGTGTTGCCGGGGCCGAGCTCGCGCTCGGTTTTGAAGTCGGCGCAGCGGGGGCAGTACCAGCCTTCGTAGACCCCCTTGGTCACCCAGCCGTTGTCGTAGACCCGCTGCATGATCTCGGCGACCTTCTCGGTGTGGCGCGGGTCGGAGGTGCGGATGAAGAAGTCGTTGGTGGCGTCGATGATCGGCATCAGCCCCTCGAACTTCGCCGCGTTGGTGTCGGCCAGCTCCTGCGGCGAGACGCCGGCTTTCTTCGCCGCGTTCTCCACCGGCTCGCCGTGCTCGTCGGTGCCGGTGAGGAAGAAGACGTCGTCCCCCCGCTGCCGGTGGTGCCGGGCGAGGACGTCGGCAGCCATCGTCGAGTACGCGTGCCCAAGGTGGGGCTCGGCGTTGACGTAATAGATCGGGGTGGTGACGTACCAGCTGGCCGGGCTCATCGAAGTGCCCACGCTAGCCGAAGACAAAGCGCCGCCGCCGGGGCGAACGGCAGCGGTTCAGCCCAGCCAAGCGGCGAAGCCGGGCTCGGCCTGCTCCGCGGGGGCGCTGGTCGCCTCGCTGGCGCCGGGCGCGACGCTGAGCGTGAGCCCGGCGGGTTGCGGGACGCTGGAGACGACGACCACGACGCCGCCCCCGCCGCCGTAGTGGCCGCTGCCACCGTCGGCGCCGATCGAGGCCGCGCCGCTGACGACGACGTTGCGGGCCGCGACGAGGACCACGCCCCCGCCCGCTCCGCCGCCGAGGCCCGGGTTGGAGCCCTCGCCGCCGGCGCCGCCGTTGACCAGGGCGCCGTCGAGGGTGCGCCCCGTCAGCGCCTGGGTCGCGGACTCGAAGATCCCCTCGCCGCCGACGTTGACGCCCGGAGTCGCCGCGCTGCCGCGCCCACCGGAGCCGCCGCCTTCCCCGCCCAAAGAGTTGGCGACGTCGCCGCCGTTGCCACCCTCGACCGAGTCGCAGCCCCCCGCCCCGGATCCTCCGAGCGTGCGCGGCGAGAGCGCCGGCGCTTCGCATTCTGAGGCGGTGCCGGGGCCGTCGCGGTTGATGTTCGAGCCGTCGGCCATCGTCAGCGTCCCGGCGACGAACAACCTGAAGCCGTTGGTCCGGAGCTCCGCGCCCGGTTCGAGGGTGAGGTCGTCGAAGTAGGCGTCCCCTTCGAGGGTGACGCGGCTGTCGATCGTCGCGTCGCCGTCGGCGCCAGAGCCGAAGAGAGCGGCGACGGTCGCGCCGGCCGGCCCGACGGGGCCCGGGGGTCCCGGCCCGATGGGTGGTCCGGGCACGGGCGCGGGGCCCGCGGGACCCGTTGGCCCCCGCGCGCCGTCCTCGCCTTTCGGCCCCACCGGACCCCTAACCCTCAGTTCCCTCTGCGTTCTTTTGTTGATCTTCTTCAGCGTCACCGCGCCGTCTTTCAGCTGCTTGGTGCCAACCGAGTTCGGCGCCAGCTGACCGGCCGCGTAGGCAACGCCGCCGAGCAGGATGAACAGACAGAGCGTCGAGACGACGTTGGAATAGGTGAGATGGGAGCGCAGGGCTTTCAGCATGTCCTTACCGCCGCGCCTCGCGCCCGGTCAGCGCCTTGTAGAGGTCGTTCGCGCGCGTGCCGGTGAGCGCCGCGACGACGGAGGCGGCGGCGCGGGGGCGGGCGCCGGACTGGACGAGGTGGCGGAGGGCGTCGACGGCGAAGCCGACGTCTTTGTCGTGCTCGCTGGAGGCGGCGGGGGCGATGACGAGGACGATCTCGCCTTTGACGTCGCCGCGGAAGCGGCGGGCGAGCTCGGCGAGGGTGCCGCGGGCGACCTCCTCGTGGACCTTGGTCAGCTCGCGGCAGACGGCGGCGTCGCGGTCGGGGGCAAGCGAGGCGAGTGCCGCAAGCGACTCCCCCACCCGCCGCGGCGACTCGAAGGCGATCACGGTCTCGGCCGAGCGCAGGACCCGCTCCATCTCCCCCGCCCGCCGCGGCAGGAACCCCTCGAAGCGCCATTTGTCGGTCGGCAGGCCGGAGGCGACCAGCGCCACCGGCACGACCGAGGGGCCCGGCAGGACCGTCACCTCCAGCGCCCGGTCGATGCAGCGGCGGATCAGCTTGTAGCCGGGGTCGGAGATTCCCGGCATCCCCGCGTCGGAGACCAGAGCGACGATGTCGCCGCGCTCGATCCGCTGCGCCAACTCCAGCGCCCGCGCCGATTCGTTGCCCTCGTGGAAGGAGACCAGCCGCGGCGCCGGCCGGATCCCCAGCTTGTCCAGCAGCGAGCCGGTGCGGCGGGTGTCCTCGCAGGCGATGTAGTCGGCGCTGACCAGCGCCTCGCGCACCCGCGGTGAGACGTCGTCGAGGTTTCCGATCGGCGTCGGGCAGACGACCAGCTGGCCCGGCATCAGCCGGCCACCTTCGCCAGCTCATCCCGCGCCATCGCCGCGGCACCGATCATCCCGGCGTCGTTGCCGAGGGTCGCCTCGAGGATCGGGGTCCGGTTCATCGGGTTCAGCGCCCGCCGGCGCAGCTCGCGGCGGGCGGGCTCCAGCAGCAGGTCACCGGCGGCGATGACGCCGCCGCCGACGACGATCGCGTCGGGCTGGAAGACGTTGGCGAAGGTTGCGCAAGCGACCCCGAGCCTGCTCCCGATCAGGTCGAAGACGCCGATCGCGATTTCGTCGCCGGCGAGGGCGGCTTCGGTGACCGCCTTGCCGTCGATCTCCTTGCCTGCGGCGAAGGCCCTGCCCAGCGCCGAGTCCGGCGCGCTTTCTGCCGCCGCGCACCCCTCGCGCTCCAGCGCCGTCCCCGAAGCCAACGCCTCGACGCAGCCGTGGTTGGGGCAGTTGCCCTGGCAGGGCGGCCCGTCAGCCTGGATCACGGTGTGGCCGAGCTCGGCCCCGGCCCCGGTCGAGCCGCGGTAGACCTCGCCGCCGAGGACGAGGCCGCCGCCGATCCCGGTCCCGACGGTCAGCATCACCATGTGCGGCTTGCCCTGGGCGGCGCCGTAGAGGTACTCGGCGTAGGCGGCGACGTTGGCGTCGTTATCGACGAAAACGGGCAGGCCGGTCCGCTCGGAGACCACTTCCTTGATCGGCACCTCGGAGAGCGGCAGGTTGACGGCGGCGACCGCGATCCCGCGCTCGTGATCGATCGTCGCCGGGATCCCGAGCCCCACGGCCGCCACGTCAGGCCGCGCTTCGCGCGCCTCTTCCACCTCGCGGACCAGCAGCTCGACCAGCTCGTCCTCGGTCTGGCCGCGGGAAGTCTCGCGCTGCTCGTAGAGGGGCTCGGTGCCGGAGAGGACTCCGACGAGCATCTTCGTGCCCCCGAGGTCGACCCCGATCGTCTCGCTCGCGCTCACGAGGAGCGGGAGGCTGGGAGGCGAATAACCGGCTGCATCGCCATGATTTCTAGCCTTTCATGACCCCCGACGACGAGCAGCGGCCCCAAGAGCCGCCCGAATACGAGCCCGAGTACAAGGTCTACCGCTCCCGCAAGGGGCTGTTTTCGCGCCTGAAAGGCGCCGATCTGTCGGGTTTGCGGGACCGTGCAAGGTTGCCTTCACGCAAGCGCAAGGACCGCGAGCCACGGCGTCCGGGCGCCCCGCGGGCGCCGTTCAACGTCAAGCGACTCTTCAAATGGCTGGCGCTGGCGGCGCTGGGCTGGATCCTGCTCAGCTTCCTCGCCTTCGCCGTCTCCGCCCAGATCCAGTCCTTCAAGCTCTCCGGCGAAGCGGCGGAGGAGCTGAGCGGCAACGCGATGCTGCTGCCGAGCGCGCAGACGATCCTCGTCCTCGGCACCGACGCGCGGCCGCCCGGTGCCGGTGACGGCAACACCTCCGAGGAGTGCTTCGAACAGCAGTCGAAGGGCGAGAAACCGCACGACCCCTGTGAAGAAGGTGAATTCCGCGCCGACACCCTGATGCTGATCCGGGCCGGCGGCGGCGCCTTCCGCAAACTCTCGATCCCCCGCGACGTCTTCGCCGAGATCCCCGGCCAGGCGCCGGAAAAGATCAACGCCGCCTTCTCCCACGGCGGCGCCGCCCTGCAGATCCGCGCGGTCGAGCAGTTCCTCGGGATCGAGATCGACCACATCGCGATCGTCGACTTCACCGGCTTCGAAGAGCTGATCGACGCCGTCGGCGGAGTCGAGGTCGACGTTCCGGTCAAGCTCTGCGCCGACATCTCCGGCGGCGCCGGCGGCGGCCAGGGCGGCGTCACCCTCCGCCTCCGCAAGGGCGAGAACACGCTGAACGGGGAAAAGGCGCTCGCCTACGCCCGCGCCCGCAAGCCCGTCGAATGCCCCGGTCCCGGCCCCAGCGCCTTCTCCCTCGGCTACGACGACTTCGACCGCGCGAAGGCGCAGCAGGCGGTGATCAACGGGATCAAAGGCCGGCTGACCGACCCCCTGCGCCTCCCCTACAACTTCGTCAAGGGACCGATCATCGGCTGGGAGGCACCCAAAGCCTTCGTCAGCGACATGGGCTTCCTGACGATGCCGCAGCTGGTCCTCGCCGCAGGCATCGGCGGCTCCGCCCCGACCGACGTCCTCTGCGGCACTCCCAAGGAATTCGAGGAAGGCTGCAGCCTCGAAGGCCCCGGGGGCTCGATCGAGGTCCCCGAGTCGGTCCGTCAAAGGGCCGTCAACAAGCTGCTGAACGGCTAGTCGGCCGTCTGTTTCGTTCCGACCAGGGCCGAGACGATCAGGGCGGTGAAGCCCGCCGCCAGCGAGCCGGCGGTGTTCTTCAGGTCGGCGCCGGTGGATTCGCCCGTGGCCAGCACTTCGACCGCGATCCACTCGCCGAAGCCGAGCGCGATCAGCACCACCAGGGCGTAGATCCGCGCCGCCAGCGTGTACCAGCGGGCCATCGTCCGGTCATCCAATCGCCGACCCGCGAGCTCCAGCTGCAACGGCGACTCCGGCGCTCGTTCGCGTCCCGCTCTGTCGAAGTAGCGCTGCTCGATCGCCAGCGCCAGCAGCAGCACCGGCAGGATCTGCGAGACCGCTTCGAAGTACTCCTTCTCGGCCTGCCCCTCGACCAGCAACGCCGCGATCGCGTAAGCGACCACCGGCGCCGCGATCGCGGCCACCCCGAGGGCAAACCTCCAGACCAGGCTCACCCGCACCTCGGTCGACATACCTGGCTCAGTCGGCCGTGGACGCGGCCGGCTTTGAGTCGGACTTCGACTCGCTCTTGCCGGAGTCCGACTTCGACGAGCCGGAGTCGGAGCCCTTCTCGCCGCCGCTCTCCGAGCCGCCGTTGCCGCCGCCGCCCCGCTTCGTCCCGTAGTCGGTGTTGTGGAAACCGGAGCCCTTGAAGTGGATCGCCGGCGGCGTGAAAACCCGCGAGGCGGGGGCGCCGCACTCCTGGCACTCGCGCAGCGGCTCGTCGCTCATCTTCTGGATCACCTCGAAGACGTGCCCGTTCTCGCATTTGTACTCGTAGATCGGCATAAGGCTGCGGGATTATCGCAGCCGCTACCGTTCCCGCCATGGCGACCGAGCAGGGAACCCGTCCGACCGAGGTGACGATGGAGGAGATCGTCGCGCTGTGCAAACGGCGCGGCTTCGTCTTTCCCTCCTCGGAGATCTACGGCGGGCTCGGCTCGACCTATGACTACGGCCACTACGGCGTGCTGCTGAAGAACAACGTCAAGGCCGAGTGGTGGAAGGCGATGCTGCAGGAGCGCGACGACATCGTCGCGCTGGACTCGGCGATCCTCCAGCACCCGCGCGTCTGGGAGGCCTCGGGCCACCTCGCGGGCTTCACCGATCCGCTCGTCCAGTGCCTCGGCAAGTGCAAGAGGCGCTGGCGCGAGGACCACCTGCGCGAGGCGGTCGAAGCCGAAGGCGGCGACCCCAACGCGGAGCTGCGCTGCCCCGAGTGCGGCGGCGAGCTCTCCGAGCCCCGCCAGTTCAACCTGATGTTCGAAACCCACGTCGGCCCGGTCGCCGAGGAGGGCTCGACCGTCTATCTGCGGCCGGAGACGGCGCAGGGGATCTTCATCAACTTCAAGAACGTGCTCGGCTTCGCCCGCAAGAAGCCGCCGTTCGGGATCGCCCAGGTCGGCAAGTCCTTCCGCAACGAGATCACCCCGGGCAACTTCATCTTCCGCACCCGCGAGTTCGAGCAGATGGAGATGGAGTACTTCACGCCCCCGGCCGACGCTGAGAAGTGGCACCAGCACTGGATGCAGGAGCGCGAGCGCTGGTACACCGAGCTCGGCATCCGCCCCGACCACCTGCGGGTCCGCGCGCACGGCGCCGACGAGCTCTCCCACTACTCCTCGGCGACGAGCGACATCGAGTACCTGTTCCCGATCGGCTGGTCGGAGCTGGAGGGGATCGCCAACCGCGGCGACTTCGACCTCACCCAGCACGCCAAGTTCTCCGGCGAGAAGCTCGAGTACTTCGACCAGCAGACGAAAGAACGCTACGTCCCCCATGTGATCGAGCCCGCCGCCGGCGCCGACCGCGCCACCCTCGCCTTCCTCGTCGACTCCTACGAGGTCGAGGAAGTGGAGGGCCGCCAGCGCACCGTCCTGCGCCTGCACCCGCGACTGGCGCCGGTCAAGGTCGCCGTCCTCCCCCTCGTCTCCAAGGAGGGGATGCCGGAGAAGGCGCGCGAGATCTTCCAGGACCTGCGCCGCCGCCTCCCCGCCGAGTTCGACGAGGGCGGCTCGATCGGCAAGCGCTACCGCCGCCAGGACGAGATCGGCACCCCCTGGGGCATCACCGTCGACCACCAGACGATGGACGACGACACCGTCACCCTCCGCGACCGCGACTCCCTGGAGCAGGTCCGTGTCCCGATCGAGGGCCTGGGCGACGAGCTGGTCGGGCGCCTGGAAGCGCCTTGGCGCACGCCGAAGCTGGGCTGAGCCTACGACGCGGCCGACTGCGGCTGCAACGCCGTCAGCACGATCACGTAGTCGAGGGGGTCTTCTTCTGAGAGGTAGTCCGCGGTGATGATCACCTGGCGAACGCCTCCGACCTTCATTCCCTCGATGGTCTTTTCCCAGCTTTTTCCGAAGGTGCCGAGCCCGAGCCGGATGGTCGCCGGGAGATTTGGCGGCCACCCGAAGTACTGGATCTCACCGGTGCCATGGTCAGCGCCAGCGTAGTAATAGCTCACTTCGTCTCCGCGCTGGGCGGCCGGCCCCGATCCCACCTCGAGGTCCCTGATGACGGTTTTCCTGGGAGCTGGTTGGCCAGAGGGTTTGAAGAGCGGTTTCTTGTTGCCCTTTCTGCCGGAGACGGCCGAGAAGGGCCCTTCCCCCTCGTAGTCGCCGATGACGACCTTCGAGGCCCGAGCTTCAAGTTCGAGGGGCCCGTCATCCAGTTTTGCGCCCCCCTCCCTGTCCGCGGTGGCCGCAGAGGTCTGCGTCTCAGAGTTCGTCGCATCGTCGCTCCCACAGCCGGAGACACCTGCGAGGAGAGCCAGACAGAGAGCGCAAGCCAGGAATGGGTGTCTCACCAGCTGGTCCAATCCCCTTCGACTACTCCGATTTCGGCTGCAGGTCCATCAGCGCGATCACGTAGTCGACTGGTTTCCCTTGCGCGAAATCGCTCGAGGGGAGGATCACCTGGCGAACGCCCCCGACTTTCATCCCCTCGATGGCCTTCTCCCAGCTTTTTCCGTAGAGACCGGCCCCGAGCTCAAAAACCGACGGTTTCGAGGGCGGCCATCCGAAGAGTTCGACCTTGCCGGTTTCGTATATAGCGCCAGCGAAGTAAACGCTCACTTCATCTCCAGGTTGAGCTGCCGGGCCAGACCCCACCTCGAGGTCCCTGGTGACAATTTTCTTGGGAGGCGGCTGGCCGGTAGGGGTGAAGCGCGGTTTTTCATCGCCTTCCTGGCCGGAGACGGCCGAAAAGGGGCCTTCTTCCTCGTAGTCGCCGATGGGGATTTTCGAGGACGCGGGGGCCTCCGTGGGCTTCTCTTTGCCTTCATCATCGGTAGCCGGGGAGTCGCTGGTGGTGGTCGCGGAGCCATCCGACGACTTGGAGGTCGCCGAATCGTCGCTCCCGCAGCCAGGGGCGACGGCAAGGAGAGCACAGCAGAGAGCAATTATGAGAAGGAAGCACTTCATTAGACAGGTTTTATATCGGTAATCGTAGATATTTTTCAAGTCCCGCGCACGATCCATTTCGCGCGCGCCCCAATCCGACTGGACTTCACGGCTTGGTCTAGCCGCCCCGCTGTTCCAGCCAGAGCAGGGTCACCATGTAGGCGACGTCGTTGTCTTCGAAGAGAAGGTGCTTCGGGACCAGGATTTCCCGCCGGCCGCCGACCCGCATCCCCTCGATGCCCCGCTGCCAGCCGACACCGAAGGATTTGCCGTCGAGGTTGAAGAGGAAGGTGCCGACTCCCTCCCAGTGCCGGGCGTAGATCTTTCCGGTCTGGTAGACGCGGGCGACGTAGCGAACGTCGACCTCGTCCCCCCATTGGGCCGCCGGGCCCTTGCCCACCTTCACGTCCCGGACGACGAGCTCGGTCAGCTTCCCTTCCTGAGGAGGAACCTTGGGAACGGGGTGGCCGATCTCCGCTTCAAGCGCCGCATTCGCGGCAAGGCGCTGGTCATCGGCGCTCGATGCCGTCGTGCCGTCGGCCCCCTCGCTCCCCCCGCACCCGAGGAGCGCCACCGCAGCTGCAACGCCGAGTACCGATATAGAAAACTTCATCACTAGGAATCTACTGGGCGATCGAGGGGCGGGCCAGGATCGACTTGCGGTCCCGGGGAAGCCGCATACGCTCTCCCCATGGGCTCGACCAGCCTCTTCCGCGACCGCGATTTCCGCCTCGTCACCGGCGCGGTCGGTCTCTCTGCCGCCGGCGACTGGGTGGCGATCGTCGCCCTGGGCCTGTTCATCGGCGAGCAGACCGACTCCGGCTGGCTGGTCGCGGCGTTGTGGATCTGCCTCTTCGGGCCCTCGATCGTCGTCTCCGGCTTCGCCGGGCTGCTGGTCGACCGGATCGAGACGACGCGTTTGCTGGCGATGGTCTCCGGCGCCGGCGCGGTGGTCGCCGCCGTCCTCGCCTTCAACGACGCGGTCGCCCCCGCCCTCGCCCTGACCGCCCTGCTCGGCGTCGTCTTTGCCGTCTCCCAGCCGGCCGAGTTCGCGCTGGTGCCGCCGCTGGCCGGCGACCGGGTGCAGGAGGCGAACGGCCACGTGGAGACGGCGCGCTATATCGGCTTCGGCATCGGCCCCCTGGTCGGCGGGCTCCTCTTCGCGATCGGCGGCCTCGAGCTGGCGATGCTGGTCGACGCGGCGACCTTTGCCGCCGTGGCGCTGGCGACGCGCTCGCTGCGGATCAAGCGGCCGCCCGGCAAGCCGCGCGAGGGCGAGCCCGCGCCCCGCGCCCGCGACGGCATCGCCTGCCTCTACCGCGACCGCACCCTGGCGCTGGTGATGACCGTCGCCTTCGGCTCGCTCTTCTTCATGTCCGCGGTCTGGGTCGGCGAGCTCTTCTTCGTCGAAGACGTGCTGGGGATGGGCGACGTCGCCTACGCCTCGATGTTCTCGGTCTGGACGGTGGGGATGGCGCTCGGGGCGATGCTGCTCTCCCGCCGCGTCGCCGTGACCGCACTGGCGGTGGTGGGCCTCGCCGCGGCGACGATCCAGGGCGCCTCGCTCGCTCTCCCCGCCCTCTGGCTCAGCTTCGCCTTCTACCTCGCCTGCGCCTTCGTCGGCGGCACCGCCCACGGGGTCAAGAACGTGATGTACCGCAGCCTCATCCACACCCGCATCTCCGAGGACCTCCACGGCCGCGCCTTCGCCGCTTACAACGCGATCCGCAACACCGCCGAGCTCGGCGCCTTCGCCGCCGGCGGCTTCCTCGTCACCGCGATCGGCGCCCGCGGCACCCTCGCCTACGCCGGCGGGCTCTCCGCCCTCGCCGGCTTTATCGGTCTGCTCGCTTTGTTGCGGCTAAAGGAGTCCGAGCCCGAACCCAAAATGGCCTCAGTGCCCCCGAACTAGAAACGGAGATCCATGGCCTACGAGATGAAAATTCGCGGCACCCAGCACGAGGTGAAGGTGCGCAGCCCCTGGGCCGTGGCCCTGCTGCCGATCATCACCCTCGGCGTCTACCACGTGGTCTGGTGGTACAAGATCAACAAGGAGCTGAAAGCCTACGGCGAAGCCAAGGGCTACGACCTCGGCAAGAACCCGACCAACTCGCTGCTGGCGATCGTCCCCGGCTTCCTGATCATCATCCCGCCGCTCGTCAGCTACTGGCGCGGTACCGAACGCGTCCAGGGCGCGTCGAAGGTCGCCGGCCGCGAGCCGGTCAGCGGCTGGATCGCGCTGATCCTCTACCTGCTGCTCTCGCCGGCGATGTTCGCCTACCTGCAGATCTCGCTCAACAACGTCTGGGAGCAGGAGGCCGAACCGCTGGAGGGCCAGGCCGCCCCGCCCGCGCCCAGCGACGCGATGCCGCCCCGCGCCTAGCCATCCCTTCAGGCGAAGAAGCGCTCGACGTCGCCGGCTTCGGCGTCGAGCGCTTTCATCGCCTTCTTCGTCACCTTGACGAGCGGCTCGATCGTCACCTTGCCGGCGGCGAGGCCCCAGGTGGCGACGGCGCGGCCGTCCACCATGGCGAAGGGCTTGAAGATCCCGTTGATCGTCACCAGCAGCTTGTGCGGGCCGACGACTTCGTCGCGGGAGGTCCAGCCGAGCAGCACAGGCTCGAAGGAGCCCAACAGCCGCGGCGGGGGCAGCGGCGCGGCTGCCGGCCGCTTCTTCAGGTCGACCAACCCGTCCTCGCGCTGCTCCAGCTCGCCGGCGATCGCCTCCAGCCCGGCGCGTGCGTCGCGCAACGGCAGCCCAGCCCAGCGGGCGAGATCGCGGTCGTTCGCCGGCCCGTGCCCGACCAGGTAGCGACGCGCCAGCTCCACCACGGCCTTCTCGCGGTCCACCCGCTTCTGCTCGCCCAGCCAGTCGCGAACGAGGACGTAGGCGTGTTCCTTGCCGACCATCGGCCCGCGGACCAGGATTCCCCGCGCAGCGGCCATGAACATCAGGTGAATGAACAGCTGACCCTCGGTCGGGACGTCAGCATCCGCGAGCCGCGCTCGCAGGTCCTTCCCGCTCAACGGCCCCTCGTCGGCGAGGGTCTTCTCGATGACCTTCATCGCCCGCTCACCGGCCACCTCGGACATCCCTTCCTGTTGCAGCCGGCGCCGGCAGCTGGCGAAATGAGTCGGCGCCGTCAGCAGGTGCAGCCAGGGGTAGTCCTCGCTGCGCACCAGGTGGAGGGTCCCCCGGTTCAGCCAGGTGATCAGCAGCGAGCGATCGTCGGTCAGCGCCCGGTCGACGTCGGCCGCCGTCAACCCCTCGGTGCGGGCCCGCACCGCCAGCCGCGCCCCGCGCGGGTCCTGCCCCTGCACCGCGAGCAAGCGCTCGGCGACGTCCTCCGGCGAGCGCAGCGGCTCGCCCGCCAGGGCTTGTGCGGTGAGTCGTTCGGCCAGCGGGCGGTCTATTTGACCGCTTCGAGGTCGACTACGAAGATCAGCGTTTCGTTCTTCCCGATCACGGGCGGGGAGCCGGCGGGACCGTAGGCGAGGTTCGGCGGGATGACCAGTTCACGGCGGCCGCCGGCCTTCATCCCTTCGATGCCCTGTTCCCAGCCGGGGATGACTTCGCCGGAGCCAAGGTTGTAGGTGAACGGTTCGCTGCGGCTCCAGGAGGAGTCGAACTCTTTCTTCGTGTCGTAACCGACGCCGACGTACTGGACCGTCACTTCGTCGCCGGCTTTGGCCGCCGGGCCGGTACCGGTTTCCAGGTCTTTCGTCACCAGCTGCTTGGGCGGTGCGCCGTTCGGCACGGTGACTTTCGGTTTCGTCTTCTCGTTCGACGATTCGGCCGGGGATTCAGCCTGTTTGGCCGGAGCGGTTTCGTCGCCGGTGGCCGACGTGGTGGACGAGTCGTCGTCCCCGCAGCCGGCAAAAACCAGCGCAAGACAAGCCGCAATGGTCAAGAGCGCTCCCCGCATCGAGGGCATCCTAGCGCCATCGCTTCGGCAGCGACTCCACCTCGGCGGCGGCGATCGTCAGGATCACGCCCCGCTCGTAGATCTCGCCGACCTCCGGCGCGTCGACGAAGCGGCGGCCGCCGGGACCCCAGCTGGTCTCGAAGATGATGCCGTCGAACATGTTCGCCTCCGGCGCCGCCAGCACCTTGACCACCCGTCCGATCTTCTCGCCGTCGCTGGAGAAGACCGGGGTCCCGCGCTTCGCAACCAGGTAGGAGACGGGGTGGCCGAGATCCTCCATCCCGGCGAGCCTAGCGAAGGGCGGCCGCCTACACTGGCCGCGGGAGAGCAACTCGCAACGGGAGGAAATCATGGGCTTGAATCTCGCTTCGATCGTCACCGAGAGCGCCGCCAGGGAACCGGCCGCGGTCGCCGTCCGGCTCGGCCCGCTCGAGCTGACCTACGGCGACCTCGACGACCACAGCGCCAGGCTGGCGGCGCTGCTGCGCGAGAAGGGCCTGCAGCAGGGCGACCGGGTCGGGGTGATGCTGCCGAACGTCCTCGAGTTCCCGGTGGCCTACTACGGCGTTCTCCGCGCCGGCGGCGTGGTGGTGCCGATGAACGTGCTGCTGAAGCGACGTGAGATCGCCTTCTACCTCGAGGACTCCGGCGCCAAGCTGCTGCTCGCCTGGCACGGTTTCGGCGAGGAGGCGCGCGCCGGCGCCGCCGAGGCCGGCGCCGAACTGATCGAGGTGGAGCCGGAATCCTTCGCCGAGCTGTTGGGCAACCACGGGCCGAGCACCGAGCTCGCCGACACCGATGAAGGGGACACGGCGGTGATCCTCTACACCTCGGGCACCACCGGCAAACCGAAGGGGGCCGAGCTGACCCACTTCAACCTCTCCCGCAACGCCGAGATCGCCTCCCAGACCACCTGCGAGATCACGGAGGGCGACGTCGTCCTCGGCTCGCTGCCGCTCTTTCACTCCTTTGGCCAGACGGTCAGCATGAATGCCTCGCTACAAGTCGGGGCGACCCTCACCCTGCTGCCGAAATTCGAGCCGGGCGAGGCGCTGGAGATCCTCCAGCGCGACGGCGTCACCCACTTCTACGGGGTGCCGACGATGTACGGGGCGCTCCTCCACCATCCCGAGCGGGAGAGCCACGACACCTCCTCCCTGCGGATCTGCGTCACCGGCGGCGCCGCGATGCCGGTCGAGGTGCTGCGCGGCTTCGAGGAGGCCTTCGGCTGCGAAGTGCTGGAGGGCTACGGCCTCTCGGAGACCTCGCCGGTCGCCAGCAGCAACCACCCCGGCCGCCCGCGCAAGCCCGGCTCGATCGGGACGCCGCTGAAAGAAGTCGAGATGAAGGTCGTCGACGAGAACGACAACGAGGTGCCGCAGGGCGAGGTCGGCGAGATCGTGATCCGCGGCCACAACATCATGAAGGGCTACTGGCAGCGGCCCGACGCGACCGAGGAGGCGATGCGCGGCGGCTGGTTCCACAGCGGCGACATGGCCAAAGTCGACGAGGACGGCTACTTCTTCATCGTCGACCGCAAGAAGGACATGATCATCCGCGGCGGCTACAACGTCTACCCGCGCGAGGTCGAGGAGGTGCTCTACGAGCACCCGAAGATCCGCGAAGCCGCCGTCCTCGGCGTTCCCCATCCCGAGTGGGGCGAGGAGATCGGCGCCGCCGTCGTCCCCCACGAGGGCGAGGAGCTGGCGCCGGAGGAAGTCAGCGAATACGTGAAGGAGCGGATCGCCGCCTACAAGTACCCGCGGATCGTCTGGTTCATGGACGACCTTCCCAAGGGCCCGACGGGGAAGATCCTCAAGCGGGAGATCGAGGCGCCTTCGCCCGCGGAGCCTGGCGCCGGCGGCTGAAATCTGCTTTACTCAGGCGCTCCCGAGTACTTAACCAGTCTGCTCGGGTCATCTACAGCAGCGCGCTTAGGGAGGCGCCCTGCGCTCAACAAGGGAGAAATAGATGGTCAGCAGACGCCTGACGGCGATCGTCGTCGCGGTCGCCCTATGCACTGCCGGTGCGGCATTCGCGCCCGCCGCGCTCGCGAAAGAGCCGATCCTGTTCGTCCACGGCTGGTCGGAAAGCTCATCGGCCTGGAAAACGATGATCGCGAACTTCGAAAAAGACGGGTACGCGAAATCGGAACTCAGCGCCTACAGCTACAACACCTCGACCTCGAACAAAACGACGGCCGAAACCGAAGTCAAATCGCGCGTCGAAGCGCTGAAGAAAGCGACCGGCGCCACCAAGGTCGACATCATCGCCCACTCGATGGGCAGCCTCAACACCCGCTGGTACATCAAGTTCGTCGCGGGTGGCGAAGCGAACGTCGATGACTGGGTCTCGCTCGGCGGGCCGAATCACGGCACCGATTTCGCCAACTTCTGCTTCAGCACCGCCTGCGTCGAGATGCGGGTCGGCTCCAAATTCCTTGGAGAACTGAACGCCGGTGACGAGACGCCCGGGGCCGTCAACTACGGTACCTGGTGGTCGCCCTGCGACGAAATCATCAACCCGGACTCGAGCGTGCCGCTCAGCGGCGCGACGAATACGCAAACCGCGTGCATCTCGCACGCCGCACTGAGGACTGACTCGACGGTCTACGCCCAAGTGCGCGAATTCGTCAAATAAGTCCAGTCCAGCGGGGCCCTGGCCACGACCCGGGGCCCCGCTTCTCTTTCAAGGAGGAAGAAATGGTCCGTAAGCGACTGACGGCGTTCGCCGCCGCGATCGCCCTCTGCCTCACCGGCGCGGCCTTCGTGCCCGCCAGCTCGATGGCCCTCGACCCGATCCTGTTCGTGCACGGCTGGAACGGGAGCGCCTCGAACTGGAGCACGATGAAAGCCCGGTTCGAAAAAGACGGCTACCCCGCCTCGTACTTGAGCACCTACACCTACAACAGCAGCACCTCGAACAAAACGCTGGGTGAAACCGAAGTCAAATCCCGCGTCGAAAGCCTGCTGAAAGCGACGGGCGCGACGAAGGTCGACATCCTCGCCCACTCGATGGGCAGCCTCAACAGCCGCTGGTACCTCAAGTTCGTTCCGGGTGCCCAGGAAAAAGTCGATGACTGGGTCTCCTTCGGGGGCCCGAACAAAGGCACCAAAGTCGCCAACATCTGCTTCACCACCACCTGCGTGGAGATGCGGATCGGCTCCAAATTCCTCACCGAATTGAACGCCGGGGACGAAACGCCGGGGACGGTCAACTACGGGACCTGGTGGTCGCCGTGCGACGAATTCATCAACCCGCCGGAAAACACGATCCTCACCGGCGCGACGAACACGAAAACCGCGTGCATCTCGCACCTCGCTCTGGTGAGCGACGAAGCGGTCTACAAAGAAGTTCGGGAATTCATCAAATAGCAGGGCAAACATGAAGTTCTCGCCGCGATCCTGGCCAGCTGGCCAGGATCGCGGTAGTCTCCTCGTGCACCCATTGCGACACCAAAAGGAGACGAGATGAGCGTCGCTTCCCAGCGCCTGATGGACAACATCACCTATGAGGACCTCTACCACCGTTGGGAGCAGGGGAACTGGAGCGCCTACGACATCGACTTCTCCGGGGACCGCGCGGGCTGGGAGGGGCTGAGCGACATCCAGCGGCGCTCGGCGATGTGGATCTACTCGATGTTCTATTACGGCGAGGACCGGGTCGCCGACACCCTCGCCCCCTACGTCACCGCCGCCCCGACCGAGGAGATGTCCTACTTCCTCGCCACCCAGCAGGTCGACGAGGTCCGCCACTCGATCTTCTTCCACCGCTTCTTCAAGGAGGTGATCGGCGTCGGCGGCGACTCGATCGAGCAGACGCTCTCCTCCACCCTGCCCCAGCTGAACTGGGGCTATCGCGGCGTCTTCGACCGCCTCGACCGGATGGCCGAGGAACTGCGCAAGGACCGCTCGGTGCCGAAGTTCGCGCAGGCGATCACCCTCTACCACCTGATCGTCGAGGGCAGCCTCGCCCAGCCCGGTCAGCACTTCATCGAGGACTTCTTCGCCTCCAAAGAGTCGATGCCGGGCTTCAGCGAGGGGATGGAGAACGTCTCCCGCGACGAGCAGCGCCACATCGGCTTCGGGGTCAAGGTCCTCTCCGAGCTGCTGAACGAGCCGACCCCGGGGTGGGAGGAGAACCGGGCCGCGGTGGTCGAGCTGCTGCGGGAAACGCTTCCCTACGGGCCGGCGGTCTTCTCGCCCCCGAACATGGACCGCTCCTACACCGAGTGCTACGGCTTCTCGCTCGAGGACATCTACGCCTTCGGGATGAAACTGATCCGCCAGCGTTGGCGGACGATCGGCTTCCCGACCGAGGAGATGCCGCCCGGTGTCTTCCCCTTCCCGCCCGACGAGCCCGAGGACGTGGTCGCGAAGCGGCAGGTGGAGATGATGATGGCCGGCGTGATCGGCTCCCCGGAAGGGCCGCCGCCGAGCAAGGACCCGGAGATCCAGCGCCTCTACTTCGACCTGATCAGCCGCGTCGCCGACCCGAAGGCCGCCAACGGCTCCCCCTTCGTGCTGCAGTGGCGGTTCACCGACGCCGACCCGTGGCACCTGGTCCTCGACAACGGCTCGACCCGTGCCGAGCCGGGCGAAGCGCCGAGCCCGAACGTCGTCATCGAGTCCAGCTGGAACGACTGGATCGCCTCCGGCAAACCGGACGCCAACCAGCTGAAGATGATGCTGCAGCGGCGGATCCGCCCGCGCGGCAAGGTGCGCGACATCGCGCGCCTGCGCAAGGTCTTCCACTAGCCAGGCGTCAGGAGATCGGCGGCCGGCGGTCCGACCAGGGCCGCTCGGCCTCGATCTGCGCGGCAAGCGAGAGCAGCGTCTCCTCCTCGCCGGGGCGGCCGACGATCTGGATCGAGAGCGGCATCCCCTCGGCCGAGAAGCCGGCCGGGACCGCCATCGCCGGGTTGCCGAGGTGGTTCCAGGGGACGCAGTAGGGATAGAAGCGGCTCATCCCGAGCACGGTCTGCAGGGCGCCCTTGCCCTCCCAGCGGCGGATCGGCAGCGCCGTCCCGCCCATCACCGGCATCACCAGGACGTCGACCGAGTCGAAGATCGCGTTGATCCGCGCCTGTTCGGCGGGGCGCCGCGACATCGCCTTCTCGTAGAGGGCCTCGGGGAGGATCTTCCCCAGGCGGCCGAAGCCGCGGGTGCGGCTTTCCAGCCGCTCCGGGTGCGGGACTTCTTCGACGGTCTCGGAGACCCCTTTGAGGAAGCGGGCGGAGATCGTGTCTCCGATGCCGCCCCACTCGGGGTCGCGGGGAGTGACTTCATGGCCGAGAGAGCGCAGCAGCTCCGCCCCGTCGGCGACGGCCTGCTTCGCCTCGGCGGAGACGGTCGGCGGCAGCAGCGCCCGCGGCGCCAGAGTGGAGTAGCCGACGCGGAGGTTGCCGGGGGGACGCTTCGTCGCCTCCACGAACGGGCGCTCGGGCGGCGGCGGCGCCTCGTCCTCCTGGGAGCCCCCGGAGACGATGTCGAGCCAGAGGGCGGTGTCGAGCACCGAGCGGCTGACGCAGCCTTCGACCGCCAGTCCGCGCCAGCCCTCGACCTGAGGGGACAGCGAAACGCGTCCCCGCGAAGGCTTGAGCCCGAAGAGGCCGCAGGAGGCGGCGGGGATCCGGATCGAGCCGGCGCCGTCACCGGCGGAGGCGATCGGAACCAGACCGGCGGCCACAGCCGAAGCCGAGCCGCCGCTCGACCCGCCCGGGGTCCGCTGCGGGTTCCAGGGATTGCGGGTGACGCCGTAGGTGGCCGACTCGCTGAAGCCGCAGATCGCCATCTCCGGCAGCAGGGTGAGGCCGACGATGATCGCCCCCGCCTCGCGCAGCCGCCGCACCACCTCCGAGTCGGCCTTCGCCGGCTCGCTGAAGGCATCGGTGCCGTGGGTGTTGACCTCGCCGGCGACGTCGACTTCGTCCTTGATCGCGATCGGCACCCCCAGCAGCGGCCGCTCCTCCCCAGCCTTCACCCGCGCCTCGGCCTGCTCGGCTTCCAGCAGCGCCTTCTCGGCGAACACCTTGCGAAACGAGTTCAGCTGCGAATCGAGGCGCTGGATTCGATCCAGGCTCAGCTTCACCAGCTCGGTCGGCGAGACCTCCCCGCTCCGAACCATCTCCGCCTGCCGCGCCGCACCAGCAAAAGCAATGTCATCTCCACCCATGCCCGCATCCTATTGGCTATCCAGCCAAAGTCGCCCGGTAGGGAGGGAGGGAGGGGTACCCCCTCCAGACACTCAACCACGAGCCATAGCGAGTGGTGTCTGGAGGGGGTGTCCCGCCCCCTCCCTACCGCTAAGCCTTCGCGGGCTCCGCCTCGGGATCGCCCGCCTCGAAGCTGAGGTCGGGGATGACCCGATCAAGCCAGGAGGGCATCCACCAGTTCCAGTCGCCCATCAGCTTCATCGCCGCCGGGACGAGGATCAGGCGGACGAGGGTGGCGTCGAGGGCGATCGCGACGGCGCAGCCGACGCCGAGCTCCTTGATCGAGGGAACGCCGGTGAGGACGAAGACCGCGAAGACGGCCGACATGATCAGCGCCGCCGAGGAGATCGTGCGGGCGCTCGAGGAGAGGCCCTCGGCGACCGCGCGCTCGTTGTCGCCGTGGACCATGTAGCGCTCGCGGATCCGCGACATCAGGAACACCTCGTAGTCCATCGAGAGACCGAAGACGATGGCGAAGATCAGCGGGATGTTGATCGTGTCCAGCGCCCCCTGGCTTTCGAAGCCGAGCAGGCTGTCGAACCAGCCCCACTGGAAGATCGCGATGATGACGCCGTAGGCGGCACCGATCGAGAGCAGGTTCATCAGCACCGCCTTCAGCGGCAGCAACAGCGAGCGCAGCATCACCATCAGCACGACGAAGCTGAGGGCGAGGACGAAGAGGATGATCTTCCACATCGAGCCGCTGATCTGATCGCGCACGTCCT
The DNA here is from genome assembly GCA_035474955.1 of Solirubrobacterales bacterium. GTDB lineage: Bacteria > Actinomycetota > Thermoleophilia > Solirubrobacterales > 70-9 > VAYN01. The sequence goes on from DATIMV010000051.1 coordinate 29,419, forward strand.
CGTTGCGGGCGGTCTCGCCGCCGACGTCGACGCTGGCTCGCTCGGCGAGGGTCGAGGCGGGGACGAAGCTGTCCCGCAGGCGGTCCATCAGGGCGGTGGCCGCGTCCGACTCGCTCGGTGCGTTCGGGGTCGCCTGGATCAGGGCGCTGTCGCCGGCGTAGACGGGCAGCGCGACCGAGCTGATCCCGGCCGTCCCCTGGAGCTCGCGCACGAACTCGAAGGTGGCGGCGCGGTCGAGCCCGTCGGGCGGACCGCCGAATCCGGCGACGATCTGGATCGGATCGGTGCCGCCGCCGAGCTGGTCGGAGGCGAGTTCGGTGCCGACGCGGACGTCACTGTCCTTGGGGAACTGGGCGAGCGCCTCGGCCCCGGTCTTCATCGAGAGCAGCGGGCTGGCGAGGAGGAGCAGCACCGCGGAGACACCGGCGATTGCCAGCCACGGCCGCGCCATCACCCGCGCGGTCCAGGCGCGCCAGAAGCGGTTGTTGTCAGCCGCGGCCTGCTCGGCCGTGCGGCGGCGGTAGAAGCGGCGCTGGAAGAACCGCTCGACCCGGCCGACGATCCCGCCCGGCATCACGCGGTCGCCGAGCATCGCGATCAGCGCCGGCAGCAAGGTCGTTGCGGTCAGGATCGAGACGGCGACCACGGTCATCGCCCCCAGCGCCATCGACCGCAGCGCCTGGTTGTCGACCATCCAGAGGCCGGCCAGGGAGATGATCACCGCCAGGCCGGAGAAGGTGACGGCGAGGCCGGAGGTCGAGAGCGCCAGCGCCCGCGACTCCGCCATGTCGTGTCCCGCCTGGCGCTCCTCCCGGTAGCGGGCGAGGATGAAGAGGGAGTAGTCGATCGCGACCCCGATCCCGATCATCGAGGCCATGTTGGTGACGAAGACCGAGGTCGTCATCTCCAGCGAGATGAAATAGATCAGCGCCCCCGTGACGAGGACGCTGAAGAAGCCGAGCGCCAGCGGCAGCGCCGCCGCGGCGAGCGAGCCGAAGACGAGGAGGAGGATGATCGCGACGATCGGGAAGCCGGTGACCTCGGCCTTGGTCAGGTCTTCCTTGGAGATCTCCTGCATCCCCGCCCAGATCGTCGGCTGCCCGACCAGGTAGGGAGTGACGCCGCCGGATGCGTCACCGGGGCTGAGCTCTTCGCGCAGGTCCGTCGCCGGGTCGATCAGCTCGTCGGAGGAGAGGCCGCTGCGCAGCGGCACCAGCACCACGTCGGTTCCCTGCAACTGCCGGCGCGCCTGGGCGGCCACCGCGGGCGTCAGGGTGACGTCGTCGACGGTGGCGACCTGCTCCTGCAGCCCTGCCACGGCCTCGCTGCGCTCCGCCGCCGTCGCGCCGGGGTCCGCCTTCAGGACCACCGCGATCCCGTCGGCCTGCGAGCCGAAGTCATCCTGCAGCGATTCGGTCACCTTCATCGACTGGCTACCGGGCACGTCGAAGCCACCGCCGGTCAGGTGCTCGGTCTGCTTGGAGGCGAAGGGCAGAGCAAGAAAGACGATCAGGACCCAAACCCCGACGACCCAGCGGCGCCTCCGTCCCAGGAAACCTGCCAGTGCCCTCATCGAGTCCCTCATTACCGCCTCCTAGTCGCAGGGTTGTGCCGGGTTTGCCCCAACGAGCCTCCCCCTTCGGGAACGACCGAGTCTGTGAGGCGCATCACTACGTGAGCGGCGTCACGCCTATCCCTCCATGTAGAAGCGAAATCGTCTGAGGCCGCGGCAGGCCGTGGCTGATCAGGCCACCGCAACCCGCAGCCCTGCCCGCGAGGCGCTACTGAAACTCGCCTGCGAACGCCGGGGTTACAACGGTTTCGCAGTAGTCAATAGCCATGTGGAAGAAGTACTGGATGGGCATCGCGTCGATCGTTTTCATGTCGAAGTCGAGGAACCCGCCGCGCTCGGGATTGCGGAGCGCTACATCGGAGGAGCTATCGACATTCATCATCATTTTCTGGCTGGGACGCTTAGCCAGAAGGGCGGGGTCCCACCGAACGTCCAAGAGCATTGCGCCGTGCTCCGCTATGCCCCGCCAGGGCTCCTGAGCGACCCAGACGCCAATGTCCTCAGGATCGCTCCCGTCCAAGAGGAGTCTGCCTTGGAAGGTGGAGATCCACAGGCAGGCCAAGTGGGAGATTCGGTGCTTGTCGATGTTGTTCAACTCATGGATGAGCCAGATAGTGGAGTTGTCCGGGTGCTCCGGCCAAGCGTTGTACGGCTGCAACCCCTCGATAGCTGCCCGTGCCGTCCCGCTCATCCCTTCGAGCCGCTTCTTCGTATTCGCGGCGAAGCCACCATCGGGGGGCTGGAGGAGGATGGGGAAGGCGGTCGATTTGGTGGGGGTGCCGCCGTTGGTGAGGACCAGTTGGTAGGCGAGGTTGTCGAGGGCGGAGCGCAGCTGATGGAGACCGCCGCCGACGATGCGCCCGAGATCTTCGGGGAAGCCATCGGGCAGATGCACGGTGACCAGAAGACGCCCCACGTCCGAATCGCGTTCAACCTTCATGGCCGATCCTGCCTCGTTGTCCTTCATGAAACCGTCGCAGGCCTCTTTCAATTCCTCGGCGTACTTGCGTGCCCACCTGACGCGGGTTTCAAAGGGAGCTAGGGACGCGGGCTCGGCCACGGGCGGATTCTGTCAGGGCTACTCGGAGAACCCCCCAGGATTTTCTCTTGCGCTGCACGGGGAGAGCCATGAACATATGCAGACAATCAGTTACTCTGAGGTCTGGTGACCGAAGCCTAGAAATTGGCTTCTTTCCCGTCCGAAAAGGGTGAGGCCCTGAATGAGGGCTCGGGGCCAATCCCGGCCTCGGACGAGAAAAGAGGCGGCATAGCCGCTTCGGAAAGGAGGCCAAAGTGGCTGAAGTCACCATCCTGGCTCTTGCGCTGCTAGCGGCGATATTGATCATCGACCGCTTGACCAAGTAGGGCAGAGTCAACAGAGCGCCGGCGGCACCTTCGGGTGTCGCCGGCCACCAACTTCACACGAGAAAGGGGCTTGAGCATCCGGCCCAAACCCCCTTCTCAAATCAATGCCCAAAGTGACGTCGGGCACCATCCTGTGAAGACAGCGTACCACCAGAATTCCTCATCACCCCTGCTCGAACGGCCGTCACGTGCTGGCACTAGGCTGGGCCGATGATCGTCGATTGCGCGGCTTACGAGGGGGGACGGCGGCGGGAAGGCGAGCTGTCGATGGAGCGGGCCGGGGAGGCGGCCCGGGAAGCGGGGACGTTCGTCTGGCTCGGGGTGGTCGAACCGAGCGCGGAGGAGATCGCGGCGATCTCGGCCGAGTTCGGGTTGCACGAGCTGGCGCAGGAGGACGCGGTGCGGGCGCACCAGCGGCCGAAGGTGGAGGAGTACGGCGAGATGCTCCACGTGGTTGTCAAGACCGCGCGCTACGTCGACTCCCAAGAGATGATCGAGGTCGGCGAGATCTCGATCTTCCTCGCTCCCGGCTTCGTGATCAGCGTCCGCCACGGCAGCGCCGACCTCGCTCCGGTTCGCCGGCGCATCGAGCGCCGCCCCGATCTGCTCGAACACGGTCCCGGCGCGGTCCTCTACGCGATCGTCGACCACGGCGTCGACGGCTACATGGAGGCGCTGCACGGCTTCGACGAGGACGTGCGCGAAGTCGAGCTGCAGGTCTTCGGCGAAGGCCAGAACCCGACCGAGCGGATCTACAAACTCGAGCGCGAGGTGCTCGAGTTCCAGGCGGCGACCGTTCCGCTCGGAGAAGAGCTGGAAGACCTCTGTCGCCACGACTACCCCGTCATCCCCGAGGCCCTGCACGAGTACTTCCGCGACGTCGAAGACCACCTGCGGCGCGTCACCATCCGGATCGAGAGCTTCCGTCAACTGCTCGACAGCGCCCTGGAAGCGAACCTGACCCAGGTCTCGATGCGGCAGAACGAAGACATGCGGAAGATCTCCGCCTGGGTCGCGATCGCCGCCGTGCCGACGATGGTGGCGGGGATCTACGGCATGAATTTCGACCACATGCCAGAGCTGGAATGGCGCTACGGCTACCCGCTGGTGCTCGGCACCGTGCTCGCGGTCTGCCTTTACCTCTACTGGCGCTTCAAGCGCTCCGGCTGGCTGTAGCGCTACTCGGAGCCGAGCAGGTAGCGCGCCGAAGCGACGCCGACCGAGAAGGCCCCGGCGGTGTCGCGCGTCGGGTCTGAAAGAGCCTGCAGCGCGAACCCGTCGCCGAGGGCGAAGAGGTAGGAGACGACGTCCTCGGCCGAGAAGCGCAGGCTCAGCACGCCCTCCTCGTCCTTGCTGCGGAGGACGTCAGCGACGTGGGAGCGGGTCTTCTCGAAGAGCTGGCCGACCTCGCGCTGGATGTCGGGGTTGCGGCGGCCGGCGCTGAACAGCTCGTAGAGAAGCAGGAAGAAGCCCGGTTCGTTCTCGATCATGTCGGTGAGGCTGGCGACCAGCGCCCCGATCACGTCGTCGACGTTCTTCGCCGGCGCCAACCGCTCGTCGAGCCGCTCGACCCGCAGCTCGGTATCGCGGCGGACGACCTCGACCAGGAGCCGCTCCTTGGTCCCGAAGTAGTAGTGGAGGAGGCCACGGCTGACGCCCGCCTCGCGGGCGACGTGCTCGAAAGTGGAGCCAGCGGCGCCGCGGGCAGCAACCGAATCACGCATCGCGTCGACGATCCGCTGCGCCTTGTCGCCGCTCAGCTCCCGCTCTTTGGTGGCCGCCTCCATCCAGTCCTAGCTCAGGACCCGTTGATGCTGGTGGTGCTCGTGTACTCGAACTCCTCTTCGGCGCCGAAGAGGGCGTCGAGAACCGCCTTGCGGGCGCCCTCGCTGACCGCCAGGGCAATCGCTCCGCCGATCACTGCGATGAGCAGGAGTCGGCCGATGCCGCCCTTGCGCTTCTTCGGCTTGCTCTGCAGGCGCTCGTTGGCTTCCTGCAGGCTCTCGGCCGCCTTGCGCATTTCCTTCTGAACCTTCTTGTCGCTGGTCACGGCCTTGACCGCACCCTTGCCGTTGCCGGTCGCCCGGCCGTAGGCGCCCTTGGCCGCTTCGAAGGCGTCCTTGAGGCTGTCGCGCAGCTCTTCGTCTTCGATCAAGCGCTGCACGTAGGGGTTTTCACGGGCAGTCTCGTACATGTCACCGGCGCGCGCCGCCTTCGTCTTGCTCATGCCTTCTCCTCGCTGGATTCCGTAGCCGACTCCAACCATAACCCTACCCCGACTGGACTGGGCCAAGCAGCCCAGCGGACGATCAGCCCGGTCCCACTCCGTCTAACAAGACGCCGTTGTTGCGGAAGTTGGTGTCGGCGTAGCGGAGCGTTCGCAGCTGCAGCGGCGCCAGTTCGGGCCCCGGCACCCGGTAGCGGCGGATGAAAAGCTCGCCGACCTGTTCGTAGCCGGTTTCGCGGAAGCGGGGGCCGATCAGTCGCTGCGGCGGCGGTGGCGCCGAGCCGATCGAGACGAAGTTCACCTCGCGCACCAGCCACTCGTAGCCTTCCGACGGTTTGACCTGGATCGCCCCGGTCGAGAGGTAGTAGCGCAGGGGCGCCTCGCCGATCACCCAGGTCACCGTCGCCCGCGGCCCGTCCGGCTCGCCGAGCCGCTCGGCGACCGCCTCCCAGTCGGGGCGGTGCAGGTCCGGCGAAGCGGAGGCCCAGATGCAGAAGCCAAGGGAGTAGGCGAGCAGCAGCGCGCCGACCCCGCTGCCGAGACGGCGGGCGCGCTCAACCGTCAGGGCAACGGCGACGACGAGCAGGAGCGGAACCAGCGCCGGCAGCAGGTTGCGGGCGAGGACGAAGTCCTTGCCGCCGGGACCGATCGCCAGCAGCAGGGGGATGCCGATCGCAGCGGCGCCGACCGCCAACGGGATCGCGGCGGCCCGGCGCTCCCCGCGGCTCCCCCGCACCGCCAGCAGGACGAAGGCCACGAAGACGAGTGCCAGCGGCACAAGCGCCGGCCAGACATTCTCGGCGCGGCCGATGATGTCGCCGGTCTCGCCGACGACGAAGGTGATCGCCATTTCCCCCAGCCGGTGGCCGAGGCTGAACTTGCCGATCCATTCGGCGTGGCCGTAGGACATCTGGTGATAGGCGAGCGGCGCCAGCAGGAGCGCGGCGAGGCCGAGGATCCAGAGGCCGGAGAGGATCGCGCGGCCGCGTCGGCGCGCCAGCAGCAGGACCTCGGCGACGAGCGGGAAGACGGCGAAGTAGTGCGTCGCGAGGGCCAGCGCCGAGAAGACGCCCCACCAGGTGAAGTCGCGGCGCCCCCCACCCTGCAGCGCCCGCACGCAGAAAAGCAGCGAGAGCGCGCAGAAGAGGCCGAGCAGGGCGTAGGCCCGCGCCTCCTGCGAGTACCAGAGCAGCATCGGGTTGACGGCGACCAGCGCGGCGGCCAGGACCCCCGTGCGGCAGCCGCGCAGTTCACGACCGATGAAGTAGGCAACCGGGATCGTCAGCACCCCGGCCAGCGCCGAGAGCGAGCGCAGCCCCACCTCACCGGTGCCGGCGACCTGGGTCCAGAGCCAGGCGAGCGCGTAGTACAGCGGCGGCGCCGACTCGGAGAACCCGACCGCGTCCATCGCGTGCCAGAAGGTGGTCCTCAGGAGCCGGCTGGCGGTGACGATCTCGTCGTGGTGATAGGCCTGCAGCTCGAGGGTGGCGAAGCGGAGGACGGCGCCGAGGGCGGTCAGCCCGGCGACGAGCCAGAAGGCGCGGGAGCGGTTGCGCACTAGCGGAGGGCGACGTCGAGGGCCTGGGAGACCTCGTCGACGTAGGCGAACTCGAGGTTGCCGAGCTCATGCTTGGGGATCTCCGAGACGTCGGCCTCGTTGCGGCTGGGAAGGATCACCTTCTTGATCCCCGCCCGCTGCGCGGCCAGCGACTTCTCCTTGACGCCGCCGATCGGCAGCACCTGCCCGGTCAACGTCACCTCGCCGGTCATCGCCACGTTGTTGCGGACCGGCCGGCCGCGGATCAGGGAGGAGAGCGCGACGGTCATCGCCACCCCGGCCGAGGGACCGTCCTTGGGCACCGCCCCGGCCGGGACGTGGATGTGGAGGTCGTGCTCGGCGAACCAGTCGTCGGCGAGCTTCGGCGCGATCTCCGCGTAGTGGCCGCGCACGTAGGAGAGCGCAGCCTGCGCCGACTCCTTCATCACCTCGCCGAGCTGGCCGGTGATCGTCAGCTTGCCGGAGCCGGGCATCGCGGTCGCCTCGATGAAGAGGACGTCGCCGCCGGTCGGGGTCCAGGCCAACCCCGTCGCCACGCCGGGATCTTTGGTCCGCCGCCGCTGCTCGGCGAAGACGCGGCGGCGCCCGAGCAGCTCGCGCGCCTTTTTGCCGGAGATCTTGACCTTGCCCGTCACCTTCCCCTCGGCGACTTCGCGGGCGACTTTGCGGCAGACGGTGCCGATCTGGCGCTCGAGGTTGCGGACGCCGGCCTCGCGGGTGTACTCCTCGATGATCGCCGTCAGCGCCGCGTCGGCGAACTCGATCTGCGAGGGCTTGAGGCCGTTGGCCTCGATCTGGCGGCCGACCAGGTAGCGGCGGGCGATGTGGCGCTTCTCCTCCAGCGTGTAGCCGGCGAGCTCGATCGTCTCCATCCGGTCGAGCAGCGGCCCCGGGATCGTGTCGAGGACGTTGGCGGTGGCGATGAAGACGACGTCGGAGAGGTCGAACTCGAGGTCGAGGTAGTGGTCGCGAAAGCTGTCGTTCTGCGCCGGGTCGAGAACCTCGAGCATCGCCGAGGCGGGGTCGCCGCGGAAGTCGGCCCCCATCTTGTCGATCTCGTCGATCATGAAGACGGGGTTGCGGGAGCCGGCGTCGCGCAGCGCGCGGACGATCGTCCCGGGCATGGCGCCGATGTAGGTGCGGCGGTGGCCGCGGATCTCGGCCTCGTCGCGGACGCCGCCGACGGAGATCCGCTCGAACTCGCGCCCGAGCGCCTTCGCGATCGATTTGCCGAGGCTCGTCTTGCCGACGCCGGGCGGGCCGACGAAGCAGAGGATCGGGCCCGGCGAGTCGGGGTTGAGCTTGCGCACCGCCAGGTACTCGAGGATCCGCTCCTTGATCTTCTCCAGGTCGTAGTGGTCGGCGTCGAGCACCCTGCGGGCGTGCTTGAGGTCGAGGTCGTCCTCGGTCTCGACTGACCATGGGAGCTCGACCAGCCACTCGAGGTAGGTGCGGATGACCCCGTGCTCGGCGGCGGCCGGCGGCAGTTTCTCCAGCCGCGAGAGCTCGCGCTCGGCGGCTTTGAGGGCGTGCTCGGGCAGTTTCGCCGCCTCGATTTTCTCGCGCAGTTCGTTCGCTTCGGCCTGCTGCTCGTCCTCTTCCCCCAGCTCGTCCTGGATCGCTTTCAGCTGCTGGCGGAGGAAGAACTCGCGCTGGCCTTTGTCGATCTCCGACTGGACCTGGGTCTGGATCTGGGTTCCGAGCTGGACCACCTCGAGCTCGCGGGCGAGGATCCGCGAGAGGTGGCGGAGCCGCTTGGCGACGTCGACCTCTTCCAGCAGTTTCTGCTTCTCCTCGGTGCCGATCCGCAGGGCGCCGCCGATCAGGTGGGCGAGCGTCGCCGGGTCGTCGATGTTGGCGACCGCCATCTGCAGCTCCTCCGGCAGGTACGGGATCTGCTCGACGATCTCCGAGAAGGTGCGCTGGACGTTGCGGTTCAGCGCCTCCAGCTCAGGCGTGGGCTCGATCACGTCGGGCATCGGGCTGATCCGGGCGACCATGTAGGGCTGCTCGGAGACGAAGCTGCCCAGCTTCACCCGCTGCATTCCCTGGACGAGGATCCGCAGCGAGCCATCGGGCACCTTCACCATCCGCGCCACGGCGCCGACCACGCCGACGTCGTAGAGGTCCTCAGGCCCTGGCAGCTCGTCCTCGGGGTCGCGGGCGGTGACCATCGCCAGCATCCGGTTGGTGCCGAGGACGTCGTCGATCAAGTGGATCGAGCGCTCCTGCCCGACGGCGAGCGGCGCCAGCGTTTCCGGGAAGGCGACGGTGTCGCGCAGCGGCAGGACCGGCAGTGCCTCCGGCAGCGGCTGGTTGGCGAGGATCGCGTCGTCCGCGTCGAGCGGAGCGTCGACCACCTCGAGGACCGGGGTGCCCTCCATCACTTACGGCCTATCGGTACCCGGCGGGTGGTTTCGTTCGGATCGCGCAGCGGCAGCTCGATCCGCAGGATCCCCTCTTCATAGGTCGCGCTGGCGCGCTCGGCGTCAACCTCGACCTGCAGCTCGACGACGCGACGGAAGTGACCCGAGGGAATCTCGATCTGCTGGTAGACGCGGCCTTCGGTCTCCTGCACGTGGCGTTCGCCGACGATCGCCAGCTGACGACCGCTGACCTCGATCCCGACCTGGGAGAGCTCAATCCCGGCGAGGTCGACCTTGACGATCGCCCGCTGCGGTTCGCCGCAGTAGTAGACGTCGACGTTGGGGGAGAAACCGGTGGAGCGGCGCGTTACGTACCTGGTCCGGCTCCAGTCCACGTATATGTCGCGTTGGGGCATCGGCACAAACATAATGCGCTGCGCGCCGGCCCGCGGGTCCTGTCTCCGGAGGGGCGCCTATGCGGGACGCGAGGCCCAGCGGGGGGCTCGCATTAGAAGAACCGGCTGACGGGGAGGGACCAGGCCCTCTGGTCGGTTGGGGCGGAAGGTGGTGCAGGCCTCGTTCAGCTCCAGGGCGCAGAGGAGGTTTTTGCGGAAATAGCAGTCCTCACACGTCGGCGGCTTTGGCTTGCGCGGCACGGCGGGCATATTTGCAACCTCGCGGGGTAGGCGCGAGGGCCGATTCCGCAAATCGCTACCTCTTTGAAACAGCTTCGTCACAGCTTCCCTGCGTCTTGCGAGAACGCGGGTCGCCAGCGCTAGTATTTCCGCCGATGGAGAGTCATTCCCGGACGGAGAAGCTCTCCGCTTCTCCCCCACTTTTCAAGAGCGACTTCCTCAACTTCTTCTCCCGCGTCCACCCCGCGGTCCCGGCGATCATCTTCGTACCGGTGGTGGTGGCGATGGAGTGGCTTGGGGCCGATCGCGGCTACGCCGCCTGGCAACTGGCGCTGCTGACCCTGGCCGGGGTCGCGGTCTGGACGCTGACCGAGTACTGGCTGCATCGCCTCGTCTTCCACTGGGAGCCGGACAACGCCTTCGGCCGCCGCATGCACTTCATCATCCACGGCATCCACCACGACCATCCCAACGACAAGATGCGGCTGGTGATGCCGCCGTCGGTCTCGATCCCGCTGGCCGCGCTCTTCTTCCTCGGCTTCTGGGCGATCCTCGGCGACGCCGCCTTCCCCCTCTTCGCCGGCTTCCTCGTCGGCTACCTCTTCTACGACTACACGCACTACTACGTGCACCACTTCGTCCCCAAGAGCGACTTCGGCAAGCAACTGCGCGAACACCACATGCGCCACCACTTCCAGGACCACAGCGCCGGTTACGGCGTCTCCTCGCCGCTCTGGGACCACGTCTTCCGGACTTATCCGAAGAAGCGCAGCAAGTACAGGAAGTAGCCGGGGCTGTCACATGGCGCCATGCTTCCTCGTCTGGAGGACATGGACACTTCACGCAAAGCCATAGTGGTGGGCGGTGGGCCGGCTGGGCTGGTCGCCGCGGGACGGCTGGCAGTTGGCGGGGTCGAGACGACGCTGCTCGAGGCCAGCGAGCGACTGGGCGGGCGGGCCGCGTCTGAGCGCCGGGACGGGTTCGACCTCAACCAAGGGCCGCACGCGCTCTATGTGGGCGGCCCAGCGATGCGAGAGCTGCGAGCGCTGGGGATCGACCTGCCGCGGTGGAACCCGGCTTCGCCAGCCTCCGTCTTCGTGCGCAACGGCAAGCCGAGGCGGATGCTGGGAGGTGAGCCGGAGTTGGCGCGGTGGCTCTTCGAGATCGCCCGCTGCGATCCGCGGGACCTGCGCGAGACCTCGGTCGCCGAGTGGATCGGGCGCAGCCTCCGCTCCCAGAAGGCGCGCGCCGGCGCCGGCGCACTGGTGCGGGTGTCGACCTTCGTCGCCGACCACGAGAGCTTCAGCGCCGACGCCGCCGCCACCCAGTTGAAGACCGTCCTCGTCCCCGGGGTTCGCTACCTGCGGGGCGGGTGGCAGTCGCTGGTCGACGCGCTCGCCGATCGGGCCGGGGAGAGCGGCGCGACCCTTCGCACCCGGGCCGGCGTACGCGCGATCGAACGCGACGGCGGCGGCTGGGCGGTCGCGCTCGACCAGGAGACGTTGCGCACCGACGCTCTCGTCGTCGCGACGGGCGGTCCCGAGGCGGTGGCGAAGCTGCTCGGCGAGAAGGCTCCCGGGGCTCCCGGACCGGCCGCCGAGCTGAGCGTGCTCGACCTCGGCCTCGAAAGCCTGCCGCGCCGCGGCCGACGTTTCGCCCTCGGCGTAGACGAGCCGACCTACCTCTCCCGCCACTCTCCTCCCCGCCACCGGGACGGCGTCCTGCTCAGCCTCGCCAGCTACGCCCGGCAGCCGCGGCAGGCGCTGGAGGCGCTCGCGGACACCGTGCAGCCGGGCTGGCGCGAGCGAGTGACCCTGGAACGCTTCCTGCCGCGAATGCCCGCCGTCTCGGCGATCGCGACGGCGGCGAACGGCGGGCTCGCCGGACGGCCCGCCGTCGAGCGCGGGGAGGGCCTCTACCTCGCCGGCGACTGGATCGGGCCGGAGGGCTGGCTGGTCGACGCGGCGATCTCCAGCGGCGCTGCCGCGGCAGCCGCTGCCTTGCGCGCACCGGTGGCCGCGCCGGCATGACGGAGGACGCTTTCGCCGCCTGCCGGCCGCGGCTGCTGGGCATCGCCTACGGGCTGCTGGGCGAGCTGACCGAGGCCGAGGACGTCGTCCAAGATGCGTGGCTGCGCTGGAACCGGGCCGACCGCGACGCTGTCCGCAATGCCGAACCATTCCTGGTGACGGTGACGACCCGGCTGGCCCTGGACCGGCTGCGCTCGGCCCGCGCCCACCGCGAGGTCTACGTCGGCCCCTGGTTGCCGGAGCCGCTGGTCACCGACCCTGAGACGCCGGAGGCGGCGGCGATCGAGGCGGAGAGGCTGAGCCTGGCGCTGCTCGGAACCTTGGAGCGGCTCAACCCGGTGGAACGCGCCGTCCTCGTCCTCCGCGACGTCTTCGACCTCGAGTACGCCGAAATCGCCGACGTCCTCGAGAAGACGCCCGCCAACGTGCGCCAGATCGCCAAGCGCGCCCGCGACCACGCCGGCGATTCGAGCCGCCGCCGTCCCGTCAGCGACGAGGAACGGGAACGGCTGACCACCGCCTTCCTCACCGCAGTCGCCTCCGGCGAGATCGATCGCGTCCGCGATCTGCTGGCCGCCGACGCGATCATGTACACGGATGGCGGTGGCGTGGTGACGGCGGCGCGCAAGCCGATCTACGGCGCCGAGAAGATCGCCCGCTTCATGGTTCGGGTGCAGAGCAAATCTGCGTTTCCCGACGATCCGATCTACACGCCGGTGCTCGTCAACGGCGACCCTGGGGTGCGGATGGACAGCGCCACCGAGGGCTTCCTCAGCATCGTCGCCGTCGAGGTGGCGGACGGCGCCGTGCAGAGCATCCGCTTCTTCAACAACCCGGAGCGGTTCCCGGTCACGTTCCCGAGCCGGGGCTGAGGGACGACCCCGACGCCCGCAGCGCCAGCTCCAGCTCGAAGCGGGCGTCTGGATCGTCGAGGTCGTCGCCGAAGAGCTCCCTCAGACGGGCGATGCGATAGCGGGCGGTTTGGGGGTGGACGTGGAGCTCGGCGGCCATGGCGACGGCGTTGCCGTGGTGGCGGACGTGGGCGAGCGCCGTTTCCTGCATGCGCTCTCGTGCTCGGGCGGTAAGACCCTCGAGAGGGGCGAGGTGCCGGGTGGCGAGGAGCGCGGTCAGCTGGGGATTGGCTACGAGTAGGAGGTCGGCGAGGTGGTCCTCGGCACGGAGCAGGCCGCCTCCCTCGACAGCGCCGGTCTGCGCGGCAAGCAGGAGGTCTTTGGCCAACTGCCACGACTGCGACGCCTGCGAAAGCTCGGTCATAGGACCAGCCGCCAGCAGCGCTTTCGACGCTGCCCGCCGCAACTGATCCAGACGCCCTGGGCCTTCGGGGTCGGGAAAGAGAACGCAGCCGGCGCCGTCGAAAACGGTCACCAAAGCCTCGGCGGGAAGACGGGCGGCGATCGCGCCGAGGTCTTCGTCGGCGCAGGCGATCGCCGCCAACCTCTCCGGAAGCTGCCAGCCGGCCGCCTGCGCAGCGGCGGCGAGGTCGGCTGCCGCCGTCGGTGGATCCCGGAGGAGCAGGATTGCCAACTCCTGCCGGCGACGCCGACGCAGGTCCTCCACCGCCGCCTGCGCCTCCGCATAGCCTTCGACCGAGTCGGCGGAGAGCTCGTCGATGTAGGCGAAGATCGCCTCCGCCAGCAGGGTCAAGGGCTCGGGCTCGAGGCCGGCCTCCCTGCCCACCTCGGCAATCCGCCGCCATGCCACTCGGGCCCCGATCCGATAGGCCGCCTGCAGCGAGTCGAGGGTCCTGCCCACCCTCTGCTCGCCCCGCCCCAGCGCCACGTAGACCTCCCGACCTGGCTCGCGGCCGGCGTCGGGGTTGCGGATCAGGGCCACGAACTGGAGCAGCGCCTGGTTGACCCCGGTGCGGATTCCCTGCCCGAACCGCCCCTCCAACGGCCGTTCGTACTCGGGCACCTGGCGGGCGATCGTCTCGACGATCTCCTCGGTGATCGCCGGCAGCTCCGGCTCGATCAGGTCTGCGACCTCCGCAGGCAACCCCCGCCAGGGCTCTAGATCCAGAGTTTTTGGCATTTGAATAACAAGTTCAGAGCCATCAACTTGCACTTATAGCCCAAACATCTTCTCTATCTCCGCGTATCTTCGCTTTATGCACGAACACGAGATGAGCCGCGCCGAGAAGATCGTCAACCTGGGGGCCGTCGTCGTTCCGTTCATCGCCACGCTGGTGGCGATCGTCCTCCTCTGGAACAGCTGGGTGAGCGCTGCCGATCTCGCGATCGCGGCGGCGATGTACCTGGTGACCGCGATCGGAATCACGGTCGGCTTTCACCGCCTCCTCACCCATCGCTCCTTCCAGACCTACAAGCCACTCGAGTACCTGTTCGCAATTCTTGGCTCGATGGCGGTGCAAGGACCGGTCATCGCCTGGGTCGCCGATCACCGCAAGCACCATGCCCACACCGACGAAGAGGGCGATCCGCACAGCCCCCACGTCAGCCCCGACGGCGGGGTCAAGGGTGTCTTCTCAGGCCTCTGGCACGCCCACTCCGGTTGGCTGATGACGTCGCAAGGACGCGCCGACTGGAAGAAGTACGCGCCTGACCTCTACGAGGACCGGGGCATGCGAATGATCAGCCGTCAGTTCCCCCTGCTCGTACTGGCGAGCCTTGCCCTGCCTACCCTGGCCGGCTACCTGGTCACGGGGACCATCACCGGGGCGCTGACCGCTCTTCTCTGGGGAGGGTTCGTGCGGATCTTCTTTGTCCACCATGTCACCTGGAGCGTCAACTCGGTCTGTCACTTCCTTGGCAGCCGCCACTTTGACACGGACGACCATTCCACGAATGTTTTCTGGCTGGCCCTGCCCTCCCTCGGGGAGTCCTGGCACCACAACCACCACGCCTTCCCGCGTTCTGCAGTGCATGGTTTGAAACGGTGGCAGCCGGACCCTTCTGGCCTGATCATCGCTGGGATGGAGAAGCTCGGCCTGGCACGAAATGTGATTCGTATTTCCCCCGAGCGACAAGCCGAGCGCGCCGCCTAGCCGAAAATTTCTTTCATTTGTCGGCCCCGACTGTCACAGTGTGAGTTGCTCTGGCAAACTCTCCCCAGGGTAACTTCTGAACTTTGGATGGAAAGGAACTAGATGCCCCCCACCAACAACGTGCTCGATGAGGCCAGGCAGCTCGTAGAGCGGCGCCTTGCCGACCTCGAGGATGAGCGCAAACGCCTGGAGCGAGCCCTTGCCGAGCTCGGCGGTAAAGCCACCCGCCGTGGCCCCGGTCGCCCCCGCGGCAGCTCCAACAAAGCCACCAAAGCCAGTACCGGTGCGCCGCGCCGTCGCCGTAAACGTCGTGGCGGTACCCGCGGCGAGCAGGCGGTGAAACTGATCGAGTCGCAACCCGGCATCAGCGCCTCGGACGTTGCGAAGACGATGAAAATCAAGCCGAACTACCTCTACCGGGTCCTGGGCGACCTCGAGAAAGAGGGTCGAGTGAAGAAGGACGGGCGCCAGTACTACCCGGCCGGCGGCTGATAGGTACCGATAGTTACCCATAAAAGAGGCCGGCATTCTGCCGGCCTCTTTTTTTTAGTGGAACCTTTTCTAGCTTGTTTAGACCAGCCCCAACTGGCTGACCGCGTCGCGCTCCTCCTGCAGCTCCATCACGCTGCGATCGATCCGCTCGCGTGAAAACTCGGGTACGTCGAGCCCTTGCACGATGTTCCACTCGCCGCCGCTGCAGGTGCACGGCATACCGCAGACAATTCCCTCGCCAATGCCGTAAGAACCATCGGCCGGAACTGCCATCGAGACCCAGTCACCGTCGGGCGTGCCCAGTACCCAGTCATGAATGTGGTCGATCGCGGCGTTGGCGGCTGAGGCGGCGCTGGACGCACCACGCGCGTCGATGATCTCGGCCCCGCGTTTGGCCACTCGGGGGATGTACTCGTCGGCGATCCAGGCCTCGTCATCCACCGCGTCCCAGGCGCTGCCACCATCGACCTTGGCGTTGACCAGGTCGGGGTACTGGGTCGGGGAGTGGTTGCCCCAGGCGGTCATATTGGTCACCGCGGAAACGGGTTTACCGAGCTTGTTGGCGAGCTGGGAGATCGCGCGGTTGTGATCCAGCCGCATCATCGCCGTGAACCGCTCGCGCGGGACGTCGGGCGCATTCGACATCGCGATCAGGCAGTTGGTGTTGGCCGGGTTTCCGACCACCAGCACCTTGATGTCATCGGCGGCCCCAGCGTTGATCGCTTCGCCCTGGGGCTTGAAGATGCCGCCGTTGGCCTCGAGCAGATCGGCGCGCTCCATGCCCGGACCGCGCGGCCGCGCGCCGACCAGGAGACCGACGCTGCAGCCGTCGAAGGCCCGCTTGGGATCGTCTGAGATCTCGATCTCCCGCAGCAATGGGAAGGCGCAGTCGTCGAGCTCCATCGCAGTGCCCTCGGCGGCTTTGATCGCCTGGGGAATCTCCAGCAGGCTCAACTTGACCGGCGTGTCGGCGCCCAGCATCTGTCCGCTGGCGATGCGGAACAGGAGCGCGTAGCCGATTTGGCCGGCGGCGCCGGTAACGGTGACCTTGACAGGGGTGCTCACTAAATCCTCTCCTCGGAGTTGGGGGTTTGGGGAAGATCGCTATGCCATCGCGCGCTGGAGGTTCTCGTCGATCGAGGCGAGGAACTCCTGCGTGGTCTGGTACTCCTGGCCGCCACCGACCAGCAGCGCCAGGTCTTTCGTCATCTTCCCGCTTTCGACGGTCTCAATACAGACGCGCTCGAGCGCGTCTGCGAACTGCGAGACCTCTGGGGTTTCGTCCATCCGGCCGCGGGCGGCGAGCCCGCGGGTCCAGGCGAAGATCGAAGCGATCGGGTTGGTCGAAGTCGGTTTGCCCTGCTGGTGCTGGCGGTAGTGGCGGGTGACGGTGCCGTGGGCGGCCTCGGCCTCGACGGTTTTCCCGTCGGCGCTCATCAGCACGCTCGTCATCAGCCCGAGGGAGCCGAAGCCCTGGGCGACGGTGTCCGACTGCACGTCGCCGTCGTAGTTTTTGCAGGCCCACACGTACCCGCCCTCCCACTTCAGGGCGGCGGCGACCATGTCGTCGATCAGGCGATGTTCATAGGTCAGCCCGGCGGCCTCGAAGTCGGCTTTGAACTCGGCCTCGTAGACCTCGGCGAAGAGGTCCTTGAAGCGGCCGTCGTAGCGCTTGAGGATCGTGTTCTTGGTCGACATGTAGACCGGGAAGCCGCGGTCGAGGCCGTAGCGCATCGAGGCGCGGGCGAACTCGCGGATCGACTCGTCGAGGTTGTACATCGCCATCGCGATGCCGCCGCCGGGGAAGTCGTAGACGTCGAGCTCGACCGGCTCGGAGCCATCCTTGGGCGTATAGGTGAGGGTCAACGTGCCCTCGCCGGGCACCACCAGGTCGGTAGCGCGGTACTGGTCGCCGAAGGCGTGGCGGCCGATCACGATCGGCTTCGTCCAGCCCGGCACCAGCCGCGGGATGTTGGAGATTACGATCGGCTCGCGGAAGATGACGCCGCCGAGGATGTTGCGGATGGTCCCGTTCGGCGAGCGGTACATCTCCTTCAAGCCGAACTCCTCGACCCGCGCCTCGTCGGGGGTGATCGTCGCGCACTTGACGCCGACCCCGTGGCGTTTGATCGCTTCGGCCGCATCGACGGTGATCTGGTCCCCGGTCGCGTCGCGGCTCTCGATCCCGAGGTCGTAGTACTCGAGCTCGACGTCGAGGTAGGGCAGGATCAGCTGCTCTTTGATGAACGACCAGATGATCCGGGTCATCTCGTCGCCGTCGAGCTCGACGACTGGGTTCTTCACCTTGATCTTGGCCACCGACGGGCGATGCTATCTGGCCCGGGCCCTGGCTGACCGGCCAGGGGCATGCCACAATCACCAGCGGGATGGCAACCGTCGAGCGACGCACCTTCGGCAACCACGAGGTGGCAAACCAGCCGCCGCCGCTGGTCGACTACAACGTCTTCGAGGCCGACACGGTGCTCGGCGAGGCGGCGCGGCGCGAGGGAGCCGAGTGGGACCTGGAGCGCATCACCGCCGTCGGCGAGTATGCCGGCAGCGAGGCGGCTCAGGAGCTGGGGCGCCTCGCCAACGAGAACGGGCCGAAGCTGCGCACGCACGACCGCTTCGGAAACCGGGTGGACATCCCCGAGTTCCATCCCGCCTGGGACGAGCTGATGGCCGTGGCCGTCGCCAACGAACTGCACTCCTCGCCCTGGAAGGATCCGCGGCCCGGAGCCCACGTCGCCCGCGGCGCCGCCTTCATGTGCATGTCACAGGCCGAGGCCGGGATCGGCTGCCCGATCTCGATGACCTACTCGGTGATCCCGGCGCTGCGCACGCAGCCGGAGCTGGCCGCCGAGTGGGAGCCGCGCTTCCTCTCGGCCGAGTACGACCCACGCAACGCCCCCGCCCCGCAGAAGTTGGGGGCGCTGGCGGGGATGGGGATGACCGAGAAGCAGGGCGGCACCGACGTCCGCGCCAACACCACCGTCGCCCGGCCCGTCAACGGCGGCGGCCCCGGCGCCGAGTACGAGCTGAGCGGCCACAAGTGGTTCATGTCGGCGCCCCAGTGCGACGCCTTCCTCGTCCTCGCCCAGGCCGACGGCGGCATCTCCTGCTTCCTCTTCCCCCGCTGGACCCCCGACGGCGAGCGCAACCGCTTCCGCCTGCAGCGCCTCAAGGACAAGCTCGGCAACCGCTCCAACGCCTCCAGCGAGATCGAGTTCGACTCCGCCTCGGCCTGGCTGGTCGGCGAGGAGGGCGCCGGCGTCCGCACGATCATCGAGATGGTCAACCACACCCGCCTCGATTGCGTCCTCGGCGGGGCGACGGGGATGCGGGCGGGAGTCGCCCAGGCGATCCACCACGCCAGCCACCGCTCGGTCTTCGGCCGCGAGCTGAGCGAGCAGCCGCTGATGCGCAACGTCCTCGCCGACCTCGCGATCGAGTCGGAGGCGGCGACGATCTCGGCGCTGCGCCTGGCCCGCGCCTACGACGAAGCAATCGCCGGCGACGAGGAAGCCCAGCACCTGAAGCGGATCGCCAACGCCGTCCTCAAGTACTGGATCTGCAAGCGCGCGCCGATGCACGCCGGCGAGGCGCTCGAGTGCCTCGGCGGCAACGGCTACGTCGAGGAGTCGGTGCTGCCCCGGCTGTTCCGCGAGAGCCCGCTCAACGGCATCTGGGAGGGGTCGGGCAACGTCATCTGCCTCGACGTGCTGCGGGCGATGGCTCGTGAGCCGCTGGCGCTCGAGGCGTTCCTGGGCGAGCTGGAACTCACCGACGGGGCGGACGACCGGCTCGACGTCGCCGTCGCCGGCGTGCGGGCCGAGCTGGGCGACGTCGTCGGCATCGAGGCGCGTGCCCGACGGGTGGTCGAAGCGATGGCTCTGGCCTTCCAGGGCAGCCTGCTGGTGCGGCACGGTCA
>DATIMV010000052.1:0-61673 GCA_035474955.1 Solirubrobacterales bacterium
CTGCTGCGCCTCGAGGCGCTCGCCCAGGAGACGCCGCCCGAGCAGCGCGAGGAGCTGACCGAGCTGAAGCGCCTGGTCAACCAGGCGCTCGACGAGCTGCTCAACCTGGCCCGCCAGCTGCGCCCGACGGCGCTCGACGACCACGGTCTGATGCCCGCGATCGAGACGCAGCTCAAGCGCTTCTCGGCCCGCACCGGCATCGAGGTCCGCGTCTCGAACGAGGGCGAGCCGGAGACGCTCCCCGAGGACGTTCAGACCGCGGTCTACCGCATTCTTCAGGAAGCCCTTGCCAACATCGGTCGCCACGCCGGCGCCACGGCGGTGTCGGTCGAGATAGAGGTCGACGACGAGCGGCTCGAGCTGCGCATCCGCGACGACGGTGCCGGTTTCGAGCCCTCCTCGGCCGTCCGCGGCGCGAGCAACGGCGGAGGGGCCGGACTCGGCCTCAGCGGGATGGTCGAGCGGGCGCGCCTCGCCGGTGGAGAGCTCGACATCCGCTCCGCTCCCGGCAGCGGCACCACCGTGACGCTCCGGATCAGCCGGCTCGTGCGGGTGCCCTCGTGATCCGCGTGCTGATCGCCGACGATCACGGCATCGTGCGCTCCGGGCTGCGCATGCTGATCGACCGGCAGTCGGACATGGAAGTCGTGGCCGAGGCGGAGGACGGCGTGGCCGCGCTCGAGTCCACCCAGGAGCACCACCCCACCGTTGCGGTGCTCGACGTCTCGATGCCGCGCATGACCGGGCTCCAGGCCGCGCGCGAGATCCGCGCCCACGTGCCCGACACGCGCGTGATCATGCTGTCGATGCACGACGACGAGCGCTACTTCCTCGAGGGCCTCGAGGCGGGTGCGGCCGGTTACGTCCTCAAGCGCGCCGCCGACACCGACCTGATCGACGCGATCCACGCGATCGCCCGCGGCGAGCCGTTCCTCACACCCGAGGCGCAGCAGGCGCTCATCCGCGACGTCCTCGGCGAGGGCGAGAACCGCCAGGAGGAGCTCACGCCCCGCGAGGAGCAGGTCGTGAAGCTCGTCGCCGAGGCGCACACGAACAAGGAGATCGCCGAGCTGCTCGGCCTCGCCGAGAAGACCGTCGAGAACCATCGCTCCAACGCGATGCACAAGCTCGGCATGCGCGACCGGGTCGAGCTGGTCCGCTACGCGATCCGCCGCGGCCTGATCGAGCCCTGACGCGAATCTGTCTCCGTCCTCCGTATCCGGGGACTGAGACAGACTCGGCATAACCGACCGCTTCAGTAGGATTTGAATCGATGCTGTTTTCGACCAAAGCCGAGTACGGCGTGCGCCTTATGGTCGAGCTGGGCCGCCAGCCTGGCTCGCAGCCCGTTTCCCTGGGCTCCGTCGCCGAAGCCGAGAACCTGCCGCTCTCCTACTTGGAGCACCTGGTGGCGAAACTGCGCAAGGCCGGGCTCGTCACCTCGACCCGCGGCGCCCACGGCGGCTACCGCCTCGCGAAGCCGGCCGAGGAGATCACGATGGACGCGGTGGTCGAGGCACTGGAAGGGCAGATCGCGCCGATGGAGTGCTTCCACGACTCCCCCGAAGGCAAAGTCCTCTGCTCGCACGAGAGCGACGGCGATGATGCCTGCTCGACGAAGCTGCTGTGGATGCGCGTTCAGGGCGGCGTCACCAAGGCCCTGGCCGGCACCACCCTGGCCGAGCTGGTCGAGTTCTCGACGCGCAGCGCGCCGACCCGGGCCGCCGTGCTCGACAGCGTCGCCTAGAACTTCTTTAACCCAGAAACGGAGCGAAATGGCTGAGCTTGAGATCCGCAACCTGCACGTAGAGGTCGAGGACAAGAAGATCCTCAAAGGCCTCGACCTCGACGTCGAGAAGGGCAAGGTCCACGCCCTGATGGGCCCGAACGGGTCCGGCAAGTCGACGCTCGCCAACGTGATCATGGGTCACCCGGCGCTGGAGGTGACCGAGGGCACGATCACCTTCAAGGGCGAGGACATCACCGAGGCCGACCCCGAGACCCGCTCGCAGGCCGGTCTCTTCATGGCCTTCCAGTACCCGGTCGCGATCCCCGGGGTCTCGGTCAGCAAGTACCTGCGGATGATCATCAACGCCCAGCGCGAGGCCCGTGGCGAAGAGCAGATCAAGATCAAAGACTTCGCCCGCACCGCCCAGGAGGCGATGGAGCTGGCGAACATCCCCAAAGACTTCTCCAGCCGCTACCTCAACGACGGCTTCTCCGGCGGTGAGAAGAAGCGGATGGAGCTGCTGCAGCTGGCGCTGCTGCGGCCGGAGATCGCGATCCTCGACGAGACCGACTCGGGCCTCGACATCGACGCGCTGCGGATCGTCGCCGAAGGCGTCAACAAGTTCGCCGGCCCGGACATGGGTGTCCTGATCATCACCCACTACCAGCGCATCCTCCACATGGTCAAACCGGATGCGGTCCACGTCATGTACCAGGGCCGGATCGTCAAGCAGGGCGGCCCGGAGCTGGTTGGCGTGCTGGAGGAGAAAGGCTACGGCTGGATCAAAGAGGAGGTCGAGGCAGGCGCCGCCGCCTGACCTCGAAGCGATGGAGCCGGTGAGCGCCAAGAGCCCCGCCGCCGCGGCGCCGTTCTCCATCGAGAAGGTCCGCTCCGCCTTCCCGGCGCTGGAGCGCGAGGTCAACGGCAAGCCCGTCGCCTACCTCGACAGCGGCGCCAGCGCCCAGCGGGTGCTGGCCTCGATCCAGTCGGTCGACCGCTACGAGCGGCGCCACCACTCCAACGTCCACCGCGGCTCCCACACCCTCTCGGCCGAGGCGACCGAAGCCTACGAGGGGGCACGGGCCACGGTCGCCGATCACCTCGGCGCCGCCGACCGCCGCGAGGTCGTCTTCGTCCGCAACGCGACCGAGGCGATCAACCTGGTGGCGCGCGCCTGGGGCGACGCCAACGTCGGCGCGGGCGACCGCATCGTCCTCACCGAGATGGAGCACCACTCGAACATCGTCCCCTGGCAGCAGCTCGCCGAGCGGGTCGGGGCCGAGATCGACTGGGCGCCGATCGACGACGAGGGCCGACTCGAGATGGACGCCTTCCAGAAGCTGCTGGAGCGCGGGCCGAAGCTGGTCGCGGTCGCGCACGTCTCCAACGTGCTCGGGACCGAGAACCCGATCGCCGAGATCTCCCGCCTGGCGCACGCCGCCGGCGCCAAGGTGCTCGCCGACGGCGCCCAGGCGGCGCCGAAGCTGCCGCTCGAGATGGCCGAGCTCGGGGTCGACTTCTACGCGATCACCGGCCACAAGCTCTACGGGCCGACCGGGATCGGGGCGCTGTGGACCAAGCTCGACCTGCTGCGGGAGATGCCGCCCTTCCTCGGCGGCGGCTCGATGATCCGCAAGGTCACCCGTGACGGCACGACCTACGCTGACGTGCCGGCGCGCTTCGAGGCAGGAACGCCGGCGATCACCCAGGCGATCGGGATGGCCTCGGCGCTGCGCTGGCTCGACTCCGACTCGATCGGGATGGAGGCGGTGCGCAGCCACGAGGAGCAGATCGCCGACTACGCGCTGGAGCGACTGGCGGAGGTACCCGGCCTGCGCATCTTCGGCCCGCCCCGCGGCGAGGGCCGCCTCGGCCCCGTCTCCTTCGAGATCGAGGGCATCCACGCCCACGACGTCTCCGAGATCCTCGACCGCCACGGCGTCGCCGTCCGCGCCGGCCACCACTGCGCCCAGGTGCTGATGGACCGCCTCGAGATCGCCGCCACGGCGCGCGCCAGCTTCGGCATCTACACGACGACCGAAGAGATCGACCGCCTGGTCGACGGCCTCGAAGACGCGCGCCGCGTGTTCGGGCTCTAACGCCTCAGCTGCCGATCAGCCGACCGGCAGCACTCCGGATTTGCCGCCCTTGCAGTTCTTGGTCTTGGTGACGGTCGCGTAGTAGGTCCCGGAGGGCAGGTTTTTCCCGACCGGAATCGACCACTTGCCTTTGGCGTTGCTCCTGTCGCGGCCGAGCTGCACTTTCTTGCCGTTGCGCTCGCGGAACATCTTCACCTGGCGGTTGCCGAGGCAGGACTGACTCTTGGAGACCAGCTTGCCGTGGAAGGCGGGGAATTTGAGGCTGACGACGACCTTCGTCTTGAAGGCGGCGGCGCCGGTGGCGGGGAACACGAGGAACGCACAGGCGCAGGCGGTGGCGAGCGCGGCGAACAGGGTGCGGCGACTGGTGGACATCTTCCCTCCCTAGGGTTGAAGTAGCCCGATCACTCTAGATGTCTTGGAAATCGGCTGCGGTAGCCTCGAAGGATGGACGAGCTCTACCGCGACCAGATTCTCGAGCACTACAAGCGGCCGCACAACTTCGGCCAGGTCGAGAACCCCGACCTCGAGTTCGAGGACACGAATCCGTTCTGCGGCGACGAGCAGCACGTGACGATCCGGCTCGACGAGGACGACCGCGTCGCCGAGATCGCCTTCGACGGCAAGGGCTGCGCGATCTCCACCGCCGCCACCTCGCTGCTGACCGACGAGCTGGTCGGCAAAAGCCGCGAGGAGCTGCTGCGGCTGCCGAAAGAGTTCGTCCTCGAGCTGCTCGGGATCGATATCTCGGCGACGCGGATGAAGTGCGCGATGCTCGGCCTCAAGGTCGTCAAGAGCGCTTCCCTCGGCAAGACGGCCGACTGGGAGGACGAGGGCGAGGCCGGCGACCCGGCCGAAGCGGTCGCCGACCTCGGGCAGATCTAGGCGGGCTCGTTCAGCCGGATCACGGTGAAGGTCGCCCCCCAGGGGTCGTGGACGACGGCGAGGGTGCCGACCTCGACCTCGATCGGACCCATCACGTGGTCGCCACCGCCCGCCTTGACCCGCTCGATCGCGGCCCCGACGTCCTCGACCGCGAAGTAGGCGTTCCAGTGCGGCGGGACTTCGCCGGGAACCCGGTCGGACATCGCCAGCATGCCCGCGACGCGGTTTCCTTCCACCGAGCAGACCGTGTAGCCGTCGGCGTTCTCGGTCTCCCTGTCCTCGAACTCCCAGCCGAAGACGCGGCCGTAGAAGTCCTTCGCCGCCGCGGCATTGCCGGTGTTGAGCTCGTTCCAGGAGAAGGTGCCGGGCTCGTTGACCAGCTCGGCGCCGGCGAAGTCCGCCGGCTCCCAGATTCCGAAGAAGGCGCCCTCGGGGTCGGTGAAGACCGCCAGCCGGCCATACGCGCCGACCGCCATCGGCTCGGCGATCATCGTGCCGCCGTTTTCCTGGATCGCGCGGGCGATCGGGTCGGCGTAGTCGACCGAGACGTAGGTGTTCCAGGCCGACGGCTGCCCCTCCTCCATCAGCGGCATCACGCCGGCGACGTCTCTGCCGCCCAGTCTCGCCCGGCGGTAGCCGCCCATTTCGGCCGAGTCCGGCAGCTCCGGGATCTCCCAGCCGAACAGCTCTCCGTAGAACCGCTCGGCGGCCTCGACGTCGGGCGTTGCAAGGTCGACCCAGCAGGGGGTGCCGGGTGCGTAACTGGTTCTCTCGCTCATCCTCGGATTCCTTTCGTCTTCGGGGTTCTGTAGATAAGACCACGCCAACGGGCCGAACTCATCGCCCCGCTAAAATCCGACCGTAGAAGTAGGATTAAGTCTCGATCCGCACTAGGCCGCTGTCGCGGCGACTGGAGCACCCCTCTCTTGACCGACACCGCAGGAACCAAGATCCCCGTCTGCCCGGCAGCAGAGCTGTCGCCGGGCGAGATGCGCCTGGTCGAGCACGACGGTTTGAAAATCGGCGTCTTCAACTGCGAGGGCACCCTCTACGCGATTGAGGACCGCTGCTCGCACGACAACGGGCCGCTCGCCGAGGGCGAGTTCGACGCCGCCACCTGCACCGTCGAGTGCCCCCGCCACGGCTCCCTCTTCGACCTCAGCACCGGCAGGCCGAAGACGCTCCCCGCTTTTCAGCCGGTCCAGACGTTCCCGGTAGCGATCGAGGACGACACGATCACTTTGGAGGTCAACTGACATGGCAACGCCCGAGGTTCTCGCCGAGAAACGCGAGCTGGCCGGCATCAACGCCGACTACAAAGAGAAGTTCGGCTTCCACGACTCGGAGTCCGGCTACGCCTACAAAGCCCCGAAGGGGCTCACCCGCGAGGTCGTCGAAACGATCTCCGACTTCAAGGAAGAGCCGCAGTGGATGCGGGACTTCCGGCTGAAGTCGCTGGAGCACTTCGAAAGCCGCCCGACCCCGCAGTGGGGTGGCGACCTCGATCAGATCGATTTCGACGACATCCATTACTTCGTCCGCGCCTCGGAGAAGAACAGCCGCGACTGGAGCGAGGTCCCGGACGACATCAAAAACACCTTCGACCGACTGGGGATCCCGGAGGCCGAGCGCAAATTCCTCGCCGGCGTCGGCGCCCAGTACGAGTCCGAGGTCGTCTACCACCAGGTGAACGAGAAGCTCGAGGCCCAGGGCGTGATCTTCACCGACATGGACACCGCCCTGCGCGAGCACGAGGACCTGGTGCGTGAGTACTGGGCGACGGTGATCCCGCCCAACGACAACAAACTGGCGGCGCTGAACAGCGCTGTCTGGTCGGGCGGCTCCTTCGTCTACGTCCCCGCCGGGGTCAAGGTCGAGATGCCGCTGCAGGCCTACTTCCGGATCAACACCGAGAACATGGGCCAGTTCGAGCGGACGCTGATCATCTGCGAGGACGGCGCCGACGTCCACTACATCGAGGGCTGCACGGCGCCGGTCTACTCGAGCGACTCGCTGCACTCCGCCGTGGTCGAGATCATCGCCAAACCGAGCTCGCGGGTCCGCTACACGACCGTCCAGAACTGGTCGCAGAACGTCTTCAACCTCGTCACCAAGCGCGCGGTCGCACAGGAAAAGGCGACGGTGGAGTGGGTCGACTGCAACCTCGGCTCGAAACTGACGATGAAGTACCCCTCGATCTACCTGCTCGGGCCCGAAGCCCACGGCGAGATCCTCTCGATCGCCTTCGCCGGCGAGGGCCAGCACCAGGACGCCGGCGGCAAGATCATCCACGGGGCGCCGAAGACCTCGTCCTCGATCTTCTCCAAGTCGATCTCCAAGGACGGCGGCCGCTCGACCTACCGCGGCCTGCTCGAGGTCGCCGACGGGGCGCGGGAATCGCGCTCGAAGGTGGTCTGCGACGCGCTGCTCCTCGACGAGGACTCGCGCTCGGACACCTACCCGACGATCCGCATCGACGAGAACGACGCCGACATCGGCCACGAGGCGACCGTCTCCAAAATCGGCGACGAGCAGCTCTTCTACCTGCAGAGCCGCGGGCTCGACGAGGAGGAGGCCTCGAAGATGATCGTCAACGGGTTCATCGAGCCGGTGACCAAGGAGCTGCCGATGGAGTACGCGGTCGAGCTCAACCGGCTGATCGAGCTGCAGATGGAGGGTTCAATTGGCTGAGGTCGCGGTCCAACCGGCCTGGCTTTCGGAGAGGCGCCAGCACGGCGCCTCTCTCGCGCAGGAGCTCCCCCTCCCCGACCAGAAGGCGAAGGGGTGGGAATTCACCGACCTCTCCAGCCTCGATCTCTCCTCCTATGAAGAGAGCGATGCGAGCCCGGTGATCTCCGGTGCCGAGGGGGCGACGGTCCTGCCGCTGAGCGAGGCGCTCTCCAGCCACAACGACCTCCTGCACGAGCGACTGGGGTCGCTGGTGCCGGTCGAGGACACCTTCGTCGCTCGCAACGAGGCGAACTGGCGCGACGGCGTCCTCGTCTACGTGCCGAGCGGCGTGCGGCTGAGCGAGCCGATCCAGATCGAGCTGCCGGTCGACACGAGCGGCGCCGCGATCAACTGGCGGACGCTGATCGTGATCGAGGACGGGGCCGAAGCCGAGGTCTGGGAGCACTGGTCCTCGCCGGCCGACGACGTCGACGCGGTGCTGAATTCCGTGGTCGAGCTGGCGGTCGGGCAGGACGCGACCCTGCGCTACGTCAACACCCAGGACATCTCCGAGAAGGCCTGGATCTTCGCCACCCAGCGCGCCCAGGTGGAGCGCGACGGCCGCCTCGACTGGGCCGCGCTCGGCTTCGGCTCCGGCCGCGGCAAGGTGCGGATGGAGACCAAGCTCGCCGGGCCGGGCTCCGAGGCGCGGGTGACCGGCGGCTACGCCGGCGGCGCCGGGCAGCACCTCGACTTCGACACGCTGCAGGAGCACGCGGCGCCGAACACCAACTCCGACCTCGCCTTCCGCGGCGTCCTCGCGGCCGGCTCCACCGCCGTCTGGCGGGGGATGATCAAGGTCGATCCGGGGGCGCAGCAGACCGACGCCTTCCAGGAGAGCCGCAACCTGCTGCTCTCGCCCGAGGCCCACGCCGACGCGATCCCCGGCCTCGAGATCCTCGCCGACGACGTCCGCTGCACCCACGCCGCCGCGATCGCCCAGGTCGACAAGGACCAGCTCTTCTACCTCACCTCCCGCGGCCTCGAGGACGAGACCGCGAAGGCGCTGATCATCGAAGGCTTCCTCGAGTCCCTGGTCGAACGGCTGGCCGAGGGGCCGGTGCGGGACAGCATCTCCGAGGCGCTGGAGACGCGCCTGGCGGAGATTCTTTAGGTAGAGCTCCGGCCCGCGGGTCCTGTCTCCGATCGGGGGCTCTGCCTACCGGCAGAGTCCTCCCGATCGTCGCCACCCGCGGGAGGAGCGTCTACTGCTTGACGCTGGGTGATGAAGCTTTTGACGATGGCGCCGCTCACGACGAGGACCGGGATCGCGTAGAGGAGCCAGATGAGTTGGTGGCCTATGTGGGCGTAGAGGAGCACTCGTCTCTCCCCTACCCGTTGGCGACCGAAAGCAGGTAGAGGCCGAAGCAGGTGAAGGCGACCATCACCGCCAGCATCCAGTACTGCGAGGCGGTGGCCTTGCGGTAGTCGGTCCAGTAGACGAGGGCGCGGTCGTGGGCGAGCATCAGTCCGATGACATGTCCTACGACGAGCGAGGCGACTTGGACGTACCAGATCGCGTTGGCGCTGAGGATCGTGTAGTCGACGCCCGATGAGGCAGTGCCGAAGAGGTCGGTGGTGCCGGTGCCCAGGGGGTCGGAGAGCAGGTAGGTGAACTGGGCCTGCTCCTGGAAGACGAAGAGGCTGAAGTAGTGGGCGACCAGGTAGGCAAGGGCGATCGGGATCAGGGTGTGAGCGAAGCCGGTCCGCAACGTCGAGAGCGAGGGGGCGCCGGGCACCGTCCTCATTCCGCGGACGCCGAGCAGGTAGACGAGGGCGACGACGGCGAAGCAGAGCAGCAGGAAGGCGGTCTCGGTGATGCGGAGCGAGGCGGTGAGGCCGATGCCCGCCTCGGCGATCCATTCGAAGACGCTTTCCATCGGGTCCTGGAAGGCGCCCTCGGAGGCGCCGTCGTAGCTGGTGGTGGCGATCGAGGCGATCACGACCGCGGCGGAGCCGGGCACCGTCGCCCAGCTGGTCGCGGCCGAGAACGGGCGCCGGCGCTCGAGCCTGCCGTCGCGGGTGCCGAAGATCCCCAGCCGGCCGAACATCCCGAAGTAGACCGAGAAGACCTCTCCCCGCTGGCACCACTTCTCGACCCCGAAGACGCCCATCATCGCCAGCGTGTAGGCGGTATAGACGAGCGCCGCGACGCCGGCGGTCTCCGGTTCGAGGATCACCCCGCCGCTGCCGTAGATGACCTCCAGCCAGACGACGGCGAGCAGGCCGATCGCCGCTGGCCAGCGGCCCAGTTTCTCCGGGTAAGGAAGGTGGGCCGGGCGCTGGCCGGCGATCAGCTTGAAGCCGGCCCCGGCGGCGCGGCCGATCGCCCGCCACGGATTGAAGGGCCGGAAGAGGTCACCGAGGATCGCCGAGAAGAAGGGGAAGCCGAGCCAGCAGGTGACGAAGAGGAAG
Organism: Solirubrobacterales bacterium; assembly: GCA_035474955.1. GTDB lineage: Bacteria > Actinomycetota > Thermoleophilia > Solirubrobacterales > 70-9 > VAYN01. The sequence goes on from DATIMV010000052.1 coordinate 9,859, forward strand.
GTGAGCGCGAAGTTGCGGTCGGGGGCGGCGGTGCCCTCGATACCGGCGTAGACCGCCAGCCCGAGGAGGAAGATGCCGACCAGCCCGTAGAGGAGCTGCGCCGGCAAGCCGAGGAGCACGCGCGACAGCCCCTCCGAGAGCGGGCGCTCGCGCAATTCCTCGAAGCGGGGGCTGCGCCAGCCCGCCGCCAGTGCGAAGAAGGAGATGATCAGGACGATCGACGCCGCCCAGGCGAAGAGCCAGGCAGGGACCGGCAGGTCCTCCCTGGCGGAAAGCGCGTGCGCGAGCGGCAGGAAGCTCATGGATTGATCTGCAGCTCCACGATCTGAACCGCGAGCTGCTCCAGCTCGACCTCGTAGATCCCTTCCAGCTCCGCCGGGAAGGCGAATTCGACCGTGCCTCCAGCGGGTACCTCCTGGGCCAGGTCATAGCCGTGGACGTGGATCTCTTCCGCCTGGTCGGAGGTGACGCGGAAGCGGACTTCTTCGCCGGCGCTGAACTCGAGCTCGGCGACGCCGTCGACCGGCTCGCCGTCGCGGACGACGATGGTCGGGGCTTCAACCGCCGTCGCCGATCCGGCTTCTTCCCAGCGGCCGCCTTCGAGTTCGGCGCAGGCGATCTTGTCGCTGTGGGCGGGCTGGGACTTACCCTCGGGGTGACCAGTGCCTTCTTTCGAGTGGTCCACCCCTTCATGGACGAAAACCGCTTCCGCTTCGTTCGCTTCGAACGAGGTCATCTCGTGGTGCGAGTGGTCGACGTGGAGGACGACCGAGCCGGCTTCACGCTCCGGGACTTCGCGCTTACTCGTGACCTCGGCCTCCCCTTCGCCCGCCGCGTTGGAGGTGAAGCGCAGGTGGATCTCGTTCGGCGGCTCTTCCGAGCCGCCCTTCTCGAACTGGAAGTGCGGGCCGCCGGGATCGGACCGTTCGCAGCTGCCGACGTGCAGGTGGGCGATGTAGGGGGTTTTCGGCTCCAGCCCGTTGAGGGAGATCGAGACGGTGGTGCCGCCGCTCGAGCGCTCGAGCTCCGCCTCTCCGCCGACGATGGAGTAGGCCTCGGGAGCGCCTGGGACCGGCGCGAACTCCCCGCTCACCGGCTGACTTTCCTCGCCGGCGGCAGCCCCGGTGGTGCTGTCGTCGCTGCTGCCGCAGGCCGCGATCGCGGCTGCCGCCAGCAGCACGAGCACAGCCACCATCAGCTTCTTCACGTCTCTCATCTTCGGATCCCCTTCACGGTTAGGCGGCGCCTGGCGCAGCCAGGATAACGTCCGACTTTCTGCGCCCCGGACGCGACGACATTCCCTCCCCCGACCTGCCGACCAGCCTCGCCTGGGTCGGGACCGAACCGGAGTCGATGCCGGCGCTGACCGCCGGCGGGCCCGCGCTCGTCCACTTCGTCGAATACGCGCAGCTGAACAGCGTTCGCACTCTCCCCTACCTGGCGGAGTGGAATCGGCGCTACCGCGAGGCCGGGCTGAGCGTGATCGGCGTGCAAGCGCCCCGCTTCCCCTTCGCCGCCGAGCCCGATCAGGTAGCCGCCGGGCTGGCCGAGTTGGGGGTCGAGTTCCCGGTCGCGATCGACGCCGAGCACGAACTCTGGGCCGCCTACGGCTGCGAGGGCTGGCCCAGCCTCTTCCTCTGGAGCCTTGGCGGCTCCCTCTCCTGGGTCCACTTCGGCGAGGGCGAATACCGAGCCACCGAGGAAGCGATCCAGGCCGAGCTGCGGGAGATCGACGCGCTGCAGGACCTGCCCGAGCCGATGGCGCCGCTGCGGGCCACCGACGGCGCCGGCGCCCGGGTCCTCCCCCCGACCCCCGAGGTCTTCCCCGGCGGCTCCTGGGAGCGACCCTGGGTCGCCGGCGAGGACGGCGAGGACCTGGCGCTCGACTACCAGGCCGGCGGGGCCTTCGCGACGGTCGAGGGCGAGGGAGAGATCCGGGTCGAGATCGACGGCGAGTGGAGCACGGTTCCCGCTGGTCCCACGCCTGGGCTGCGAACCCTCGCCGAGCACCCGTCCCACCAGGCACACAACCTCGTCCTCCGCCCTGCCCCGGGTGTCAAGATCTGGTCCTTGAGCTTTGCCCCCGGCGTTCCCTGAAACCAGTCAAGAACCGAGGAGAGAACGATGATCACCAAGACCGACTTCATCGGCGTCCCGTCCACCGACGCGGAGCGCACCCGCGCCTTCTACGTCGACACCCTCGGCCTCAAGCCCGACGAGAACAGCCGCTTCGAGTTCTGGGTCGGCGAGACCTGCTTCGGGATCTGGGAACCCGCCAAACAGGGAATGGAGTTCCAGCCGCAGAAAAACGCCCACCCGGCGCTGCACGTGGACGACATCGAGGCCGCGCGCAAAGAGCTGGAAGGAAAAGGCGTGGAGTTCAGCGGCGACACCTTCGACACCGGCGTCTGCCGCATGGCGCTCTTCACCGACCCCGACGGCAACGACCTGATGCTGCACCACCGCTACGCGCCGTACGAGTAAGGCGAATAAAAACCTGACTGTCAAGGAAACCTGACAGGTGATGGTACGGTCCCTGCCCAAGGAGGAGGGACCATGAACAAAGGGAGAACCGGCGGTTACCTGGCCGCCGCAATCGCGGTTGTCGTACTTGCAGGGCTCACGGTCGTGGGCAGCGTCGTCGCAAAACCGGAGAAGGTGATCGTCGGCGAACTCGAAGTCGAATATGACGGCGGCTTCTCGCCGAAAGCGCTGCCGAAGGACAAATTCGTTCCGATCAGCTTTTTCATCTGGTCGAAGATCCGCAACGTCAACGGGGAACATCCCCCTGCCCTGAAAGAGTTCCAGCTCCTGGGCGACAAGAACGTCAAGATCGACGTCGAGGGCGTGCCGAGGTGCAAATCGGGCCAGATCCAGTCGACCACCAGCGCGGCCGCCAGGAAAGCCTGCGGTCCCGCACTGGTCGGCAGCGGCACGACCGAAGTCGAGGTTCAGTTCCCGGAACAACCACCGGTCGACGTCAAAAGCGAACTACTCGCCTTCAACGGCGGCTTCAAAGGCGGCGTTACCACCCTGTTCATCCACGCTTACCTGACCGCCCCGGTGACCGCGGCGATCGTCACCACGGTGAAGATCAAGAACGTCAAAAAGGGCCGCTACGGAACCGAATCGATCGCCACGGTCCCGAAGATCGCCGGCGGCTCCGGATCCGTCACCTATTTCAAACTGAAGTTCGACAAGGGCATCCTCTTCGGAAGATGCCCTGACGGGCGACTGCAGGCGCACGGCACCGCCGTCTTCTCCGACAGCACCAAAGCGTCGGCGACGGTGATCCGCCCCTGCACCACGAAGGGCTAAGCGAGACGAGATCGAGGCGGTGCGGGCTTAGGCCCGCGCCGCGATCTCCTCGCGGATCTCCTTCGGGAGCATGAAGCGGACGTCCTCGTGGACGGTCCGCAGCTCGGAGACGTCATCCGCGCCGCGCTCGCGGAAGAAGGAGACGAGGCGCTCGACGAGCTCCTCGGGGGCCGAGGCGCCGGAGGTGATGCCGACCGTCTCGACGCCCTGCAGCCACTCCTCCTGCACCTGGGAGTGGTTGTCGATCAGGTGCGAGGCGGCGCCGTGTTCGCGCGCGACCTCGACCAGGCGGTTGGAGTTGGAGGAGTTGGTCGAGCCGATCACCAGCACCAGGTCGCACTCGCGGGCGAGCTGCTTGACGGCGATCTGGCGGTTGGTGGTCGCGTAACAGATGTCGTCTGACTTGGAGCTGACGATGCCGGGGAACTTGGCGCGCAGGGCGGCGATCACCTCGGCGGTCTCGTCGACCGAGAGCGTCGTCTGGGTGATGAAGGCGACTTTGTTCGGGTCCGGGACCTCAAGGCTCCCGACTTCGTCGGCGGTTTCGATCAGGACGATGCTGTTGGGGGCCTCGCCGGTCGTCCCTTCGACCTCCTCGTGGCCCTCGTGGCCGATCATGATGATCGTGTAGCCCTGGGCGGCGAAACGGCGGGCGGAGACGTGGACCTTGGTCACCAGCGGGCAGGTCGCGTCGATCGTCTGCAACTGCCGGGCGGCGGCGTTCTCATGGACGCTGGGGGCGACCCCGTGGGCGGAGAAGACGACGATCGCGCCCTCCGGCACCTCGGTCTCCTCCTCGACGAAGATCGCGCCGCGCTTGGCCAGTTCCTCGACCACGTGCTTGTTGTGGACGATCTCCTTGCGGACGTAGACGGGGGCGCCGTGGAGCTCTAGCGCGCGCTCGACCGTCTGCACGGCACGATCGACGCCGGCGCAATAGCCGCGAGGCGCGGCGAGGAGCACCCGTTTGGGCGCGGTGGCGGTGGCAGGCATGTCTCCAGGGTACCGGTCGGCCGCTTGCGGCATTTCCCACCGGGGAGCCCCGAAATTGCGGCATAAGTAGCCTTGCTGGATGGCAACCTCCGGACGCCATCTCGACCGCCTCACCGCCGTGGACGCCTCGTTCCTCACGAACGAGAGCTCGAGCAGCCACATGCACATCGGCGCGATCCTGATCTTCGAGGGGCCGCCGCCCAAATACGTCGACCTGGTCGAGCACGTGCGCCGGCGCCTGCCGCTGGTGCCGCGCTTCCGCCAGAAGCTGGTGGTGCCGCCGCTGGAGGCCGGCCGGCCGCTCTGGGCCGACGACGTCAACTTCAACCTCACCTACCACATCCGCCACACCGCGCTGCCGGATCCGGGCGGCGAGGCGCAGCTGAAACGGCTCGCCGGGCGGATCTTCTCCCAGCAGCTCGATCGCTCCAAGCCGCTCTGGGAGATGTGGCTGGCGCAGAACCTCGAGCGCGATCGCTTCGCGATCCTGACCAAGACCCACCACGCGATGGTCGACGGGATCTCCGGCGTCGACATCGGCACCGTCCTCTTCGACCTCGAGCGCGACGCGAAGCCGCTCGACCTCGAGGACGACTGGGTGCCGCAGCCCGAACCGGGCACGACCGAGCTGGTCGCCCGCGGCATCGCCGACGCGGTCGCCGCCCCGGTCAAGCTCGCCGAGCGGGCGGTCGACGTGGTTCGCAACCCGGAGACGACGGCGCGCAAACTGGTCGAGGGACTGGAGGGCGTCGGCGAGATCGTCAGCGCCTTCGCCGACCCGGCGCCGGACGTCCCCTTGAACGAGGAGATCGGCCCCCACCGCCGCTACGTCTGGGCGCGCTCGGAGCTGGCCACCTTCAAACAGATCAAGGACACCTTCGGCGGCACCGTCAACGACGTCGTCCTCGCGGTGATCACGGGCGCGCTGCGCAAATGGCTGCACGGGCGCGGCATCCGCACCGAGGGGCTGGAGCTGCGGGCGCTGGTCCCGGTCTCGGTCCGCGGCGAGGACGAGCGCGGCAACCTCGGCAACCGGATCGCGCTGATGCGCGGGCCGCTGCCCGTCTACATCGAGGACCCGGTGCGGCGGCTGCGCACGGTCAGCGACGCGATGGCGGGCCTGAAGCGCTCCAAACAGGCGCTGGGGGCGGAAGTGATCTCCCGCTTCAACGACTTCGCGCCGCCGACCATCCTCGCCCAGGCCGCGCGGATCAACTTCTCGACCCGCCTCTTCAACTTGATCGTCACCAACGTCCCCGGGCCGCAGATGCCGCTCTACGTCCTCGGCAAGGAACTGGAAGAGGTCTACCCGGTCGCCTTCCTGCCGCAGAACCACTCCTTGGCGGTGGCGATCATGAGCTACAACGGCAAGGTCGGGTTCGGGTTGCTCGCCGACTACGACTGCATGGAAGACATCGAAGTCGTCAGCAACGGCCTCAACGAGTCCCTGGCCGAGCTCGAGAAGGCGGCGGGCAAGGCCGTCAAAGCCGCCTAACCGACCTCTCTAGGCTTTTCACATGCCCATCCTGCTGGTCGTCCTCTTCATCGTCGTCCCGATCCTGGAGCTCTACGTGATCATCCAGGTGGGGCAGGCGATCGGCGTGGTGCCGACGCTGATCCTGCTGCTGGCCGACGCGCTGCTGGGGTCATGGCTGCTCAAACACGAGGGGCGCGGGGCCTGGCGCCGCTTCAACGAGGCGCTGGCGGCGCGCCGCTTCCCCGGCAAAGAGGTTGCCGACGGGGTGCTGATCGTGATCGGCGGCACCCTCCTCCTCACGCCCGGCTTCCTCACCGACATCTTTGGCCTCTTCCTGCTGCTGCCGCCGACCCGGGCGATCGCCCGGCGGGTGTTGAAACGGTTGACGATCGGGCGCTTCATGGTGGTCGGCGCCGGGGGCGGCGGGCCGTTCGGAGCGCCTCCCGGCGCCGGCGGCGACGGCCGTCCCCCCTCGCGCGACTACGACTTCGAGGCGACCGCCGAAGAGGTGGACCCGCAGGCAGAGCAGGAGCCCCGGCTCCCCCGCAGCGACCGAGGCTGAGGTGGCGAAGGGGGAGCGGCAGACGCGGCGGCTCCTGGCCCGCAAGCCGACCCCGAGGGACCGCGACGCCTACCACTCCCACTTCAAGCAGCCGGAGATCGAGGCCTGGCTGCGGCCCCCTCCCCTGCCCCGCTTCGAGGACCGGGTCCTCGACGAGCTGATCGAAGGGGACTGTGCGCACTGGTCCGACCACGGCTTCGGCCCCTGGGTCCTGATCGACCGCGAGAGCGGCGAGTTCGCCGGCCGCGGCGGCCTCGCCTGGACCTCGGTCGAGGGAACGGCGCGGGTGGAGCTTCCCTGGAGCATCGAGCCCCAGTTGCACGGCCGGGGCCTGGCCACCGAGGCGGCGGCCGCCGCAGTCAAGTGGGCGGGAGAGCTGCGCTTCGAGGAAGTAGTAGCGCTGATCCTCCCCGCCAACGCCGCCTCGCGGCGGGTGGCCGAGAAGACGGGCTTCGAACGGGCCGGCGAAGTCACCCACGCCGGCCTGCCGCACCTGCTGTTCCGGCTGGAGCCGATGGGCTGAATCGTCTCTCCTTTCCACAGGACTCTTTGGGACACTGCCGACGTGGAGGGCGGGCAGCCAGCGCAGCGCAGGAAGTCCAAAGCCGCTCGCGTGTTCGGCTGGATGGGTGAGCACGTGGCTGGAACCGTGCTGGGATTCATGGTTACGGCCGCCTTGACCGCTGGAGTCGTCTGGGTCACTGGCAAAGACAAGACCGAAGGGCAGCGAATCGATCAAGTCCGAGAAGAGATCGCCGAGAGCGGGCTAGAGATAAAAGACTTCCAAGAAGTCACGCTTCATGCGGGGGCAACCTCTTACCTGATGACCATCGGGGAACCGAGTGAGTTTGAGCCCGATGAAGTTCGAATCTATGACGCAGAAGGTAGCTCCCTTGTACAGCGATTCTCCTTCGACCCCGAAATCGATTCCGCCAACAGCAATGTAGTTGCCGCTCCCGAAACTTTCGAAATCCTGGCTAATCGCGACGTTGATGGAGATGGCCAATCGGAGTTGATCGCGTCCTACTCGCTCGCATCAGCGACCGTTTTTCTGCAGCTACCGGTAACGATTGCCTGGGATGCCGCGCAGCGGCAGTACCAGCTACAGCCGCTGCTCATCGAGGATCCCCAGCCTGCCCCGGGAAATGACCCGGCGGCTCGGGAGAGGCTGGAGCCGTTTAAGAGCCCGTTCATAGTCACCACCAAAGATGGAGAACGCTTCGAAGCGTGGGCAGCGGAATCAGTAGCGCTCCTAGACACGCCGCTGATCTATGCGCAGGGGGAGCCGCTGTATCTGGGTGGCGCCTATCCATCTCCTAGCTATGAAGACGAACGCGGTCTAGCCGAAAGGAAGATGCAAATCGCCTATTGGGGACTTGCAATCGAGCCGGCGGGGTTCCTACCGGATACGCATCGGCTCTGCTGGAACAATGATCTCCGGCTACTCAGGGCGGAAGTAGGAGCAGGTGAGAACGAAGAGGACGTGATTGCCAGAAGCTGGAATAGCCTCGCCCGTGAGGATGAACTGGCCCGCCGGGGTGAATCAACTGGCCCTGAGGCCCTATACGTAGGGTTCGTATTCCCCGACGGAAGCTGCGTCCTCGGCGAGTAAAGCTCAGAACCCCAGGGCGAACTTGGCCTCCTCGGACATCATCTCCGGGCTCCAGGCGGGGTCGAAGACCATCTTCGGGTGGACGGAGGTGACGCCGGGGAGGTCGCCGACGAACTCGCGCATCTGCTCGGAGACCTGGGGGCCGATCGGGCAGGCGGGGGTCGTCAGGGTGAAGGTGACGTAGACCTCGCTGCCCTCGATGTTGACGTCGTAGACGAGGCCGAGGTTGACGAAGTCGAGGCCGAGCTCGGGGTCGATGACCTCCTCGAGCGCCTCGTAGACGTCCTCCTCGGTGAGGGCACCTTCGGTGGCTGCGGGGTTATCGCTCATCGCCCAATGGTAGCCGGGCGCTAACGCGGCTCCGGGGGCGGGCCATCCCCCGCCGGCGCCAGCTCCAGCTGGTACCAGCCGACGTCGCGCCAGGAGCCGTCCTTCCAGCCGATCTCCCGGTTGACCCCGACGGCCTCGAACCCGAGCCCCTCGTGCAGGGCCTCACTTGCCGCGTTCGGCAGAGTGATGCCGGCGCAGGCCATGCGGAAGCCGCGCTCGCGGAGGCGGTCGAAGAGGGCGCCGTAGAGGGCGCGGCCGACGCCCTGGCCGCGGGCATCGGCGGCGACGTAGACGGAGACGCCGGCGCTCCAGCGGTAGGCGGGACGCTCGTTGAAGGCGGTCGCGTAGGCGTAGCCGACCACCTCCCCCTGCCGCTCGGCGACGAGCCAGGCATGGCCGGCGCTGTAGCGCTCGATCCGGGCCGCCATCTCGGTCGCGTCCGGTGCCCGTTCCTCGAAGGAGACGGCGCTGCCTTCGACGAGGGGAGCGTAGATCGCGGCGCAGGCGGCGGCGTCCTGGGCGGGGTCGGCGTCGCGAATGCTCAGCTCGGACATGGGACGGCAATCTATTCCCCAGGGGTGTGGTTGAGCTTTGGCCTCCTATAGCGCCCCAAAGCTCAACCACACCCGCAATCACTAGGCTGCGAAACGTGAGTCAGCAAGGACAGATCGTGCGGCGGTCGATCGGGATCGTCTTCGCCGACGGGGGGCTGCTCGCCCTCACCTCGGCCCTGCCGGAGAGCGGTGCGGCGCACGGCGACGAGGAGGTGACGGCGTTCTTCTGCGACGCCGACGGCGCCCCCGTCGAGTTCGAGGAAACGCTGCTCTCGACCGAGTACGGCGAGGACGGCGTCCAGCGCCGGGCCACGATCGAGCTCTGGCCCGACATCGAGGAGATGCGGCCGCTGCGCGGCGCCGGGACGCTGATCAACTCCGTCTCCGTGCGCCGCCAGTCCCTCGACTCCCAGATCGCCTTCTTCCGCTGGTCGCTCGAGGGCCGCGAGGGCCTCGGCACCTACGAGGTTGCCCGCGCCGCCGATGAGTGAGATCAAGGCGATCGTCTCCGACTTCGGCGGCGTCCTGACGACGCCGCTGTTCGCCGCCTTCGCCGCCTTTCAGGACGACAGCGGGATCTCCCCCGAAAACCTCGGCAAGGCGATGCGGGTGGGGCTGGAGGAGGGCGAGGAGATCCCTTTGTTCCAGCTCGAGCGGGGAGAGATCAGCGAGGACGAGTTCGTCGAGGGGCTCGAAGACGGGCTGGAGGCGATCCTCGACCACCGTCCCCACCTGCACCACTTCCGCCAGAAGTTCTGGGGCGCCCTCCACCCCAACGAGCCGATGATCGAGCTGATGCGGGAGTTGAAGGCGAGCGGGCTGAAGATGGCGATGCTGACCAACAACGTGCGCGAGTGGGAGCCGCTCTGGCGCTCGATGCTGCCGGTAGACGAGATCTTCGAGGAGATCGTCGACTCGGCCTTCGTCGGCTGCCGCAAGCCGGAAGCGCGGATCTACGAGCTGACGCTGGAGCGGATCGGGATGCCGGCCGAGGCCTGCCTCTTCATCGACGATCTCCCGCCCAACATCGAGGGCGCCGAGGCGGCCGGGATGAAGGCCGTGCACTTCCGCGACAACGAGCAGGCGATCGCCGAGATCCGCGCCGCGCTCAGCTGACCGGGACCCGCGTCTCCCGCCAGCGGCGGGCGAACGGCAGGCGCCAGCTGCGGGGGGCGATCAGGCCGCCGATCTCGGTCGGGCCCCAGGACCCCTGCGGGTACGGCTTCACCGGCGGCGGGTCCTGCAGGAGCGGTTCGGAGACTTCCCACAGCCGCTCGATGTCGCGGGCGGTCGTGAAGAGCGTGTGGTCGCCGATCATCGCGTCGCGGATCAGCCGCTCGTAAGCCTCCACCGTCTCGCCGTGGTAGTCGGTTTCCTCCAGCGAGAACTGCATGCTCGCCTTGTCGAGCACCATCCCCATCCCCGGTCGCTTCCCGTAGAAGGAAAGCGAGACGCGGGAGGATTCTCCGAGGTCGAAGGTGAGGTGGTCGGGACCGTAGCGGCCGACCCGGGAGTGCTCGGGGAACATCGCGTGCGGCGGCTCGTGGAAGGCGATCGAGATGATCCGCGTCCCCTCCTCCATCCGCTTGCCGGTGCGCAGGAAGAAGGGGACTCCGCTCCAGCGCCAGTTGTCGAGCTCGCAGCGCAGGGCGACGAAGGTCTCGGTGCTGGAGTTGGGATCGACTCCCTCTTCTTCGCGGTAGCCCTCGTACTGGCCGCGGACCACATTTTTCGGGTCGAGCGGCTGCAGGCTGCGGAAGACCTTGTGCTTCTCGTCGGTGATCGAGTCCGGAGCGAGCGCCGTCGGCGGCTCCATCGCGACGAAGGCGAGAATCTGGAACAGATGCGTGACGACCATGTCGCGGAAGGCACCCGTGCTCTCGTAGAAAGAGCCGCGGCCCTCGATGCCGAGCGTCTCCGGCACGTCGATCTGGATGTGGTCGATGTGGTTGCGGTTCCAGATCGGCTCGAAGAGGCCGTTGGCGAAGCGCACGGCGAGGATGTTCTGCGCCGCCTCCTTGCCGAGGAAGTGGTCGATGCGGAAGACCTGGTCCTCGTCGAGGACCTCGTGGACCATCTGGTTGAGCTTGCGGGCGCTGGCGAGGTCGGTGCCGAACGGCTTCTCCATCACCACACGCGAGCGCTCGGAGATGCCGCAGGTGCTGAGCATCTCGATCACGCCGGGGGCGGCGGCGGGCGGCACGCTGAGGTAGTGGAGCAACCGCATCTCCGGGCCGAGTTCGTCCCTGGCCTCGCGCACGGCCTCGCGCAGCCCATCTGGCGCTGCCGAAAAGGGAACGTAGGAGAGCCGCCGCGAGAACTCGTGCCACTCCTCCCCGCCGAACGCCTGGCGGGCGAATTCGCGGCAGGCGGATTCGGCGATCCCCCGGAAGCGAGCATCGTTGATCTCGCTCCTGGCAACGCCGATGACCCGGAACTCCGGCATCAGCCCCGCCTGGAACAGCCGCAGCAGCCCCGGCAGCAGCTTGCGCCGGGCGAGGTCGCCGGTGGCGCCGAAGATGACGATCGTTTGCGGGGGAACCTCCAAGGGACCGAGCTTAGACGGCGGGTCCGACCGCCAAGGCCGGCCTTGACCTTTAGTCCGCGATCGACCCTCGCCCTTGACCCCTGCCAGATCGAGGAGGCCTAACCAACTCGATCTCTGGAAAGGGTCCCCGACGATGCAGCGCGAGGGAGAAGGGACGACGCCAGGCGAAAATCAGGATGAGGACGAGACCGATTGCCGTCAGAGCCAAGAAGCCCTGAACGAACCCGCCGAGCAAGATGCTCAAGGCGGTCCCTCCGACCAGGGTGATGACGGCGCTGATAGCGGTCGAGAGCAACTCCACCCGGTTCTCCTGAGTCTTCATCTCTTTCATTATAGAAACTTTTTGTCCGCTACCTTGCTGCCTCCCTGCCCGTCGTGTCTGAAAGCATTGAAACTTATTGTCTTCTAGACTCTTTCCTACGGAGAGCAGAGGCCGCGAGGCGCGGCAAGCGCCTGATAAGCGTGAGGTCGGTCCTAATCAACCGGCAGGGGTTCGAATCCCCCGCTCTCCGCCACAGATTGACCCGCCGAGCGGTAGTCGGTTGAACGCGCGCCCCCGCTGATACGATCAAGGGGCTTATCAGGCGTTTGTGGGCTGATTACCCACCTTGCAACTAGACCCGCTCTGGCGGGTCTTTTTGTTGCCTCCGGAGGGTGTGGCTAGTTATCCGAGCCAGCCCGGTCCCACACGTACAGCTCCAGCGCCTCCGTGGCGAGCTGCATCAGGCGCGGGGGACCGAGGAGGCTGAGGACCAGCTCCAGGGCATCTTCCTCGGTGACGCCGGAGTCGACCGCCTCCTCGCCGCGGAAGCCGGCGGCGAGCTTGAGGGCCTCGCGGCGGTTGTCGCCGAGCGAGTTGAAGGCGGCCATGAGGAAGTCACGGTTGGGGACCGGCTGGCCGGACTCGAGGGAGCCGTGCCAGGCGGCGAGCATCGAGAGGTCGTGCTCGTCGAGCTCGGCGATCGCCTTCGCGTAGTGGAGCTCGAGCTCGGAGTCGGGGATCTCGTCCACCCACGCCCGCACCGCCTCCCCGAGGAGCTGGCGGCGCGCCTCTCGCCCGACGGAGTCGGCGATGACGCGGATGGCGTCGGCTGGGTCCACGAAGCAGATCGACATGAGCTGGCGAAGAATTTAGAGGCGGCCGACGACGCCAAAAGATGCCCGCTCATCCCCCAGTTTGCGGGGTCACGGCGAGCGTGGCGAAGAAGGCGCCGGAGCCGTCCCTAGGCTCGGGCGAGTGCCTCTGAAGTTGATCCACGGACCCCCCAACTCGGGCCGCGCCGGGCTGATTCGCCGCGCCTTCGCCGACGCCCTCGAGCGCGACCCGATCCTCGTCGTCCCGACCGTCGATGACGTCTTCTGGTTCGAGCGGGAGCTGTGCGCCGGCGGCGCCGTCCTGGGAGGGTCGGCGATGACCTTCGGCGCCCTCTTCCGCACCGTCGCCACCGCCGCCGGGGCACCCCCCGGGGCCGAGCTCTCCCCCGCGCAGCGGCTGCGGGCCGTCGCCGTGTCGATCGAGCGCAGCCGCGGTCGACTGGGGCCGCTGCGCCGCTCCGCCTCGCGCCCCCGCTTCGCGCGGGCACTGGAGCGGTTGCTCGACGAGCTGCAGGCGGCGGGGGTCGAGCCGGAGGCGGTCGAGGCCAGCGCGGCGACGCTGGAGGGCTCCGCCTACCTCAGCGACATCGCCGCCCTCTACGGCGGCTACGAGGAGGTGCGGCAGCGCACCGGCCGCAGCGACGCGCACGGCATCGCCAGGGCGGCGATCGCGCAACTGCGCCGCGACGCCTCCTTCTGGGGCGGGCGGCCGGTCCTCCTCTACGGCTTCGACGACCTGACCGAGAACCAGTTCGAGCTGCTCGCGGCGCTGGCCGAGCTGACCGAAGTGACGGTCGCCCTCCCCTACGAGGAGGGAAACGCGGCCCTCGAGGCTCGCGGGCGCCTCCTCGGCCGGCTGCGGGAGCGGATCGGGGTCGCCGAGGAGATCGCCGCCGAGGCGGACCCTGGCAACACCCTCAGCCCCCTGCTCTTTCACCTCGCGATCTCCTTCGGCACTCCCAAGCCGAAGCGGGCCGAAGCCGACGGCAGCCTCACCCTGCTGCGCTCGGCGGGAACCCAGGCAGAAGCCGAGGCGATCGCCGCCCACGTCTCCCGCCTCGTCCACCGAGGCGCCGACCCGGCCGAGATCGCGATCGCCCTCCGCGACCCCTCCCGCCGCGGCGAGGAGATCGCCGCCGCCCTCGAGGCGAACGGGATCGCGGTTGCGCTGGAGGCCGAGCTGCCGGTGGCGCGGACGGGCGTCGGCGGCGCCCTCGTCGCCCTGCTCGAGGCGGAGTTCGGCGCCCGCCGCGCCACCGACTTCCTCCGCTACCTGCGTGGCCCCTCCGGCTTCTCCCCCGGCCGCGTCGACTGGTTCGAGCGCCAGCTCCGCCGCCGCCGGGTGCGCGACGTGGAGACGGCGCTGCTGCTCTGGCAGGGCGAGGACGGCGAGGCGCCGCGCGACCTCCTGCGGCTGCGCGCCGCCGCCGAGCGCTCGCCGGCCGAGCTGGCGGCGGAGGTCGCGGCGCTGGCGGGAACGATGGCCTCGCGACCGCTGCGCGACAGCGAGGACGGGCCGGCCCTGCGGCGCGGGGACGGGCTCGAACTGCGGGCCGCGGCGGCGATCTCCTCGGCGCTCTCGGACCTTGCCGCGCTGGGAGACCTGGCGCCCGCCGCGACGAAGCTGGCGGAGACGATCGAGGAGCTTGAGTTCCGCGCCTGGTCGGGACCGGTCGAGGGGCGGGTCCGCATCGCCAGCCCCTACCGGCTGCGGGCCGCTCGCTTCGACCACGTCGTCGTCGGCTCGCTGCAGGACGGCGAGTTTCCCCGCCGCGACCGCGGCGCCGATCCCTTCCTCTCCGACGCGCAACGCGGGACGCTCGGGCTCGATCCCCGCCGCGACAGCGAGGCCGAGGAGCGCTACCTCTTCCACGCCTGCCTCTCCCTCCCCCGCCGCAGCCTCGTCCTCTCCTACCGCGACAGCGACGAGAACGGGGCCGCGGCGGCGCGCTCGCCGCTGCTCGACGAGGTGCGGGCGCTGCTGGCGCCGGCGCCGGACGGCGGCGCCTCCGACCCGGTCGAGGAGGAGATCACCGTCACCCGTGACCTGGCGCAGGTAGTGGCGCCGCTTGCCGAGGCGCCGTCGGAGGACGAGCTGGCGCGAGCGCTGGCCGCCTACGGGCCGAACGTGGACGCGCGGACCCTGCTCGCGCAGGTGGGGGTCGAGGGAGACCTGGCGGAGCGCCTGGTCGCCAGGGTGGCGGCGGCCCGGTGCGCGGAGGCCGCCTCCCGCGCCCCCGGCCCGCTGACGAACCCGGCGGCGCTGGACTCGCTGGCGGCGGTCCCCGCCTACGGCGGCACCACCCTGGAGGAGTTCGACGTCTGCTCCTACCGCTGGTTCGCCGGCCACGAGCTCGACCCGCAGCTGCTCGACCCGGTGCCCGACCCGCTCCTCCAGGGGGGCCTGATGCACGCCGCCCTCGACCGCCTCTACCACGAGCGACCAGGCGGCGACCCGCTGCCGCGGCCGGGTTCGCTCCCCGCCTGGACCGAGCGCGGCCGCGAGCTGGTGGCCGAGATCGTCGCCGAGCGCGAGCTCGGCGATCACCCGGCCGAGCGGGCGATGGTCCGCCGGGTCGAGCGCCTGCTGGAGCGCTTCCTCGCCGAGGAGGCCGAGCGGGAGACCGGTGGCTTCGAGCCGTGGCTGCTGGAGGCGAGCTTCGGCGGCTATCCCGACGCCGAGCGCCCGGTCCTGGACCTGGACGGCTGGGGCCTGCACGGCGCCGTCGACCGCGTCGACCGCTCCCGCGACGGCCGCGCCGTCGTCATCGACTACAAGCTCGCCGGCGCGGTGACGCCGCGCGAGAAGTTCGAGGAGCGGGCGAAGCTGCAGCTGCCGCTCTACCTGCTGGCGGTCGCCGAGCACTGGGGGGCGGAGCCGGCCGCGGCGCTCTACCACCCGCTGCGCGGGACCTCCTCGCGCCGGCCGCGGGGGGTCGTCTCGGCCGAGGCCGCCGGGGAGCTCGCCGGCTACGACCTCTACAAGGGCGACGTGGTCGAGCCCGAGGAGCTGGAGGAGCTGCTCGGCGACTCGCGTCAGCGGGCGAGCGCGATCGTCACCCGCATGCGCAACGGCGAGATCCGCCGCGACCCGGGCCCGCGGCCGGGGCTGCGCGGGCACGACGTCTGCCCCGCCTACTGCACCTTCGCCCCAATCTGCCGGCGGGACCGCGCGCCCAGGTACATCGAAGACGAGGAAGGGGACGAGCGGTGAACCCCGAGCAGCTCCTCGCCGCGCCATCGCGCGAGCCAACTCCCGAGCAAGCCGCCGCGATCGCCGTCCGCGGCCGCGACGTGCTGCTCGAGGCGGGGGCCGGAACCGGCAAGACCGGGGTGATGGTCGAGCGCTACTGCCGCCTCGTCTGCGACAGCGGCCTCTCCCCCGACTCGATCCTCGCCTTCACCTTCACCGACAAGGCAGCGGCCGAGCTACGGCAGCGGATCCGGGTCGAGCTGACGCGGCGGGCCGAGCGGGGTTCGGAGCGCGCGGCGACGGCGCTGACGGGGATCGGGGGTGCCTGGGTGACGACGATCCACGGCTTCTGCAACCGGGTCCTGGCAGCGCACCCGGTGGCCGCCGGGGTCGATCCCGGCTTCCGCGTGCTCGACGCGCCGGAGACGGCCCGGGCGGCACGGGAGGCCTTCGACGACGCCCTGGTCGAGTTCCTCTCCGGCGGCGACCCCGCCCGCGAGGAGACGGTCGCCGCCTACGAGCTGGAGGGGCTGCGGGCGATGATCGTCGCCGTCCACGACGAGCTGCGCAGCCGCGGCAGCGCCGACCCGAAGCTGCCCGAGTCGCCCCGGCCGGACCCTGAGGCGGCGATCCGCCGAGCCGCGGACGCCGCGACCGAGTGCCTGGAGGAGCTGAAGGAGGGCGACGGCAAACGCGAGCTGCTGGAGCGGGCACTGGCGCGGCTCTCGGCACCGGGGCCGCTGCCCAGCCTGTACGAGCTGGGGGCGCTGGCGACCAGCAGCAAAGCCAAGGCGATGGCTCCGTACAAGGAGGCGATCGAGGCGGCGATCGCCCGCGTCGCCGAGGCCGGCGAGGGCGGCGTCGTCTACGGCCACCTCGCCGAGCTGCTGGCGCTCTTCTCCGCCCGCTTCGAGGCGGCGAAGGAACGGCGCGCCGGGATCGACTTCGAGGACCTGCAGATCCTCGCCGCGCGGCTGCTGGAGCGGGCGGAGATCGGCGAGCACTACCGCGCCCGCTTCCGCCAGATCCTCGTCGACGAGTTCCAGGACACCAACCGGCTGCAGCTGCGGCTGATCGAGGCGCTGCGCGGGCCGCGGGCCGAGCTGGTCGTGGTCGGCGACGAGCTGCAGTCGATCTACGGCTTCCGCCACGCCGACCTCGACGTCTTCCGCCGCCGGCGCGAGGAGATCGACCGCCGCGCCGACGCCGAGCTGATGCAGCTGAGCGGCAACTTCCGCTCGCGGCCGGAGGTGATCGGCGCCGTCAACCTGATGGGGGAAGCGCTGCTGGGCGGCGCGTACACGCCGCTGCGCGTCGGAGCGCCACCCGCCGAGGAGCCACCAGCCGGCGAGGTGACCGCGGTCGAGCTGCTCCTCACCTCCCGTGACGACTGGGAGGGCGAGGAGATCGAGCTCGAACCGGCGATCGACGGCGCCACCCCGCTCAACTGCCTGGCCGAGGCGCGCTTCGTCGCCGAGCGCCTGCGCGAGCTCGCCGACCAGGGGGTGCCGCGGGGCGAGATGGTGGTGCTGCTGCGCGCCTTCACCCACCTCGACGCCTACGAGGACTCGCTCGAACGCGCCGGCCTGCGCCCCTACGTGGTCGGCGGCCGCGGCTACTGGTCCCAGCAGCAGGTGGCCGACGTCTGCTCCCTGCTGGCGGTGATCGCCAACCCCCTCGATGACCACGCCCTCTTCGGCGCCCTCGCCTCCCCCGCCTGCGGGGTTGCGCCGGACACCCTCTGGCTGCTGCGCCGGGCGGCGGGAAAGCGCCGCCACGTCTGGCCGGCGGTCGAGCGGGCTGCCGGCGCCGGCGAAGCGGAGCTGCCCGAGCCGGAGCGGCTGGAGGGAATCCCCGAGTCCGAGCGGGCGCTGCTGGTCCGGTTCGTCGCCCGGATCGTCTCCCTGCGCGAGCGCGGTCCCCAGCTTTCGCTGCCGGCGCTGGTCGAGTCGGCGGTGAGCGAGACCGGCTACGACCTGGCGGTGCTGACGCGGCCGGCCGGCGAGGCCCGCTTCGCCAACGTTCGCAAGATGGGCCGGTTGGCGACGGAGTTCGAGCAGCGCGAGGGGCGCGACCTGCGCGGCTTCCTCGACTTCCTCGCCGCCCGCGCCGAGAGCGACGCCGAGGCGCAGGCCGCGACCGCCGCCGAGGGCCACGACGGGGTGCGGATCATGACCGTCCACAACGCCAAGGGGCTCGAGTTCGGCGTCGTCGCCGTGCCGGACCTCTCGCGCCGGCTGCTGGGCGGCGGCCGCTCGCCGCTGCTGGCGATCGGCCGCGAGGAGCAGCCGCGGGTGGGCCTGCGGCTGGTCCGCCTCGGCAGCCCCAAGATCGACCTCTTCGCCTACGGCGCGCTCTGCGAGGAGTCGCAGGGGCGCGAAGCCGAAGAGGAGCTGCGGCTCTTCCACGTCGCCGCCACGCGGGCGAAGGAGCGCCTGATCCTCAGCGGCGTCGTCAACCCGAAAGAGGGACGGGAGACGAAGGGCAAGCCGGTGGTCGAGCGCCTGGTCGAGGCGCTGGGGGTGCCGCGCGACGAGGACGCGACCGTGCCGGTGGCGCCACCGGCGCCGCGGCCGGGACTGGAGGCGGAGTTCGCGCCATCGGAGATCGCCGTGCGGGTGAACCTCCCCTCCCCCGAGCGGGCGGCGGAGCTGCGGGCGCTGCGGCGCGAGGGCGCGGCCGCGCGGGAGCTTGGCGAGGGACCTCCCCCGCTGGTCGAGCGCCGGCCGCCGATCGTCCCCAGCCGCCCCCTCTCCTACACCGCGATCTCGGCTTACAAGGAGTGCCCCTACCGCTTCTACATGGAGCGGGTGCTGGGCCTGTCTCAGAGCGAGTCATGGGGGAAAACCGAGGGTGAGCCTTCCGCACGCGAAGAACGGACGGCACGAGGAGCAGCGGTCCACGCCCTGCTCGAGTGGAGCGAGGCGAACGGCTGGGCAGAGCCGCCGCTGGAGCTGGCCGAGCGTCATGCCGCCGCCAACGGGCTGCCGGAAAAGGCGGGACAAGAGCTGCTCGACCCGGTGCGGCAGTGGCTCGACTCGCCGCTGCGGGGGCAGATCGCGGCCGAGGCAAGTCGCACCCGGGCCGAGGCCCCGCTCCTGCTCGGCGTCGGCGGCACGGTCCTGCGCGGCTCGATCGACCTCCTGGTTGAGCGCGAGGGCGCCCCGCCGCTCGTGATCGACTACAAGACCGACCGCCTCGACGGCGCCGATCCGGCTGAGCGCGCCGCCCACTACGAGGTGCAGCGCTCGATCTACGCCCTGGCCGTGGCCGAGGCGCTGGGCGCGGAGGAAGTTGAGGTCGCCTACGTCTTCCTCGAGCGACCCGAGGAACCGGCGCTGGCAGTACTGGGAGCGGCCGAGATGGCGGCCGCGCGAGCCGAGCTGGAGACGGCCATCGCCCAGATCACCCAGGCCGAGTTCCCGGTCGCTCCGCCGCAGCAGCGCGACTGGTCCCTCTGCCGCGGCTGTCCGGCCCTGCGGGGGTTGTGCAGCGGCCCCGAGGTCAGCTGACCTCGGGCGTCTCCAACTTCGCTGCGAGATCGTCCAGCCGCAGCTCTTTCAGCCCGGCGCCGACCTCGTCCAGCTCACCCGCGCAGTAGTTGACGAGCTCGCGGCCCTCTTTGCAGAGGTCGAGCGTCTCGCGCAGGCCGGCCTGACCGGAGTCGAGCCGGTCGATGATCTCCTCCAGCCGCTCGACCGCGGCCTCGTAGGAGTCAGGCTTCGTCAACGCGCTCTGGCTTTGCTCGGACTCGTCCATCGCTGAAGCGAAGGCTAATGCGCTCCGCGGCGCCCGCCTCGGCGGCGCTCGTCAGCGGCTCGCCGGCCGGGTCCTCGACCAGGGCGTAGCCCCGCTCCAGCGTGCGCTCGGGTTCGTGAGCCCGCAGCGCCACCGTCGCCCGGCGCAGGGCATCCCGCCGTTTCTCCATGTCGGCGCCAACCGCTCGCCGCCGCGCCCGCTCCAGCACCACCGTCCCGATCCGCCGCTGCGTCGCCGCCCGCTCCGCCAGCCCGCGTTCGGTGGCGGCGCGGATCTCGCGGATCTTCTGGTTCAGCGAGCTGCGCTCGCGCTGCAGCGCCCGCTCCGGCCCCCGCGCCAGGGCGCTGAGGTGGCGCGAACGGGTCCCGATCGCCCCCTCGCCCGCCCGCCGCAGCGCCAGCGCGCAGCGCTCCAGGCCCCCGCGCGCCGCCAGGCAGTCGAGCGGCACCGCCGCCTCCGCCGCGTGGGTCGGGGTCGAGCAGGCGACCGCGGCGACGTCGTCGATCAGGGTGCTGTCGCGCTCGTGGCCGACGGCGCTGATCACCGGCACCCGCAGCATCGCCACGGTGCGGCAGAGCGTCTCGTCGCAGAAGGCCCAGAGGTCGGCGAGGCTGCCGCCGCCGCGGGTTACGACGATCGCCTCCACCTCCGGCCGCGCCGCCAGGTCCTGCAGGGCCATCCCGATCGTCGGCGCCGCGTGGCGGTCCTGCACCGGCGCGAAGGCCCAGATCACCGACCCGCCCCAGCCGCGCCGTTCCAGGCCGGCGCAGAGGTCGCGGCGGGCCGCGCCGGTTTCCGCGGTGACGACGCCGATCGCCTTCGGCAGCAGCGGCCGGTGCAGCTGCTTCTGCAGCTCGAACAGGCCCTCCGCGCGCAGCTGCTTGCGCAGCGCCTCCAGCCGGGCGATCAGGTCGCCCTCGCCGGCGAGGCGGACGTGCGTCGCCCGGAAGCAGAAGTTCGGCGAGGCCGCGCCGCCGCCGGGGTAGTAGTCGAGCCCGCCGGAGATCACCACTTCGGCCCCGTCGCGCAGGCTCTTCTCGTCCAAGCCCGCTTTCTCGAGATCGTTGAGCCAGATCGCGCAGGGAATCGCCCCCTCGCTGTCGCGCAGCTCGAAGTAGGCCTGGACTTTGCTGCGGCCGACCCCGGTCACCTCGCCGATCAGCTGCACCCGCTTGCGCTCGCGCATCCAGCCCTGCAGCTTGCGCGCATAGCGGCCGACCGCGAAGGGCCCGGGAAGGCCGGTCCCGACGTTGCTTGGAGCTATCCGGCTTTCTTCCACCGTCTCGCCCAGGACTTCAGCTCGCTGAGGACGGGGTCGAGCTGCTGGCCCGCCTCGGTCAGCGAGTAGGTGACCCGCACCGGCGTCCCGGCTTCGACCTGCCGTTCGACCAGCCCCTCCTCCTCCAGCTCCCGCAAGCGCTGCGAGAGCAGCCGGTCGGAGAGGCCGGGGATCGCCTTGCCAAGCTCGGCGTAGCGCATCGGTCGCTCGGTCAAAGCGCAGACGATCGCGCCGGTCCAGCGCTTGCCGATCAGCTCGATCGCGTGGTGGAAGTGCGGGCAAACCGCACCGGAAGCCTCCCCCTGGACCTGGGTCGAAGTGACCTGTTCCATCGCAATCGAGCTTACTGAACGTAAGTGATGGGCTTGCGGGGCTCAGGCGGTGCAGGCGCCGGTGTCGACCTCGTCGGCGGCACCCCGCAGCGCCTCCCGCACCTCCTCGGCCGGGATCGCGAAGCCGCCGCGAGGCCCGCTGGTGGTGGCGGCGAAAACGGTCCCGACCACGTGTCCCGCGGGGTCGACGAGCGGCCCGCCGGAGTTGCCGCTGCGGACGATCCCGCTCATCGCCACGATCGTCCGCTCCACCGGCCCGTTGCCGTAGGAGTCCTCGCTGATCGTCACCCGGGTCTCGCCGATCCGGGCCGGAGAGAGCGAGTAAGGCCCGTTTTCGGGATAGCCGAGAACCGCCCCGTCCTCCCCTCCCTGGCGGCGGGAGCTGATCGGCAGCGTCGGCAGCGCCGTTCCCACCCGCAGCAGCGCCAGGTCCCGTCGCGGCTCGTAGTAGATCGGCGTCGCCTCCAGCTCGATTCCGTTCTGGGTGGTGACGGTGGTGTCGTCGGAGCCGGCGATCACGTGGGCGTTGGTGACGATGACGCCGGGTTCGACCGCCCACCCCGACCCCTCGATCCCGAGCCCGCAGGCGGTGCTGAGGACGCGGACGACCGAGTCGCCGGCGCCCAGCACGTCCGGGTCGGAGGCGATCTTCGCGTCGGGCGGCGCGACCGGAGCGGCCGGCCCCAGCACCGTCGGCGCCGGGTCGACCCGGTTCAGGGCGTTCAGCACCGGCCCGGTCGGCGGCAGAACGTCGTTGAGGCTGCGCAGGATCAGCGAGCGCTGGATGTCTGAGCGCAACTGCGCCGTCGAGGGCGCGTGGAGGAGAACGGCGCCGAAGACCCAGGCCAGCCCGAGCGCGACCGAGGCGATCAGCGCCGCCCCGCCGGCGCCGTCGGCTGCAAGCAGGAAGGGACGCCGGACGATCTTTTCCCGCAGCCCCAGCGCGAAGCTCTCCAGCGTCACCGCCGTCAGCGCCCCGACCAGAAGTGCGCCCAGCGCCGCGCAGAGCGGCGCGTAGGGGGAGCGCGACCCTTCGGTCAGCAGCAGCGGGCCGATCCGGCTGCCGGCAAAAGCGCCGACTGCGAAGCCGGCGAGGGTGAGCGCACCGACTATCAGGCCCTGTCGGTATCCCCAAAGGGCCAAAGCGAGAGTGAAGGCGATGATCGCCCAATCCAGCGCGGTCACGCCTGAATAGAAGCATGCCGGGAATCGCTGCTTTACCTTTCGCTGGTGAGTTCATTCCCTGCCGAGGGGGAGCGCAGGCGCCGCCTCCTCACCCGCACCCTGCCACTGGCGATCGTCGCCCTGGTCGCCTTCGTCGTCGGCGCCGCCACCGGCGACCCCGGCGATCCCGAGAAGGACACCGCCAACCGCTTCGCCGAGGCCTGGGAAGCGCGCAACTTCAAAGGCATGTACGGGGAGCTGAACGATGCCTCGCGGGCGCGGGTCAGCCGCAAAGAATTCGAAGCGGCCTACCGGGACGCCCAGCAGGTGGCGACGGCGCGGGTGGTCGAGGCGGGCTCCGCCGGCGACAGCGAGGAGACCGGCGCCGGCAAGGCGGTGCCGATCGAGATGACGATCACCACCGTCGCCTTCGGCACGATCGAAGCCGAGGTCGAGCTGCCCTTCGCCGAGGGCGGGATCGAATGGGACGAGAGCCTCGCCTTCCCGGGCCTGCGCGAGGGCGAGGAACTGGCGGCGGACGTCGAGCTGGCCGAACGGGCGCCGATCCTGGCCCGGGACGGGTCGGTGCTGGCGGAGGGGCCGGCCGAGGAACGGGAACACCCGCTCGGCAGCGCCGCGATCGACGTCACCGGCGAGGTCGGCGAAGCCCCCGAAGAGGAACTGGCCAAGCTCGCCCGCCGCGGCTTCCCGCCGGAAGCCCCGGTCGGGATCAGCGGCCTCGAGCGCGCCTTCAACTCCCGCCTCGCCGGCAAGCCCGGCGGCTCCCTGCTGGCGGTCTCCGAAGACGGCTCCTCGGTCCGCACCATGGCCGAATCGAAACCGCGGCCGGGGGCGGCGGTGAAGACGACGATCGACCCCGACCTGCAGGAGGCGGCGGTGGCGGCGCTGGCCGGCCGCTCCGGCGGCGTCGCGGTGCTGGACACGCGCAAAGGCGACGTGCGGGCGCTGGCCGGGCAGGCCTTCTCCGCCCCCCAGCCCCCCGGCTCCACCTTCAAGGTCGTGACCACCGTCGCCGCCCTGGAAACGGATGCGGTCTCGATGGACGACGAGTTCGAAATATCCGACGGAATCAACGTCGGCGGCCGCTTCATCTACAACGCCAACGGCGAGTTCTGCGGCGGCACCTTCCGCGAATCCTTCGCCCACTCCTGCAACGCCGTCTTCGCCCCCCTCGGGCCCGCGGTCGGCAACGACGCGCTGGTCGAAACGGCGGAGAAGTTCGGCTTCAACCAGCCGCCCACTCTTTACCCGCCGCAGATCACCCGCGAAGTCGACCCCGAAGAATCGACGATCCCGACCGAGATCGGCGAAGAAATCGACCTCGGCGTCTCGGCGATCGGGCAGGGCGAAGTGCTGGCGACGCCGCTGGAGATGGCGAGTGTCTCCCAGGCCGTGGCCAACGACGGGGTCCGGCTGCCAAATGCGATCGCCCTCAACAAGAAACTGCGGCCCGAGGACGAGCCGGTGCGGGTGATGAGCAAGAAGACGGCCGACCAGCTGAACGAACTGATGGTCGGCGTGATCACCGAAGGGACCGGCGCCGCCGGGGCGATCTCCGAGGCGCAGGTCGCCGGCAAGACGGGGACCGCGGAGCTCGGGCCGAAACCGGGCGAAGAGGACGCCGAGAACCCGGTCCAGATCAAGGACGCCTGGTTCACCGCCTTTGCGCCGGCCGAAAAACCGCGGCTGGCGGTCGGGGTGCTGCTGATCGAAGCCGAAGCGTCAGGCGGCGAAGTCGCCGCGCCGATCGCCGCCGAAGTCCTCTCGGCCGGGCTTTGAGAAGGCTCGACCCTAGGAGGTCTTGGCGCAACCCGCGTGTGCGGCTGGCGAGCGCCGGACCGAGCGGGGCAAGGACGCAGGGAGGCCGAATAGCAGCGCTATTTGGCCGACTGAGGACGCCGCACCGCGAAGTGTCCGCCGCCGCCAGGCGTGCGCGGGGGTTTCGCCAAGACCTCCTAGAGGTCGAGAGTCACTTCGCCGCCCTCCTCGCCTTCCTCGGGGGGAGGGATGTGGAGGATCAGCGGCCGGTTCTCGGACGCTTCTTCGGGCAGCAGGAAGATCGCCACCGAGCCTTCGATCGCGCCCAGCTGCGCCGGTGAGTCGAG
This sequence comes from Solirubrobacterales bacterium, assembly GCA_035474955.1. Taxonomy (GTDB): domain Bacteria; phylum Actinomycetota; class Thermoleophilia; order Solirubrobacterales; family 70-9; genus VAYN01. The sequence goes on from DATIMV010000052.1 coordinate 34,201, forward strand.
GACCGGGATCTGTTCTTCGGCTTCGACCTCGCCGCCGAGGGGCAGCGCGAGGATGCTCTCGCTCTCCTGCACCTCCCACTCCTGGTCGTCGGTGTCGGTGATGGTCAGCGTCTCCGGCAGCGGCTGGACGTGGTCGGTCTCGTTCTGGATCTGGAAGAAGACGCCGAAGTAGCTTTCGCCCGGGGGCGCTTCCGGCTGACCCTCCAGCAACGGCGCGTCCTCATTGTCGTTCGGGTTGAGGTAGCGCGAGAAGACGACGTTGTAGTGCAGCTCCCCGACCTCGACCGGGGCACCCTCCTCGACCTCGTGGGCGTGGCTCTCGTAGCCGCAGGCGGAGACGCCGACGGCAAGCGCGAGCAGCGCCAGGAGCGCGAGCAGCGACAGTGGGCGGCGAGGCAGGGACATCAGCGGCGGAGAGTCTATATAGCTCTAGGGGATGCCCGTCGCGTACCGGTTGCCGCCGGCGACGGCGATCCGCTCGACGACGGGCCGATCGGACTCGAGTTTCTCGCGGAGGCGGCGCAGGGCCTGGCGCCAGCCGCGCCCCTGCCAGAGCGAGGCCATGCTGAGCAGCTCCAGGCCGCGATCGACCGCGCTCGGTTCGGTCCAGTGGGAGACGCGAACGGCGGTCAGCCCCCCGGGCGCCTCGGTCAGCTCCCAGACGGTGTGGTTGCGGATCCGGTTGGCGCGCCCACCGCGACCTTTCTCGACGATCCGGAACGGCTCCTCCAGCGAGACGATCGTGGTGTCCATCCAGACCTTGCGCAGCGGGCCCTGGGCGCGGAATCGGGCCCCCGCCCCCACTCCCTTGCCGTCGATGCGGGTGAGGTGGAAGTCGGTGAGGAAGTGGTCGGTGAAGGAGGGCCTGGCCGCGAGGTCGGCGAGGGTCGCGAACAGCTCCTCGCGGGGGACGTCGATCTCGAGTTCGGCGCTGAGGGGACCCATGGAGGCGCGGATTCTATGGGTCGGGCCGCCGGGCCGGACCGGTGGAGGGATTTCGAGTGACAGGGCCTTGGGGCAGGTCTAGTATCGAATGCACCCCCCAGGAAGGAGAGTTTTCCCATTTTCGAAAGCGTCGGTACCAGCCCGGCCGGCGAGGCGCATGCCACCGGCTCCATGCCCGGGGAGGGGACGTACTTCTGCCTCCTCTGCGGCACCCAGCTCGCCCTGCACGAGACCGACCCCCTGCCGGAGTGCCCGCAGTGCGGGAGCGCGCGCTTCCGGCGCGATTCGATCTTCTCCTCGCTGCAGGAGCACGGCTCCCCCACGGTCGAATTCGCCCTCACCGCCGAGCGCGAGCCACCGGAGTGGCTGGACGAAGCGCGCGGGAAGCTGACGGCCCCCGGGTTCCACCTGGCGATGCGAGACCGCGGAGAGATCGCCACGTTCCCCCTGGGGAACGACTGGAGCCGGATCGGCCGCTGCACCACCGCCGAGATCTGCCTCGACGACCCGAGCGTCTCGCGGCGCCACGCGATGATCGCCACCGAGTCCGACAAGCTCCCCCGGATCCTCGACGACCGCAGCCTCAACGGAGTCCTGGTCAACGGCCGCAAAGTCGACTGGGCCGAGCTAGAGCCCGGCGACGAACTGACCATCGGCCGTTACCGGCTCTACCTGCTGCAGGCCTAGCTCGCGAATCTGTCTCAGTCCCCGCATATGGGGGTCAGAGACAGATTCGAAGGCAGGCTCCCCTTTTCCGGCCACCCCCACTCCTACGATGCGGGACGTGACCGGTGCCCTCCCTCCGGACGATCCTGGCCGCCCCACGGGCGAGGAGTCGATCGCGGCTTCGGCTGAGCGCGCCCGCGCCGAGCTCCACGCGGAGATCGAACGCGTCCGCCGCGGCGTCGAGCAGATGCTCGACGAGCAGAACGAACCCCTCAACAGCGACCTCCGCCGCGAGCTCGACACGATGCAGGAGGACCTCCGCCGCTACGTCAAAACCCGCATCCGCAAATCCCAAAAACGCACCGACCGCCGAGTCAAGCGCCTAGAGGACCGCACCACCACCCTCGAGCACCGTCTAGACGACCTAGCCGCCGAGCGCCGCCTAGCCGAATGGCGCATCCACTCCGACACCGAGCGCATGCTCGACGGATTGCTGCAAGAGGTGCGAGGGATCGCGGACCGGCTGGAGGGGAAAAACTCAGCGAGCGCTGAACAACGGCCCCTGTAGAGACCGAAACTCAGCGCTCGCTGAAAATCACTCGGTGCTGATGCTCGGGTCGGCCTGGACCTTGAGCGGGACGATCATGAGGAAGTTACTGGGGGCGTCGGCGGCCAGCTCTTGGACGCGGTCGGCCTCCTCGTTCTGGTCCGTGGCGCGGAGCTCCTCGGCGTAGCCGTTGAGGAGGTCGTCTACGTCGATCAGGCCCTCGGCGTCCAGGTCCTTGAGTTCGACTTTGGCGCCGCGGCCGAGGCGGTGTTCGATCGCGGCGCGGTCGATGCCGAAGGCGTTGGTGCGGACGTAGACGCGGCCGCCGGTCATCCCGGCGCAGGCCCAGGGGCCGATGTCGCCGAGGACGACGGCGCGGCCGCTCGTCATGTACTCGAAGGCGAAGCCCTTGGCGTTGGCGCGATCGGCCAACGCACCGCGGCTGTCGTCGATCGGTCCCTCCGGTTCGCCGCCCAGCACCACGTCGGCCCCCGAGAGGCGGATGCAGAAGCGCGAGTCGGCCGAGCCCTGGACGTAGAGCTTGCCGCGCTGGGCGCCGTAGGCGAAGGACTTGCCGACCGAGCCGTTGAGGCGCTTGCCCTTCGCACCCTTGCCCTTGAGGATCGAGATCCTCCCGCCCAGCATCGTCTTGCCGACGCCGTCCTGGGCGCCGCCCTCGATGCGGATGTTGACCCCGTAGGAGTTGAACGCGCCCAACCCCTGGCCGGCGACCGAGCCGCCGTTGAACTCGAGGCTCGCCAGCTCGTCGCCTTCGTCGCCGGCCGGGCCGCCGTCGAAGATCCGCCAGCGCGCCAGCGCCCCCGCCAGCTCGGTCCCGAGCACGCGGTCGTTGGCGTCGGTCGCGCGCGGGAACTGGCTGCGGACAGGGCCACGACCGCCGCCGCCGCAGACTTCCGGCGCCAGCGCGGCGATCTGGCTCGAGGCCTCCTTCGCCTCCATCCGGATCGGCCGGGCGACGACGAGACCGGCTTCGGCCCGCGCCTCGGCCTCCTCGGCCACCGGCAGGTCGAGCGGTTCGAGGTCGAGGTGCTCCTCCAGCGGTTCGATCAGCGGCGTCAGGTCGATCGTGTCCTTCATCGCCACCTGCTCGAGCAGGTCGTAGCGACCGACCAGGTCCTGGGCGCGGTCGTAGCCAAGCGAGGCGACGACCTGCTTGACCTCCTCGCCCATCGAGGCGAAGAAGCGGGCGCAGTTCTCAGCCGCGCGGTCGACCTCCTGCGGCGTGAACTTCTTCAGGCCGTGGGCCTCCGCCTCTTCGGGGGTCTCGATCTGGGTCGCGATGCCGACGTGGCAGGTGTCGAGCTGGCAGCCGCGACAGATCGTGCAGCCGATCGAGACCATCGCCAGGGTGCCGAAGCCGACCCGGTTGGCGCCGAGGCAGTGCAATTTGACGATGTCGTGGCCGGTGCGGTAGCCGCCGTCGGCCCAGATCTCGACCCGGTTGCGCAGCCCGGCCTCCATCAGCGCCCGGTGCACGGCGCGGGTGCCGATGTCGCTCGGCAGCCCGACGTGGCGCAGGGCGTGCTGGCGGGCCGCACCCGTCCCCCCCTCGAAGCCGGAGAGGGTGATGATGTCGGCGCCGGCCTTGGCGATCCCGAGCCCGATCGTGCCGATGTTCGGCACCACCGGCACCTTGACCGAGACCCGCACGTCCGGGTTGACGGTCTTCAGCTCGTCGATCAGCTCGGCCAGGTCCTCGATCGAGTAGAGGTCGTGGTTGTTGGAAGGCGAGATCAGGTCGGTCCCGGGCGCGGCGTTACGCGCGGCGGCGACCTTCTCGGAGACCTTCTTGCCGGGCAGGTGGCCGCCCTCGCCGGGCTTGGCGCCCTGGCCGATCTTGATCTCGGCGACGTAGGAGCTGTTCAACATCTCCGCTGAAACGCCGAAGCGCCCGGAGGCGACCTGCTGCCCGCGCCAGTTGCGGTACTGGCCGTACATGTCGCGGATCTCGCCACCCTCGCCGTTCATGCAGAGGATGTTGGTCGCCTTCGCCGCGTCGGCGTAGGCGCGGAAGGCCGGCTCGGACTGCGAGCCGAAGCTCATCGAGGAGATCACGATCGGGTAGTCGTGGTGGCCGACGCCGGCATCGACCGTGCTCGGCTCGACCGCCGGGCGGTCCCCCTTCAGCCCCATGATGTGGCGCATCGAGATCGGGTTCTGCTTCTCCAGGTCGCGGACTTTCTCCGAGTATTCCTCGTAGGTCCCCGACCCGTTCGCGGTCGCGATCGCCGCCTTGTAGACCTTCGGGTAGAAGCGAAACGTCTTCGCCGGTTTCGCCGCCGCGTCGTCGCCGCGCAGCGCGTGGGCGCGGGCGTCGGTGTCCTCGTCGAGCTCGGCGAACCCGGTCCCCGCCTTCTCGGAGGCGGCGTAGAGCTCGGTCTGGAAGATCTCCGCCAGCTCCGGCTTGATCCCGATCGAGCTGAACTGGCGCGCGTAACCGCGCACCTCGTGGATCCCGATCGTCGAGATCACTTTCTCGATCCCTTTGCGCAGCGCCGCGCAGAGGTTGGAGACGTCGGACTCGTAGTCCTCGACGCAGATCACCTCGACCATCGTGTAGGGGCAGACGCCGTTGGCGCCGAGCCCGAGCGCGAGCATCACGTCGTGGACGTTGCGGATCGCCGCCGAGCGCAGGACGATGCCGCAGCGCCGGCGCAGGTTGACTTCGCCGCGCTCGACCTTGAACTGCTTCAGCGCCTGGTCGACCGCCGAGAGCGCCAGGTGCGGGTCGAGGTAGCGCCGCTCGGCGTCGTAGACGGTGCGGTCGGTGAGGACCAGGAGCTCGCAACCGTTGCGGATCTTCTTCACCGCTTCCTGCTTGATCCGCTCGATCGCGCCGCGGGTCGTCTCCGACTCGAGCAGGGAGATGTCGACGGCGGCGTTGCGACCGGCGAACTCCTCCCAGAGGTCCTCCAGCAGGTAGGTGTCGTGCTCGCGCGCAATCGCCCGGTAGGTCTTGTCAGCCAGCGGCGCCAGCCCGTGGTGGCCGCCGAGGACGACGGGGAAACCGAGTTCGACGGTGCCGGTGTCCTCGCCCGCGTTGTCGGGCGAGGGACGGCGGCCGAGCAGGGTCCGGGTCGAGAAGTGCTCGAGCTCTCGTTCGCGGTCGAGGGCCGGGTTGGTGACGACGGCGACCGTCTCCTTGAAGTAGTCGGCGAGGTTCTGCCGCTCCGGCGAGAGCGCCGCCAGCGGGCCGTCGTAGCCGAGCGAGCCGACCGGCTCGGCCCCGTTCGAGGCCATCTGCTGGACGAGTTTGACGTCGTCGCGCTGCCAGCCGAAGCCGGCGAGGACGCGGTCGGAGACCTTGACCGGCTCCTCGGGGCCGGCGTCGGAGTAGCCGGGAACGTCCTGGCCCTCGAGCGGGCCGCCGGTCTCCAGCGCGCGCTCGTAGCCGGCGACAGCCTCGGCGCCGTTCCGCACCAGCCAGCGGTCGCGGACGATCCGCAGCATCTCGTCGTGCGGGTGCAGGGTCGAGTTACGCCCGGCGCGGTCGATCAGCACCAGCGCTTTCTCGCCCGGGGCGAGCGGCTTCGGCTCCGAGCACATCTTCGCGACCGAGACGACGCCCGGCTCGGAGCTGAACACGTAGTCGTCTTCGGTCTCGACTTGCCAGAGCGGGCGCAGCCCCATCGCGTCGGCGGAGAAGACGCACTCGTCGGACTGGCGCGCGATCAGCGCCACCGGGCCCTGGGCGAACGGCCCCATCGTCTGGTGCAGGTACATGTAGAAGGCGTGCAGGTCCTCGGGGAGGCCCTTGATCTCCTCGACGATCGGCGGCACGACCATCTCCATCGCCTCGGCGAGGCTGAAGCCCTCGCGGCTGACGAGGGTGTCGATCGTGCGGTTGAGGTCCTGCGAATCCGAGGAGTCGGGCTGGATCGGGACCGCCAGCATCTTCGCCTCCTGGCGCAGCTGCTGGATCGTGTTGATCTCGCCGTTGTGGCCGAGAACCGAGAACGGCTGCACCCGCTTGAACGAGGGCCAGGTGTTGGTCGAGTAGCGGTTGTGGCCGAAGCAGCCGATCGTCTCGAAGCGAGGGTCGCGCAGGTCCGGGTAGTACTCGCCGAGGACCTTCGGCGCGCCCATCACCTTGTAGACGCAGGTGGTGGCGGAGAAGCTGGGGACGTGGACCTCGAGCGCTTTCTCGAGGTCGATCATCAGGTCGAAGAGGACGTGGTCGCGGGTCTTCGCGTCGGGGACGAGGCCGCCGATCTGCCAGAAGACCGGCTCCTCCTCGCGAGCGGTCGGGCCCAGCGCCGGCGAGTTGACGACGCCGACGCGCTCGGCGAGGACGCGGAAGCCGCCTTCGGCGAGCAGCTCGCGGGCGTCGTGCTTGATCTTCTCGACGTCCTGGGAGCGCTCGATGAAGATGTGGGCGACGGCGAAGGCGTCATCGGTCGCCAGCGACGGGTCGTGACCGTCGGCGCGGACCTCCTCGGCCCAGATCTTGCGCGGGATGTCGAGCAGGAGGCCACAGCCGTCCCCCTCGCCGTCGACGTTGCCGGCGCGGTGGAGCATCTTCTGCAGGGCGGGGATCGCCAGCTCGATCGGTTCGTGGCTCGGCGTCGCGTCCTTGCGGACCGAGGCGTAGATGGCACAGGCGTCTTTGTCCTCGACGCTGGGCGGCGAGACAAGCGGCCGGTAGGGGCGCTCTGGCGAGTAGCGCTCAACGCGAGCGCCGCGATCGGACTGGGTCTTCACTTTTGACCTCCCGGGTTCCACGCCTTCTTCGAGCGGGCGCGCGACGGGTTAACGAGTTACGGGATTATAGGGGGCGGGGTCAAGCCCGCATAGGGCCTGGCTCAGGCCCAGGACATCGGCTCGTAGCCGCCCTCGGGCTGAACGCCGACGAGCAGCGCCGTAACCGGAGCCTCGGAGCGGTTGAGGATCGTGCGGCTTGCAGCGGGCTCGATCGAGGCGAAAGTTCCCGCAGGTGCAGGGAGATCGTCGCCGTCGAGCCGCAGCACCGCCTCCCCTTCGAGGACCACGTACAGCTCCGCCTGCCGGCTCTCGGCCTCGTCGTGCTCGGGGATCTGCCCCCCGGGCGCGATCTCGACCAGGTTGAAGCCAAAGGAGCTGGTGCCGAGCGCTTTGCGCGCGAGCAACCAGGTGCAGTCGCCGGACCCCTCCATCCGCTCGAACTCGTCGCGGTGCTTGATCGAGTAGTTGGCGGCCATTACGTTGACCTTCTCACCTATGGACGACCCAGGCAAGGACTCGGCCGAGGCGCTGCGGCAGACGATCGACCGCTACAACGCCGCCTGGAACGCCCAGGACCTCGACGCGATCATGTCCATGCACGCGCCCGACATGGTCTTCGAGAACCACACCGCGGGCGAGTCGGCGCAGGGCGAGGCGGTTCGCGCCCACGTCGGCTCGATCTTCGCGGCCTGGCCCGACCTCGAGTTCACGACGCGGCGGCTCTACGTGCGCGAGGGCCTCGTCGTCCAGGAATGGACCGCAGCGGCCACGCACACCCAGACGATGCGCCGCGGCGACCTCGTCGCCGAGCCGACCGGCAAGCGCGTCGAGTGGGAGGGCATCGACTCGATCCCGTTCGAGAACGGCCTCGTCAAGCGCAAGGACGTCTACTCCGACAGCGTCTCGATCCTGCGCCAGGTGGGGCTGCTCGACTAGCGGAGGCGTGTCGCTTTTGTAAGGCATAGCCGTACAAAAGCGACACTCCTCAGCGGCTCCAGTCGGGTTCGAGCGCGTTCTTCACCAGCACCTTCAGTTTGCCGCCGCCGTAGGGGACGGTCGCGACCTTGTGGCCGCCGCTGGGGTCGAAGCCGCCGGTGAAGCCGAGCACGAACTTGCCGTCGGCGGAGAGGGCAGTGCCGACGAAGCCGTTCTCCCCCGCTTCGGCGACCGGGCGCTGAGCGCCCGTCTTCGGGTTGACGGTGACGGCGTAGCTCGTGTCCTGGCCCTCGAACTCGGCGAGGAGGCGGGTGCCGTCGGCCGACCAGTCGGTCGGGAACAGGCCCTGCAGCAGAGGCGGCACCTTGGTGTTGGTCAGGCGCTTGACCTGCTTCCCCTGTGGGTTCATCAAGAAGAGCTCGTTTTTGGGGCCGTATCGACGCCTTTTCCCTTCCACGGTCTTGACGAAGACGATCTTCTCGGGACCCCAGAGTGGATCGGAGGAGCGATGGTCTTTGGTCAGGCGAACCGGTTCCGGGGCGCGGACGTTGACCACGCCCGGGATCGGGACCGGGAAGCGGAAGACGTCGCTGCGCGGCGGGTAGCCTTCGCTCGGCGACACCGAATAGGCGATTTCGCCGCTGTCCGGGGAGAAGCTGAAGCTGCCGAAGAAGCCCCGTGCGACGAACGTCTGCGTCCCGCTGGCGAGATCGATCAGAACCAGCCTGCGAGGGCCGAGTTCCGGGCCGACGACGGCGGCGATATGCGTCGAGTCGGGGGACCAGGCGAGGTCGAAGACTTCGGGGAAGCCGGTCTTCAGCGTCCTGCCGGGACCGCCGGAGGATGGGGCGAGCTTCAATTCCTGGGGGATCTTGCTGACTTCGCGCCGGTAGGCGACCCAGTTGCCGTCGGGACTGACATGCGCGTCGTACCCGGTGCCGATCTCGCGCGGGCCGTTGCCGTTGTCGTCGGCGGCGTAGATCGTTCCCTGGAAGGAGCCCTTGACGTATGCGAGCGTCGCCCCCGCGGCAGCGGGAAGAGCAAGCAATGCGGCGAGGACGAGGACGGGCAGGAGCAGCTTCGACTTGGTCATGGCGGCGATGCTAGCCAGGGCCGACGATGGCGGCGGCAACCAACCCGCCGCTCACCCCGATGAAGCTGACCACCGCCAGCGCCCGGTACCAGAGGCGCTGCTCCGCGTCCGGGTCGAAGGCGAGCGGGACGAAGAGGAACGGGTTGACGAGGGTGCCGAAGACGAGCGCGACCGCAACCACCGTCGGCAGGTCCGGCACCGCCAGCCCGACCCCGATCAGGATCAGGCCCATCATCACGTAGTCGAGGTGCACCTGGCGGATCCGCTGCGGGGCGACGACGCCGATCCGGCGCAGCCACTCCGGCCGCTCGCCGCGGATCACCATCGCCCAGCCCAGCAAACCCCCGAGCGCCAGCTCGACCAGCCCGATCCGCACCACCCAGTCCATCAGCGGCTCAAAGCTCCGGTACGTCGGCGCCGAGGGGGCTGAACGGGAGCCGCTTCACCTCGGCCCAGCCCTCGCAGCGCTCCTTCAGGGCGTCGGCGACGTTGCCGGCGTCCTGCCAGGTGGTCCAGACCAGCACCGTCGGGCCGGCGCCGGAGATCGTTGCCCCCAGCGCCCCCAGCTCCCGCGCCGAGTCGACGATCTCCATCGAGCGCGGGTAGAGCTCGCGGCGGCGGTCCTGGTGGAGGCGGTCGCGGAGGCCGCGGGCGAGCAGGTCGAGGTCGGAGCTGCGCAGGCCCAGCACCAGCATCGCCGCCGCGGAGACGTTGGCGACGGCGTCGCCCAGCGGCACTTCAGCCGGGATCGCCTCGCGCGCCCGCTTGGTCGGAACCTCGTCGGGGGGGATCACGACGATCCCCTCCAGCCCCTCGGGCGGGTCGAACCGCGCCGCCGTCGGCGCCCCGTCGTCATCGGTGCCGCAGACGACGAAACCGCCGTAGATCGCCGCGGCGACGTTGTCGGGGTGCCCCTCGATCTCCGTCGCCCGCGCCAGCATCTCCTCCTTGGTCAGCGCCAGCTCGTAGAGGTGGTCGGCAGCGAAGAGGCCGGCGACGATCGCCGCCGAGCTCGAGCCCAGTCCCCGCGCCAGCGGGATCTCGCTGCGCAGCCGGAAGGCGATCCCGTCCGCCGGCCGCAGGCTCTCGAACGCCCGCACGATCAGGTTGCTGCGCCCGGTCGAGACACCAAGACCGCCGGTGTCGAAGGAGAACTCCCCCGTCTCTTCCACCTCGAGTTCCAGGTGCATCGCCATCGCCGCCGCCAGCGCGTCGTAGCCGGGGCCGAGGTTGGCCGAGGAGGCGGGGACGCGGACCAGGCGGCGGCGCGCGGTCATAGCTCCGGCGAGAGCGTCGAGAAGCAGCCGATCCTGTCCGGTTCCGCGAAGTAGCCGCACTGAAGGGAGATCGCCCGCGACGGTTCAGAGGTGTTCTGGATCAGGACGAGGCCGGTGTAGGTGGTCGGGCCACCGAGGGCGATCTCCCCTTCGCCTCCCGGGCCCAGCGGGCCGGATTCGATCGGGGTGGAGATCCGCCAGGTGTCGGGACCGTCGTTGATGAAGTTGAGGACGAAGCCAGGACTGGGGCCGCCCCTCGTGGTCACGCTGACGCCGCCGGGTAAGTCGAACAGCTCTATCTGCAGGGCGCCGTTCGGGCGCGACTCGAAGCGAAAGCGCCCGGCCGGCGCGAACGCGGCCGGGGGGAATTTGCCGAGACGTTCGGCGCTCGCCGCGTTCTCTGCCTGCTCGGCGCTTTTCGCGGTCGCGGCGCTCTGGGCCTCAAGGGCACTCCGCGCCGACGGCACCTGGCCGAGGGTCGAGGCGTCGATGTCGGCGCCGCTCAGCGAGCCGTCCTTGACCTTGGCGCCGTTGACCGCGCCAGCCTTGATCTTCGCCGCCGTCACCGCGTTCTTCTTCAGCTGCTTCGTCCCGACGCTGTTCTTCGGCAGGGTCGCGGCGGCGTAGGCGACGCCGCCGAGCACGATGAAGGCGAGGATCGTCACCATCACATTGGCGTAGGTGAGGTGGGGACGAATCCGGCTCATCAGTCGAAGACCGCGCGCTCTACCGCGCTGAGGTCGTTCTCGCAGTTGATCACTGCGGGGGCTTTGGAGAGGGCGGTGTCGGGGTCCTTGAGGCCGTGGCCGGTGAGGACGCAGACGACGGTCTCCGGCGGGGCGGCGCCATCGACGACGGGCAGCCCGTGCGCCAGGAGGCCGGCGACAGAGGCGGCGCTGGCCGGCTCGCAGAAGACGCCTTCGTTGTCGGCGAGCCAGCGGTAGGCGTTCAAGATCTGCTCGTCGGAGACGGCGGCGACGCGGCCGCGGCTGGCGGTGAAGGCGGCCATCGCCTCCTCCCAGCGGGCGGGGTTGCCGATCCGGATCGCCGAGGCGACGGTCTCCGGCTTCTCCACCGGCGCGCCCTGGACCAGCGGCGCCGCGCCCTCGGCCTGGAAGCCGTAGAGGATCGGCGCCGCGTCCATCTCGGTGAAGCCGCGGTGGTAGGCGGTGACGTTGCCGGCGTTGCCGACCGGGATCGCCAGCGCGCCCGGCGCCTCCCCCAGGTCCTCGACCACCTCGAAGGCGGCCGTCTTCTGGCCTTCGATCCGGTGCGGGTTGACCGAGTTGACGAGCTCGATCGGGTGCTTCTGCGAGAGCTCGCGGACGATCCGCAGGGCGTCGTCGAAGTTCCCCTGCAGGGCAACTACGCGGGCGCCGTGCATCAGCGCCTGGGCGAGCTTGCCGATCGCGATCTTCCCCTCCGGGACGATCACCGCCCCGCGCAGCCCCGCCCGCGCCGCGTAGGCGGCGCAGCTAGCGGCGGTGTTGCCGGTCGAGGCGCAGATGATCGCCTCCGCCCCGCGCCCCTTCGCCCGCGAGACCGCCACCGTCATCCCCCGGTCCTTGAACGAGCCGGTCGGGTTCAGCCCCTCGAATTTGAAATAAGCACGCGCCCCGATGCGCTCTGAAAGGCGCGGGGCCTCGATCAACGGCGTCGAGCCCTCGTTCAGGGTCACCACCGGGTCGCTCGGCTCCAGCGAGAGCCGGTCGCGGTAGCGATCGATCAAACCCGCCGCCATCAGTGCGCCCCCCGGTTCACGCGGAGTACTCCTCCTCGATCACCCGTATCGAGCGCGGCGGCGCGCGCAGCTCGTCGAGCTGCGCCAGCGCCTCGACCGCCGCGGCGAAGCGCGACTCGAGGCACTCGTGGATCACCATCACCAGCCGCGCCTCGTCCCCGGCTCCCCGCTGGACCACGCTTTTGACCGAGACCTCATGATCGGCGAGCACGGCCGCGACCCGCGCCAGCACGCCGGGCTGGTCCGCCACCTCGAGGTAGAGGTAGAAGGAGGAGGTGACGTCGGCGACGATCGGCAGCTCGACCCGGGTCTCGTGCACGGGCGCGTCGCCGGCGAGGATCGAGACGACGTCGCCGAGGACCGCCGAAGCCGTCTGCAAACCGCCCGCCCCCGGGCCCGACATCGTCACCTCGGTGATCGCCGGCGCCTCGACCATCACCGCGTTGAAGGCGCCTTCGATCGGCGCCAGCGGGTGACCCGGGTAGAGGAAGCAGGGGAAGACGCGGACGCTGATGCCGCCGTCGCGCCGTTCGGCGACGCCGAGCAGCTTCAGCGAGAGCCCCAGCTCCTTCGCGTAGGCGAGGTCGTCGGGCTGGATCGCCTCGATCCCCTCGTAGGCGACCTCCGACAGCGTCACCGGCGTGTGGAAGGCGAGGCGGGCGAGGATCGCCATCTTCGCCGCCGCGTCGGCGCCGTTGACGTCGTCGGTGGGATCGGCCTCGGCGTAGCCGAGCTCCTGGGCGCGGGCGAGGACGTCGTCGTAGCCGGCGCCGCTCGCCGCCATCTCGGTGAGGATGAAGTTGGTGGTGCCGTTGACGATCCCGAAGACCTTGGAGATCTCGGTCACGCCGAAGCCCTCCTGGATCGTTCGCACGATCGGGATCACCGCCGCGACCGCCGCCTCGAAGCGCAGCTGCACCCCCGCCTCGCGGGCGACGGCGAAGAGCTCGTCGCCGTGCTGGGCGAGCAGCTGCTTGTTGGCGGTGACGACGGGCTTGCCGGCGCGCAGGGCGGCCAGCACGTACTCCCGCGCCGGTTCGGTCCCCCCGATCAGCTCGACGACGAGGTCGGAGCCGGCGAGGATCGAGTCGAACTCGCCCTCCTCGCGGGTGAGGACGCCGGCGACCTCCGGCCGCCTCCCGGTCGCCGCCTCGACCGCCTCGGCCCGCTCCGCGAGCAGGTCGGCGAAGGCGGCACCGACGGTGCCGCGACCCAGCAGCCCGATGCGGACGGGTTTGGAGCCCTCGGCGTTCACGTCTCAGACGTCCCTCGCCGTCAGGTCCTCGTAGGTCTCGCGCCGGACCACGACCCGCGCCTCGCCGTCGCGGCAGAAGACAACCGGCGGCCGCGGCACGCCGTTGTAGTTGTTCGCCATCGCGTAGCCGTAGGCGCCGGTCGCCGGGGTGACGAGGACGTCGCCGACGGCGGGCTCGGCCAGCTTCGCGTCGCGGACGATCACGTCGCCGGACTCGCAGTGCATGCCGGCGATCGTCACCAGCGTGTCGGCCGGAGCGGCGGCGCGGTCGGCGATCAGCGCTTCGTAGCGGGAGCCGTAGAGCATCGGCCGCAGGTTGTCCGACATGCCGCCGTCGACGGCCACGTAGGTGCGGACGCCCGGGATCTCCTTCAGAGTGCCGACGCGGTAGGCGGTGAGGCCGGCGTTGGCGACCAGCGAGCGGCCCGGCTCGACCAGGATCCGCACCTCGGGACCGAAGACCTCGTGGACGCCGCGAACCTTGACGTCGACGTAGGCGTCGATCGAGGGCGGCTCGTCCTCGGCGGTGTAGGCGACGCCGAGGCCGCCGCCGACGTTGACGACGCGGCACCAGTCGCCGGCCAGCTCGCCCAGCGCCTTGATCGCCAGCGTGTAGGGCTCGAGCTCGAAGATCTGGGAGCCGATGTGGGCGTGCAGCCCGACCAGCTCCAGCTTCTCGGAGGAGAGAACGCGCTCGACCGCCTTCGCCGCCAGCCCGTCCTCGAGGCCGAAGCCGAACTTGGAGTCGAGCTGGCCGGTGGTGATGTAGTCGTGGGTCGAGGGCTTGATCCCCGGGGTGACCCGGATCAGCACCCGCTGCGGTTCGTCGAGCAGCCGCTCGCAGCGCTCGATCTCGTCGAAGGAGTCGAGGATCAGGTGGCGGATCCCGGCGCGGGCGGCGAAGAGGATCTCCTCGTCGGACTTGTTGTTGCCGTGCATGTGGATGCGGTCGGGATCGAAGCCGGCCTTCAGCGCCATGTGCAGCTCGCCGCCGGAGGCGACGTCGACCGAGAGGCCTTCCTCGGCGAAGAGCCGGTAGGCGGCGGTGCAGGGCAGCGACTTGCTGGCGAAGAGGACCTCGAAGTCGTCGGTGTGGCGCTCGAACGCCTCGCGGTAGGCGCGGGCGCGGGCGCGGATGTCGTCCTCGGCGTAGATATAGGCGGGGGTGCCGTGCTCTGCGGCCAGCTCGACCACGTCGCAGCCGGCCACCTCGAGGTGCCCCTCCCCGTTGACGCGGCTTCCCTGCGGGAAGACCGCCGAGCCCGCGATCGGATCGCTCACTATCGAGCCCGCCTGTCCGCTCTCCGCCATTGGACGGGCATTTTGACGATTAAGGCCCACCCAGGCGGAACGCTTGGCCCGGCGCCTATTTTTTCGGTTTGAGGACGCCTTCGACGGTGCCGACGGTTTCGTCGACGACTTTGCCGACGGGCGATTCGGGGCCGGCGACGCCGCTGACGACTTCTTCGGTCACTTGGGTGACGCCGGTTTCTTCGAGCGCGCCGCCGGTGACCGTCTGATCCACCTGGTTCACGGTTTCGTTGACGGTGCTGGTGACTTTGCCCGAGGTGGTGGAAGCGGTGGTGCTGCCACCGCCGGAACTGCCACCACCGCCGCCGGTCCCGCCACCGCCGCCTACGTTGGAAGCCGTACCGCCACCGGAGCCGCCTGGCGATCCCGCGGGTGCCGAAGCGGGCGTGGAGTCACCGCCGTTTTGCGCACCGCCCCCGGGCTGGGCGCCCCCTCCGTCGTCGCCGTCTGAAGGTCCACCCGCAGCTCCGACTCCTTCACCCCCGCCAGCCGGTCCGCCGGGACCCGATCCACCGCCGTCCCCTGGAGCGCCGTCCCCGTCGGCCGCCCCGGCTCCTGCATCCGCACCACTCGCCACCGATGCCGACGCCGCTCCGGCGCCGGCGGCGGCTGGCTCGGCGGCGGAGACGGAAGTCTCGTCTCCATTCCCGACCAGGCCGGCGATCGGCCAGTCCTCAAAGACCTGAGCCGAGACCAGCAGGACGAAGGCGACCACGGCAGCCGCGATCAGCCCCGCCCCCGAGGCCGCTCCCACCAGGTAGTTCCGCGTCTGCCTGATCATCCGTAGTTCGCCCTACCCACCGTAAGTGGCGAAAAACGACAGGGCAATAGGAACTACTAAAATTAAGTAGACGGAGGATTTAGGTGGAGCAGGCCCCGGTCGGCCTCCTCCTCCATCTGCAGCGTCGTGTGCTCGATCCCGAACCGCTCGCGCAGGGTCAGCTCGAGGCGGCGGCGGATCAGGTCGCGGTCGCTCCCCTCCGCCACCACCACGTGCGCCGCAATCGCGCCAAACCCGGCGGTGACCGTCCAGACGTGGAGGTCGTGGACCGAGCGAACGCCCTCCTCGCCGCAGATCGCCGCCCCCACCCCGTCGACGTCGACGCCGGCCGGCGCCGCCTCCATCAGCACGTCCACCGGCTCCTTGATCAGCCGCCAGGAGGAGGCGAGGATCAGCAGCGCGATCAGCAGGCCGACGATCGGGTCGACGATCGGCGAGCCGCCGAGCAGGACGACGGCGCCGGCGACGATCACGCCGACCGAGCCGAGGGCGTCGGCGACGGAGTGCCGCAGCACCCCCTCGAGGTTGATGTCCTCCCGCTGGCCGCGGGCGAGGACGACGGTGGCGGCGATGTTGCCGGCGAGGCCGAAGACGCCCAGCGCGAGGACGCCCCAGCCGTCGATCTCCGGGGGGTCGCCGAAGCGGCCGATCGCGGCGACGGCGATCGCGATGCTGACCGCGACCAGGGTCAGCCCGTTGACCAGCGCCGCCAGCACCTCCGAGCGCTGGTAGCCGAAGGTGCGGCGCCCGGCCGCCGGCAGCGCCGCCAGCCGCACCGCGATCAGCGCCAGGACGATCGCGCCGGCGTCGGAGAGGACGTGGCCGGCGTCGGCGAGCAGGGCCAGCGAACCGGTGACGAAGCCGCCGACGGCCTCGGCCACCAGCATGCCGAGGTTGATCGCCAGCGCGATCCACATCCGCCGCCGGCTGTCCTCGCGGCGGGCATCAAGCGCGTGGTTGTGGTCGTGCGGCCCGTGCACGAGCCGAGCTTAGTCGGCGGTTACGCCGCGACCGGCTCCTTCTTCATCGCCTCGTCGGCGACTTCCGCCGCGTAGCCGAGGCGCTCGGCGTATTCGCGCGCCTGCATCCGGGAGATGACCATCCGCTGGATCTCGGCAGTGCCCTCGAACAGCTGGTAGATCTTGGCGTCGCGGAACCACTTCTCCAGCGGGCACTCGGTCGACTGCGCGTAGGGGCCGACCAGGTCCATCAGCGTCGTCGTCGCCCACATCGTCACGTCGCCGGCCTTCAGCTTCGACATCGAGCCCTGGCCGCCGGTCATCGGCACCCCGTTGCGGCCCATCCAGGCGGCGCGCTGGACCAGCAGCCGCGCCGATTCGATCTCGGTGGCGACGTCGGCCAGCGTCTGCTGGATCCGCTGCGCTTTCAGCATCGGCACGCCTTCGTAGGACTGGCCATCGAGGTACTGGAGGGTCCACTCGTAGGCGGCCTGGGCGATGCCGAGCGCCGAGGCGCCGACCAGCGGTCGGGTCACCTCGAAGGTCGCCAGCGCGTCGGCGCCGCGCGATTTCTTCCCTTCGCGGCCGCGCTGCAGCTTCTTTTCAAGCTTCTCGTCTCCGCCCAGCAGGCAGTCGCCGGGGATGCGGCAGTCCTCGAGTACGACCTCGGCCGTGTGCGAGGCGCGGATCCCGAGCTTCGACTCCTTCTTGCCCTGGGAGAGCCCGGGGGTGTCCTTGGGGACGATGAACGAGGCCTGGCCGCGGGTGCCGAGGGCCGGATCGACGGTGGCGACGACGACGTGGACGTCGGCGATGCCGCCGTTGGTGATGAAGACCTTGGTGCCGTTGAGGACCCACTCGTCGCCGTCGCGCTTGGCAGTCGTTTTCAGGCTCTTGACGTCGGAGCCGGCCTGCGGCTCGGTGACGGCGTAGGCGCCGAGCTTGATCTCGTCCTCGGTTCCGAAGCAGTCGGGCACCCACCTCATGATCTGCTCGGGGGTGCCGGAAGAGGCGATGCCCGCGGCGGCGAGGCCGGAGCCGGAGATCGCCAGCGCGGTGCCGGCGCACCCCCAGTGGAACTCTTCGGCGGAGATCACCTGGAACTGGCCCTCGGAGTCGGCGGCGGAGCGCTGGATCGACTCGAGCGTGCCGAAGCCCTGCTTCCGCGCCTCTTTGATCACCTCCCAGGGGATGCTCTCCTCTGCGTCGTGCTTGGGCGCCGCCGGCCTGATCACCTCGCGGGCGAACTTCCGGCAACGCTCCTTGAACTCCTTCTGCTCCTCGTTCAGTGCGAAATCCATCTCGTTCCTCTCTCCGCCTACCGATTGACTGGTCAGTCAGCCAGTCGCAGACTCTACTCCTCCCGACGGGAGGTGACCGATACGTTTCCCCGTGATGCCGAAGCGGCCGATCAACGCCGACGTGCCCGCGCCGGAGGGAGAGAAGCCGAAAGAGGCGCCGCCGGAGCCCGAGGGTCCACAGCGCCAGAAGAGCGGCACGCCGAAGCTGCTGGCGGCGCTCGTCGTCCTCGCTTTGGCCTTCATCGCCGCCGCGATCGTCTTCGGCAGCGGCGACGGCGGCGAGGAGGACTCGACCTCCGCCGCGCCTGCCCCCGCCACGGCGCCGGCAGAGGACACGGCCGCCGCGGACGCGCCCTCCGCCCCCCCGGCCGCGGAACTCGGTTATCCGACCTTCGCCACCAACAACACCGTCCGCATCGGCGGCTCCGACCCGGTCGCCAACGCGGCCGGCGCCGCGCTCGCGGTCTTCCCCTCGACCACCCCCGAGCAGCAGCCGAGCGCGGTGACCGTGGTCGGCGAAGAAGACTGGGCCGGCGCGATCGCCGCCGCCGTGCTGATGGCGCCCCCGGTGCGATCGCCGATCCTCTTCTCGACCCCGGACGAGCTGCCCGCGGCAAGCGAGGAAGCACTCGCGGCGCTGGACCCGCAGGGCGGCGAGGCAACCGGCGGCGCGCCCCTCTTCGCGGTCGGCACGGTCGCCTATCCAGGCGAGGCCGCTCCGGTCGACTCCGGCGACCCCGCCGGCACCGCCGCCCAGATCGCCAACCTGCGCGACCGCCTCGCCGGCAAACCGCCGCAGCACATCGTCGTCGCCTCCAGCTCGGATCCCGACTTCGCGATGCCAGCCGCCGCCTGGGCCGCCCGCTCCGGCGATCCGGTCCTCTACGCGGAGGGGGAGAAGTTGTCCCCGCAGACCGCCACCTACCTGGAGCAGCACCCGAAAGTGCCGGTCTACGTGCTCGGTCCCGAAGAGGTGATCTCGAAAGAGGTGGTCGGCGAAATCGGGCAGATCTCGAAACGGGTGAAGCGCGTCGCCGGCGAGGACCCGGTCGCCAACGCCATCGCCCTCGCCCGCTACCGCGACGGCAGCTTCGGCTGGAACGTCAACGACCCCGGCCACGGCTTCGTCCTCACCCGCAGCGACTCGCCCGCCAACGCCGCCGCGGCGGCGCCGCTCTCGGCCTCGGGGACCTGGGGTCCCCTGCTCCTCACCGACGACGCCGAGACGCTGCCGCCCGAGCTGCGCAGCTACTTCCTCGACGTCAAGCCCGGCTACACCGACGACCCCACCCGCGCCTTCTACAACCACGTCTGGGTGGTCGGCGACGAAGATGCGATCAGCGTCGAGCAGCAGGCGGAAGTCGACGCGCTGGCCGAGCTTGCCAAGATCGGGGACGAAGAATGAGCGAGTCGGAGAACCCAGAGCTGCTCGGCAGGGCGAAAGAGGTCACGGCGGAGGACATCCGCGCCCTCGCCGGTCCCGTCACCCCGCACTTCGCCCTGCAGGTGCGCAACCGCATCCGCCGCCTGATCGAGCCGCTGCCGGCCGATCACCCGGCGCGCCAGGAAGGCGAGCGGCAGATCAAACGGCTCGAAGAGCTCTCCCAGCACAGCGGCGAGCCGCGCGAGGGGCTGGGGATCTCGCATTGAAGTACCTCGCCCCCGGCGTCTGGCGGCTGAAGGAGATCCCGGCCCCGACGATCAACGTCTACCTCGCCGAGGACGTCCTCATCGACGCCGGCCGCACCTGGGACAAGCGGCGGATCTTCTCCGAGCTCGACGGCCGGGAGATCTCGATGCTCGCCCTCACCCACGTCCACCCCGACCACCAAGGGGTGGCGAAGGACGTCTGCGAGGCGCGCGGGGTCCCGCTCGCCTGCCATGCCGAGGACGTCGACGCGATGGAGGGACGGCGGCCGGTGCAGGAGGCCTCCGCGACGAACCCGGTCAACCGCTTCATCGCCAAGATCTGGCAGGGACCGCCCTATAAGGTCGACCGCGTCCTCCAGGAGGGCGACGAGGTCGCCGGCTTCCGCGTCGTCCACACCCCGGGCCACGCGCGCGGCCACGTGGTCTTCTTCCGCGAGAGCGACCGGGTGGCGATCTGCGGCGACGTGATCCGCAACATGAGCTACGCGACCGCGCTGCCGGGGATCAAGGAGCCGCCGCCGGTCTTCACCTACGACGTGGACGAGAACCGGCGCTCGATCCGCAAGCTCGCCGAGCTCAACCCCTCTCTGATCCTGCCTGGGCATGGTCCTGCAGTGACCGACATGGCGGCCTTCGAGCGCTTCGTCGCAGCGCTTCCCGGGTAGCCCCACCGCACCGACTCGCCTTCCGGCGGGTTACTTGATTTCGGGTACTCGATCACGACTGAAGGGAGTCCGGGATGAAAACGCTGAAGAAGGGGCGCCCGTCGCCGGCGATGGTGGTGGCGCTGATCGCCCTCGTCGCCGCCCTGGCGGGGACCGCCTACGCGGCGCAGACGATCAACGGCGGCGCGATCAAGAAGCAGACGATCGGCGGCGGCAAGCTGAAGAAGGACACCCTCACCGGGTTCCAGATCAACAACAACAAGCTCGGCACGGTGCCGACGGCGCAGGTCGCCACCCACACCTTCTGGGCGGTCGTCAACAATCCGGCCAGCCCCGGCAACGCCGCCCTGGCCCGCGCCAGCGGCCCCAACATCTCGGCCGTCGAGGGCGGTGGCGCGGTCAGCGTCGTCTTCCCCTTCAACGTCTCCGGCTGCGCCAACGTCGCTTCCCGCAACAACGCCGGCACCACGGTCCCGAACTCCGGCTACGCGCAGACCAACACCTCCCCCGCCAACCCGAACGCGATCGAGGTGCGGACCAAAGGCAAAGACGGCGCCCCCGAGGACGCCGACTTCCACCTGATCGTCATCTGTCCGTAGCCAACCTTGGCGACGACCTCGACCATGGCGGTTAGGATGCCGCCATGGTCGAGGAAGGCATCGACAGGCCCGAGCAGGCGCGCGAGCTCGCCATCCAGCGCCTGAAGCTGAAGCAGGACTTCAAAGGGATGGCCGCCGGCGGCGCCTTTGCCGTCCTCGTCTGCATCGTGATCTGGGCGATGGGAGACGGCGGCTACTTCTGGCCGGTCTGGGTGATCCTCGGCATCGGCATCGCCGTCGTGGTCCAAGGCTGGAAGGCCTACGGGCCCAGCAACCGCATCACCGAGGCCGACGTCCAGCGGGAGATGGAAAAGGGCTAGCCGGGGACGCGGGCGCGGCTCATGTCGACGCGCCCTCCCCTGAACGGAACGCCCTCGGCCCGCAGCAGCGCTCGCTGCCTGTCGCCCTTGGCGAGCGAACCGTCGGCGCGGACGACGCGCCACCAGGGCAGGTCCGGATCGTCAGCGTGGAAGAGGACGGTGCCGGCAAACCGCGGCGCCCCCGGCGACACATCCCCGTACGTGCGCACAAACCCCTCCGGGATCTCCCGCACCCGCTCCAGCACTTCCAGCTCGCGAGACCGCAAAAAAGCACCCTCAAGGTGCTTTTTTGCGGTCTCGGCGCTCACGCCTCCGGGCCGAAGGCGTCGATGATGCGGTTCTGGAACTCGCTCAGCTCCTCGGGGGAGATGAAGTAGGTGGGCGGGGTGAGGAAGAGGCCGTCGGCGCGCTCGGCGGTGGCCTCGACCCGGGCGCGGACCTTGTCGAGGGGGCCGGCGGCGCAGTAGGCCTCGACCATCTCGTCGCTGATCGCCGCCGGGACCGCCGCCAAATCGCCGCGGCGGAACGCGTCGCCGGCCTCGACCGCGTGGTCGGCGAAGCCGTGCAGCTCCCAGAGCGGCATGTAGGTCTTCACCGTCGCGTAGAAGGAGATCGTGCGGCGGGCCATCTCGATCGCCCGGCCCTCGTCCTCGTCGATCGCGCAGCAGACGGTCGGCAGGTAGTCGAACGCGGAGTGCTCGCGACCGGAGCGGCTCAAGCCCGTCTCGAAGGCGGGGACGATCACCTCGTCGATCCACTTCAGGCTCTGGATCGGGTGGCCGATCAACCCGTCGGCGACGTCGCCGGCCATCCGCGCCATCCCCGCCTGGACGGCTGCGGTGTAGATCGGCACCGCCTCGCGCGGCGCCGGGTGCGGCCGGACCCAGCCCTTGATGTCGATGTCGTAGTACTCGCCCTCGTAGCGGATCGGTTCGCCGACGCTCGCCTGGCGCATGATCAGCCGGGTCGCCTCGATCGCCTCGCGCAGGTGCGGCGCCGGCCGTCCGTAGTCGGCGTTGTGCCAGGTCTCGTTCAGGCGTTTGACCCCCGCCCCCATCCCCAGCCGGAAGCGCCCGCCGGACATCTCGTCGACGTCGAGGGCGCTGATCGCGTGGATGAAGGGGCTGCGGGTGAAGGCCCAGACGATCCCGGTCGCGACCCCGATCCGCTCGGTCTTCGCCGCCAGGTAGCTGGCCTGGGTGACGGCACTGCGGAACAGCTCCGGCGCCCAGACGCACTCCACCCCGGCCGCCTCGGCCCGCAGCGTCTCGGCCTCGAGGTCGGCGACGGAGGTGCCGATCGCGGCGACGGAGATGCGGTCGAGCGCACCCACGACTGCCAGCCTCAGGAGGTCGCCGGAGCGGTCTCGCCGGCGAGTACGGCCTCGGCGACCTGCTCGCGGTGCCACTTCGCGCCGCCGAACATCGCCGCGTTGGCGCGGCCGCGCTTGAGGAAGAAGTGGAGGTCGTGCTCCCAGGTGAAGCCAATCCCGCCGTGGACCTGGATCGCCGCGTCGGGCACCCGCCAGCCGGCGTCGGAGGCGTAGGCCTTGGCCATCGAGGCGGCCAGCGGCAGCGACTCGGGCTCGGCGTCGGCGGCCCAGGCGGCGCCGTAGACGGCGGAGCGGGAGTTCTCGGTCTCCAGCAGCATCTGCGCGCAGCGGTGGGAGACGGCCTGGTAGGCGCCGATCGGCCGCCCGAACTGCTGGCGGTCTTTGGCGTACTCGACCGACATCTCCAGGGCCCGCTGGGCGATCCCGGTCGACTCGGCCGCGATCGCCACGCAGGCGCGGTGCAGGACGGGGAAGTAAGCGGATGCCTCTCCCGGCAGCGTCGCCTCCGGGGCGACCCGGACTCCATCGAGCCGGACCGAGGAGAGGCGGCGGGTGGGGTCGATCGACTCCTCGGGGATCACCGTGACGCCCTCCGCCTCCTTCTCGACCAGGTGGCGGCGGCCGTCGGAGGTGGCGACGAGGAAGAGGTCGGCGCTTGCCGCGTCCATCACCAGCGTCTTTTCGCCGTTGAGGACGACACCGTCACCGTCGCCCTCGGCGGCCATCGAGAACTTCCCCGGCTCCGCCCCGGAGCCGGCGTCGACCAGGGCCGGCGTGGCCCGCAGCTGACCCTCGGCGAGCGGGCGCAGGTAGCGCTCGCGCTGCTCGTCGGAGCCGGCGGCGGCGAGTGCCAGCCCGACGATCGTGTTGGAGAGCAGGGGCGAGGGAGCGAGCGCGTAGCCCATCTCCTCGAAGAGGATCGCCAGCTCGACGGTGCCAAGACCCTGACCGCCCCACTCCTCCGGCAGCGCCAAGCCGGCCCAGCCCAGCTCGGCCATCTCCTTCCAGCCGCTCTCATCGAAGCCGCTCTCGCTCGCGGCGACCTCGCGGATCCGCTCCGATTTGAAGCGCGAGGCGAGGAAGTCGTGGGCGGTCGACTTGATCGCCTGCTGCTCGTCGGTGAGGTCGAAATACACCGTCGGTCCTCTTAGCGCAGCCTCGGCAGGCCGAGCACCCGCTCGGCGATGATGTTTTTGAGGATGTCGGTCGTCCCGCCCTCGATCGAGTTGGCGCGGGAGCGGAGGAAGCCGTACTGCCAGGCGCCGCCGGCGACCGCGTGCTCGGAGCCGCGCGCCAGCATCGAGTAGGCGCCCTCGATCTCCAGCGCCAGCTCGGTCAGGTCCTGGTTGATGTCGGCCCACTGCCACTTGCCGAGCGAGCCCTCCGGCCCGGGGATGCCCGACTGCATCGTCTTGGTCAGGCCGCGGTAGGCGTTCAGCCGCATCGTCTCCACCTCGATGTGGAGCTGCGCGATCCGCTGGCGGAAGTAGGGATCATCGGCCGCGGTGCCGCCGTTCGCCGGCGTTTCCTTCGCCAGTTTTCCGAGGCGACCGAGGCTGTTCTGGATCTGGGAGATCGCGCCGAAAGCGAGGCCGGCACGCTCGTTCATCAAGGTCGTGATCGCCACCGACCAGCCGTTGCCGACGCCGCCGACGACGTTCTCGTCGGGCACCCGCGCCTCTTCGAAGAAGACCTCGTTGAACTCCCCCTCGCCGGTGATCTGGACCAGCGGTCGCGTCTGCACCCCCTCCTGTTTCATATCCATCAGGAAGTAGGTGAGGCCCTGGTGCTTGGGCGCGTCGGGGTCGGTGCGGGCAACGAGCATGCACCACTTCGCGTACTGGGCGAAGGTGGTCCAGACCTTCTGGCCGGTTACCACCCATTCGTCGCCGTCCTTGACCGCGCGCGTCTTCAGCGAAGCGAGGTCGGAACCGGACTCGGGCTCGGAGAAGCCCTGGCACCAGATCTCCTCGCCGGTCAGGATCGGCTCCAGGTAGCGCGCCTTCTGCGCGTCGGTGCCGTGGGCGATGACGACCGGGCCGCCCATCGCCAGGCCGAGCACGTTTGCCGGGCTAGGAGCTTCCTGGCGCGTCGCCTCGGCGGCGAAGATCGCCTGCTCGATCATCGTCGCGCCGCGGCCGCCGTACTCCTTCGGCCAGGAGATCCCGGCCCAGCCGGCCTCGTGCAGCTTGCGCTGCCACTCGCCGCGAAAGGCCATCACCTCGTCGAGCCCGGCCTCGGGCTCCGGCCCAGGGTGGTTCTCCTGCAGCCAGGTGCGAACCTCGTCGCGGAACTCCTCCTCCGATGGCGACAGCGTCAGGTCCATCGAGAGCGGAGCATATAGAGGTCTCCTGGCCGGCTGGCCAGGAGACCTCTAAGGATCATTCTTCGCCGCAGACCTCGAACCCGTAGGACTCGGCCAGTTTGCTCGGCTCTTTCAGGACCTCTCCCTCGAAGACCACGCTCGGGTCGTCCTCGATTTCGTCCGCTGCGCCTTCCAGCGAAACGAGGATCTCTTCCACCTGCTCCTCGTCTCCCTCAGGTGCTCCAAGCGCCCTGATGTCCTCGATCTGCCCGTTCAGGTTCGGGACCAGCACCTCGGCGACGGCTTCTTCAAGCTGCTCCTCGCTGGCTTTTTCGAGCGTGAAGTCGTTTTCCTCGGCGAACTCTTCGGCTTCGGCTTCGCTCTCCTCGTTGGCTTTCTCGCAGATCTGATCGCCCTGTTTGATCAGCTCCGCTTTGGTGATCGTCGCGGTCGTCTCACTGTCGTCGTCGCTGCCGCAGCCCGCGACGACCGCCGCCAGCAGCGCGAACGCCGCCAGCACGGCAAGCAATGCCTTGTTCAAGTTGTCTCCTTGCTTGGGGTGGACGAGAGGCAGGGGAACCTATCCCCTGCCTCGGTCCCCTAGACCCGCTGGATCAGCGTGCCGGTGCCGAGGCCGCCGCCGCAGCACATCGTCACCAGCCCCATCTCCTTGTCGGAGCGCTCCATCTCGTGCAGGAGGGTGGTGATCAGGCGGGCACCGGTCGAGCCGAGCGGGTGGCCGAGGGCGATCGCGCCGCCGTTGACGTTGACCCGGTCCATATCGGGGTCGAGCTCCCGCCGCCAGGCGCCGACGACCGAGGCGAAGGCCTCGTTGATCTCGACCAGGTCGATGTCGTCCATCTTCATCCCGTTGCGCTCGAGCAGCTTCTGCGTGGCGGGGATCGGGCCGGTCAGCATGATCACCGGGTCGACCCCGACCGTGGTCTGGTCGAAGATCCGCGCCCGCGGCTTCAGCCCCAGGGCGTCGGCCTTCTCGCGGGTCATCAGCAGCACCGCGGCGGCGCCGTCGGAGACCTGGGAGGAGTTGCCGGCGGTGATCTTGCCGTCCTCCTTGAAGGCCGGCTTCAGGTTCGAGAGCCCCTCGATCGTGGTCTCGCGCAGGCCCTGGTCGGTGGCGTAGGTGTCGCCGTTGACCTGCATCGGGACCATCTCGCGCTCGAAGCGGCCTTCGTCGGTCGCCTGTTTCGCGAGCCGCTGGGAGCGAACGCCGAGCTCGTCGAGCTCGGAGCGGGGGATCTCCCATTTGTCGGCGATCATCTCCGCCGAGAGGCCCTGCGGGATCAGGTTGTACTTCTCCATCAGCTCGGGTGAGAAGGCGAGCCCGTGCTCCTCCATCACCGAGTAGGAGTCGGCGAAGGAGATGTGGCCCATGTGCTCGACCCCGCCGCCGATCGCGACGTCGTGGACGCCGGCGGCAACCAGGGCGGCGGCGAAGTTGACCGCCTGCTGGGCGGAGCCGCACTGGCGGTCGACGGTGGTCGCCGGGACCTCCTGCGGCAGGCCGGCCTCGAGCCAGGCGTTGCGGCCGATGTTCAGCCCCTGCTCGCCGAACTGCTGGACGCAGCCCGCGATCACGTCGCCGACCTCGTTCGGGTCGATCCCGGCGCGCTCGATCAGCTCCTTGTAGGTGCGGGCGAGGAGGTTCGAGGGATGCAGGTCCTTGTAGTAGCCCTTCTCCGGATGGCCGCGCCCGATCGGGGTCCGCACCGCCTCGACGATGACGACTTCATTGCCGCCGAACCTGCCGTTGCCGTTTTCCATCGCCAGCCTCCGTTCTGAAGAAGATCTTCCGAGCCGCGCAGCCACGGCCTCTCCTTTGAGAGTAGCCGACTGACTGGTCAGTCAGCCAAGGTTCGCTGCTCGCCGAACCCGCACGTCATCGCGGCGTTGATGCGTGATAGAAGCCCCGGCCAATGAGCGCTAACCAGGGTTACTCGAGTCCGGGGATCGCGGGCAGCGGGGCAATTGCCACCGGTCTTGCCGCGGTCTCGACCACCACCGCCGACACGATCCTGCTCGCGCGCAGCGAGGCTTCGGCCTGGCGCGCCGAGGAGAAAGTGGTCGCCGCCTGCGCCAAGATCGAGGGTGCCGAGCCCTCGCGGCTGCGGGTCACCACCGACCCCAAGGACCTGGCCGACTGCGACGTCATCGTCGAGGCGATCGTCGAGGAGGTCGGGCCCAAGGGGGATCTGCTGCGGACGATCGCCGAGGCCTGCCCGAACGCCGATCTTGGCACCACCACTTCGTCGCTCAGCATCAAGGAGATCGCCGAGGCCGCCGGCACTCCGGGCCTCTTCGGCTTCCACGTCTTCAACCCGGTGCCGCGGATGAAGCTGATCG
The DNA here is from genome assembly GCA_035474955.1 of Solirubrobacterales bacterium. Lineage (GTDB taxonomy): Bacteria > Actinomycetota > Thermoleophilia > Solirubrobacterales > 70-9 > VAYN01. The sequence continues at coordinate 60,968 of DATIMV010000052.1, forward strand.
AGGTCTGCGTCCCCGACGGCGCCGCCGACTCCCGCGAGAAGATCCTCGCCTGGGCCGCCGCCCTCGGCAAGACTGCGGTCGAGGTCCCCGACGAAGCCGGCTTCGTCGTCAACCGCCTCCTCTTCCCCTACCTCTTCGACGCCGTTCGCCTGATCGAACGGACCGGGATGGAGCCGGGCGAGGTCGACACCTGCATGAAGCTCGGCGCCGGCCACCCGATGGGCCCGCTGGCCCTGCTCGACTTCGTCGGCTTCGACGTCTCCAGAGCGATCGGCGACGCCCTCTACGCCGAATCGAACGAGCCCAACCACAAGCCGCCGGAGCTGATGGTCAAGATGGAGCAGGAAGGGAAACTGGGGCGGAAGTCCGGTGCGGGTTTCTACTCGTACGACTGAGGGACCAACCGCGTTGCCGGTAGAGGGTGCCGGTATCCCTCTCCGGAATTGACCTCCCCTCCGCTTCGCTCCCGGGGAGAACATGCTGCGCGCTTCGCGCGCAGACCTCAGATTGCATATCGCCGAACATTCCTCCGAGGGACACCGGCACCCTCCTCCAATCGAGCTCCGGCAGACGCCCGAGGTGCGGCAGCTTTCTAAATAGAGAGATGCCGAACCCTCGGCCGTCCCGATGCTGCGTGTCGCAGGAGGAGGCGGGATACCTCCTCCAGACACTCAACCACGAGCCATAGCGAGTGGTGTCTGGAGGA
>DATIMV010000053.1:0-35836 GCA_035474955.1 Solirubrobacterales bacterium
GCGAGCGGAACGAGAATCGCCGGTACACGTCGGCGATCAAGACCTACTTCCGCCGCCTCGAGACTGCCGTCACCGCCGGCGAGGCCGATCAGGCCGACGCCGAGCACCGCCGCCTCGTCCAGCTCATCGACAAGGCGGTCAAGCGCGGCGCCCTGCACCGGAACACCGGCGCGCGCAAGAAGGCCCGCGCGGCCCGCCTGCGCGCCGGGTCCTCCTCCTAGCGCCCGCGGTCACCGGGCCGTCCCTGCGACGGCCGGCCGTCGACCACGCCGGTACGGCGTGGCGCGGTGGTGTCGGCGCCCGCCGGCCCCCCGTTCGGAGCTCTGGTGCCCAACCGCCGCGCGGCCGTCAGGCCACGTTCGCGTAGCGCGCGTGGAACGCGTCCGCGTAGCGTCCCCCGTCGAGCGCTGCCAGCAGCTCCCGGACCCCGTCCGGGACGCGCATCGTCACGGAGAAGCCCAGCCGCTCGCGGATCTTCTCGAACGCGACCTTGTAGTCGCGCGGGTCCTCGTCGCGGTGGACGAAGGAGACGTTGCCGCGGTCGATCTCGCCGGTGATGATCTCGACCAGGTCGAGCTTGCGGTAGTTCTCGTCGCTGTGGCCGACGTTGAAGACGTCGTTGCCGACCTCCTCCGGGCCCGCCTCCAGCACCCGCAGGATGCCGCGGGCGGCGTCGCGGACGTGGACGTAGGGGCGCCAGAACTGCTCGCCGAAGACTTCGAGGTCCTTGTCGGCCCAGAGTTCGCGGGTGAACTCGTTGACGGTGAGGTCGAAGCGCATCCGCGGCGCGGCGCCGTAGACGGTGGCGAAGCGCAGGCAGGTCGGCACGGTCGTGCCGTTGCCGTTGGAGAGCAGCATTTTCTCGATCTCCACCTTCTGCTCGGCGTAGAGCGAGACCGGCGCCAGCGGCGCCTCCTCGTCGACCGGCACCTCGGGGTCGGCCATGCGGCCGTAGTTGGAGCAGGTGGAGGCGAAGATCAGGTGCTTGACGCCGGCCTCGTTGGCGTCGGCGACGAGCCCGCGGGTCGCCTCGACGTTGACCTCTTGGGCCAGCTCGGGGTCGCGGGCGCAGGCGGGGTCGCCGACGATCGCCGCCAGGTGGACGACCGCCTCGGCGCCGTTCAGCAGCTCGCGGCGCTTGCCGGCATCGCGGATGTCGCCGATCACGACCTTCGCGCCTTTCTCCTCGAGCAGGTCGACGATTGGCTGCTGGCCGTGCAGCAGCGAGTCGAGCACCCGCACCTCGCGACCGTCTTTCAGCAGGGCAAGGGCGACTTCGGCGCCGACATAGCCGGCGCCACCGGTGACCAGGACGGGTCCGCTCAACGTGATCCTCCGTGTTCTTCGATGTATCGGTTTACGAGCCCGGAAAAGGACGCGCGGAAAGCGGCCGGGCTGAAGCGTTCTGCGTTGCTTCTGATCTCCATCGGATCGAAGCGACTGAAATCGGTGTCGTGCAAGGCCTCGGCCAGCGCCGCGGCGTCCTCGCCATCGACCAGGACCCCAGTTTTACCCGGGATCACAGTCTCGCGGACGCCGCCGCGGTTGACGGCGACGACGGGACGGCCAGCCGCCTGGGCCTCGACCGCGGCGATCCCGAACTCCTCGACGTTGGGCACGACGAGGGCGACGCAGCGCGCGTAGAGGTCGGCCAGCTGGGCGTCGGAGACGCTGCGGCAGAACTCGACCCACGGTCCTCCGTAGAGCTCTTCCAGCCGCTCGCGGTCGGGCCCGTCGCCGACGATCTTGATCGGGCGCCCGGCGATCCGGGCCGCCTCGAGGGCCACCTCGACCCGCTTGTGGGGGACGACCTGGCCGACGAAGAGGAGGAAGTCCTCCGGCTTGCCGATCTCGAACCGTTCGACCGCCACCGGCGGGTGGACGATCTCCGACTCGACCCCGTAGAGCTCCATGATCCTGTCCTGGGTGATCTTGCCGTTGGCGACGTAGCGGCTGACCCGCTTGGCGGCATCCAGGTCCCAGGCCCGGTTCCGCTTCAGGATCCGCCTCATCAGCGGCCGGCCCGGCCACGGCGTCTCGGCCTCGGCCCGCCCCTGCTCGAACCAGGCGTAGCGGAAGGGGCTGTGGCAGTAACAGACGTGCAGCGCCCCCGGGCCCGGCCGCAGGCCGTGGGCGAAGGCGCTGGAGCTGGTCACGATCGTCTCGTAGGACCCCACCGGCAGCCGCTCGGCGGCCTTGGGGAAGAAGGGCAGCAGGTAGCGGAAGCTGCTCTGCCTGGCGCCGAGGCGCTGCAGGCCGGAGGTGTGGACCTCGCGACCGGCGAAGCCTTCGGCCACCGCGTCGGCGTCGTAGAGCAGCGTGTAGATCGGCGCCTCCGGCCAGCAGCGGGCCATCTCGGCGAAGGTGCGCTCGGCTCCCCGCATCGTCAGCAGGTAGTCGTGGGCGAGCGCGAGCGAGTGGTTAGGCGGCACTGGCGAAACCCCCGCGCACGCCTGGCGGCACCGGACACACCTCGCGGGGCGTCGTCCTCAGTCGGCCAAATGGCGCTGCCATTCGGCCTCCCTGCGTCCTACCCCCGCTCGGTCCGGCACTCGCCAGCCGCACACGGGGGTTCCGCCAGTGCCGCCTGCTAGTAGGCGCCACGCCCCGAGATCACAGCCGGGACGGTGGCAAGCAGGATCTCGATGTCGCGGGCCAGCGACCAGCCGGCGACGTACTGGTAGTCGAAGCGGACCATCTCCTGAAAGGGGCTCTGCGAGCGCCCGTAGACCTGCCAGGGGCCGGTCAGGCCGGGACGCAGCTCGAGCCGGCGCAGGTGCCATTCTTTTTCCAGGGCGTCGGTCTCGGGGAAGATCAGCGGCCGCGGGCCGACCAGGCTCATCTCGCCGACGAGGACGTTGAAGAGCTGCGGCATCTCGTCGAGCGAGAAGCGGCGGATGAAGCGGCCGACCTTGGTCACCCGCGGGTCCTCGCGGATCTTGAACATGACGCCGTCTTCGGCCTCGTTCATTGCGTCCAGCTCGGCCTTGCGCTCTTCGGCGTCCGTGTACATCGAGCGGAACTTGATCAGCCGGAAGCTGGTGCGGCCGCGGCCGGCGCGGGGCTGGCGGAAGAAGATCGGGCCACGGGACTCGAGCTTGATCGCGATCGCGATCGCGATCATCGGCAACGAGAAGATCGTCAGCAGCGCCAGCGAGCCGACCACGTCGAGGGCGCGCTTGGCGGCCATCGAGACCGAGGTCAGGGTCGGGCTCCCGATCGAGAGCAGCGGCAGGCCGCCGACCTGGTCGAGGGCACGGACGCCGTCGAGGAACTCGAAGAGGCGGGGGACGACGTCGACGGCGACGCCGGCGTCGCGGCAGGCGCGGATGCACTCCAGCAGCTCCTCGTGGCTGGCGCGGGAGAAGGCGATGATCACCCGCTCGGCGTTCTGCTTCTCGATGATCTCGCGGAGATCGGCGAAGCGGCCGACCCAGGGCAGGTCGGGGGAGCCGACGTTGTAGACGTCGTCGTCGACGATCCCGATCGGGACCAGCCCGAACTGGGAGTTGTTGGCGAGCTTCTCGACCACCTGGCCGGCGACCACCCCGGAGCCGAGGATCAGCGTCCGCTGCAGCATCGCCTCGTTGCGGTGGAGGCCGGCGCGGACCACGGTGCGGGAGATCGAGCCGAAGGCGGCGAGGCCGGCGACGGTGAGGAAGGTGAGGAGGACGGGATCGGAGATCGAGGTGGCGGCGGCGATCCCGAACAGCGGCCAGGTGATCAGCAGGATCGCGACGAAGCCCCTGGGTACCTCCGGCACGGCCGAGGCCCAGATCGAGAGCTGGTCGCCGCGGTAGAGGCCGATGCTGAACGCGGCCGCCGGCCAGAGGAGCACGGTGCCGGCGACGAAGATGAGGCCGTCCCAGTGGCTGAAGCCGACGATCAGGACCGAGAGGGCGGAGGCGAAGGCGGCGGAAAGCGCGTCGCCGAAGACGAGGTTCCGCGCCAGCACGGCTCCACGCTGCTTGGCGCGGCTATCCCGCGATCGTTCTTCTCCGATCGCCGGGGTGGCCACGTCGGTGCTACCGGAGGCGTGCGCTGCGCTTGGACTCGACATTTTCTCGATTGTTTGGGGAGGGGGAAGGGGGATATGCCGCGCCGGGTTCTATTTGGTCATTGGGGGTGACCGCCGGCAAAGCCCGTTCTAGAAAATAAAGATCTTTGGCTCGAATCTCCATTGGGCATTTCTCATATCGGCGATGAACCCGTACTGAGAATTTCGGCAAGCGGACGTGCATCGGATTAGTCCGGGACAAGATTGGACGGATTATTTAAGGGCGACTGGGGGCCCTGAAGGGCTTAAACCCGTTCCGGGCCGCGTCGGAGCGCTCCCTGCACGGCAGCCAGGTTTCGCTGGCGGTTGAGCCTTCGCTGCGGGGTCCAGGTGCGCCCGATCACCTGCTGAGCCCGCAGCTGGTGCTCCGCGGTCAAGCAGGCGACCGACTTGCCGGCAACCTTGCCCTCGGTCGGCTCCACCTGGCCCAGGTCGGTTGCGTGCAGCTCGACCACGCGCAGGGCTCCGTCCCGCAGCGTTTGAGCAGCGGAAACATGCAGGTTTCCGATCGGCCCAGGACCGGAATCGTGGTTCCAGGGCTCGTATCCAAGCCGTTTCAGGACCTCGATCGCCCGCTCGAACTCGCTCTCGTCGGCCAGCAGGTCGATGTCGGAGTGGGGGCGCAGTTGCCGCCCGACGAGCGCGTCGACCCCCCAGCCGCCCATCAGCACCGTCTTCACTCCGGCCTCCTCCAGCGCCTGCATCGTCACGACCACCCGCTCGGGCGGAATCGGGGGATTGCGGTAGACGAGTTGGCTGAGAAGGACCCGTCCCCGCCGCGGTACCGGCAGTCGCCAGACCACTGCGTTAGCGCGGTCGGCGACCCAGGTCCGCAGCCTGGGGCGATCTTCTCCCCCGTCTCGCCGGAGGGGACTGGTAGGGCTCACCGTGGGGAGAAATTACAGCTAATTCACAACTTGCTCAAGGAACACGCGGGTTCGTGAGTGACTAATCGCCGGCCTCGGCCGCCTCCAGCTCGTCGGCGATCAGCCGGGCGAGGGCGAGCGAGGAGGTCGCCGCGGGCGAGGGAGCGTTGCGGACGTGGATCGCCCGCTCGGTGCGGTGGACGACGAAATCGTCGACCAGCTTGCCGTCCCGTCCCAGTGCCTGGGCGCGGATGCCCGCCGGTCCGGGCAGGGCCTTGACGCCCTTCAGCGCCGGCACGAAACGGGCGGCTTCGGCGACGAAGGCGCGGCGGCTGGCGGCGTGGTGGAGCTCCGTCATGCCCGCCCGCCAGTGCTTGGCCATCAGCTTCCAGGTGCCCGGCCAGGCGACGGTTTCCCGCAGGTCGCGGCCGCGGACCCGCCGCAGCTCGTAGGCGTCGCGGGCCGGCGCCATCAGGGCGCTGGGGCCGATCAGCACCTCGCCGCGGAAGTTGCGGGTCAGGTGGGCGCCGAGGAAGGGCAGGTCGGGCTCGGGCACCGGGTAGACGTTGGCCCGCACCAGCTCGGCGGCGGCAGGGGGCAGGCGCAGGTAGCCGCCGCGGAAGGGGACGATGCGGGGGTCGGCGGGGGCGCCGCAGGCGACCGCCAGCCGGTCCGACCAGAGGCCGGCGCAGAAGACCGCGGAGGCAGCGGCGGTGGTTCCGCTCGAGTGGCGCAGGACGAGCCCGCCCGAGACGTTGGCCGAGGCCCCGGCCACGGCGGTACCGGGATGGATGGTTCCGCCTCCGCCTCTGACGTCCTCGGCGTAGGACTCGGCGACGGCGACGAAGTCGACGACCCCGGTGGCCGGCGAATGCAGGGCGGCGATGCCGCGGGCGTGGGGCTCGATCTCGGGGATCTCGTCGCCGCGGAGCCGGCGCAGGTCCGGCACCTGGTTGGCCAGTCCCCGCCGTTCGAGCTCGTCCAGCCGCTCGAGTTCGCTATCGCCGGCGGCGACCACGAGCTTGCCGGATTTCTCGTAGGGGATGCCGCGCTCGTCGCAGTAGGCGTAGAGCTCCCGTGCCCCTTCGACGCAGAGCCGCGCCTTCAGCGAGCCCGGTTCGTAGTAGATGCCGGCGTGGACGACGCCGCTCGAGCGCCCGGTCTGGTGATGGCCCAGCCCCTGCTCGCCCTCCAGCAGGCAGAGGCGGGCGCCCGGCCGGCGCCGCAGCAGCTCGCGGGCGACCGCGGTGCCGAGGATGCCGCCGCCGACGACGGCCAGGTCGCACTCGCGCGGCGGCGAGCCGTCAGCGGTGCCCATCGAGCGTCAGTGTGCCTCGCCGGAAGCGTGGGCGGGTGGCCGCGACTCCTCGGCCAGGGAGGTGATCTCGAGCCGGCCCTGGGCGGCAGCTTCGAGCACCTCGGTCGCCTCCTGGGCGGAGCGGGCGTAGAGCTCGACCAGGAGGTGGATGACGATCTGCTCGTCGTCGTGCTTGTGGAAGCGGACGTGGGTGAAGAACTCGCGCACGCCGGCGTCGCCGAAGGCGCCGTAGGTGAGGAACTCGATCGCCTCCGGGCCCGAGCAGCTCTCGACCCGGTCCTGATCCACCTGCACCGTGCAGGAGGCGACCCAGGGGGTGCCGGCGACCATCCGCTCCCAGCGGTCCTCGATCGGCACCACGTGGTCGCCTTCGAAGCTGAGATGGGGCTGGTCGTGCATGCAGTTGAGGCACTGGACGACGCTTTCCTGCACCTCGTCGATCCCATCCGCGAGAGCGCCGCTCTCCGGGTCGACCCGGCGAATCGCGTCGTAGTGGATCTGGATCTCGAGGTTCTGCGACCAGCAGCGGTAGCACCGCAGCCAGGCCGAACGGTCCCCGTTCAGCTCGCTCATCGACCCATTGTTGCGAGCGGGGCGGCTGGGCGCTGGGAGGGCCCGGCTCAGGCAGCCGCGCCGGCGCCGGCCCGCTGGCCGACGAGCTCGACGATTTCGCCCATGATCTTGTTGACGTCGAAGTCCTTCGGCGTGTAGACGCCGGCCACGCCCGCCTCGCGCAGGCGCTCGGCGTCGGCGACGGGGATGATGCCGCCGACCACGACCGGCACCTCGAGGCCCTCCTCCCGCAGCAGCCGCACCACCTCGGGGATCAGCTCCAGGTGGGAGCCGGAGAGGATCGAGAGGCCGACCACGTCGACGTCCTCCTGCACGGCGGACTCGGCGATCTCCTCGGGCGTCAGGCGGATGCCCTGGTAGATCACCTCCATGCCGACGTCACGGGCTCGCAGCGCCACCTGCTCGGCACCGTTGGAGTGGCCGTCGAGGCCGGGCTTGCCGACCAGGATCTTGATCCGGTGGCCGATCTGCTCGGAGGTCGCGTCGACGCGACGGCGGATCTCCTCCATCTGCTCGCGCTCGGAGGGAGCCGAGGCGCCGTCGACGCCGGTCGGGGCGCGGTAGGCGCCGAAGACGTCACGCATCGTTTGCGCCCACTCGCCGGTGGTCGCTCCCGCCTTGGCGGCGGCGATCGTCGCCGGCATGATGTTGACGCCGTCGTCGGCAGCGGCCTTGGCGAGATCCTCGAGGGCGGCTTCAACCGCGCCCCCGTCGCGCTCGGCCTTCCACTCGGCCAGCGCCTCGACCCGTTCGCGCTCGACCTCGGGGTCGGGCGTGAGGATGCCGCCGTCGGCACCCGCGGTCAGCGGCGAGTCCTCCGTCTCGGTGTAGCTGTTCTGGCCGATCACCTTCTGCTCGCCGGCCTCGATCCGCGCCACCCGCTCGCGGTGGGACTCGACCAGGCGCGCCTTCATGTAGGGGACCGCGTTGACGGCGCCGCCGTGCTCCTCGACCACGGCCATCTCCGCCCGCGCCCCCTCGGTCAGCTCCGCGACCAGCCCGTCCATCACGACCGAGCCCTCGAAGACGTCGGGGTACTCGAGCAGGTCGGTCTCGTTCGCCAGCACCTGCTGGATCCGCAGGCTCCACTGCTGGTCCCAGGGGCGGGGGAGGCCCATCGCCTCGTTCCAGGCCGGCAGCTGGATCGCCCGCGCGCGGGCGTCGCGGCTGAGCGTCACCGCCAGCGCCTCCAGCACGATCCGCTGGATGTTGTTCTCCGGCTGGGCCTCGGTCAGGCCGAGGCTGTTGACCTGGACGCCGTAGCGGAAGCGCAGCATCTTCTCGTCCGTGACGCCGTAGCGCTCGCGGCCGATCTGCTGCCACAGCGCGCTCATCGTCCGCAGCTTCGCGATCTCCTCGACCAGCCGGATCCCGGCGTTGACGAAGAAGGAGATGCGGCCGAAGACCTTCGGGAAGTCCTCGTCGGCGACCTGGCCGCGCGCTTTCACCTCGTCGAGGACGGCGATCCCGGTCGAGAGCGCGTAGGCGATCTCCTGCACCGGCGTCGCCCCCGCCTCCTGCAGGTGGTAGCTGCAGATGTTGGTCGGGTTCCAGCTCGGCACCTCGTTGACGCTGAAGGCGACCATGTCGGCGATCAGCCGCATCGACGGCTCGGGCGGGAAGGCGTAGGTGCCGCGCGAGAGGTACTCCTTGATGATGTCGTTCTGCGTCGTCCCCTTCAGCTGCGAGCGGTCGACCCCGTTCTCCTCGGCGACGGTGACGTAGAGCCCGAGCAGCCAGGCGGCCGTCGCGTTGATCGTCATCGAGGTGTTCATCTCGTCGAGCGGGATCCCGTCGAGCAGCTGGTGCATGTCGCCCTTGTGGGCGATCGAGACGCCGACCTTGCCGACCTCGCCGCGGGCGAGGACGTGGTCGGGGTCGTAGCCGGTCTGCGTCGGCAGGTCGAAGGCCACCGAGAGCCCCGTCTGACCCTTGGCCAGGTTCTTGCGGTAGAGCTCGTTGGAGCGGCGGGCGTCGGAGTGGCCGGCGTAGGTGCGCATCACCCACGGGCGGTCGGGCTGGGGAAGTCGGTGGTCGCTCATGCAGCGAATGATATTTGGCACCCACGGCTGGCGCACCCGCATCTTTCGACCTGGGCTGTGTTTAGGCTGCCGACTTGATGAAGAGCAGATTCCCAGCCGTTTTCCTCACCGCGCTCGCCGTCGGCCTGCTTGCCTGCTCCGTCGCCGGCGCGGCGATGATCGGCATCTACCGCAACAGCATGGAGTCGCTGGCCCAGCGCAGCCAGCTGGTCAAGCTCGCCGGCGCCAACTGCGCCCGCGCCGGCGCCAACGGGGCGATGCGAATCACCCTCGGCAAAAAAACCGCCGCCTGCTCCTTTCGCACGCCTGTCCTCGGGCGCGATCTCGAGATCGCGGCGACCGAGCGGCTGCTCAGCGGCACCCCTGAGAACCTGCAGCGCAAGGCGTTCCTCGGGGTCGAGCTACGGGCCGGCGCCGGCGCCAAGTACCAGCTGCTCGTCTTCCCGCGCCAGCGCAAGGCGCAGCTGGTCAAGGTCACCGAAGGCGGCACGAAATACCTGGCTATCGCCAAGAACGAGCAAGCGATCAAAGGGATCAACGAAGCCAACGTCCTGCGGTTGCGCGCCGTCAACGTCAGCAGCGGCCCGGAAAAAGGCCAGGCCAAGCTCTTCGCCTACGTCGGCAAAACGCTCGTCGGCGAAGCGGTCGACGAGGGGGCCGGAGAACTCACCGGCCGTAACTCCGCCGTCATCGTCGGCACGATCAAGAACGGCAACGGAGTCGTCGCCAGCGTCGACGATGTCGTCATCCGCGTGCCGAGCCCGTTTTAGAGCTCTCTAATCCGCCTCAAGTGGTTGAAGTTCCCACTCCAGCGAGAGAGGTTTGCCGGCAGCGGGAACAATTTCGACAGCGTGAACATTGCTAGTCGGTGCTACGGGACCCAGATCATTGAGTCTGAAATCCGGCAAGGTGAGTCGTCCGCGCCCAAACCACAGATCTTGGCCAAAGAGATGCATCCCCATGTCTTGCTCGATCACCATCTCGCCGCCATCAGCCATCCGCTCTAGCCCCTCGGGCCCCACTTGGGCATTTGCTTTTTCCCAAGTGGCGGGAATTGAGCGCTGGCGAATAAATTCCGCCGTTATCGCCACATGGTGAGCCTCTTGAGCAGTGATATTGCGGTCTGGGATACCAATTTGCTGCTTAGACCAATCTTCGATCACAACGAGGTCTTCTAGGAACCCGAGCAGGGCGGGGACTTCATCCGGAAGAGGACGATCATCGGTTGGATGGTGGAGGTCTGGGCGCCCTCCCTGAAAATCCCTAATCAGCACTTCTCCCTCTTGGTGCATGTAGGCGATTAGGCGCAGAGCAGCGACTTGCTCCTTGATGGGCTCATGGCCGAAGGTGTAGCTCCAGTTCATGGTGATCTCTCCGTGGTCGCGCTTGCGCATGAGAACGGAAAAGGTCATTCCTCCGTAGCGTCCTTGGAGTGCTACATCCCAATCCTCGGGTGGCTCGTCCTGGCGATCAAGTTGGATAACCAACGTTTCCTCCCCGCTATTGCTTTTAGCGGTGACTTGTGCGAGCCAGGGGGGAATATTTGGTCTTATCTCTATTCGGCCCTTAAGAGTTTTTCCTACCTCCTCCTCCCAAAGCGGAGGCATCCTCTCGGGGGTGATCTCGACCCCCTCCTCTAGGACCACTGGCCTACCTCTTGAGGTGGCTTCAGTAAAAGCTTTCGCTGCGCGCCTACCGGCCTCGTCGTCGGTGAAGCCCATGGTGATGCGAGGACCAAAGCGCGCCATTGCGTCTGGGTGCCGCGGGATGGCGTCGTGGCGGATGCTGATCCCTCCATCTGAGCTGGTGACGCTCATAACGGTCCCTTGGGTAAGCGGAGGCTCAGTTGAGCCCTCCTCGTGAATGACTTGGGGATACATGAAGAAGGGATCGTGGCCGCTAAGGAACTCCCCCACTGGACGAGCCCGCTCTACGACGTCGCTCGCATCCTCAAGGTTGCCTCCCGCCCGCACTGCCCGGATAATCAACTCCTTGTCGTGAGCAGGGTCGCCAAAGTAATGGCGTGCGATGCGCCGACCCTCCTCTGACCCATTGAGTCGGTCAGTGATGGCTGCCTTGTCCCAGAAGTCAACCTCCGCGTCTGCATGGCGTCCCTTGAGATCGCTGTCGAACTTCGTTTGCTGCCCCTTCGTCAGGTTCTTTGCGAAACAGAAGGTGACCCGACGGACTTTGTAGGTCTCTATGGCGCGGTCTAGCGACTTCTTGCATTTCGCCCAATAGATCGTCCCCGTATATCGCTTCGCCTGCCAGGCTCTTTTCCAGCCCTTTTTCTTCTTTGGGAGCAAGGAATCTGCGCCACCGTCCGGTGCTGCGGTCTTGACAACCTCGGGCCACTCGAGCCGGATGAGCTCGTGGCACATCTCCTCGAAATCGTCGTCGGTGAGATCTTTGAAATCGAATTTGCGTGGGCCAAGTGGCTTGTCCTCTGCCATCTGCTTCATCCTAGGAAGCCCGTAGGGCGGAACTGACAAGGGCAAGTCCGCACCCGGACGAGCGCCTAGAGATAATCCAAGCGATGTCGACGAGCACGATCGAGCGGCCGAGAACCGCCGGTCCCGGGTCCGGTCTGGGCGGGAACTGGCGCGTGATCGTTCGCAACGACAACCACAACACCTTCGACCACGTCGCCCAGACGCTGGCGCGGGTGCTGCCGGGCGTCTCGCTGGACCAGGGGTACCGGATCGCCGACACGATCCACAACGGCGGCCAGGCGATCGTCTGGTCCGGCCCCCGGGAGCCGGCGGAGCACTATTGGGAGCAGCTGGACGGCGCGGGGCTGACGATGGCGCCGCTCGAGCGAGCATGACGCCCTTCGGCTTCGGGCGCTCGCGGCGCGGCTCGGTCTCCGGGCGCGGCAACGGACCGGTTCTGGCCGTCGACATCGACGGCGTCATCTCCCTCTTCGGCTTCGAGGGGACGCCGCAGGTGGAGGGGGCCGAGCTCGAGCTGATCGAAGGGGCGCTGCACTGCATCTCGATGCCGGCGGGGGAGCAGCTGCGAAGGCTGGCCGAGGACTTCGAGATCGTCTGGGCGACGGGCTGGGAAGCGGGGGGCGAGCGGATCTCCCAGCTGCTGGGCCTGCCGCAGTGGCCGTCGCTGAGCTTCAAGGGATCGGCGCGGTTCGGGTCGGCCGACTGGAAGCTGGAGCCGCTCGGCCGCTACGCGCACGGGCGACCCCTGGCCTGGATCGACGACAGCCTCGACGAGGCCTGTTACGCCTGGGCCCGGGCGCGGACCGAGCCGACGCTGCTGGTCGAGACCGAGCCGCAGACGGGCATGCAGGAGGTGGAGGTGGAAGCCCTGCTCGGCTGGGCCCGCAGCCTCAAGGCCGATGCCCGGGGAGCCGGCGAGCCCAGGTAGCTCTTACTCGGCCGCGACGAGGATGTGCCAGGACGGCAGCAGCGGGATGTCGTAGAGATCGATGATCGCCGCCCGGGCGTGCGCGATCTCGTCCGAGTACCAGTAGCGTTCGAAATCGGAGCGGCTCTCCCAGATCATCGTCTGGCGGATCGCAAGCGGATCGTCGGTCGAGCGGGTCAGCGACCAGCTCTTCGCCCCGTAGGCCGGCGCTTTCGCCGCCGCCGGTTCCCAGAGGTCGAGGAAACGGTCGGCCCGCAGCGGGACGATGTGCCAGTCGAGGGTGCAGACCTCCGCCATCAGATTCCCCTTTCGAGTCGCATGCCAGCGGCGCTCACGCGCCGACCTCCGCCCGGATCGCGCCGGGGCCCTCCTCGTGCTGGCCCTCGTCCTCGGACTCGGCGCCGACGAGGATCGCGATCTTGCCGAGGTGCTTGTTTTCGTGCATCAGCTGGTGGGCGCCGGGGACGCCGTCGAAGCCCATCGTTTCCGAGAGGACCGGCCGCACCTTGCCCTCCGCCATCAGCTGGTTCGCCTTCATGCACTCATACGCGTTGGCGAAGTGGGAGCCGATGATCTGCTTCTGCTTCATCCACAGGTAGCGGACGTCGAAGTCGAGCTGGTAGCCCGAGGTGGCGCCGCAGATGACGACCTTGCCGAACGGCTTGACGGTGAAGACCGAGGTCGGGAAGGTGGCGCGGCCGACGTGCTCGAAGACGATGTCGGGCGCGTCGCCGAGGATCTCTTTGACCCGCTTGGCGAAGGCGCGCGAGCCCTTGAAGCGCTCCTTGTCAGCCGCTGGGTCGGTGAGGTTGTCGTCGGTCCGCATCATCTCGCGGAACTCGTTGCGGTTGACGTAGTCGACGGCGCCGAGCTTCTTGATCAGCTCGCCCTTCTCGTCGGAGGAGACGACGCCGACCGCGTTGGCGCCGGCCGCTTTGCAGAGCTGGACGGCGAAGACGCCGAGGCCGCCGGCGGCGCCCCAGATGAGGACGTTGTGGCCGGCCTGCAGGTTGCACTGGTCCATCAGCATCCGGTAGGCGGTGAAGTAGGTCAGTCCGTAGGAGGAGGAGTCGACCCAGGAGAGGTTGCGTGGCTTCGGCAGCAGCTGCTGGGCCTGGACCTTGGTGAACTGGGCGAAGGAGCCCCAGGTCGTCTCATAGCCCCAAATCCGCTGGCTCGGCGCCGCCATCGGGTCGAGGCCGTGCACCTCGACGTCCTCGTAGGAGGCCTGGTTGCAGTGGATCACGACCTCGTCGCCGACTTTCCAGCGGGTGACGCCCTCGCCGACTTTCCAGACCACGCCGGAGGCGTCGGAGCCGCCGATGTGGTGGCCGAACTCGGGGTGGTCGCCGTAGCCGAAGATCGAGACCGGCTCGCCGAGCGAGGCCCAGACGTTGTTGAAGTTGACGCCGGCGGCCATCACCCGCACGATCACCTCGAAGGCGCCGGGCTCGGGGACCTCGATCTGCTCGAGCTGGAAGGCGTCTTTCGGTTCGCCCTCGCGCTCCTGACGGATCACCCACGCCGCCATCGTCTCCGGCAGCGTGCCGGGCTCGACGTCCAACTTCGCAACTGCACTCGTGTCAACGGCCAAAACCGGCTCCTCCGCGGGTCGTTCAGTAAGGAGGGCGAATCCTATCCAAGGCCCCCTGACACGGCGCATACCGGCGTCCTCCCTCGCTTACGTGCAGAGCACGCTGCGCTCGGTGCGTCCTTGGTCTGCTTGGTCAGGCGGCCTTGGCCTCTTCCGAAGCCTCGCGCAACTCGGGAGCGGTTATCTCGCGCACCGTGGCCTCGACCGGCTCGGGCGCTTCGATCTCCTTGCCGGGGGCAACTCCGAGCCCCTCGACCTTTCGCAGCTGCGGGAGGAGTCTTCCCTCCATCGAGCCGACTGCCGAGTTGTAGGCCTTGGTGGCCGAGGAGAGCCTGCTGCCGACGGCGTCGAAGTCGCTGATGAACTTGGAGAACCGCGCGTGCAGCGTCCCCGCAGCGCTGGCGATCTCGGTCGCCTCGGCGACCATCCGCTCCTGCCGCCATCCCAGCTCCATCGTCCGCAGCAGACCGATCAACGAGGTCGGGCTGACCAGGAGCACGTTGCGCTCCAGCGCGTAGTCGAAGAGCCCCGGGTCGGCGGCGAAGGCCGCGTGCAGTGCCGGCTCATTGGGGATGAAGCAGATCACCAGGTCCGGCATCTCCCCGGGGCTGAACTGCCCCTGGTAGTCCTTCGAGCTGAGGCTGCGGACGTGCTCGCGGGTCTGCCGCGCGTGGCGCTCGAGATGCACCCGCCGTTCCGAGTCGATCTCGACCTCCTGCGCGTCGAGGAAGGCGTCGAGCGGGACCTTGGAATCGGCGACGAAGCTGCGCCCTTCCGGCAGCAGGAAGCGGGCGTCGGGGCGGAGGCGACCATCTTCGGTGTGCAGCGTCGCCTGCAGCTCGAAGTCGACGTGCTCGGTCATGCCGGCGATCTCGACGCAGCGGCGCAACTGCAGCTCGCCCCACTGGCCGCGGGTCTGCGGCTGGCGCAGCGCCTTCTTCAGTCCGGCGGTCTCGCTGTTGAGGTTGCCGATCGTCTGACCCATCTGTTCGAGCAGCGCCTGCGTGCGCAGGTCGGTCTCGCCGCGGCGCTGAACCTGCTCTTCGATCTTCTTCTGGCCCTCGGCGATGCGCTCGGCCAGGCCCTTGATCTCCGCCTGGCGTTTGTCGAGCACCGCCTCGGCGTTCTTGGCGTCGACTTCGCGTGCCTGCTTGTGGGCCTGCATCAGGCCGGGCATCGCCTCTGAAAGCGCCTGGGCGGTGGCATGGGCCGCCGCCTCCTGGATCGCGGGGGAGAGGTCCGGCTGCTCGGCCGGCTCTGGTCGGTGGGCGACGAGGACATAGATGAGGCCGGCGGCGAGGAGGACGACGGCGATGGCGAGGACGACAGTCATGGAGGCGATGCTGACAACCCGTTCAGACGCTACCGCCGGTTTGAAACGTCGCTTGCAGCGGCTTCCGGTTCGAGCGCAATTCCCGACCGCGAAAATTTTCTTTAACAAACTTCGAAATCGTGCTACCAATCAATGGATCTCGGTGCGTACCGAGATAGAAAACAATTGAAAGGGAGAGTTCAGATGTCTCGCATTCTCAAAACCCTTGGCCTCGTCGCGTCCGCGGTCGCCGCGCTCGTCGCGGTGATGGCCCCGGCGGCGCAGGCCGAAACAGGGGTCCTGACAACGGGCGGGTTTCCGTCGATCGTCACAGCCCAGCAGCAGGGCGGCCCCACCTTCGACATCGGCGACCCGTGGCAGCAGACAGTCACATGCGGGTCGAACCTCGAAGCGACACTCTTCGGGCCGACCGATCCGGTCACATTCCGCCCGAACTACGCCAACTGCATCTCGGATCCGGCCCAGACACCGGTGACAATCACAATGAACGGGTGCGACTACGTGCTCGGCTTCACGCGTCCGGGCACCACAGGCACACCGATCACGACAGGGACGATCGAGGCGCGGATCAACTGCCCCGCCGGGCAGCAGATCCAGATCCACGTCTATGAAAACGCGGCGCAGCATGCGGCGAACGTCTCGAAATGCACATACGACATCCCGCCGCAGGGCCCCGTCCCCGCCGGGATCTACCACAACACATTTGGGGCGATCCCCGACGTTGACCTCACACTCAACGCCAAGTTCACAGCCATCAGCACAATCGGCGCCGGCATGTTCCCCTGCGGCGGCGATCCGCTCACCGGACACCTGCCGATCACCCTCACAGGCAACTACACAATGAGGGGCTTCCAGGACATCCAGGGCGTGGAGGGGGCCCAGATCCCCGTCGACGTCGGCTAGTTAAGGCGTCAGCACGTCGTTCTGCGAGGAGGCGCGGTAGCTGCCCACCGTCAGGCGGGCGGGCCGCGCCTCCGGCAGACCAATGGCCGAGATCGTGTAGGAGCCGGTCGGCAGGTCGAGCTGGAAGGTGCCGGGGCTGCGAGCGAAGATCGTGTCCGACTCGTCTTGCTTCGCGCCGCGGATCTCGAGGCGAATGTCGGTCGGCGTCTGGTTGGCGGTGACGAAGGTGACGTCGAGCGGTCCCTTGCGCCTCAGCGGCGGCTCGGGGTAGTTCTGGTTCTGCGGGATCTCCTGGAACTTTTCCGGGCCCATCGCGATCTTCAGCGGCTGCACGATCAGCTCCTTGGGGCTGATCGTGATGCTGACGCGGGTCGAGACCTGCGGGCGCTGGTTGTTGTCGTGGCGCGATTCGCCGCAGCCGGCTGCCAGTAGGACGGTCGCTCCGACCAGGGCTGCCACCGCCGCCGCTCTCACTCTCCCAGGGCCCATCGAGGCTGAATCTAACCGAAGGGGAGGGCGACAACCTCGGCCGTAACGCCATCTTCACCTACGGTGAGCGTCGTGCCCGGCTCCGCCTCGCGCCGCACGATCGCCAAACCGATCGGTCCGAGGGCGGGGGAGAGGGCGGCGCTGCCGACGCTCCCCACCTCCTTCTCGCCCAGCCGCAGCGCTTCCCCTCGCTGTGCCGGGCCGCTGAAGCGCAGCCCGCGCAGGTGGCGGTTGGGCTTGCCCTTGTAGTGGAGGCGCGCGACCGTCTCCTGGCCGATGTAGCAGCCCTTGGTGAAGCTGACGGCCTGCTCGACGATGCTGGCCTCGGCGGGCATCGTCTCGGTTCCCATCTCGGCGCCGAAGCGGGGGCGGCCGGCCTCGATCCGGACGATCTCGGCGGCCTCGGGGCTGACCTCGACCGCGCCGGCGGCGAGGAGGGCGTCGCGAACGAGCTCGCGTTTCGCGGCGGCGAAGATCAGGTCGATGCCGGCAGCGGTGCCGACGGCGACGCACTGGGCACCGCTGATCGTCGTCATCTCGCAGGCGCGCTCGGGGAGAGCCGCGGTGCCCGCGATCTCGACCGACCGGGGACCGATCAGGGAGAGCGACGTGTGCGCCTCGCTCTCGTCGACGACCTCGACTTCGCGGCCGATCTTGTACATCCCCAGGTGGCGCCGGGCGGCCTCCAGCCCCTCCGGCTCGAGGTCCAGCAGCAGCTCCATCTCCTCGCCCGGGCGCAGCACCCGCATGTCGGCCTGCATGTGGCCCTTGCGGTCCAGTAGCGCCGCGTAGGTGGCGTCGCCGGGCTCCAACGCCTCGATGTCGTTGGTCAGCTGCCCCTGCAGGTACTCGGCCGCCTCCGGGCCGCTGACCGCCAGCAGGCCCCGGTCGTTCCTCTCGACCAGGCCGCATTCCTCCCGCAGTTGCCGGTACTGGGCGTCTATCTCGACGGTCACGTTCACTCGCTCGATTCTAGGAAGCCGCCCGCGCCGCCATCTTTTAGATGTGTCAAAATCAGATTTAGATATGTCGAAATCTTCTGCGGAGAAGGGCCTCAGCCGCCGGAAGCTCCTTGGCGGTGCCGCCTTGGCCGCCCCGGCGGTGGCGGGTTTGGGCGTGCTCGGCCGTGGCAGCGACCGCGCCGTGGCCGAGAGCGACAGCCACGCGCACGCCGGCCACAGCGAGTTCCCCCACGCCACCTTCGCCGCCGGCCGCACGGTCGACCACAAGGCAAACGGCTTCCACCCGACCGAGCTGCTGCGCGACTTCGACTACGGCCGCACCCGCCGCCTCGCCAGCGGCCGGGTCCTGCGCGAGTGGGAGATCGTCGCCCAGGACAAGGAGATCGAAGTCGCCCCGGGGGTCAAGTACGAAGCCTGGACCTACAACGGCCGCGTCCCCGGCCCGACCCTGCGCGCCCAGGAGGGGGAGCTGCTGCGGATCCGCTTCGTCAACGCCTCCTCCCATCCCCACACGATGCACTTCCACGGCTTCCACCCGGCGCTGATGGACGGGATGCCGGGGATCGGCGAGAACCGCGGCGGCGGCCAGGTCGAACCGGGCCAGGAGTTCACCTACGAGTTCGACGCCTCGCCCTTCGGCCTCCACCTCTACCACTGCCACGTCGCCCCGCTCGCCGCCCACATCGCCCGCGGCCTCTACGGCGCCTTCATCATCGATCCCAAGCAGGGCCGCCCCGAAGCCGACGAGATGGTGATGGTGATGAACGGCTTCGACACCAACTTCGACCTCGCGAATGAGGTCTACGCCGTCAACACCGTCGGCTTCCACTACGTCGACGACCCGATCCGGGTCGCCCGCGACGAGCTGGTGCGGATCTATCTCGTCAACGTCCTCGAGTACGACCCGATCAACTCGTTCCACATCCACGGCAACTTCTTCGAGTACTTCCCGACCGGGACCTCGCTGGAGCCGACCGAGTTCACCGACACCGTGATCCAGGGCCAGGCGCAGCGGGGGATTCTCGACCTCAGGTTCCCCTACGACGGCGACTACATGTTCCACGCCCACGTCAGCGAGTTCGCCGAGCTGGGCTGGACCGGCTTCTTCCGGGTCGGCGATCCGAGCAAGCTCACGGCTTCGGCCGCGGCGGCGATGTACTGCGACCTGCCCTGGGGCAAGGGGAGCCCGGCCTGATGGAGGCGGGCGCCCGCGCCGAGCGGAACCTGGGAACCGGGCTGCCGGCCTGGGCGCTGGGCCTGATCCCGCTGTTGCTGATCGTCGCCGCGATCGGCGGCTTCGCCTTGCTGGGAGGCCCCGGCCTCGGCGAGCGCACCGGCCCGCCGGTCGAGGAAGTCACGGTCGAGCGGACGGTGCTGCGGCCGGGGGAGATCGAGCTGACCCTGCGCAACGACGGCCCCGACGCGGTCGAAGTTGCCCAGGTCGCGGTCAACGACGCCTACGCACCCTTCGCCGCCGACGGCGGCCGCGAGATAGGCCGCCTCGGCTCGACCACGCTGAGCATCTCCTACCCCTGGATCGAGGGGGAAGCGATCGAGATCTTCGTCCTCACCTCGGCCGGGGGGACGGTTGAAGCCTCGATCCCGGTCGCGGCTGAAACGCCGGAGAGCGACGTCAGCTTCTTCGCCCTGATGGCGCTGCTGGGGATCTACGTCGGCGTCATCCCGGTCAGCCTCGGGATGCTCTGGCTGCCGTTCCTGCGGCGGCTCGGGCGGGAGTGGATGGGGGCGCTGATCGGCTTCACCGTCGGCCTACTCGCCTTCCTCGCGATCGACGCCGGGCTCGAGGGCCTGGAGATCGCCGCGGGTGCACCGGCGGCGTTCGGCGGCGCCGCCCTGGTCCTGGCCGGCGGCCTGATCGCCTATCTCGTGCTGGCCGGGATCGACTCCTATCTCTCCGACCGCTCGCAGCGGGCGAAGCGAGCCGGCGCGGGGGCCGGTGCCGCCTACCTGGCGCTGCTGGTCGCGATCGGGATCGGCCTCCACAACCTCGCCGAGGGCCTGGCGATCGGCTCCGCCTACGCCAGTGGGGCCTTGGCCCTGGGCGCCACCCTCGTCGTCGGTTTCGCGATCCACAACACCACCGAGGGGCTGGCGATCGTCGCCCCGCTGCGGGACGAGGCCAGCCCCAGCTTGAAGCGTCTGCTCGGCCTGGGCCTGATCGCCGGAGCGCCGGCGATCCTCGGCGCCTGGATCGGCGCCTCGGCCTTCGACCCCAGTCTCGTCGCGCTGCTGTTCGGGGTGGGCGTCGGAGCGATCGTGCGGGTGATCGTCCAGATCGCCCCGGCGATGCGCGACGGCAGCGGCCGCTACCTGACGCCGGCGACGGTGGCGGGGATCCTCGCCGGGATCGCCGTCATGTACCTCACCGGCCTGCTGGTGTCGGTCTGATGGCGGTCGGCGAGAGCGGCCGCGGTCGCCGCGACCCCAACACCGAGGCGATCGAGGACTACGCGAAGGCGATCTACGCGATCGCCGCCGAGCGCGAGGGACTGGTCCTGAACGGCGAGGTCGCGCAGCGGCTCGGCGTCACCCCGGCGACCGCGACCTCGATGCTGAAACGGCTGTCCGACCTCGGCCTGGTCGAGTACTTCCCCTACAAGGGCGTCAGCCTGACCCCGGCGGGGGAGAAGGTGGCGCTGGAGGTGATCCGCCACCACCGCCTGATCGAGGCCTACCTCTCCGAGGCGCTGGGGATGGACGACGCCGCCGTCCACGAGGAGGCGGAGGTGCTCGAGCACTACATCTCCGAGGAGCTCGAGCAGCTGATGGCGGCGAAGCTGGGGGAACCGCGCCACGATCCCCACGGGACGCCGATCCCCGGCCCCGACCTGCAGCCCCCGACCTGGGACGCGCGCTGACCCCGGTGCGCCGACGGGCCGAGATCACCGTCGCCTCGGAGCTCGATGCCGACGCCGAGACGCTCTGGGCGCGTGTCACCGACCCGGTCGGGATCAACGACGAGCTGCGGCCGCTGATGCGGATGACGGTTCCGCGCGGCGCCCCCGATTTCGGCCTCGGTGACCTGGAGCCGGGCAGGATCGGGCGCAGTTGGATCCTCCTCTTCGGCTTCCTCCCCTTCGACTACGACGACCTGACGCTGATCCGGGTGGAGCGCGAGCGCGGCTTCCTCGAGCGCTCGTCGATGCTCTCGATGCGGCTCTGGGAACACGAGCGAACGCTGACGCCGCTGGGGGAGGACCGCTGCCGGATCACCGACCGTCTCGCCTGGGAGTCACGCCTGCCGTTGCCCGGAGCCTGGTTCCGGCCACTGGTCCTCGCCGTCTTCCGCCACCGCCACAAGCGCTTGCGGCTACGCTTCGCACCCGATGCCGCTCGCCGCTGACTTTCAGCAGATCCTCGAGACGCTGCCGCCGGACTGGACCGACCTCGAGGTCGACATGCGGATCGAGGAGGAATCGCAGTACGTCGATACCGCCGTCGCCTTGAGCCAGGTCAACGCGCAGGTCTACCAGTACCCGCGCGAGGGCTGGCAGTGGCGGTTGCTGGTCGCCCACAGCTTCGGCCACGCCGCCGCCGCGGAGACCGTGGCGGGCGTGCTCGCCAAGCTCGACGAGGCCGGCGTCAAGGGGGAGCTGCGGGTGGCCGAGGTGCGCGAGGGGCGCTCCGAGGTCGTCCAGATGTGGGGCCGGCCGGAGAGCGTTCGCGAAGAGTTCCGCGAGCGCCGGTCGCTGTAGTGGCGCGCATCCTCAGCATCAGCGACGACCTGATGCTCGGCAGCAAAGTCCAGGAGACTCTGAGCTCGGCCGGGCACGAGGTCACCACCTCGCCCTCGCTGGAGGAAACGACCTGGGAAGGCGTCGACCTGATCGTCGCCGACCTCGACGTCGAGAACCCCGAAGCGCTGGTCGGCCTGGGGATGCCGGTGCTGGGCTACTACTCGCACGTCGACATCGATACGAAGAAGACGGCGGACGCTGCCGGGGTCGACCTGGTGGTGCCGCGGTCGCGGATGGCTCGGGAACTGCCTGCTTTGGTTGAGAGCTTGCTGGGGAGCGGGTCCGGCTGACTCCTACCGGACGCCTTCGGCTGAGTGTCCGTACGGAGTCAGCCGGACCCGCCCAGACGGAACGCTTCTTCTAAATCGAGCGGTTCCTCGAGCAGTCCGTACTGCAGGTCCCAGTTAGCCCAGGCCTTTAGTACAGCTGGGTTGAACGGGCGTGGGCGGAGGATCGGGAGCAGGGCGTCCAGCTGGGCCTGCTGGTCGGCTCTTTCCAGCGAGGGGTTGGCTGCGAGCAGATCTCCCAGGGCCGCATCCGGGTTCTGCGTCGTGAACGCGTAGCCGCGGCGGGTGGCGGCTACTGCCGCGTCGACCAGGCCCGGGTCCTCTTCGAGGGTCTGCCGCGAAGTGGTCAGGACCAGCTCGGGGTAGGGCGGGGCGCCGAAGCGGTCGACCTTGAAGACGCGCACGGGGACGCCCTGGCGCCGCAGCGCCACCGCCTCGGAATTCCAGAAACCCGTCGCCGCGTCGATTTTCCTGGCGGCCAGGGAGGGAATGGCGGTGAAGCCGATCGTCACCTTCTCGACCCTGGCCGGATCGCCGCCGTCGGCTTCCACCTCGGAGTCGACGACCGCTTCGTCGGAGGGGAGGCCGGTGACGCCGACCTGGCGGCCCTCCAGGTCGCGCGGCCGCCGCACCGGTCCGTCGGCCCTGGCGATCACCGCGGCGAGCGGGCGCTGGACGACCGGTGCCACGCCGACCAGGTCGATGCCGCGCTCGCGGGCGATGCCGAGGTCGTGGATGTCGAGGATCGCGAACTCGACCTTGCCCGCCCCGAGCAGCTTCGGGGCGTCGGTCGATTCGCCCGGCGCCTGCACCTCGAGGTCGACCCCCTCGTCCTCGTAGTAGCCGCGGGAGAGCCCCGCGTAGATGCCGCTGTGGACGGCGTTGGGAGTGAAATCGAGCACGAGCGTCGCGCCTTTCGGCACGCCCGGTTCCGCGCCGTCCTCACCGCAGCCGGCCCAGCCGGCAAGCGCGAGGACGGCCGCCAGCAGCGCGACAGCCCTTCTCATCTTCTGCCCGAACCTAATTCATCGAGAAAATCTGGGTAGACTGCCGCCGCTTACCTGATCACGGGAACTTCGAGGAGGAAAAGGTGCAGGAGAGAGGTCTAGCCGCATATCTAGCTGAGTTGATCGGCACGTTGCTGCTGGTCTTCTTCGTCTGCAGCGTCGTCATTCTGTTCGTCTCGACCGGTGGTCAGGCGCAGTTCGGTTCCGACTTCGCTGTCGTCGGGCTCGTCCACGCCTTCCTGCTGTTCGGCTTGATCGTCATGTTCGGCGTCGCCAGCGGTGGGCACTTCAACCCGGCGGTGACCCTTGCCGCGCTGGCGATCCGGCGGATCAAGCCGCTCGACGGCGTCATCTACATGCTCGCCCAGCTTTCCGGCGGCGTCCTCGGCGCCCTGCTGGCCAAGGCGCTGCTGGAGGACGAGGGGCTGGCCACCAACTACGGCGCCCTCGGCGTCAGCGGTCTCCTCGCCGGCGAGTTCGCCGGGATGATCGTCGAGGCGATCGGCACCTTCGTCCTCGTCCTCGTGATCCTCACCGCGGTCTACTCGGAGAAGAGCTTCAAGGAGTGGGCACCGCTGGCGATCGGTACCACCCTCGGCTTCCTCGTGATGGTCTTCGGCCCGCTGACCGGCGCCGGCTTCAACCCGGCCCGCTGGTTCGGCCCGGCCCTCGTCGCCAGCGAGTGGGGCGACGTCTGGCCCTTCGTCGTCGGCCCGATCGTCGGCGCGCTTGCCGCCGCCGGCGTCTACCGCTTCGTCCTCGAGCCGGGTGGCCTGCCGCCGACCGAACCGCCGGAGCACGTGCGGCCGCCGGTCCCGAAACGGGCGACCCCGACCAGCGACAAGCCGGCCACCTGAGGCCGAGCAACATCTGAGCAGTACCGGCGCCACCCGATCGGGTGGCGCCTTTCGTTAGCGGGGGCGCGGTTGCAGTAGCTTGGCGCTGTGCGCCGGGTCACCTTCTCTCGCAACTTCACCCTCTCGCTCTCCCGCACCTGCCAGTGCTACTGCAAGTACTGCGCCTTCGCCACGCACCAGGCGCACGTCCACGCTCCGGAGGACGTCGAACGGATCCTCGACGAGGCGCTGAAACGCAACACGAAGGAGCTGCTGGTCCTGACGGGGGAGAGGCCCGAGGTAAATCCGATCGTCGCCGAACGCTTGAAGACCTGGGGCCACGACGACTTCACCAGCTACGTCGTCTGGGCCTGCGAACGGGCGCTGGAGCGGGGGATGCTCCCGCACACCAACCTCGGCGTCCTCGGCAAGGAGGACCTGGCTCGCCTGCGAGAGGTGACTGCTTCCCAGGGCCTGATGCTCGAGTCCACCTCAGAGCGCTTGATGGACACCGTCCACGCCGGCTCTCCCACCAAGCACCCCGCAGCTCGCCTGGCCACGATCGAAGCCGCCGGAGAACTGAAGATCCCCTTCACCTCCGGCATCCTGGTCGGCATCGGTGAGACCCCCCAGGACCGCATCGAGTCCTTGGAAGCTCTGGCGGCCAGCCACCAGCGCCACGGCCATCTCCAAGAGGTCATCCTCCAGAACTTCGTCTCCCACCCGCGCTACTACGGCGCCGAGGTCGCGGACATCGCCGACGAGTCCGCCCGCCAGCGATGGCAGGACGGCGGAGGTGACCCCGGAGGAGCCTCCCCATCTGTTGCGACGGAGGGGTCACCTCCGCCGTCCCTACCGGCATGGGCCAATCCCGTCTCCCTCGACGACATCAAGCGCCTGATCCAGGAGTGCCGGCGACTGATGCCAGACGTGGGCGTTCAAGTCCCGCCGAACCTGTCGGACTGGTGGCCGGAGTTGGTGGAGGCTGGGGCAACTGATCTCGGTGGCCTCAGTGCCAACGGCGACCACATCTCCCCCGAGGAGCCGTTCCCGTCGCCTCATCAGGTGCGCAAGGAGCTGGCGCCTCGTGGCTATGCCCTGACCGAGCGGCTGTGCGTCTACCCGCAGTACATGGACCCCGAGTGGATGGAGCAGGGGGTCCTCGACGTGATCAAGCTGAAGTACTGGTCGTTCATTCCGCGGAGAGGGTCGGGGCGTAGGTCGGAAGAGACGATCGATTCCGATCTGGCGCCGCAGGCGATCGCCAAGGGTCGCGAGGGGCTTGAGCTGACCGAGGACGAGCTGACTGCGTTGTTCGCCGAGACCCGGCCAGAGGTGATCGAGGAGATGCGGGTCGCGGCTGATGAGCTGAGAGCTGAGCTGAACGGGGACCGGGTCACCTTCGTCGTCAACCGCAACATCAACTTCACCAACGTCTGCGTCGTCGGCTGCGCCTTCTGCGGGTTCGGGCAGGGGAAGCGCTCGCCGGACGCCTACGAAGTCAGCGAGGAGGACTTCGCGGCGCGGGTGGAAGAGGCGGTCGCTTTTGGCGCGACCGAGCTCTGCATGCAGGGCGGCATCCATCCCGACCTGACCCTGGAGGAGTACGGGCGCTGGCTGCGGCTGGCGAAGGAGGTGGCGCCGCAGCTGCACCTGCACGCCTACTCGCCGATGGAGATCAATTGGGCCTGCGAGCGCTCGGGCAAGGAGCCGCGGGAGGTTTTCGAGTACCTGCTGGGGTGCGGCCTCGGCTCGACGCCGGGAACCGCGGCCGAGGTGCTCGACGACGGCGTCCGTCAGCGGATCTCGCCGAACAAGCTCCCGGCCGATCGCTGGGTGGAGATCATCGAAGCCTCCCACCGCGCCGGCCTGCGCTCGACCTCGACGGTGATGTTCGGCCACATCGAGGAGCCGCGGGAGCTGGCCCGCCACATGCGCGTCATCCGCGCCCTGCAGGAGCGGACCGGCGGCATCACCGAGTTCGTCCCACTCAGCTTCATCCCCTTCAACACGATGCTCGGCCGCACCCACGGCATCGAGGAGATCTCGATGCAGGAGAACCTCAAGCACACCGCCGCCTTCCGGCTGGCGCTCGGCCGCACGATCCCGAACCTGCAGGCGAGCTGGGTGAAGATGGGGCTGGAGGGGGCGACCGAGGCGCTGCGCTGGGGGGTCAACGACCTCGGCGGCACGCTGATGGAGGAGAACATCTCTCGCATGGCCGGCTCCCAGCACGGGGTGCGGCTGGAGCCCGAGCAGCTGATCGCCGCCGCGCGGGCGGCGGGGCGCGAGCCGGCGCAGCGGACGACGCTCTACGAGATCATCGAGACGTACCCAAACGTTGAGGTTGTGCCCGTTGCGGGTAGCTGAACGGCATCCGAAAGCCAGAGAAAGGATGCCATGACTGACGAGATCCGCAACAAGGACGACGCCAAGGGCCGCGTGAAGGAGGCCGCCGGCGATCTGACGGGCGACGACGACCTCAAGCGCGAAGGCAAGGTCGACAAGGCGACCGGCGCCGTCAAGGACGGCCTCGACAAGGCCTCGGACAAGGCCAAGGACGCGCTCGGCAAAGACCGCGACTAGCCCGTCAGCGGAAAAGGTCTTCGGTGGGGGAGCGGCGGAGGACAGTGGCCCCAGGCCCGTCCTCCGCCGTCACGTAGTGGCCGAGGCCGCGCACGATGGCTGCCGGCACGCGGCTGTCCTTGCCGCGGACCAGGTCGGCGGCAGCGGCGACCTCGTCGGCAATCGCGATCTCCGTCGCTTTCAGCTCGCGGCCGCTGGTGTCTCGGCGCCCTCGCCAGTCGTCCAAGGGTGTGAGACCTGCGCACCCGATGGCCACCTCGGCTTGCCCCAGCCGCCACGCTCGCCCGAAGCTGTCGGCGATAACGACCGCGGTTGAGATTTCTGCTCGGATCCTCCGTGCCGAGGCGTCGGGGTCCTCGGGCAAGAGGCAAACCGTTCCGTCTTTCGGGAGGTTTGAGCTGTCGATGCCGGCGTTGGCGCAGACGAAGCCGTGGTGCGTTTCCGTGATCAGGATTCCCCTCTCCGCCCGCAGCACTTCGCGGCTCTCGGTGAGGATCAGCTCTACGAGCGCCGCCTCCTTACCCAGCTCTTTTCCGAGTTCCTGAGCGCGCTCCGAGGGCTTCACCTCCGACAGTCGCCGCACTCGACCCTCGGCCTTGGAGACGATCTTCTGGGAGATCACCACGACATCGCCGTTCTGTAACTCGGCGGCCCGGTCGGCGATGAGCTGCCCAACCTTCATCCCCTCCTCGACCTCGGGCAGCCCCTCGACGGGGAGGACCCGAAGCTCGGTCATATCCCCAGAGCCTTGGCGGTGCGCCGGGCTCGGCCGCGTTGCTGCTCCAGCTCGCGGGTCAGCGCGATCACGTCGGCGGGGGTGTCGAGGTCGAGTTCGATCGACGGCAGCTCCTCGATCCCGAACGGGATACCCGCTTGGCGCGCTGCCTCGACGTGGCGGTCGCGGCTGCCCTCGCCGAAGGCGGGGACGATCGCGTTCGGGGGACTGAGGAGAAGGGCGTTGGTGCCGGTGCCGTGGCGGTCGGGAACGATGCCGACGTAGTTGCCGGGGATGCCGGTCAGCAGGCGGTCGAGCTCGCGTGGGTCGAGCAGCGGGCAGTCGCCGGCGAGGAGGACGACCCGCTCGGCGCCCTCGACTTCGGCGCGGGCGATGCCGGCCTGGGCGGCCTCGACGTGGCCGACGTCCTCGGGGTCGGGCACCACCTCGGCCTCGGCTTCGGACGCCAGCTCCTGGGCGAGAGGGTCGCCGCTGACGACGATCAGGCGGTCGATCGCGCGCGCCTTGCCGATCGCCTCCAGCACGTCGGCGACCATCGCCCCGGCCAGCTCGCGGCGCCGTTCCTCGTCGAGGCCGACCAGCCGCTGCTTGGCGGCGTCGAAGCGCTTGACGGGGAGGACGGCGGTGGCGTTCACGCGGGGTCGAGCGTAGCGGCGTAGTCGAGGACGATCCGGGCGAGGCGGAGCCGGCCCGCCGCTCCCTCCATCAGGGTCGGGGCCGCAAGCGTCGGGATCTCGGCGGGGGGCGGGTCGGGATCGCCCTCGTCGACGACCATCGCGTCGATCAACCCGGTGTAGAGGGAGGCGACGCCGGCGGCGGTGGTCGGGCGGCCGGTCCCTTCCATGAAACGGTCGGTGGGGCCCTTGACGACGGCGCCGGCGACGTAGGGGCTGACAGCGACGACGGGGGCGGGGGAAGCGGCGATCGCCTCGCGCATGCCGGGCATGGCGAGGATCGGGCCGATGCTGATCACCGGGTTCGAGGGGCCGAGGACGATCACCTCGGCGTCGCCGATCGCCTTGAGCACCTCCGGCGTCGGCTCGGCCGCCTCGATTCCCTCCAGTTCGACCCCTTCGACGGGCGGCTGCCCCCCGTCGATGATCAGGTACTCCTGCAGCGCACGGGCGCCGGCCGGGGTGATTACCCGAGTGCGGACGGGCGTGTCGCACATCGGCAGCACCCGCGCCTCGACTCCGAGGCCGCGGGCGATCTGCGCCTGCGCGTCGGTCGGGCGGCCGCCCTCGTCGAGGAACTGGCGCCGGTAGAGGCAGGCGGCGAGGTCGCGGTCGGAGAGGCCGAACCACTCGGGAGCGCCGAGGCGCTTCAGCCGCTCGAAGACGGTGAAGCTGTCGTCGCGGATCCCCCAGCCGCGCCCCTCGTCGATTTCGTCGCTGAGCCAGTAGGTGACGAGGTCGGGGTCGGGGGAGACGTGGACCCCGAGCGTCTCGACGTCGTCGCCGGTGTTGGCGATCACCGTGAGGTCGCCGCCGACCTCCTCCTGCATGCCGGCCGCGAGTTTGGCGCCGCCGGTGCCGCCGGCGAGCAGCACAACGCGCATCGTCGCTAGGCCCAGTGGTCGGTGTCGGGGAGGTCGGTGAGGCGGATCCCGGCGTGGACCTTGTAGCGGACGTTGACCGAGATCAGCAGCGGCGTCAGCTGCTCGACGATCCGCGCCATCTCCAGCGCTCCGGCGTTGACGGCGCGCAGGCCGGGGATCAGCTCGATCAGCCGCGCCACCTGCGCCTTGTCGGCCTTCTTGTCGCCGCAGACGAGGATGTCCTCGCCCAGCTCGGTGTCGAGGTCGGCGAGGCTGGGGGCGCCGACGGTGTGGAGGGCGGAGACGACGGTGACGCCCTCGGGGACCATCTCCTGCGCCTGCTGGGCGGCCGAGCCCTGCCAGACGCCGAGCGAGCGGGTCGCTTTGCCGCTGACCGCGGCGGCGAGGGGGACGGTGCAGTCGACCAGGATCTGGCCCGGCTGCAGCGCCTCGCGCAGGTTGTTGAGGTTCTCGGACTGGGCGCGGAAGGGGACGGTGAGGAAGACGATCCCACCCTTGGTCGCCGCCTCGGCGTTCTCGAGGCCGGTGACGTCGGCCTCGGGGACGGCCTCGCGGACTTTCGCCGCCGCCTCCTCGGCCCGCTCGGCCGAGCGCGAGCCGAGCACGACCGGCACGCCCGCGCGCGCCCAGCGACGCGCGAGGCCGGCGCCGAGGGCGCCGGTGCCGCCGATGATCGGGATCGGTTCGCTGCCCGGGGTCAAGGCCGCGCAGTCTATGCTCCCGCCGCATGAGGCTCGAGGGACGCAGAGCGTTGGTGACCGGCGGCGGCAGTGGCATCGGCGCCGCGGTCGCGGCGCGGCTCTCCGCCGAGGGCGCCGAGGTCTGGGTCGCGGACATCAACATGGAGGGCGCAGAGAAGGTGGCGTCCGAGGTCGCCGGCCACGCGATCGAGCTCGACGTCACCGACCTCGAGGGGGCCCGCGCCGCCATCGGGGAGGTGGGAGAGCTCCACATCCTCGTCAACAACGCCGGCATGGACAACTTCGGCTTCTTCATCTACGTGACCCAGGAGCAGTGGCAGCAGGTGCTGGACATCAACCTCGGCGGCGTCATGAACCTCACCCACGCGGCGCTGCCGGGAATGCAGGAGCGCGGCTACGGCCGCATCGTCAACATCTCCTCGGAGGCGGGTCGCGTCGGTTCCAAGGGCTCGGCCGCCTACTCGGCCGCCAAGGCGGGCGTGATCGGCTTCACCAAGGCGATCGCTCGCGAGGCCGCCCGCTACGGCGTCACCGCCAACGCAATCGCCCCCGGCCCGATCGAGACCCCGCTGCTGATGGGCGCCAAGGAGTTCGGCGAGATCGGCGAGAAGGTGATCGAGACGATGAAATCGTCCACCCAGATGGGCCGCCTGGGCCAGCCCGACGAGGTCGCCGCAGCCGTCGCCTTCCTAGCCTCCGACGACGCCAGCTACGTAACGGGCGAGACCCTCGGCGTAAGCGGCGGCCTCGGCATGGTCTAAAGCCCCGCAACCTCCGCATTCCGCCTTCCCGCCCGGGGGGAAATTCAGCGAGCGCTGATCTTGACCCCCTATGGGATCTGAAAAACAGCGCGCGCTGAATTTTCGGGTGGGGCGGGACGGCGACGTTTGGGGTTTAGTGGAGCGGCAACATGGCGTAGTTGCGCGCAGGCAGCTGCTGGCCCTGGGCTTTTCGGAACGAGGGATCGATCATCGACTCTCGACGGGGCGACTCCACCGCGTTCATCAGGGTGTTTACGTTGTCGGCCGACCATCACTCAGCCGAAATGGCCGCTGGATGGCAGCCGTTATTGCCTGTGGGGGCGAGGCTGTGCTCAGCCACTCGAGCGCGGCAGCGCTATGGCGAATCGGTATCGAGGGGCGTGACCTGATCGAGGTTTCCGTACCCAGCCGCTACCAGCGGCGTCGCCCCGGTCTTCGTATCTACCGTCGTTCCTCCCTTTGGCCCGAGGACCACACCGCTCGCCACGACATTCCGGTCACCACGCCGATTCAGACGCTGATCGACATGGCGCTGCGGCTCGACCGGCGCGGGGTCGAGCGGATGATCAATGAGGCGGACAAATACGACCTCGTGCATCCGCCTGAGCTGCGGGAGGCGCTCGACACGCGGGTCGGCGAGCCGGGCGTCGCCAAGCTCCGCCAGATTCTCGACCGGCGAACCTTTCGCCTCACCAAAGAGGAGCTGGAACGGCGGTTCCTTCCGCTTGCCCGCAAGGCCGGTCTCCTGGTTCCGCTCACCGGCCAGTGGGTGAACGAGTTCGAAGTCGACTTCTACTGGCCGGAGCTCGGGCTCGTGGTCGAGACCGACGGGCTGCGCTACCACCGCACCCCGGCCGAGCAGGCGCGGGACCGGCTCCGCGACCAAGCTCACACCGCCGCCGGCCTCACCCAGCTCCGCTTCACCCACGAGCAGGTGCGCTACGAACCCGACTACGTGCGGCGGATCCTCGCTCAGACCGCGAAGCGCTTGGCCATCTCGACGAAGTAGTCGAGCGCCGCCGGGTTGGCCAGTGAGTCGCGGCTGGCCGCCTTCTCCACCGGCGTCCCCATCAGGATCCGCTTCACCGGCACCTCCAGCACCTTGCCGCTGAGGGTGCGGGGGACCTCGTCGATCTCGAAGACCTCGTCGGGGACGTGCCGGGGGGAGCACCGTTCGCGCACCCGCCGCGCGATCTCCCGCGGCAGCTCCTCATCCAGTTCTGCGCCTTCGCGCAGGACCACGAACAGCGGCATCCAGCCGTCGGTCCCGGGGCGGGGGACATCAACCACCAGCGCGTCGACGATCGTGTCGATCCCAAGCACCGCGCGGTAGATCTCGCTCGTCCCCATGCGGATGCCGCCGCGGTTGATGGTCGAGTCGGAGCGGCCGTAGATGATCGCCGTCCCGCGCCGGGTCACTTCGATCCAGTCGCCGTGGCGCCAGGTGCCGGGGAACATCTCGAAGTAGCTCTCGTGGTAGCGGGCGCCGTCCTCGTCGCCCCAGAAGCGGATCGGCATCGAGGGCATCGGCTCGGTGACCACGAGCTCGCCGACCTCCTCGACCACCGGCTCGCCCGCTTCGTTCCACGCCTCGACCGCGGCGCCGAGTGCCCGCGCCTGCAGCTCGCCGCGGTAGACCGGCAACGTCGCGACGCCGCCGACGAAGGCGGTGCAGAGGTCGGTGCCGCCGCTGGTCGAGAAGAGCCAGGTGTCGGAGCCGAGGTGCTGGTAGATCCAGTCGAAGCCCTCGGGGGAGAGGGGGGAGCCGGTCGAGCCGACGGCCTGCAGGGCGCTGAGGTCGCGCCCGGCGTCCGGCTCGACCCCGGCCTTCATGCAGGCGCCGATGTAGGCGGCGCTGGTGCCGAACATCGTGATCCCGGCGCGCTCGGCCAAATCCCAGAGCACGCCCATGTCGGGGTGGCCGGGGTTGCCGTCGTAGAGCACGATCGCCGCCTTCGTCAGCAGCCCGGAGACGAGGAAGTTCCACATCATCCAGCCGGTCGTCGTGAACCAGAAGAGGCGGTCGCCGGGGTGGGCGTCGACGTGGAGGTGGAGCTTCTTCAGGTGCTCGAGCAGGATCCCGCCCTGCCCCTGGACGATCGCCTTCGGCAACCCGGTCGTGCCGGAGGAGTAGAGGACCCAGAGCGGGTGGTCGAAGGGGACCCGGTCGAAGCTCAGCTCGGCGCCCTCGCCGTCGCGCAGCAGCTCCTCCCAGCGCAGCGCGTCGCGCAGCGGCGAGAGATCCGGCTCGGGGCTGAGGTAGGAGAGGACGATCGTGCGCTCCAGGCTCGGCATCGCCTGCTGCAGGCGGGCGACGGTGTCGCGGCGGTCGAAGTCCTTGCCGCCGTAGCGGTAGCCGTCGACCGCGAAGAGGACCTTGGGCTCGATCTGGGCGAAGCGGTCGATCACGCTGGCGGGGCCGAAGTCGGGCGAGCAGCTCGACCACACGGCGCCGATCGAGGCGGCGGCGAGGAAGGCGACGATCGCCTCGGGGATGTTCGGCACGTAGGCGACGACGCGGTCGCCGCGCTCGACGCCGAGCTGGCGCAGCCCGGCGGCGGTCGCCGCGACCTGTCGCCGCAGCTCGCCCCAGCTCATCTCCTCCAGCTCGCGTAGCTCGGAGGCGTGGAGGATCGCCACCTCGCCGTCGTCCTTGCCGGCGAAGACGTGCTCGGCGTAGTTCAGCCGCGTGCCGGGGAACCACTCGGCGCCGGGCATCTCGCGACTCCCCAGCACCGCGCCGCGCTCACCGTCGGCCTGGACGCCGAAGAAATCCCAGATCGCGTCCCAGAAGGCGTCGAGGTCGTCGACCGACCACTGCCAGAGCTCGCCGTAATCGTCGAAGTCGAGGCTACGGTCCTGTCGCAGCCAGCGCATGAATTCCACAAGGCGCGAGCGCTCGACCAGCTCGGCCGACGGCTCCCACAGCAGCTCTCCCCCGGGGGCGTTCACGGCGCGAGTCTATGCCTCGCGTCTACGGATGCCGGAGGTGGGATTCGAACCCACAAGCCCGCAAGGGCAATCGATTTTGAGTCGATCGCGTATGCCAGTTCCGCCACTCCGGCTCTGCCGGAAAGATAAGCGAGCACCTGCTGAAGCGACTAGGCCGGTTGCGGTGACGCGCCGGCGCCGTAGTCCTCGCCCGATCCGATCGGGCGCTCCTCCTCCACGTGCCACTCCTGGTTGAAGGCGTAGAGCGAGGCGGCGACGAGAACGATCTGCAGCAGGCCGAGGACGATCACCAGCAGGCCGATCGCCGCCGAGGGGATGAGCGCCTCGTCGAAGCCGGCGCGGTCGCGGTTGAACCAGCTTTCGGCGCCGACCGCGCAGAAGATCGCCAGGATCATCGAGAGGGCCGCCACCACCGGCAGGATGCCGCGGTTCCAGCGGGCGACCAGGAAGGCGAAGAAGGCGTAGAGGAGGGCGTAGATCGCGCAGACGATTCCCATCCCGCTGCCGCCCTTCAAAAGCGACCAGCCGCCGATCGTGATCAGGCCGGCAACGAGCGCCGTCGCCGCCAGCAGCAGCACGACGAAAAACTTCGTCGTCACCGAGCTGGCCGGTTCCCGATTGGGCCGCCACAGTTCGTATCCGGGCCTCACCTCTCCTACAGCCACGCCCCGATCATAGAATCTGGCAGCGACGCGGCGATTGCCGCCGCGTTAAGGCCCATCCGGGCCAGCCACGCGGGCGTGGCGGAATTTGGCAGACGCGCCAGGTTTAGGTCCTGGTGGGCTTCGGCCCGTGGGGGTTCAAGTCCCTCCGCCCGCACTGCTTGTAATGATTGGCGCGCTTTCCGTACCAATCGATAGGAGCAGCCCTTGCTTTCGAAGCGTCGCCTCGCCAAGCCCGCCCTCGTCCTGATCGCCCTCGCCGGCCTCGCGGTCGCGCTCAGCGCCTGCACCGTCTACAAACTCGGCTCGCTGCAGGTGAGCCAGCCCGGCGGCATCGGGTCAGTCCGGGTCCACTTCGTGATCTGCACCAATCCCGAAACGATGGTCGAAGGCGGACCGACGACGTGCGCGGCGAACGACGGGGAAGGGCAGGCCCAGGCCATCGTCGGGATCGCGGTGCCGAAAGGCTCGAGCGCTCCGGCGACGATCACGGCGACGCCTCTCACGGGGGGTGCGCCGATTGTCTTCACTCGCAACGACCAGGCGGCGCAGGAGATGGCTGCGGCCTCGGCTGCTCTCGTCGCGCAGGGCGAGATCGACGAGGCCTGGCCGCCGCCGGGAACCGAAGGTATCGGCTATCTCTCGGCCCCCTTCACCGAAGAAAAAGGTGCCGTGCGGGAATGGAGCTTCGACGGTGACTTCGGCTTGCCGGCGGCTGCCGACGGCGGTTCCTTCGGCGGTCCCTTCGCGACCGCCATCGTCTACGGGTACCGGGGGGTAGGCGGCTCGAGCGGGTCGCCCGACCGACCGGTCGACTGCATCACCGGGCCTGGAGACGTGACCGAAGAATCCGCCTTCTGCCTTCCTGCCGAGAAAGCCCAGATCGGCACCTCCGACCTGAAGATCGCCCCGGCTCCGCGGGCCTCCGCCTTCCTTGGCGGCAAAGGCACGCTGGCCTTCCCCCTCGACTTCGCCAGCACCGCCGCGGCGCTGCCGAGCTTCGACCTCACGGCAAGTTCGACTCTGCCGAAAGCGAAAGTGACGCTCCCGAGCTCGACCTTCGCTCCGGGCGCGGTCGATCCCGCCACCCTGCGTTCGCCGGCCGCCACGGGTACGGTCAACGTCAAGGTCCCGAACAACGCCAAGCCCGGCCTCTACGACGTCACCCTGACGGCGACCACGCCGCAGGGTGGCTCGGTCTCCCAGGTGGCGAAACTGAAAGTCGCCAAAGCCAAGATCAAACTCGGCGGGGTCAAGCTGAACAAAGCCAAAGGCACCGCGATCCTCTCGGTCAAGGTCCCCGGCGCCGGCACCCTGACCGTCTCCGGCAAAGGCCTCGCCAAGAAGAAGGCGAAAGCCAAAAAAGCCAAGCGACTGAAGATCCTCGTCAAGCCGAACGCCAAGACCAAGGCCCTGCTGGCGGAAGAGGGTCAGGCCAAAGTCAAGGCGAAGATCACCTTCAAACCGACCGGCGCAACTGCGGTCGTCAAATCGAAGAGCATCGTCCTCGAGCAGGGCTGAGGACGTTTGCGATCGCGGCCCCGGGTTTTGGATCCCGGGGCCTAGCTAGCGTCGAGCTTCGGGCTTCGCCACGCAGGTTCTGACGATCGATTCCCCGGGCCCGGCGCTTTCCGCGAAAACCGGCTTGCCGTGGAAGTTGAGGCGCCCATCGGGGCAGGTCGCGGAGAGGACGCCGCGCTTAAACGTGAGGGCGAAGGAGGTGATCGAACCGCTGCCGCCGGCAATTTTCGGAATCGTGGCGATCGCTTCGAGCCCGTAGCGCCCCTTGCGGATCTTCTCGATCTGCATGGTGGTGACGATGGCGCCGGTGACCGGTGCCGAGAAGGAGGAATAGAGGTACAGCTTTGCCGTCCCGCCTTCGATGCCACCGTTGAGGGCGACTATTTGGGATGCGACTTGGACCGGGTTCTGATCGGGGAACTGGACCTCGACGTCCATCCGGCCGTAGCCGACCACCGCCGGCCCGCAGTCTTTGCGCACCTTGCCGACGCTTGGGATCCTCACCGATCTGGGCAGGCACCCCTCGACGTCCGCGGTGGTCGGGATCTCCTTCAGGTCGAGGCTGACCTGCCTGTCGAGCTTGAGGCGAAGTTCCTTCAGGGGGGGAGGGTGCGCGGTGCCGGCCTTGATTCTGGTGGTAGCGGTAAAGCGAATCGGGGTCGGCTTTTTCTTCGAGAGCGCCGAGGGTGAGAAGTCGGCGTTGAAGAGCCCGATCGGGTTGTCGGCAACGCGATGCGCCGACTTTCCGGCAACGGCCGGAATAGCCGTCGCCAGCCCCAGCACAGCTACGGCAGCCAAGAACCCCAAGCGCCCGCCCATGCCGGGAAGATACGGCAGCAGGAAGTGGCGTCAACTAGGATTTGGCTCCGCATCACCCCTGGGGCACTGGCCAAACTGGCTAAGGCACCGGTCTCCAAAACCGGCGATTCTAGGTTCGAGTCCTAGGTGCCCCG
>DATIMV010000054.1:0-32829 GCA_035474955.1 Solirubrobacterales bacterium
GGGAGCGCGGTCCCGGCCAGGGTCAGTGCGGTGGCGAGCGTTGCCACCAGCAGTCGTCGCACGGTCGAACTTCCTTCCGTCGCGGACCGGGTCACGGTCCGACGTGGAGTGGTCGGTTCGAACCTATCGAAGTCCTTCGACGGCTGTCTCCCCCCAACCGAAGGGGCGCATGTCCACCGGTCGATGGACAGCGGGACTCCCTCGGCGGGCGGATACCCCGATCCGCGCGCGGTGCCGATGCTGATCACATGTCAGCCACCGCGGCCGCACCGGCCGCCACCCGCACCAAGAACCTCGCCCTGGTGGCGATGCTGCTCGCCGTCGCGATGACCTTCATCGACCAGACGATCGTCGCGATCGCGATCCCGACGATCCAGGAAGACCTCTCGCTCTCGGCGACGGGAGTGCAGTGGATCATCAACGGCTACCTGCTCTCGCTCTCGGCGCTGTTCGCCTTCGGCGGCCGCCTCGCCGACATCGCCGGCCACCGCCGCATGGTCGTGCTCGGCGTGGTGATCTTCGCCACCGCCTCCGCCCTCTGCGGCGCCACCCCGTCCAGCTCGGTCGACGAGTCCTGGTTCATCGTCTTCCGCGTGATCCAGGGCGCCGGCGCCGCGATCATGTTCCCGGCGGCGCTGGCGATCGTCCTCAACGCCTTCCCGGTCAGCGAGCGCGGCCGGGCGATGGCGATCTTCTTCACCGCTGCCGGCGGCCTCACCGCGATCGGACCGCTGGCCGGCGGCTACC
The DNA here is from genome assembly GCA_035474955.1 of Solirubrobacterales bacterium. Taxonomy (GTDB): domain Bacteria; phylum Actinomycetota; class Thermoleophilia; order Solirubrobacterales; family 70-9; genus VAYN01. The sequence continues at coordinate 748 of DATIMV010000054.1, forward strand.
TGGTCGAGTGGAGCTGGCGGGCGATCTTCTGGGTCAACATCCCGGTCGCGATCATCACCCTGATCCTGATCTGGAAGTCGAAGCCGGCCGACGAAAAGCACCCGGGGTCGCTCGACTACACCGGCACCGCGCTGATCACCCTCGGCATGGGGCTCTCGGTCCTCGGCCTGCAGCAGTCGAGCGTCTGGGGCTGGGACGACTTCAGAACCTGGATCTGCATCGCCGCCGGCCTCGCGATCCTCGTCGCCTTCGTCCGCAACCAGCTGCGGGTCGAGAACCCGCTGCTGCGGCTCTCGGTCTTCAAGGACCGGGCCTTCGCGGTGGACAACCTCATCCTCTTCCTGCTGATGATCCCGTTCGTCCCGCTCTTCTTCTTCGCCAGCATGTACGCGCAGATCTCGCTTGGGGAAAGCGCCTCGGAAACCGGGCTCTACCTGCTGATCTTCTTCGCCGGCTTCGCGATCGCCTCGCAGCGCGGCGGCCAGCTGCTCGACAAGGTCGGCGCCCGCAGCGCCGTCGTCCCCGGCTGCGCGATCGCCGCCGTCGGCTTCTACCTCTGGGGCAACTCGCTGACCGAACTCTCGGTCTCCGACCAGTGGTACTGGATCGTCCTCACCGGAGTCGGGGTAGGGCTCGTCCTCAGCCCCGCCAACACCGACGCGCTGAACCGGGTCTCGCGCGACCGCTACGGCGAGGCGACCGGGATCACCCAGACCGTCCGCAACTTCGGCTCCAGCATCGGGCTGGCGATCCTCGGCTCGATCCTGATCCTCGAGAACCGCACCAACCTCGAAGCGACGGCCGACGAGAACGGCATCCCGAAGGAAGTCGGCAGCGAAGTCGCCGACGCGATCAGCCAGGGCAGCGGGACCGGGGAAACCCCGGAAAAACTGCCCGCCGCGGTACAGAAAGTCGTCGACAGCATCCCCCACGACTTCGCGATGGCTTCGCGCACCGTCTTCTACGCGATGGCCGGGGTGATGGCGGTCGCCTTCGTGATCGCGCTGGTGCGGATGCCCGGCGGCAAAGTCGAAGCCGAGGTCGGCGAGCCCACTTCCGCGGGGCCCGCCTGAGCGTTAGCGGGTAGGTTGAGGGCGTGAGGATCCTCGCCTTCAGCGACCTGCACCGCGACCTCGAGCAAGGGGCGAAGCTGGTGGAGATGTCGGCCGAGGCCGACGTCGTGATCGGCGCCGGCGACTTCGCCTCGATGCACGAGGGGCTAGAGGAGACGATCGGCGCCCTTGAAGGGATCGAGACGCCGACCGTCCTGGTTCCCGGAAACAACGAGACCGTCGATGCGTTGCGGTCCGCGGCCGGGAGTTGGAGCGCCGCCACGGTGCTGCACGGCGAGGGGACGACGATCGAGGGCACCGAGTTCTTCGGCCTCGGCGCCGGCATCCCGGTCACGCCCTGGGACTGGAGCTTCGACCTCGACGACGAGGCGGCGACCGAGATGCTCGCCGCCTGCCCCCAAAGCGCGGTCCTCGTCCTCCACTCTCCCCCGCGTGACCACTGCGACAGCGCCGGCGGCGACACCCACTTCGGCAGCCCCGCCCTCTTGCGCGCGATCGAGGGGAAGCAGCCCCGCCTCGCCGTCTGCGGTCACATCCACGAGTCCTGGGGCTGCGAGAGCACGATCGGCTCCACCCCGGTCCGCAACCTCGGCCCCAAGGGCACCTGGCTCGAGGTCTAGTTCACCAGCCGGCGCAAGGTCTCGGGGGCAATATCGGCTCCGTTTGGCCAAACGATCGTCCCCAGTTCCTTATCGAGCTCGACTCTCCCAAAGTAGCTGGGATCAGCAAGCGGAGCGAATACTCCTCGCCATTCCTCATCGGAAAAATCAATCTCCCCAGAGCTACCGTCATCGAAGTCCAAGCGCAGACGATGCTCGCCAAGGACTTCGACATCAGTTACACGGGCGATCTTCTCCATGAGGCCGATGCTAGCGAAATGTTTTGTCTCAGGCAGCGCATCCGACTTTCGCCCCACCATGGTGTGTCAAAGATCCGATGCGCTGTTGGATAGCGATACTGGGGGCATGTCCCACCGTTTGCTTCGATCTAGTGACGCCTTCTGGCGGCGGTCGAATCAGATGCAGACGCCGAACACGGACCTCGGCAAGCAGCTCGAGGCCTCGCAGATGGGGGCGCGGATGTGGCGGCTGGAGCCGGGGAAAGCTTCGACCAAGCACCGGCACTTCACGCAGGAGGAGCTCTACGTGCTGCTCGAGGGTGAGGGACGGGTGCGGATCGGAGACGAGGTGCTGACCCTGGCGCCGATGGACACGCTGCTGATCGAGCCGGACACGGTGCGGCAGCTCTTCAACGACACCGATGCCGACCAGCTCTGGCTGGTGGTGGGCGCGCCGCCGGAAGCGATCGCCAGCACCCTGGAGATGAGCGAGGAGCAGCTGCGCCACATGTACCCCGAAGGGCCGAAAGCGCTGCCGCCGGAGCTCGGCGGCGGCCAGGCGGACTAGAGCGCCAGCGAGACGGGCTCCTCGAGCAGCTGCTTGACCCGGGCGAGGAATTCGGCGCCCTCGGCGCCGTAGAGGATGCGGTGGTCGCAGGAGAGCGTCGCCTTCATCAGCTTCGCCGGGACGATCTCGCCATCGCGGACCGCGGGGGCGTCGCGGATCGCGCCGACGGCGAGGATCGCCGCCTGGCCCATGTTGATCACCGCGTCGAAGGCGTCGATCCCATACATGCCCAGGTTGGAGACGGTGAAGGTGCCGCCCGAGAGCTCTGGCGGCGTCACCGAGCCGTCGCGGACTTTGGCGGCGACGGCGCGGGTGTCGGCGGCAATCTGGCGCAGGCCCTTCTGGTCGGCGTCGAAGACGGTCGGCACCACCAGCGCCTCCTCGGCCGCGACGGCGACGCCGACGTTGACCCGCGAGTAGAGCTCGAACTTGCCGTCGCGGTAGGCACTGTTGGCTTTCGGGAACTCCCGCAGCGCGATCGAGCACGCCTTCACCACCATGTCGTTGAAAGAGGGCACCACGTCACCCTCTTTCGAAGCGTCCTTGATCACCGCCCGCGCCTCGACCGCCTTCCCCATGTCGATCTCGATCGAGAGATAGAAGTGAGGCGCGGTCGCCTTCGACTCCGCCATCCGCCGCGCGATCGTGGACTGCAACTTGTTGGGCTCGCGAGTCTCGACCTCGCCCTTCGCGGTACCGCCGGAAGGGGCGGCACCTGCCCCCTCTGGCTGGGTAGAGGGGGCAGGTGCCGCTGAACTCGGAGCCTCAGCCTCCTCCACGTCCGACTTCACGATTCGTCCTCCAGGTCCGGAGCCGTGGAGGGTCTTTAGATCCAAGCCTTTGTCTTGCGCCAGCCTCTTCGCCAAAGGCGACGCTTTAACCCTCTCTCCATCCGCTGGAGCCGCCTGACCCTGATCGTGCTCCGCCTCAGCGGCCGGAGCCTCAGGCTGTTCCTCAGACGCCCCTGCCGCGGGTGGCGACGATTCCGAGGACTCTCCCGGTAGGGAGAGCCCGGAATCGGAGACAGGACCCGCGGCCTCAGCGCCTTGTCCCTCATCCGAATCCCCAATCCGCGCGATAGGACTGCCGATTGGAAGCGTCTCCCCCTCCTCGGCAAGGATCTCTTGAAGCACGCCGGCCACATCTGCTTCGTAAGCCATGTTCGCCTTGTCGGTCTCGATTTCGACCAGCTGGTCACCGACCGCGACCTCGTCTCCCACCTGCTTCAGCCAGGAGAGGATCGTTCCCTCCTCCATCGAGTCGGAGAGGCGGGGCATCACCACCTCACTCATGGGGCCGCTCCATACCTACAGGGTGACACTTCAGGCCGCCGGCTCTGAGCCGCCGCCGAGAAGGGCGCCGGCGAGGAGCGAGGCGGCCGCCTGGCGCAGCACGCCCATGCTCAGCTCCCCCATCGCCGCCTCCTGCCGCGCCCGCAGGCGGCCGACCGTGGCGATCGGCTCGACGTCGGTCCGCGGTTCCGGCGGCGCGCTCGCCACCGCGGTGCCGTAGGCGAGGCAGCCTTCGACGCCCTGGGCGATCAGCTGGGCCCGGTAGTCGGCCCCCTCTTCGACCGGGTGCAGGTTGTCCGCCTGCATCAGCTCGGGATGGGTGGCGACGGCGCGCGCCCAATCCGGAACCTGGGTCCCTGGCCGCAAAGCGGCGAATTCGGCAACGACCTGGTTCTTGCCCGTGTTGTCGACGCCGTCGACGGTGAAGCCATGAACCGTCGGCACAACCATGCAGCGGTTGCCGACGATCTCCGCCACCTGCTCCAGGTTGCCAGCGAGGATCTCCGGATAGGACGGGTTGTCGTTGGTGCCGGCGTCGAATACGACCACGTCGACGGACGGGTCGTAGCTTTCCTGAAAGAGGTCGAAGATCTGGAAGCTGTTGTAGCCGCCGACCGCGTTGACGGTCAGTTCCACACCGGGCAGGTAGCGGCTGAGGTAGGGGGAGGTGAGCTCCTGGAGGCTGTCCCCCACGACCAGCACGTGCGGAGCCGAGCGCGCCTGCGACACCGGCAGGCAGAGGGTGAAGAGCAGGGCCGCCAACACCGCCCCGCCGAAGCTGCTGAATCGCCGCACGGGAGGGTTTCTACACGACGCAGATCCCTCCTAGACTGCCCGCGTGCCCCTCGCCGCTCGGCTTCCGCTCGCCAGCTTCGCCTTCGTCGTGGCGCTCCTCGTATCCGGTTGCGGCGGCGATGGCTCGGAGACGACCGGCGGAGCGACCGTCACCAGCCGCTCGGTCACGACCACCCCGACCGGGCCCCCTGCCAAGAGGGACGGGCGCGCGCCCGGTGGCGAGCGCTGCCAGAGCCAGCTCGGCAGCTTCGTCGGCTCGATGGACGGGCTGCGGCGACGGCTCGCGGTCGGCGTCACCTACGACCAGTACGTCGCCGAGGTACGGGGGATCCGCTCCACCTATGGCGAGATCCCGATCGAGAAGCTCCAGATCGACTGCCTGACCCTCGTCGCCACCCCGGCCGAGAAGGCCTTCAACCGCTACATCGAAGGAGCCAACGACTGGGGCGAATGCGTCTCCGAACTCGGTTGCGGCACGACGGAAGTCGAACCGGTCCTGCAGCGCCGCTGGCGCGTCGCCTCCCACTTCGTCTCAGAAGCCCAGGACGGCTTGGACCAAGGGTCATGAAAAAACCGGGGCCGCCAAATGGCGACCCCGGCCTGGTGCAAAGGAACGAACGCGGGAACTGCGACCGAGCGGGACAAGACCCGGCTCCCTGCGTATCGCCGGTGCCCGGGGTGGATTCCGCCGGGCGCCCAAACCAGTGCGGCGCCTAGCGGCCCTGCACCTCCAGAGTCCCATCAAGCATGTGAATCAAGTTAGGACCACCTCCTTTCTCTGGTGAGAAAATTGAAGCAAATCCGGAGGTCGGGCTCCTCCGGATCGAGGTGGTTTACCAATCCCCAGGCGGGTAATGAAGATCCATGTCCACGGTTTTGATCATCGCCATCGTCGTCGCTGTCGTGATCCTGCTGGCCATCGCCGTGCCGGCCATGCGCCGCTCCAAGGCCAAGCGGGAACTGCGGCGCGAACGGCTGAGCGAACAGGCCGGCGGACATCGGCAGGAGGCAGACCTGCACGCCGCGAAGGCGAGCGAACGGGAGCAGGAGGCCCGCGAGCGCGAGCAAGAGGCACGGGAGCGCGAGCAGGAAGCGCGGGAAGCGGCAGAGCGCGCTGAGCGCGAGCGCGAGCTCGCCAACCACCACGGCAATAAAGCCGACGACCTCGAGCGCAAGCTCTAGCTCGTCCAAAAGAGGGAGAACGAGATGGTTATCGGAGTCGTCGTCGGAATCTGCGTCCTGCTGTTGATCCTCGGTTTCCTCGTGCCAAGGCTCTCCGACCACGCCAAGCGTGGAACCGACAAGGGCTTCGGAATGGGCCAGCGCGCAGGCAGCAAGGCCCCCGGCCCGATCGGCCGCCTGCTCAGCAAGTCCTTCGGCAAATCCCAGCGCGCCGCCGGCAAGAGCCACAGGACCGGCAAGAGCGCGCGTGACAAGCTGCCTTTCTGACTAGAAGGACCGCTCAGTAGCCATTAGGGTGGCGCCATGAAGACTTGGCGAGCCATCCTCAGCACGGTGGCGGCGGCCTTCGCGCTTGCCGCCCTTCCCTCCGTTTCCGCGGCGAACAATCTTGCGACCCTCGACGCGAATCCGAACTCGGAGGGTCACGTGATCGTGGACGGCGCGGGGAACGCCTACGTCGCCTGGATCGGCGACGGCGTCGGGACCGCGATCGATCCGGTGAGGTACTGCAAGATCCCGCCGGGAGGAGCCTGCTCGCCGATCACGCTCTCCATCCCCGGAGGGACGAGCATCGCCGACAGCGCCGCCGCCGCGATCCCGGTGTTCGGCCCCGGCAGCACGGTCTACGTCGTCGCGCCCCGGTACGCCCAGGACGACCTCTTCTTCTTCACCTCGACCAACGGCGGCGTCAGCTTCGACGGCGGCACCGAACGAGCGGAATACTCGAACAAGACCGACCCCACCGACGCCTTCCTGGTCGGCTCGAAATTCTACGTCGGCGCCTTCGGCCCGGGCATAGGGTTCAGCACCGCCGAAGTCCTCGGCCTCGGCAGCGGCTCCACCAGCCTCCCGGCCCCCGGTGGCGGGGTGCTGAACTCGAGCATGGCGCTGGACGGCGCCAACCCGGTGATCGCCTACTCGAACTTCGGCGATCCCTACACGGTCTTCTTCCACCGCTTCAAAGGCGCCGGCTCACCCGAGGATGCAGGCAACTGGGAAGGCCCGATCTTCGTCACCAACGGTTACGAGCCGAGCCTGACCAGCGGCCCCGCCGGCCTCTTCATGGTCTCCCAGGACTACAGCGGTGGCTCGAACCCGAACGCGATCAACGTCCGGCGCTACACGGGAACGGGCTTCGGCCCTGCGACGACGCTCGCGGTCGACTCCTCGACCAACCTCTTCGCCGGCGGGGCGATCGCCCAGTCGCCGAGCGGCAATCGGCTCGCCGTCGCCTGGCCGGGCCGGCGGCCTGGCGACAACGCCTACGTGATGCGCCTCTTCACCTCCACCAACGGCGGCGGCAGCTACTCGGAGAGCCACATCGCCCACCTCGGCGACGCCTACGGCCTCAACAACAACGCCGACCTGGCGACCAACGACGCCGGCGCCGGCTGGCTCGTCTTCTCCAACGCCGCCGGCCTGCAGATGGCCGACCTCAACCCGATCGCCGGCCTGCCGCCCGCGCCGCCGCCGCTGCCCGGCATCTACAAAGGCAAAACCAAGGAGGTCGTGAAGAAAGTCGGCGACTTCCTGATCGTCCTGCGGCTGCCGAAGAGCTGCCTGCAGTCGCGCCAGCGGTTCTTCGTCGGCGTCGGCAAACGCAAGCGCAAACAGCTCTCGAAAAAACTCGGCGGGAAGATCCGCTTCACCAAGGTCGTCTTCATCTACGACGGCAAGAAACTGAAAGTCAAGAAGAAGAAGCCCTTCCGCTACCTGATCGACCCCGGCCCGATGGCCGCCGGCTCCGTCCACCGGGTCAAAGCCCGGGTGACGCTGATCCTGACCAAGGGCGAGAAAGAAAAGAAGATCAAGCGGGTCATCGAGGGCACCGTCAAAGCCTGTCGCTGAGCCATAAGTCGGTGCCGTCCCCGACGGCCTCCTAGACTTCGGGCCGATCCGCCGCTCTCTTGGCCGCGGATTGGCAAGTTTCTCGACTCGAAGCCAGGGAGGTTTCACTTGAAGACCGAAGGAAGCCGCCGCGCGACGGTGGCGATCGTGATCTCGGCCCTTGCGTTGGCCGCATCGGTCGGCGGACCGGCCGTCGCCGGCGGCGTCAAGCAACTGATCGGTGCCAACGAAATCAAGAAGGACGCGGTCCGCTCGAAACACGTCAAGGACGGCAGCCTCAAGGCGCGGGACTTCAAGCCCGGCGTGCTGCTGGCGGGGCCCCGCGGCCCGGAAGGCCCTCGAGGCCCGGTGGGACCGCCCGGCCCCACCCCGATCGACAAAGGGGGAGTGCTGCCGGAAGCGACTCCGTTCGCGATTCCGATGAGCACCCCCACCTATGACGCGATCGCCGGCCTCGGCGACTTCAAGCTCCTCGCCGGCTGCCTGCCGGAAGGGGAGTTCTCCTCGGGCGTCACCTGGGAAGGCACCGCGGGAGGGCCGCCCGCGGTCGAGCTGCTCCAGACCAAGCGCCATCGCGAGCTCTCCTCGGAAACTCAGCTCGATTTCGACAGCTACGAGATCAGGAACAACGGTTCCGGCGGCAGCACCGGCGTGCTGTCGGGGAACTACCGCTGGGACCTCGAGGCGCACAGTCCCACCGGCGCGATCTCGGCCACCGTCTGGCTCTACGGGGACGGGGTCGGCAAATGCCGGATGGCGGCGCGCGGCTGGATCGAAGGCGACGCCACCGTCCTCGGCTAGAACGAGGGGGCGGCGCCACGGCGTCGCCCCCTCGCCTCGCATCTGCAGACGCAGCCGAAGCTTCTTCCCGCCCCCAGGCGGGTAAAGGGGCTAGGCAATGGAGGCCAGTGCCCGGGCGGAACCGGCTCTAGGAGGAGAGGGAAGAGGGCTGCGCGAGCGGGCGCGGGAGCACCCCGCGGCTGCCGCTTTCGGCGTGGTCGCGCTGATCGTCCTGGCGCTGATCGCGGCGAAGGGGCTGCACGACGTCGCGCAGGCCTCGCTCAACGGGCTGACGCTGGGGACCATCTACGCGCTCGGCGCGGTCGGGCTGACGCTCGTCTACGGGATCCTGCGCCTGGTCAACTTCGCCCACGGCGACTTCCTCGCCTTCGGCGCCTACATCGCCTTCCTCGTCAACGTCACCTGGGACCTGCCGCTGGCGGCGGCGATCGTCCTGGCGATGGTGGCGACCGCGGCGCTCGGCCTGCTCTCCGAGCGGTTGATGTGGGCGCCGATGCGGAAGAAGGGCGCCGGCTTCCTGCAGTTGCTGCTGATGTCGATCGGGCTCGCCTTCGTGATCCGCTCGGTGATCCAGTGGTTCTGGGGGACCGAGATCCGCACCCTCGACGTCAACGTCGTCGACAGCGTCTCCTTCCTCGGCCTGCGGATCGGCCAGACCGAGCTGATGGTGATCGTCGTCGGCATCGTCGTCCTCGCCGCGGTCGCCGCGGTCGTCCGCTTCACGATGCTCGGCAAGCGGATGCGGGCGCTCTCCGACGACATCGCCCTGGCCGAGGTCGCCGGGATCGACACCCGCCGCGTCATCCTCTACACCTGGCTCTTCGCCGGCGCCCTCGCCGGCCTGGCGGGAACGCTCGCCGGGGCGCTGACCAACCTGCGACCCGAGTTTGGCTTCGAGCTGCTGCTGCCGCTCTTCGCCGCGGTCATCCTCGGCGGCATCGGCAACCCCTTTGGAGCGCTGATCGCCGGGCTCGTGCTCGGCGTCGTGATCGAGCTCTCGACCCTGGTCGTCGAGCCGCGCTGGAAGGTCACCTTCGGGTTCGTCGCGCTGATCATCGCCCTGATCGTCCGCCCGCAGGGCATCTTCGGGAAGGCGAAAGGCGTATGACCGAGGCGCTCCCGCTCGCCGTCAGCTTCGAGGCCTTCACCGACGTCGGCTTCTGGTTCGGCGTCCTCGTCACCGCCGGGATCTACACCCTGGTGGCGCTGGGGCTGCAGCTCAACGTCGGCTACACCGGGATCGTCAACTTCGGCCAGGCCGGCTTCATGGCGGTCGGCGGCTACACGATGGCGATCCTCGTGCTCGAGGCGGGGGTCTCGTTCTGGCTGGCGCTGCCGATCGCGGTCCTGGTGACGATGCTTTTCGGGGTCCTGATCGGACTGCCCTCGCTGCGCCTGCGCGCCGACTACTTCGCGATCGTCACCCTGGCGATGGCCGAGGTGGTGCGGCTCACGGCCCAGAACGCGCAAGGTCTGACCGGCGGCAACAAAGGCCTCTACTGCAACTTCGAAGGGGTCAGCCAGACCTGCTTCGACGACGCCTGGCGCTCGGTCTCCAGCTCGATCCTCGATTTCGTCGAGGGCTTCTGGCCCGAGGTCGACCCGCTGTTCCCGCTACTGCTGGTGATCTGGGTAACGATCGGGGTCGCGATCGTCGCGCTCGAGTACATCCAGCGGACGCCCTGGGGACGGGTCCTGCGGGCGGTCCGCGAGGACGAGGACGCCGCCAGCGCGCTCGGCAAGAACGCCCTCCTCTACAAGCTGCAGTCACTGGCGATCTCGGCCATGCTCGGCGCCTTCTCCGGGTTCTTCCTGGCGCTCTTCCTGACCACGATCCAGCCCGACGACTACGAGCCGATCGTCACCTTCTACGCCTTCGGGGTGCTGATCCTCGGCGGGCTGGCGAGCTACAAGGGAGTCGCCGTCGGCGCGATCCTGCTCTGGACGCTGCTGGAAGGGATGCGCTTCGTCGAGCTGCCGATCAGCGAGGAGCGCACGGCGGCGCTGCGCTTCGCCCTCGTCGGCCTCGTCCTGATCCTGCTGATGGCCTTCCGCCCGCAGGGCATCTTCGGCAAGAAGGAGGAGATGGTCCTTGGCCGCTGAGGCCGGCAACGAGCGGGCGCTGCTCGAGGTCGAGGGCGTCGTCAAGCGCTTCGGCGGCATCCACGCCGTCCAGGGCGCCGGCTTCGACGTCGCCGAGCGCTCGGTGACGGCGCTGATCGGCCCCAACGGGGCCGGCAAGACGACGCTGTTCAACCTCGTCACCGGGTTCGAGCGGCCCGACCGCGGCTCGGTCCGCTTCGACGGCGAGGAGGTCGCGCGGCGGCCGGCCTACGCGATCGCCCGCCGCGGCATGGTCCGCACCTTCCAGCTGACCCGGGCGCTGGCGGCGATGCCGGTGCTCGACAACATGATGCTGGCGGCGCCCGAGCAGCCGGGCGAGCAACTGCGCAACGTAGTGCTGCGACCGGGCGCGGTCCGCGCCCGCGAGCGCGAGGTCCGCGAGGGGGCCGAGGAGCTGCTCGAGGTCTTCGGCCTGCGCGAGAAGTCCGACGACTACGCCGGCACCCTCTCCGGTGGCCAGCGCAAGCTGCTCGAGCTGGCGCGGGCGCTGATGGCGCGGCCGCGGATGCTGCTGCTCGACGAGCCGATGGCGGGGATCAACCCGACCCTGGGGCGCCGCCTGCTCGACCACATCCAGCGCCTGCGCAGCGAGGAGGGGATGACGTTCCTCTTCGTCGAGCACGACATGGAGGTGGTGATGAACCACTCCGACCGCGTCGTGGTGATGGCGGAGGGACGGGTGATCGCCGAGGGCGAGCCGCACGAGGTGCGCGCCGACAAGGCCGTCGTCGACGCCTACCTGGGGAGCGCGGCGTGAGCGCCGGAGCCACCGAGAGCAAGGCCCCCCTGCTCGTCGCCGAGGAGCTGGTCGCCGGCTACGTGGCGGAGGTGGACATCCTCAACGGCGCCTCGCTCTCGGTGCCGGAGGGGACGATCGTGACCGTGGTCGGTCCCAACGGCGCCGGCAAGTCGACCCTGATCAAGACGATCTTCGGCCTGGTGAAACCGCGAAAGGGAGGGGTGAAGCTGCGCGACGAGGACCTCACCGGCCTCGCCCCCCACTCGATCACGCGGAAGGGGATGAGCTACGTCCCCCAGCTCGACAACGTCTTCCCCTCGCTGACCGTCGAGGAGAACCTCGAGGTCGGCTCGCTGCAGCGCTCGACCACGCGCGAGCGGATCGGGACGATGTACGAGCTCTTCCCGCGGCTGGCCGAGCGGCGCGGGCAGGCGGCGGGGACGATGAGCGGCGGCGAGCGGCAGATGCTGGCGATGGCGCGGGCGCTGATGCCCGACCCCCACGTGCTGCTCCTCGACGAGCCCTCGGCCGGCCTCGCCCCCGCCTTCGTCGAGCAGATCTTCGACCAGGTCGGCGAGATCAACCGCGCCGGGGTGACCGTGGTGATGGTCGAGCAGAACGCCCGCCGGGCGCTGTCGATGTCCGACCGCGGCTACGTCCTCGACCTCGGCCAGAACAAATTCGAAGGCAGCGGCCGCGAGGTGCTCGACGACCCGAAGGTCGCCGAGCTCTACCTCGGTGGCACGGCGCGGATCGACCGCGCCGAGGCCTGATGCGGCGTTCGTCCTTTATTCGCCCCACGGCGAATAAAGGACGAACGCCGACTTCTCATTCGTCCGCTTTCACCTCGACGGTGTCGACTTTCTGCAGTTCCCCGTCTTTGAATTCGGAGATGTCGTAGATGTAGCGGCTGAGGTCGCCGTTCTCTTCCCAGTCGATCGGGCCGGAGGCGCCTTCGTAGTCGATGTCTTCGCCTTTTTCGAGCGCTTCGATCGCCTGCGGCAGCTCCTCGAACGTGACCTTTTTGCCCTCGGGGGCGGTCACGTCGACGATCGCTTCGGAGATCGCGGTGCCGTCGGTCGAGCCGGCCGCAACCGCGCCCAGGTAGCAGAGGATCACGTTGTCGAAGACGTTCGCGTCAAACAGGTTGCGCGGCGGTCCCGGTGCCCCTTTGAACAGTTTGTCGAAGGCGGCCGTCGCTTCCAGCCCTTCGAAGGCGCCAGGTGCCGTGCCCTGCATCCCTTCGGTGATCTCCGGGCCGACCAGGCCGCTCAGGTCACTGGTGCTGAGGCCGTCGGTGATGAACGTGTCTTTCGGCTCCCAGGTCCCGGTCCGGGCCAGTGCCGGGCCGAGCTTCGCGAAGGTTTCCGGGAAGTCGATGATCACGTAGTTGTCCGGGTTGCCGGAGGTGAGGGTGTCGGCCTCGGAGTTGTAGCTCGGCTGTTCGGGGTCGTAGACGACCTTCTCGGCCACCGTCGCGCCGCGCTCTTCCAGTTCCGCCTCCAGCGAGTCGGCGAAGCCGGTCCCGTAGAGGTCGTTGCGGGCGCCGATGTTGATCGTTTTGCCCTGCAGGCTGCCGAGCTCTTTTTCCATCCGGTCGGCGAGGGCCTTGCCCTGCAGGCCGTCGGGCGGAGCGGTGCGGGCGAAGAGCCCTTCGTCCTCGAGGTCGGAGAGCGCGTCCGCGGTCGAGGCGGGCGAGATCAGCATGACCCCCTCGGGGATGGTCACCGACCGCGCCACCGCGACCGTGCCGGTCGAGGGATAGTCGCCGGAGATGCAGGTCGCCCCGTCGGCGATCAGTTTCCGCGTCGCCTGGACGCCGCCCTGATCGTCGGAGGCGCCGTCCTCGGTCACCAGCTCGACCGTCTGTTCGGCCCCGGCTTTTTTGATCGCCGAGTTGATCTCCTCCAGCGCCAGCTCGCCGGCCTTCTGGCCAGCCCCGCCGTAGGGCGCGAGGTCGCCGGTCAGCGGCACGAGGTTCCCGATCACCAGATCGAGCTGCCCTCCGGCTTCACCACCGCCACCACCGTCGTCGTCGCTATCGCCGCAGGCGATGACGCCCAACGAGAGCACCAGCGCCGTAAACGCCACGAACAAAAGCCTCGATCGCTTCACGAAAACCCTCCTTGTGCCGCGGCCCCTCCCCAGGGGCGCGTCTTGAACCGGTTCTTGAAGTCACTACCCAGAAGCGGCGGGAGGAATCCTGGTGCTGTCGGCAAGCGCCGCGCTCAGCAATCGACGCCCGCGCCGCGCGGGCCCACCCTCGCCTCCGAACAGTCCCCGGAGGTCAGTTGGTCCGCCGCCCTCCCCATGCTTGCCAGCCATGCCCGCGCTCGCTCGCTTCCTTGCTGCCAGTAGGGGCCGCGCAGGTCGGAGATCAGGCCGGTGGCCGTTTCGTGGATTTCCCCTCTCACCCCCGCGCCGTTCGACCAGCCCTGGCGCTGCAGGTCCCAGCTCAGCTGCATCCAGCGGCTCTCCATGCTTCGGACCCGAGCGGCAAGGGGCCGGGCGACGCGTTCCCTCGCTGCCGCTTCGGCGGCCGTCCATTCCTCCACGAGCTCCCGCGAATCACCGTCCACCCGTTGCGACCCTTCGGCCGCGGGTGCCGGGTTCGCCTGGGCCGACTTCTCCTCAGGGGGCCACAAGCGGGGCTCCAGCCAACCGGGCAGAGAGGGAGTCAGCAGGGCAAGCGCGGCCAGCAGGAGGATGAGGACGATGGCGCCGAAAAGCTGTTGCCGCGCTCGCGCTCGCGAACCTCGCACGAGCAGGAAGCCGACGATCGCGACGAGGCTCCAGGCGGCGGCCGGAATCAGGGTGAGGATCGTCCGATGATCCTGGGGATAGGCCGCGACGCTCTGTTCGAGCTCCGGCTTCACCCAGAAGGCGACGGAGAGGGCGGCGGCGGCGACCAAGGCGAGGAAGAGGCGGCGGCCGAGCCAAAGCGCCCAGTCCTTCGACGCATCTCGCACCTCCTCCAGGTGCGGTCGCACGTCGCGGAGACAGGACGGGACCGATGGCCTCCTCGGCGACTTCCAGGCAATGCGCCTGCGTCCGCCATGCTGATCGAGCTGGTCGACCCACTCGCCACCCACCTGGTGGAACCGGCCTCCGGCCGCCTCGCCGGCGCCCGCTGAAGGCGGGCTCTCCTTCGGCGACCTCGACCGCAACTGCTCAGAGCCCCGGCGCCTGAGCCAGGCGAAGGCCTTGCGCGCGGCGTCGCCGGCGGCGCGGCGCCTCGAGTCGTCGTAGACGATCCAACCCGCCGCGAGGCCGAGAGCGCCGATGACCGTCAGCAGCCCGCGGGGGAGTTCGTAGAGGGTGACCACGATCCGCATCGCCACCGGAAGCAGCAGAACCGTGAACATGATGAGTACGGCGGCGAAGGCGAGGAGCCGGAGGAAATCGGGATCTCCCTCCTGCTCGGGCTCCGAAGGCGGGCGCGTCGCCCTGCGCGCCCATCCCGGCAGGCCTCCGGGACGACCGGCCGAGCCGGGCTGCACTTCGGTCGCGTCGACGACGCCCGTCAGCGCCTCGTGCGGGTCCAGGATCTCGGTTGCTCCGTCCGCACCGGCCTCCAGCGCCTCCTCCATTTCCGTTGCGCTCTGGAAGCGGGCCGAGGGGTTGAGCACGAGAGCGCGCATGATCGTGCCGCTCAACCAACGCGGCAGATCTGGATTCAGCACGTGCGGTGAGACCAGGGGCTCCTCCCGCTGAAGCAACATGATCTCCTCCACCGATTCGGCCGGCAGTCGCCGACCGGTGGCGAGCTCGTACAGCGTTGCTCCCACGCCGTAGACATCGGAAAGCTCGTTCGCGGGAGCGCCCGCAGCGACCTCCGGAGCGATGTAGGGCACGGTGCCGACCACCTTGCCGGTCCGGGTCAGGCTCGGATCGCCCGGCGCCCGCGCAATCCCCAGATCGATCAATTTCACCTGGATCGGTCCCTCTCCCGCGAGGTCGCCGACGATCATCACGTTGTGGGGCTTGATGTCACGGTGGACCAGCCCAGCCTCATGCAGACGCTGCAATCCGCAGCAGAGCTGGCTCGCGACTTCGACCAGCCGCCGTGAATCGAAGCGGGCCCCCTCCAGGAGGAGGTTCTTGCAGTCGCTGCCGGGGACGTACTCCATCACCAGGAACGGAGCGGCTGACCCTCCCCTCAGCGCATAGATCTCGATCAGGTTCGGGTGCTCGAAGCGCCTGTCCTCCGCTCCCTCGCGGAGAAGCCGCTCCCGATCGTCTATGTCCGCCGCGGGATCGAGCGTCTTGACAGCGACGATCCGGTCCTTGTTGAACGGGTGCTTTGCTTCGTCCCGCGCTTTCCAGACCTCGGTGCTCCCGCTTCGCTTGTACAGCCGCTCCCGATCCCCGAATCTCTTGCTCGCGGCAAAGGACCTGTCAGCACCAGACCCGCGGAGTCGAGTTCTGCCTTCGCTGTTGATCGGCCTCCCCTTTCGGTCGAAACAGGTACCAGTGGTTCTTCTTCAGGTACCCAATGGTGGCAGGCCCGTGCTGCCGGGCGGCGGCGCGTTGCTCTGCCCGGCTAGGGAGCGACCGGGGTCGCCGGCGGCGCCCCGGTCTTCAGCAGCGTCGCCAGGTAGATGACGACCGGCGTGCGGCCGCGGTTGGCGGCTTCGTGGATGTCGCTGGGCTGCTCGACTAGCCACTGGCCGGGGCGGATGCGGGCGGTCTGCCCGGCTTCGATGACGCGAACCCGCCGCGGCTGCTGGTCGGACTCGCCTTCGCGGACCACGGCGGAGCCGCGCCGCACGGTGTAGGTGAGGGTGCCCGCCTCGACGTGGGAGATCTGCGTCCCGAGGTGGTGGTGCAGGGCCAGCTCCGCGCCCGGCTCGACTTCGACCCGGCTCAGCACCATGGTCCGGTCGGGAGCGCCCTTGACGGCGCTGCTCTGGGCGAGCGCGTTGCGAATCGCGGTCGGCGCCGCCGCGCTCTCGGCCAGGGTCGCGGGGACGATCGCAAGCGCAAGGGCGGCGACGGCGACGAGAGGCCGGAGGCGGATCGTCGTGGTCACGGCGAGGCACCCTAAGCCGGTGGCCGGACCGACTCGACGGCCCCCGCCTCCTCCCGGCGGTAGCGGAGGAACTCCTTGATCCCGATCTGGATCGCCGCCGCGGTCGGGATCGCGACGAGCGCTCCGAGGATGCCGAAGAGGGTGCCGCCGAAGAGAGCGGCGACTACGACGACGAAGGGATCGAGGTCGACGGCGCGGCTCTGGATGCGGGGCTGCACCACGTAGTTCTCGAACTGCTGGTAGGCGATTGCGAAGCCGGCCCAGATGATCGGGTCGAGCGGGAAGTCGCCGAACAGCGTCACGATCCCGACCAGGAGGGCGCCGATCGTGGCCCCGATCAGCGGGATCAGGTCGAAGACGGCGACGATCATCGCCAGCGCCAGAGGCGCCGGCACACCGAGGATCGAGAGCACGACGAAGGAGGCGGTGCCGGCGATGAAGGCCTGCAGCAGGGCGCCGCCAACGTAGCTGGAGACCGCCTGGGCCATCGCGTAGAGGGCGCGCCGCAGGACCCGCGCCTCCTTCTCCGGCCGCGTGCGCAGGACCGCCTCGACCCATCTCGGCCCGCGGGCGACCATGAACATGCTGAGGATCAGGATCGTGACCAGGGCGAAGATCGCGGTGACGAGGCCGGCGCCGAAGTCGGCGAGCGCTCCCGGGGCGTCGCCGAGGGCGCTGGCGCTGGACTCTTCGGCGAAGTCTTCGACCTTGCCGGTGACGTTGAAGTTCTCGTTGATCTCGCGCAGCTGGTCGTTGCCTTCGATCGTCTCCGTCAGTTCCTCCGCGTAGCGCGGCATGTCGTTGACGAGGTCGGAGGCGGCCTCGACCCCGGGCGGGACCAGGATCGCCCCGATCCCGATCGGGAGCAGGACGATGGCGCCGTAGACGATCGCGATCGCGGCCCCGCGCCGCATGTGCTGGGAGAGGACCGCGACCGGGGCGGCGGCGACAAGGGCGACGAAGAGCGCGATCACCAGGTAGCTGATCGGCGTCCGCAACCGCCAGAGGATCAGCAGCGCCAGCGCGCTCGCCACCACCGTGAGGACCACCCGCAGGATCGCCCTTATAGATGGACCGGTCGAGCCCGGCCCCAAAGTAGAGGGAGTCGCCACGGGGCGACTGTAGTTCCGGGGTCGGCGGCTAGCGGGAGCTCAAAGCGCCTCGATGTGGGCGGCGAGCTTGCGCAGGATCCGGGTCAGCGCCTCCCGCTCCCGCGCCGAGAGCGGCGCCAGCATCTCCTGCTCGCGAGCGACGTGCTCGCCGACCACCGCGTCGACCAGCTTGCGGCCCCCGTCGGTGAGGGCGATCTCGACGCTGCGACGGTCCTCCGGGTTGGGCACGCGCTCGATCAAGCCGCGGCGCTCGAGCCGGTCGAGGCGGTTGGTCATCGTCCCGCTCGAGACCAGCAGCGAGTCGGTCAGCTGGGTCGGCAGAAGCCGGTAGGGCGGCCCGGAGCGCCGCAGCGTCAACAGGATGTCCCCCTCCCCCACCGTCATCTCGTGCTCGGCAGCGAGGGCGCCGATGCGGGCGTCGATCATCCGGCCGACGCCGAGCAGGCGGGCGGCCAGGGCCATCGTCTCGAGGTCGAGGTCCGGCCGCTCCTTCTCCCACTGGGAGACGAGCGCTTCGACGCGATCCGGGCGAGCCATGCCCACAGAGTAGTTCGAGGTCGAGATAAACGACATCGTGCAATTTATCTTGCTGTCGTGTATCTTGATCTCAAGATACTTCTTCAAAGGAGGTTTGCGATGGCAACGACGATCGAAGTGACGAGCTTGAAGCTGACGCCGATCGAGTCAGTCGAGATCCGTTCGGCCGACCCCGGCGAGCTCGAGGTTCTGGTCACCTACCTGCACGGCGAGCCCCCGCCCAGGCACTTCCACCCCGAGCAGGACGAGCGGTTCGAGGTGGTCGAGGGAACGGTGAGGGTGGAGCTCGACGGCGAGCCCCGCGACCTGCAACCCGGCGACTCGCTCGAGATCCCCCGCGGCACGGTCCACCGGCTCTGGAACCCGGAGGAAGAGCCCGCCCGAGCGATCTGGCAGACCTTCCCCGCCGGCCGCACCGAGCAGTGGTTCCGCGCCCTGGACGCCCTGCACCGCGAAGGCCGCACCGGCAAGGACGGCCACCCAGGCCCGCTCGCCTTCGGAGTCCTGCTCAGCGAGTACCGCGACGTCTTCCGCCTCGCCGGCCCCGACCCCCTCCTACGACCGGCCCTAGCCCTCCTCGGCGCACTAGGCCGCGCCCGCGGCTACAGCGCGAAGGCGCACTAGAACCCCGCCATCGTGTCCATCGCCGCTTCGAACAATAGGATGGCGGCAAGCCCCATGAGCAGAACACCGATGAACATCCCGAAGAGAAAATGAGCCATCGCTGCTCATCCTAGAGCGCGATGGCTTCGGCCAAGACGGCCTCACGTAGGTAGGGCGAGAGGCTTCCCTCGGTCAAGACATTGACCTCTGCGCCGAGTGCTTCGCCCAGATCCTCCGTCAGCGCCACGAGATCGAAGAGGTTCCGTCCTTCATCCAGATCCACGAGGAAGAGAGGGCGCCCAGTGTCGTCCGGCGACCCCTTACTCCGAGGCACGAGAACGCGAACGTTGCGTCCTCCGTGGGCGGCCGTGACCCGCTTGGCTATCTCCACAACTCGCTCAGACAAAACATCCCACATCGGTGGTAGCTTAGCTTGAGTGAAACCGACGAAAGAGAGCACCGCGCCCGAGATGGCTGAGCTGCCTGAGAGCTGGAAGACCTTCCCGGACGGAACCCCGGCTCCCAACTGGGTTGCCGCGCATCAAGAGGCGCGCCATTCTGAGACTCGTGCGATCAACGAGGGCAGTAGGTCTGAGACGGTCCCCCTCCCCCAAGGATGGAGAGAAATGGCATCAGGCGAACCCATGCCCGATGTCGCTGCAGCGGTTCGTCGATCACGGGAATCTCATTAGGCCGCAGACCAAATCCGCAAAGGCGATCCGCATCTTCCGGCGAACAGGCAAAGACCGGTCTTTCAATGGCATCTAGTCTCAGATGATGGCGCCTAGGCAAATCAGCACTCAAGGAGACCGGCCCTCGGGGTCGGCATAATCCGGCGATCATGGCGACCCGAGTCGAGGTCTCGCCTGGCCTGCTGACGTGGGCCTCTGAGCGCTCCGGTGTCGATCCGCAGGATCTTGGGGAGAAGTTTCCGAAGCTAGAGGCCTGGGCTAGCGGAGAGATCAGGCCGACCCTCAAGCAGCTAGAGAAGTTTGCGCGGGCAACCCATACGCCCTTTGGATTCCTGCTACTCAGAGAGCCACCCGATGAGCGCTTGCCGGTCCCCGACTTTCGCACGATTCCCAAAGGTGGATCGTCGCGCCCAAGCCCGAATCTGCTGGACACGATCTTCCTCTGCGAGCAACGCCAGGAGTGGTATCGCAGCTACATGCAATCCATTGGCAGCGATCCTCATCCGTTTGTTGGCTCGCTGAATCTCAAAACCGACATCGTCAAAGCCGCCAGGCTGATGCAAGAGCAACTGAGGTTTGGCCTCGATTCTCGTCGCGAAATGTCGAGTTGGTCGGAGGCACTTCGGGAGTTCGCAGAACGCGCTGAGGATGCAGGGGTCCTCGTGATGATCAACGGCGTAGTTGGGAGCAATACCCACCGGAAGCTGGACCCTGAAGAGTTCCGAGGATTCGCCCTCGTTGACAATCTTGCACCAGTCGTCTTCATCAACGGAGCCGATACCAAGGCGGCTCAGATCTTCACGCTCGCTCATGAGCTTGCGCATATATGGCTGGGAGCCCCAGCTCTCTCTAATCCCCGGTTGGACATGAAACCCAACCAAGAGGTCGAGCGCTGGTGCAACGCAGTCGCGGCCGAGCTTCTTGTACCAATGCAGGCTCTTCGCGCGCAGTACTCGGAGGAAAGTCCCCTCAAAGATGAGGCCAGCCGTCTTGCTCGGCTGTATCGCGTCAGCACCCTCGTCGTTCTTCGGCGTATTTTCGATGCCGGCTATCTCAGTTGGGAGAGATACCGGAGGGCATTTGCGGCAGAGATATCCCAGATCGCAGAGCGGAAACGAGCGACCGGTGGTGACTTCTATAAAACGCAACCGGTTCGAGCTAGCAAGCGCTTTGCTCGCGCGATTGTCGCTGACACGCTCGAAGGCCGAACCCTGCATCGAGACGCGTTTCAGCTGCTTGGGATCCGAAAACACGAGACGTTCACTGAGCTAGGCGAACGTCTAGGGGTCACTTGATGTACCTCCTCGACGCCAATGTCTTCATACAAGCCAAGAACCTCCATTACGGGTTCGACTTCTGCCCTGCTTTCTGGGAATGGCTCGTCAAGCAGCATGAATCCGAAGTGGTCTTCAGTGTCGAGAAAGTCTTCGATGAGTTGAAGGCTGGCGCAGATCCTCTCGCCGAATGGGCAGAAGCCCGGCCAGACTTCTTCGCCAAACCCGATGAAGCGGTAGTGCCGAGCCTTCAGACCGTTAGCAACTGGGCGGCCGGGGCTGGCTATGAACCCGCAGCCGTTAATACTTTCCTCCAAGTAGGGGACTACTACCTGGTGGCTCACGCTCATGCCCACAACTTCACGGTGGTCACGCATGAGGTTCCAGCCAACTCCGCGAAGAAGATAAAGATCCCCAATGCTTGTATTCAGCTCGGGATCAAATGCATGAGTCCCTACGAGATGCTCAAAGTTGAGCGAGCGAAATTCGTACTTGGATCGTAGCTATGGCCGATCCAGGACTTGGACAACTCGATATGGCCGAAGGGACCGCCGAGCTGGATGACGGAACCACGGTGGCGCGTATCGAACTACGCGATACCCGAGAGCAAGAAGTCATCGAGGTTCCGATGCCAGGTGGAAACACCGGGCTAAAGCCGGGCCGGATCACCGGGTTTGTCGCTATTCGATTTATAGAGGTCGATGATCCAGCGCTTCGTAAGCATCTTGGGCAACATGTTCAGCGGGAACGGAGCGAGGATTACGACTTCGAAGTGGTCTTGAGTGACGGCACCCGCATTGGCCCTTGCGCTGTTGGGGGGCCCTTAGGAAGCGAATCTCCCGGGGACTACTGGTTCGTGCTGGACTTCTAGATCGCCGCTTCGACCCCGAGCAGACATGGGTTGCATCGACCGGAAAGAGCCCGACACCCTGCTTTGCGCGCTTTGGCTTTTGCGGCCTCGGCCATCGCGGAGACCCTATTAGGGGCGTATCTGCTCCGCCGCTAGGTTCAGGAACATCATGCGATGGCCCAGAACTCCGAGCGGTTGATTGAGTTTCTCGCCAATGTTGCAGAGCACGTTGTTGACGCTCCAGGGCAGGAGCCGTGGAATTACGGGTGGTGTCTAACCGAGTACCGGGAATCGCCAGCCGCCACGCTTGAAGGCCCTGGTGGACCCGTGACGATCGAGCCTTCTGCTCGTCAAAGGTTTGAAGAGGCCGTTGGACTGCTCTCGCGTGAGCCTGCTGTCCGGGACCGTTGGGATCTGGAAGAACTCTGGGGAGTAGTAGCCAGCCGTGTTGTTGCCGCGGCGGCAACGTCCGACCCCAAGGCGCAACTCGCTACTGACATAGCCAGCCTCCGAAGGGCCGAGACCAATCTAATTCTCATGGCCGTCGCCAACGTCGTACCTCCTGCCAGTCCGCTACTAGTCGCTGATTGCGTTATCGGCGAGGCAGGGGACGCCTTCCTGCAGTCGGTTAATGAAGCAGCGGGAAGCCGGCCCCGGTGCAGACCGCAGATCTTGAACGCTTTGTGCAAGCGGTATCCGCATGATCACGGACCCATCGTCTTAGCGGCCTATTGGACCCGAGCGCAAGCCAATCTGGCTGTCGAACGGGCCAAAGAGCATCTGCGGACGCTCTTGGACGTAGCGCTCTTACTGGAGACCGATCCGGGCTCCCTCGGCATGCACAGCCTGCGCGGCCCAACCAGTCGTCCTGGCACCCGGGGTTTGATCGTGCATCGCCCTGCGCTGGAGTTCGCGATGAGGGAGCTGGGCTCCAAGGCAGAGTTAGCAGCCGAGGTCGTGGTCGCAAGCCGAGAGGACACTCGTTCACAGATTGGCTGGTTTAGCAGCGACCCTGTGCCTATAGATGGCCTGCTCTCCAATTCCGAGCGGCGGAACCTGGTGGACCGGTGCGTGCGTGAAGCCTCGCCTGTGGCACGAAGAGTTCGACTGGCCGGTCGCTGGTATGCAGAGGCTCATTGGGCCAGCGACCGAGTGGATGCAGTCTTGGCCCTTGGCATTGCCCTCGATGCTCTGATTGGCTCACGGGCCGGCTTACCGGGTCGAGCGATGAAAGAACGCTTCGCCTTCTTGGAGCCGGACCCGGCCCAACGCAGCGAGCGGGCTCGTCGATACTCCGAGATATTCGGCGTGCGCAGCGCCATCGCCCATGGCTCAACGAGCTCAGCCCTCGAAGAGTCCGGGTTTGTTCGAAGTGTCAGCCAGGACGTGGTCTGGACGGCCCGCCGAATGCTTGCCTTGGACGAGCTCTTCGCTCCCACGAGCGATAAGCAACTAGACGAAGTGTTCGAGGACCTTCGCTGGGGAACCTCGCAATGGAAGACCGTCAGCTTGGATGCCTCATAGGCACGACCTGATTGACGTGGGGAAAGTGACCAGGATGAGACCGAGACCGCCCGGAACGCAGCGGAATCGCCCGGCGCCCTCCGGAACGCCGATCCGACCCGAGACCGAACACCTGGCTCTGGGCCGGGAAACGCGCGGCCTGGGCCGGAACAGCGAGGAACGCGCCTGACAGGATTCGAACCTGTGACCTTCGGTTTCGTAGACCGACGCTCTATCCAACTGAGCTACAGGCGCGGGAATCGGGGGTGGCTCCCCGGAAGGGCGATTCTACGGGCTTTGAGACCTGAGCGCGCTAGGCGCCGCTTCGGTCCTTGAGCCGGACGTGCCAGCGGACGCTGGCGGTGGCGACGAGCGTGCCGTCGCTGTCGGTCAGCTCGATCTCGCAGGGGAATTCGACCTTGCCCTCGGCGTCGAGGGTCGCCAGCGCCTGATCGGCGGGCATGGCAAGGCGGCCGCGAGCGGTGATCTCTCCCTTGGCGATCTTCTCGTAGGAGATCTCGGCGCTGCGGGCGAGCGGGGTCACGTCCCCCATCCGCTCGGCGAAGGCGCCGACGAAGGCCGCGCCCGAGGCGGTCTCGGCGGCGGTGAAGAGCGCGCCGGCGTGCTGGGAGCCGACGTGGTTCAGCAGCTCCGGCCGCTCGGGGAGCAGGACCGTCGCCTCGCCGGCGGAAACCTCGGTTATCTCCAGGTTGAGGTACCCGGCGAAGGGCACCGCCTGGGTCATCCCCTTGGCGATCAGGTCGTAGTCGGTCACCGGCCCACCCTAACGCCGGTTCAGCGACCGCGAAACTCGGCGTGCCCCGGGCCGCCCTTCTCGAGGAAGGTGCGGACGGCGTTCTGCAGGTCCTCGGTGGCGAAGAGGTCGGCGGCGACGGTCCGCACCGCGTCGTCCGCGGCCGGGATCCCGCCTTCGCGGAAGCGGCGGAGGATGTGCTTGGTCATCGCGTGCGCCTTGGTCGGGCCAGCGGCCAGCTCCTCGGCGAGCTTGCGCGAGGCGGCCTCGAAGTCCTGGTCCTCGTAGATCAGGTTGACGACGCCCCAGCGCTCCATCTCCTCGGCGCCGAAGACACCGCCCGACATCACGAAGTGCCGCGCCCGGCCGCTGCCGGCGCGCTCGGCCAGCCGCTGCGTGCCACCCATCGACGGCGTCAGCCCCACCACTTTCTCCACCAGCCCGAACTTCGCCTTCGGCGAGGCGACGATCAGGTCGCAGGCGAGCGCCAGCTCGAAGGCCGCGGTCAGGGTCAGCGCGTGGGCGGCGAAGACGACCGGGGCCGGCAGCAGTTCGACCTGGTCGATCATCCCCAGCAGCTCGTCCCACAGCTGGCTCCCCTGCCCGGGGGTCAGCCCGGCGAAGACGTTGACGTCGACCCCGCCGGAGACGGCGCGCCCCTCGGCGCGGATCAGCAGCGCCCGCGGCGGATCCTCGGAGACCTCGGCGATCGCCGAGCGCAGGTCATCCATCATCCGCTGGTCGAAGAGGTTGAGCGGCGGGCTGTCGAGGGTGATCACGGCGAGGCCGCTCCCCTCTCGCTCCAGTCTCGCCGCCGCGCTCATAGCTCCGGAACCCTATGGACCTCGAACAGGTTCGTGCCGAGTTCCTGGCCGTCGAGGCCGGCGGTGATCGCGACCAGCTCGCCGGGCGCGGCGATCCCATGCTTGGCGGCGAGCCCGGCGCAGTGGCCGAGCAGGCCGCGCAGCTCGGTCCCGAAGTCGCTCTGCACGGCGGTGACGCCGAACAGCAGGCTGAGCCGGCGCACCGTCTCGATGTAAGGGGAGACCGCCAGCACCGGCACGTTGGGCCTGTGGGCGGCGACGAGGCGCGCCGTGCGGCCGCTGTTGGTCGGCACCACCAGCGCCTTGAGGCCGAGCCGGTAGACGGCGCCGACGGCGCTCTGGGCGACCGAGTCGGCGACCTCCTGGGTCGCCTGGTCGGTGCGGGTGAAGAGCCACTCGGCGTAGGGCAGGTCGGGCTCGGTGGCGCGGGCGATCCGGTCCATCACTTCCACCGCCTCGACCGGGTGCTGGCCGATCGCGGTCTCCTCGGAGAGCATCACCGCGTCGGTGCCGTCGTAGATCGCGTTGGCGACGTCGGTCACCTCGGCCCGGGTCGGGCGCCGCTCGGTCACCATCGAGGCCAGCATCTGGGTCGCCGTGATCGCCGGTTTCGAGCGCCGCCCGGCGAGGCGGATCAGCCGCTTCTGCTCGATCGGCATCCGCTCCAGCGGAATTTCGATCCCGAGGTCGCCGCGGGCGACCATGATCCCGCCGTTGGCGACGCGGACGATCTCCTCGGCGTGCTCGGCCGCCTCCTGCTTCTCGATCTTGGCGACCACGGGGATGCGGGAGTCGAGCTCTTTCAGGCGCGCCGCGACCGGCTCCAAGTCTGCGGCGGTGGAGACGAATGAGACGGCGAGGAGGTCGACGCCGTGCTTCACCGCGAACTCGACCCAGTCGAGGTCGACGCCGGTGGTCGCCGGCAGGTCGACGCCGCCGGGGATGTTCATCCCCTTGTGGGAGGAGAGGGCGCCGCCGACCTCGACCTCGGCGCCGACCCCCTCGCGCTCCTTGTCGCCGACTCGAAGCCGGATCGCGCCGTCGGCCAGGTAGACGAGCTGGTCCTGCTCGAGGTCGCTAACCCCCGCCCAGGAAACCGGGATCGTGTCGCTGTCGCCTTCGACCTCCTCCGGGGTCAGGGTCACGTGCATCCCCGTCTTCAGCTCGGCGAAGTCGTCGCGCAGCGAGCCGATCCGCAGCTTCGGCCCCGGCAGGTCGCCGAGGATCGCCACCTCGCGCCCAACTCGCTGGGCCGCTGCCCGAATCGCCCCGATCGTCTCCGCCTGCCGCTCCGGGCCGGCGTGGGAGAAGTTGAGCCGGAAGACGTCGGCGCCGGCCTCGACCAGCCCCTCCAGCACCTCCGGCTGCCAGCTCGCCGGTCCGACGGTGGCGATGATCTTGGTGCGGCGCCCGACATGGGCACCGGGGCTGGGCTCGGCCTTCGCGTTCATCCTGCGGAGGGTAGACGGGAGCCGTCCCGCTCGGCCTTCAGTACCTACAATCTTCAGAGCGCCACGCGCGCACGTGGAGAGGTGGCCGAGTGGCTGAAGGCACTCGCCTGCTAAGCGAGTAGGGGGCGCAAGCTCTCTCGAGGGTTCGAATCCCTCCCTCTCCGCTTCCTCAGGGATATGGGGCGGCCTGACGAATTCCCGCCAAGAGTCGTTGCCACCAATATCGGTGCCTGGCGGCGATCGGCTTGAGGAACTCCATCGCCCTCGCGTACTCCTCGTCGACGTGGCGCTCTCCAGCAGAGCTGCGTTGGGGGGAGGACAGCGAATCGTAGGTTGCTCGCACCGCTCGCCATCCGTCATAGGAGAGCTCGCGAGCAAGCACGGTGCCGTGCTTGTGCCACGCGTCCTGCTGGAGGGCGAGCTCCCGTTGCTTTTGAAATTCCGACTCACCCGCCGTCCGCACGTTGTCGATCGATTGCAGCTCATCGATGACGAGGCGAGCCGCTACGCGCGCTTCGTCGCTATCACCTCGCCGGGCGCGCCATAGCTCCATGCCCCAGGTGATCGCGCTTCCGACCAGCACTCCCAGCAGACCAAAGATCGCCTCAGCCATCGACGAAGCGTAAACGCCGTTCGGTCCCACGGATAGGCTCACGCCGTGTCCCCTCCTCCTCAGTCGCACGAGCGCTACGAGCGGGTCTTCGCCGAGGTCGAGGCGCCGTTTGCCTTTGTCGACCTGGAAGCGATGTGGGCTAATGCGGAGGAGATGCTGGGGCGGGCTGGGGGGAAGCCGATCCGGATCGCTTCGAAGTCGATCCGCTGCCGGGCGCTGCTGGAGGCGATCCTTGGCCGGGATGAGCGCTTTCAGGGGCTGATGACCTTCACCCTGCCGGAGACGCTTTGGCTTGCCGAGCAGGGGTTCGAGAACCTGCTGCTCGCCTACCCGACCGCCGACGGCGGGGCGCTGGAAGAACTGGCGCTGCGATCGGCGGCCAGCCCCGAAGGGGCGCCGATCGTGATGGTCGACTCCGTCGAGCACCTGGAGATGATCGAGTCGGTGCTGGGGACCGGGGCGCCGCCGCTGCGCGTCTGCATCGACGTCGACGCCAGCTGGTGGTGGCTCGGCGGCCGGGTCAAGGTCGGGCCGAAGCGCTCGCCGATCCACACTGTCGAGCAGGCGGTGGCGCTGGCCCGGGAGATCGAAAAGCGACCGCAGATCGAACTCGACGCGCTGATGGCCTACGAGGGGCAGATCGCCGGCGTCGGCGACCAGCCGCCGGGGCAGTGGCGCCGCGGCGCCGCGATCCGCTTCATGCAGAAGCGCTCGGCCGAAGAGCTGGCGCAGCGGCGCAAGGCGATCGTCTCCTCCCTCGGCGAATTCGTCGAGCTGGAGATCGTCAACGGCGGCGGCACCGGCAGCCTCGACCTCACCGCCGCCGAGGAGGCGGTGACCGAGGTGACCGCCGGCTCGGGGTTCTACGCCCCCGTCCTCTTCGACCACTACAGCCGCTTCCGCCTCACCCCTGCCGCCGGGTTCGCGCTGCCGATCGTGCGCAAGCCGTCGAGCGGGACGGCGACCGCGCTCGGCGGCGGCTACCTCGCCTCCGGCGCCGGCGACGCGACGCGACTGCCGTCGCCCTGGCTGCCGGAGGGACTGGAGCTGGACGCCGACGAGGGCGCGGGCGAGGTGCAGACGCCGCTGCTGGGAGCGGCCGCGGCCGGCCTCGAGGTCGGCGACCGCGCCTACTTCCGCCACGCCAAGGCCGGCGAGCTCTGCGAGCGCTTCGACACCCTCTACCTGGTTGAAGGCGACGCGATCGTCGACGAGGTCCCGACGTACCGCGGCGAGGGCAAGACGTTTCTCTAGGCCTGTCGACTATGGGCCCAGTACGCGCTCCGTGTACTCGTTGCTGAAGACGCGGCCGGGGTCGAGCGTGTCGCGAGCGCTCTGGAACTCCTCCCAAGCCGGGTAACGCGGGGCCAGCGTCGCGGCGGTCTGGAAGTGGCGCTTGCCCCAGTGGGGACGGCCGCCGTAGTCGTCCATGATCTCCTCCACCGCCTCGAAATAAGGGCGCCACTCCATCCCCCGGTACTGGTGGACGGCGATGTAGGCGGTGTCGCGTTCGTGCGAGGGGCTGAGGAAGGCGTCGTCGGCCGCCGCCACGCGCATCTCGATCGGGAAGAAGACCGGGTACTTGTTCCGCCGCACCCACTCGATCACCCGCCGCACCGCCTCCGGCCCGTGCTCGCGAGGCACGCCGTACTCCATCTCGGTGAAGCGAACCCGGCGCTCGTTGACGAAGACCCGGTCGCTGCGGTCGCTGGTGCGGCTGCCGGAGGCGAGGCGGCCGGCGAGGCGCGCAAGCGAAGGGATCGCCCTCGGCATTGCCTTCCCCGTCGCCGCCAGCAGCTCCAGTGCCCAGTTCTCCAGGACGACGTCGTTGAGAAAGGCGGCATGGCGGCTGCGCGGCTGCGCCGGTCCCTCCACCCGGTTGCGCTCCAGAACCAGTGCCGAGTCCGCATAAGGGAAGGTGAAGAGCTCGAAGTGCTCGTGTTCCTGCGCGCGCTCCTGGAACGAATCGAGCACCTCCTCGCGCGGGTGCGGCGCGTCGACCCGCAGCAGGTTGAAGGCGGGGACGCAGCGCAAGGTCACCGCCGAGATCGCCCCCAGCGCCCCCACCCCCACCCGCGCCGCTCGCAGCAGCCCCGGGTCGGTGGCGGCGTTGAGGTGCCGGACGGTGCCGTCGGCAAGCACCAGCTCCAGGCCCTCGACCTGGGCGGAGATGTTGCGCAAGCGGGCGCCGGTCCCGTGGGTGCCGGTGGAGATCGCGCCGCTGATCGTCTGGCTGTCGATGTCCCCCAGGTTCTCCATCGCCAGCCCCAGGCGCGCCAGCTCCTCGTTCAGGTCCGCCAGCACGGTGCCGCCCCCCACCCGCACCAGCCCCGACTGGCGGTCCGCGTCGATCACCCCGCCGAGCGCCTCGACCTGGACCATCGTCCCCTCGGTCAGCGCCGTCTCGGTGAAGGAGTGGCCGGAGCCGGCAACTCGCACCTTCTGCCCGGCGGCCGCAGCGGCGGCGACGGTCTCGGCCAGCTCCTCGCGGTTGCGAGGACGGACGATCCGAGCCGGCCGGCAGGTCTGGTCGCCCGCCCAGTTGGCCCACTCGCCGCCTACGCGACCCTTTCGTGCCATCGACCGAGCCTAGACGAGGTTGCCCGAGGTAGGCGGTGGCTCGGAGATCGACTGCATCACCCGGTAGGCGTAGAGGACGGTGATCGCCAGCAGCAGGGAGATCGCGAGGCTCGGCGCCACGTTGCCGGTCACCTCGGCGACGACGCCGCCGCCGATGCCACCGATCACCTGGCCCAGCGCCCAGGCCATGTTGGAGAGCCCGGCGGCAAAGCCCTGGTGCAGGCTGCTCGCCTCGGCGATGTCGGAGATCAGCGTCAGGGCGGGAGCGAAGCAGAGGCCCGCCCCCAACGAGGTCAGGATCAGGCTCGCCAAGAGCTCCTCGAGATTGGGGACGAAGGCGATCGCGACCATCGCCACCGAGCAGATCGAGAGACCGATCATGTAGGGGAGCCGGCGCCCGACCCGGTCGGACATCCGCCCCGACAGCGGCGCCAGCGTCGCCTCGAGAGCGGCGCCGGCGACGAACCCGGCGGCGATCAGCGCGTGCCCGGCGCCGAGGTCGTCCATCCGCAGCGGCACCAGGACCTCGATCGCCCCGAACATCACCGAGGGGACGGCGACGAAGATCGAAGCGGCGACGATCGGCCGGCTGACGAGAGTCCTGACCACTTCACCCCGCGTTTGGCGCTCCGGAGTCGTCGTATCCGGCATCCGCGAGGCGGCCAGCGAGAGAAGCAGGGTGACCACGAGGACGGAGCTGAAGACCACCTCGGTGCCGATCTCGGCGGCCCCCGCCCCCAGGACTGGACCGAGCAGCGCCCCGCCCACCGCGGTGCCGAGCGCGGCGCCGATGTAGGTGCCGCGCTTGTCCTCCGGAGCCGTCGTGATCAGCCAGGTGAGCGCCCCCGCCCAGATCAGCGCCCCCGCAATGCCTTGGATGAACCTGGCCGCGTCGAGGAGCAGGATCTGCTCCGCGAAACCGAAGACGAAGCTGGAGACGCCGAGCAGGAGCAGTCCGTAGATGGCCGTGCGGCGAGGCCCTAGACGACTGGCGACGAAGCCGGCGGGCAACGACGCCGCCAGCGTCCCCGCCGCGTAGGAGGCCGAGAGGATCCCGGCTTCCGCCTTGGTCAGGTCGAGATCCTCTACGTAGTCCGGCAGCAACGGCGCGATCGCCGCAAAGAAAGCGACGTCGAAGAAGATCATCGCCGAAACGAGGACGAGCAACCTACGCATCCGCGAATCCAATCAGTGCAAGCGAACCCGCGGGTATCGGTCGATCTTTAGCATTCCCCGCGCAACGGATACGGAGGGGTGGCAGAGCGGTTGAATGCGGCGGCCTTGAAAGCCGTTAGGCGTCTTTCGGCGTCTCGTGGGTTCGAATCCCACCCCCTCCGCCATCTTCCCCTTCACCGGCAGGACTAGCGAAGGTGGGAGGAGGCGCCGGCCACGAACACCAGGATGCTACTTATTGGTCTGTAGACCTTCAAGTAGCGGAACGGCAGCGTTCTGGCTCATGGAGGGTGACCTGCAGCGCACCATCGGCGAGAACCTGCGCGCCTATCGCCTGGCTCGCGGTCTAAGCCAGGAGGCGTTCGCCGAGATCCTCGGCGTGCACCGCACCTACATGGGCAGCGTCGAGCGCGGAGAACGCAACCTGACGCTCCGCAGCGTCGAGCGAATCGCTGCCCGGATCGAGGAGGAGCCACTGAAGCTGCTGCGGCCGTCGCGATCCTGAGCATCGACAACCGTTGTGAGCAGCCCTTTGTGAGAGGGTCCGCCCATGGACTTCCTCAAGATCTTGCCGCTGGCTTTCGTGATGGTCGCCGGCCCGCAGATCATCAGCGCCTTCTTCTTCGCCACCAGCCCCTCGTGGAAGCGGATCTCGGCGGCCTATGTGCTGGGCGCGGCGCTCTCGATCCCCCTCGTCGTCGCCGCCTCCTACCTGCTCACCCACGGAGCGGGAGAAGGAGGCGAATCGAGCGATTCGGGCCTGAGCACGGTGGATTACGTCGTCATCGCGCTGCTGCTCTACGCGATGTTCCGCAACTTCCAGAAGCGAAACGAGAGCGAGCCGCCGAAGTGGATGGGGAAGCTGCAGGGCGCCTCACCGAAAATGGCGTTCGTCCTCGGTTTCCTCCTGCTCGGCTTCTTCCCCAGCGACCTGGTCACGTCGTTCAGCATCGGCGGCTACCTGGCGAGCCATGACGACCCCTACCTGGAGGCCCTCCCGTTCATCCTGCTGACCCTCCTCTTCCTGGCGACTCCCGCGCTCCTCGTCGCCGGAATGGGCGAGCGCGCGCAGACCTTTCTGCCCAAGGTCCGCGACTGGATGGATCAGAACTCCTGGATCATCAGCGAGGCGGTGCTGGCCTTCTTCGTCGTGATCGTGCTCAGCGGCTGAGGCGCCGCGGAGGAAGGCGCCCTAGCTCTCGTCGAGCTCGACCCGTTCGATCGTCTGCGCCTCGAGCGGCTTGTCGGAGGCGTCGGTCGGAGTCGACTCGATCGCGTCGACCACGTCCATCCCGTCGATCACCTCGCCGAAGACGGTGTGCTTGCCGTCGAGCCAAGGCGCCGCGCCGGTGGTGACGATGAAGAACTGCGAGCCGTTGGTGTTCGGCCCGGCGTTGGCCATCGCCAAGGCACCGCGGACGATCTTGTGCTGGTTGATCTCGTCCTCGAACTGGTAGCCGGGGCCGCCGGTGCCGGTGCCCGTGGGGTCGCCGCCCTGGATCACGAACCCGGGAGCGATCCGGTGGAAGTAGGTGTTCTTGTAGAAGCCGTTCTCGGCGAGCTGCACGAACGACGCTGCGCTCAGACCGCCGACCTCCTCGTCCATCGCGATCGTGAACGAGCCGCAGTTCGTCTCGAAGGTGACCTCGTAGTCGCCCGAGAGGGTCTCGGTGGGCTTCTCCTCGCCACCGTCGGGCTTCGGGTCGGGCTGCGCGACGTCGACGCATTCGCCGGGCTTCGGCTCCGGTGGCTTCTGGGCGGTCGTCTGCGTCGTCTGCGTCTGGGTTTCCGTCGGAGTCGAGCCGGTGTCGCTGCTACCCGAAT
>DATIMV010000055.1:0-32204 GCA_035474955.1 Solirubrobacterales bacterium
GCGATATCGCAGTTGAGCGCCAGGCCGATCCGGATGGCCGACTCGACCGCGGACTGGTTGAGCACCGGCAAGGATCCGGGCAGGCCCAGACATACCGGGCATACCTGCGTGTTGGGCTCGCCGCCGAACTCGTTGGTGCACCCGCAGAACATCTTGGTGGCAGTGGAGAGCTCGACGTGGACTTCCATGCCCATCACTGGTTCGTAGCGTGCGATGACCTCGTCGTAGTCGAGGAGCTCAGGGGCGGCGACAGTCATGTTTTCGATCGTAGTGGGTCAGCTTTTCGCCGGGCCGGGCCCGCGGCGAGCAGACTCAGCCGAAGAATTCGGCGGCGTCGTCGTATCGGCTCTGCGGCACCAGCTTCAGCTGGCGCACCGCGTCCGCGAGCGGCACCCGACCGATCTCCTGGCCACGCAGCGACACCATCATCCCGTACTCGCCCGCGTGCGCGGCATCGGCGGCGTTGACCCCGAAACGGGTCGCCAAGATTCGGTCGTACGGGGTCGGGGTGCCGCCGCGCTGGACGTGGCCGAGCACGGTCGCCCGCGTCTCTTTGCCGGTCCGGCGCTCGATCTCGCCCTCGAGCCAGTGGCCGATCCCGCCCAGCCGGACGTGGCCGAAGGCGTCGGTCGGCGCTTCGTCGCGCTCGGGCATCCCACCGACCGGTTCGGCCCCCTCGGCGACGACGAGGATCGGCGCGAAGCGGCTCTCGAACCGCCGCCCGACCAGCTCGCAGACCTTCTCGACGTCGAAGGGCTGCTCGGGGATGAGGATCACGTTGGCGCCGCCGGCGAGCCCGGCGTGGAAGGCGATCCAACCCGCGTGCCGGCCCATCACCTCGACGACCAGCACCCGGTGGTGGCTGTCGGCGGTGGTGTGGAGGCGGTCTATCGCCTCCATCGCGATGTTGATCGCGGTGTCGAAGCCGAAGGTGTAGTCGGTGGCACTTAAGTCGTTGTCGATCGTCTTCGGCACGCCGACGATCGGGATCCCCGCCTCGGAGTGCAGGCGCGAGGCCGCGCCCAGCGTGTCCTCTCCGCCGATCGCGATCAGCCCGTCGACCCCGGCCGCCTCCAGGTTCTCCGCCACCCGCTGCGGCCCGCCCTCTTCCTTGAACGGGTTGGTCCGCGAGGAGCCGAGGATCGTCCCGCCGCGCGGCAGGATCCCCCGCACCTCCGGCACCCCGAGCGGGCGGCTGTCGCTCTCCAGCGGCCCGCGCCAGCCGTCGCGGTAGCCGACGAACTCGTGGCCGTAGACGCCGACGCCTTTGCGCACGACGGCGCGGATCACCGCGTTGAGGCCGGGGCAGTCGCCGCCGCCGGTGAGGACTCCGATTCGCATCGCCTCAGCTTAGGACTTAAAAGCTGGCGCGAGAGGTGCCGTGACGATAGCTTCGGAGCGACCCCGACCAAGGAGACGAGATGAACGACGCGCCCGACTTTGCCGCAGCCACCCGAGCCCAGCAGGCCATCTGGTCCGAGGGGGACTTCGCGATGGTCGCGCACCTCGTCGTCAAGGTCTCCGAAGACCTGGTCGAAGCCCTGCGGATCATCCCCGACGAGCGTGTCCTCGACGTCGCCTGCGGCAGCGGCAACGGCGCCCTGGCTGCGGCCCGCCGCGCCTGGGGGAACACGGTCGGCGCCGACTTCGTCCCGGCGCTCCTGGAGCGCGGCCGCGAGCGGGCCGCAGCCGAGCAACTCGACGTCGAGTTCGTCGAGGGTGAGGCCCAGGATCTGCCCTTCGGCGAGAGTGAGTTCGACGTGACGATGTCGATCTTCGGGGCGATGTTCGCGCCCGACCACGAGAAAGCCGCCGCCGAGCTGCTGCGGGTGACCAAGCCGGGTGGGCGCATCGGCCTCGCGAGCTGGTGCCCGGACGGGGGCCTCCAGGACTTCTTCGCGGCGATCGTCAAGCACACCGGCGGGCCGCCGCCGGGCTTCACCCCGCCGGTGCTCTGGGGGGCGGAGGATCACGTGAGGGGGCTGCTCGGCGATTCCGTCACGGACCTGCGGGCCGAGCGCCGGAAGTCACGCCAGGCGTTCCGCTCCGCCGACCACTACCTGGACTTCTTCCGCCGCTACTTCGGGCCGATCAAATCCGCCTACGACAAAGTCGGGACCGAGGGCGAACAGGGGCTCACCGAAGACCTGAAGGCGGTCCTGGAGAAGTTGAACGTCGCCGACGAGCGGGCGCTCGTAGTGGAGCCCGAATACCTGCAGGTGATCGCGACGAAGCGCTAGCGGATGTCCGAGCCGGAGATCATCGACTGCATGACCCGGATCGAAGCGCCGATTATCAGCACCCCGAAGAGGATCAAGCCGGCGACGCCGCCGCCCTGGCCGAACACGGCATAGCCGATAGTCGTCAGGGCCAGAGCGAGGAAGAGAGTTACGACCATTCCCATAGCGCGCGGAATCCTATCCGTTGAGGGCGACGCGGGTCTCTGAGAGGAACGAGGCGACGGCGTCGGCGGCCCCCTGGGGCGATCCGCCCTCGCCGGCGGCGCGAACGAGGCGACTGCCGATGATCACCCCGTCGGCGATCTTGCCCACCTGCCCGGCCTGTTCGGGGGTGCCGATCCCGAAGCCGACGGCGACCGGGGTCGCGGCGTCGGCTTTCGTCGCCTCGACCAGCTCGGTCAGCGCGACCGGGACCTCGGTCCGCTCGCCGGTGGTGCCAACCGTGGAGACGACGTAGACGAAGCCGCGGGCGTCCTCGCAGATGCGCTTGCGACGCTCTGCGGGCGTCGTCGGCGCCAGCAGCGGCACCAACGCCAGCCCCTCGGCGGCAAACGCCTCGCGCACCTCCCCCGCCTCGTCGTGCGGCAGGTCCGGGACGATCGCCCCGGCGGCCCCGGCGGCGCGCACCATCTTCGCGAACTCCCCTGCGCCCCCGTGGGCGAGGACCATGTTCGCGTAGGCCATGAAGACGACGGGGACCTTGTCGGCGACCGAGCGGCAGACCTCCAGGGCGGTAGCCAGCGTCGCCCCCTCTTCGAGCGCCTTCGTCGCGGCAGCGTGAATCGTCGGCCCATCGGCCAGCGGATCGGAGAACGGAACCCCGAGCTCGATCAGATCCGCGCCCGCATCGACATAAGCAGCCGCCACCGCCAGCCCGGTCTCCCGATCGGGATACCCGGCCATCATGTAAGGCATCAGCGCCGCGCGCCCTTCAGCTTTAGCTGAGGAGAAGGCCGCCGCGATCTGCTCCTCGCCCGTCGTCGCAACGCTCACGGCATGACCTCGCCAGGCGGTTTCATCCGGGCGGTCGCCTCGGCCATGTCCTTGTCGCCCCGCCCTGAGAGGCAGAGCACGTCGAAGCCGCTCTCCCCCGGGTTCTCCATCAGCCAGGCGATCGCGTGGGAGGACTCCAGCGCCGGGATGATCCCCTCCAGCCGGGCCAGCTCGGAGAACGCCGCCAACGCCTGCTCGTCGGTCACCGCCTCGTAGGTTGCCCGGCCGCTGTCGCGCAGCTGCGCGTGCTCGGGGCCGACGCCGGGGTAGTCGAGGCCGGCGGAGATCGAGTGGGCCTCGAGGATCTGGCCCTCCTCGTCGGCAATCACCGAGGAGAGCGAGCCGTGGAGGACGCCCTTGACCCCACCCTGCAGGGAAGCACCGTGCCTCTGCGTATCCAGCCCCTCCCCCGCCGCCTCGACGCCGACCAGCGCCACCTCGGCGTCGTCGACGAACGGCGTGAAGATCCCGATCGCGTTGGAGCCGCCGCCGACGCAGGCGATCACCCGCGCGGGCAGCGAGTCCTCCGCCGCCAGCGCCTGCTCGCGGGCCTCTTCGCCGATCACCCGCTGCAGGTCCCGAACCAGGGCCGGGTAGGGCGCCGGCCCGACCGCGGAGCCGATCACGTAGTGGGTGGTGGCCACGTTGGCGACCCAGTCGCGGATCGCCGCGCTCACCGCCTCCTTCAGGGTCCGCGCCCCGGCCTCGACCGGCGCCACCTCGGCCCCCAGCAGTTTCATCCGCTCGACGTTGGGCGCCTGGCGGCGGATGTCCTCGGTCCCCATGTAGACGACGCATTCGAGCCCCAGCAGCGCGCAGGCGGTGGCGGTGGCGACCCCGTGCTGGCCGGCGCCGGTCTCGGCGATCACCCGCGGCTTGCCCATCCGCGCCGCCAGCAGCGCCTGCCCGACCGCGTTGTTGATCTTGTGGGCGCCGGTGTGGGCGAGGTCCTCGCGCTTCAGGTAGACGCGGGATCCGACCCGCTCGGAGAGCCGTTCGGCCAGGTAGAGGGGCGTCGGCCGGCCGATGAAGTCGCGCCGCAGCTGGTCTAGCCGGTCAATGAACTCCTCGTCCTCGCGCGCCTCCGCCCAGGCGGCGCTGAGCTCGTCCAGGGCCGGGATCAGCGTCTCCGGCACGTAGCGGCCCCCGTAGGGACCGAACCTCTCCTCGATCACGCTCATGCGGCTTTGGCGCCGACCGAGTTCGCGGCCTCGAAGAAGTCAGTCATCGCATGGTGGTCCTTCCGCCCCGGCTCCCGCTCGACCCCGCTGGCGACGTCGACCGCGTAGGGACGGGTGATCTCGATCGCGGCGGCGACGTTGTCCGGCCGCAGCCCGCCGGCGAGGATCGCCGGCACCTCGGAGCGGTGGCCGCGGAGCAGCTCCCAGTCGAAGCTCTCGCCGGTGCCGCCCCAGGCCCCCTTCGCCTTGCGGTCGAAGAGGTGGAAGTCGGTGCGGAACGCCTCGGCGGCGTGGACGTCGGCGGCGCTGGCAACGTGAGCCGCCTTCGCCACCTTGAGGCCGGTGCGCCGTTTCACCTCGGCGCAGAAAGACACCCCCTCGTTGCCGTTCAGCTGCACCATCGTCAGATCCTCGTTCTCAACCGCCCGCGCCACCTCGTCCAGGGTGGGATTGACGAACACCCCGACAACCTCGCACTTGCGCCGAAAAGCAGCAGCAATCTCCGCCGCAACAGCAGGCTCAACATTCCTGGGGCTGCCATGGAAATGGATCAGGCCAACCGCCCAAGCCCCAAGCCTCACAGCCTCAGCCGCGTCATCAAGATTCGTTATGCCACAGAACTTAACCCGCACATTGCCAGCGTACGGGAAGACGGCCCTGACCCTCTCCGAACGGCTTGTACTTCTCGGTCAAGGCAATCTAGGACTGCTGGCCCCGCCCCACCCGAGCAAGTTGAGAGAGGAGAGGGTCAGGGCCGTCCCACGCGAGCCCTATTCGGAGCTTTCAGAGCTCTCAGGCTGCGTCCCCAGGGTGACCTTGGCGGTCTTTTCCTCGTCGTCGCGCATGATCGTCAGCGTCAGCTCATCGCCCGGCTCGGATTCCTGGATGATTTCGATCATCTCGTCCATGGTGGCGACCTTCTTGCCGTCGACCTCGGTGATGATGTCGCCACCCAGCCCGACCTGCTGCCCTTCGACCTCGGCCGAGGTTTTCCCGGGCTGAATCCCAGCCTCGTCGGCCGGTCCACCGCCGACGACCGTCTGCACGATCACGCCTTCCTCGACCGGCAGGTCGAGCGCATCCGCCAGCTCGGGGGTCACCGTGCCGCCGCTGATCCCGATGAAGGCGTGCTGGACTTCGCCGGTCTCTTTCAGCTGCTCGAGGTTGTCGCGGACGGTGTCGATCGGGATCGTGAAGCCGATGCCGATGTTGCCGTTGCCACCGCCGCCGGTGGCGATCTGGGCGTTGATCCCGATCACCTCTCCCGCTTCGTTGATCAGCGGGCCGCCGGAGTTGCCGGGGTTGATCGCGGCGTCGGTCTGCAGCACGTGCGAAATCGAGAAGCCGTTGGGAGCCTGGATCTGGCGCTGGAGGGCGGAGATGATCCCGCTGGTGACCGTGCGGTCAAGCCCGAACGGGTTGCCGATCGCGACCACCGGGTCGCCGACTTCGACCTCGGAGGAGCGCCCCAGCGTCAGCGGGTGGAGCTCCTCGGTCGGCGCGTCGACCTTGAGCAGGGCAACGTCGGTCGCCGGGTCGGTGCCCACCACCTCGGCGTCGAAGGTCTCTTCGGAGGCGCCGAGTTTCACGCTTACCTCGGTCGCGCCTTCGACCACGTGGTTGTTGGTCAGCACATGCCCTTCCTTATCGATCACGAAGCCCGAACCCGACGCGCTGCCGCCTTCCGGCTGCGGTTCGCCGAAGGGGTTGAAGCCTTCCGGCGCCGCCTGCGATTCGATCTCGGCTTCGATGAAGGCGACCCCTTCGCCGTCGGCCTTGTAGATCTGGTTGACGAGGTTGGTGTCGCCGTCCCCCGCCTTCGCCTCGATCGCCGTGGCCGGGGTCGCAACCGTCGTGGTCGTCGAGCCCCCCTCGGACTGGATCCAGCCGGCGGCGATGGCGATCCAGCCGAAGACGGCAACGATCAGGCCCCCGAAAAGGGCGGAGAGAAACGGGCTGCGGAAGTTCTTCTTGGGCTTGGGCATAGCGGCAGGTTGCCTCAAGGACATCACCCGTCCTTAAGCGCTCTTGAAAATTTTTCTAAATTCGCGAGCGCCCCGGGCGCCAGACGGCTAAACCAGGTGTTCGCGGGTGCCTTCGTCGAAGCCGGTCAGCTCCCGCACCTTCGCCTCCGGATCCGGGGCGGACATCAGGGCGCCGCCGATCAAAACCGCGTCGACGCCCCTCCTGTCCAGCTCCTCCAGCTCCTCGCGGCCGGAGATCCCGCTCTCGGCGACCACGGTCTTGCCGGCGGGCACGTCCGGCATCAGCTCGAGGGTGGTGCCGAGGTCGACGCTCATGTCGTCGAGGTTGCGGTTGTTGATGCCGATCACCTCGGCCCCGGCCTCCAGCGCCCGGTCCAGCTCCTCGGCGTCGTGGACCTCGACCAGGCAGTCGAGGTCGATCGAGCGCGCCTCCTGGTGGAGAGCCTGCAGGTCCCTGTCGCTGAGCGCGGCGACGATCAGCAGCACCGCGTCGGCGCCGTTCACCGCCGCCTCATAGAGCTGGTAGGGGTCGACGACGAAGTCCTTGCGGATGATCGGCAGCTCGCAGGCGGCGCGGGCAGCGCGCAGATCGGCCAGCGAGCCGCCGAAGTGGGGTTCGTCGGTGAGCACCGAGAGCGCCGCGGCGCCACCGCGCTCGTAGGCGCTGACCTGGCTTGCGATGTCGACGGAGTCGGGCGCAAGCGCTCCGGCGCTGGGGGAGCGGCGCTTGAACTCGGCGATCAGGGAGAGGCCGGGCCGAACCAGCGCCTCGTTGAAGGGGCGATCCTCCCTCCGCTCGGAGAGGCGGGCTTCGAGGTCCGCCTGAGAGAGGTCGCGGCGGCGCGCCTCGACCCCCTCACGGGCCCCTGCGATCAGCTGGTCCATCATTCCCACTTGAGGCTCCAGAGCCTAGACGGCCGGAGCGGCCGTTGCCGCGATCAGCCGCTCCAGCACGTTCGCTGCCGCGCCGGAATCGACCGCCTCGGCAGCCCTCGACACGCCCTGCTCGAGGTCCGGGGCGAGCCCGCCGACGTAGAGAGCGGCGGCGGCGTTGAGCAGGACCAGGTCACGATGCGGGCCGGGCTCGCCGGCAAGCACGCGGCGGGTGACCTCGGCGTTCTCCTCGGGCGCCCCCCCGGCGACGCTCTTCAGGTCAGCCGGCGCCAGCCCGAACTGGCCGGGCTCGGCGAACCACTCCGAGGTGCGGCCGTCGGCGACCTCGATCACGCGGGTGCGGGCTGAAAGCGAGAGCTCGTCGAGGCCGTCCTCGGCGGAGACGACGAGGGCCCGCTCGCTGCCGAGCCCGATCAGCGCCTCGGCGATCGTCTCCTGGTAGCGGCGGTCGGCGACGCCGAGCAGCTGCCGGTCGGCGCCGGCCGGATTGGTGAGCGGGCCGAGGAAGTTGAAGATCGTCCGCACCCCGAGCGCTTTCCGCGCCGGCACCACGTGCGCCATCGCCGCGTGGTGCCTGGGCGCGAACATGAAGCCGAAGCCGACCTCGTCGATGCAGCGGCCGACCTGGTCGGGCTCG
Organism: Solirubrobacterales bacterium; assembly: GCA_035474955.1. Lineage (GTDB taxonomy): Bacteria > Actinomycetota > Thermoleophilia > Solirubrobacterales > 70-9 > VAYN01. The sequence goes on from DATIMV010000055.1 coordinate 7,931, forward strand.
ATCTCGACGTTGACGCCCAGCGCCTCGAGCAGGTCGGCGGAGCCGGACTTGCTCGTGTTCGAGCGATTGCCGTGCTTGGCGACCGCCGCGCCGGCGCCGGCGGCGACCAGCGCCGCCGTGGTCGAGACGTTGAAGGTGGAGGGGCCGCCACCGGTGCCGCAGGTGTCGACCAGGTCGTGGCGCTTGGTCGCCACCGGGGCCGCCAGCCCGCGCATCGTCCGCGCCAGGCCGACCAGCTCGGGGACGGTCTCCCCCTTCGCCCTCAGGGCGATCAGGAAGGCGCCGGTCTGGACCGGGTCGGCGCGCCCCTCCATGATCTCGCTCAGCACCGCCGAGGCGTGGTCGGCGGTGAGGTGGTCGCCGGCGCAGACCGCGTCGATCGCGCGGCTGACTACGTCATTCGGCATCGCCGTCTCCCTTCCCGATGAAGTTGGCCAGCAGGTGCTTGCCCTGCGGGGTGAGGACCGACTCGGGGTGGAACTGGACGCCCTCGACCGGCAGCTCGCGGTGGCGCGCCCCCATCACCACGTCGCCGAGCTTCGAGGTGAGTTCCAAGGCCTCGGGCAGGTCGGGGTCGGCGACGAGCGAGTGGTAGCGGCCGGCGACCATCGGGCTCGGCAGCCCGGCGTAGATCGACTTGCCGTCGTGCTCGACCTCGGCATCCTTGCCGTGGATCGGCTCGCCCTGGACGACGCGGCCGCCGAAGGCCTCGACCATCGCCTGGTGCCCGAGGCAGACGCCCAGGACCGGCGTCCCGGCCTCGCCGAAGGCCTTGATCGCCTCGCCGGAGATGCCCGCCTCGGCCGGCGTGCAGGGCCCGGGAGAGACGACCAGCCGGTCGGGCTGTCGCTCCAGCAGCTCCGCCACCGTCGCCTTGTCGTTGCGGACGACTTCGACCTCGGCGCCGAGCTCGCCCAGGTACTGAACGAGGTTGTAGGTGAAGGAGTCGTAGTTGTCGATCACGAGCACGCGCATCGCCTAGTCCAATCTACGCCCAGTCGGGCTGCTTACAGGCGACCTCGACGGCGCGGAAGACCGCCCTCGCCTTGTTCACCGACTCGTTGTACTCGTAGGCGGGCTCGGCGTCGGCTACGGTGCCGCCGCCGGCCTGGACGTGCAGCCGGCCGTCCTTGGCGACGACGGTGCGGATGTGGATCGCGGTGTCGAGGTCGCCGTCCCAGGAGAGGTAGCCGACGGCGCCGCCATAGCCGCCGCGCTTGACCTTCTCGAGCTCGTCGATGATCTGCATCGCCCGCACCTTCGGAGCGCCCGAAAGCGTGCCGGCGGGCAGCGCCGAGCGCAGCACGTCGAGGGCGCTGATGCCGTCTTTCAGCTTGCCGGAGACCTGGCTGACGATATGGAGGACGTGCGAGTAGGTCTCGACGACCATCAGCTCGTCTACCTTCACGCTGCCGTACTCGCAAACCCGGCCGAGGTCGTTGCGGCCGAGGTCGACCAGCATCACGTGCTCGGCCCGCTCCTTCGGGTCGTTGATCAAACGCTCGGCGAGGCGGCGGTCCTCGTCCTCGCTGCCGCCGCGGGGCGAGGTGCCGGCGATCGGGCGCGTCTCGACCCGGTCGCCGGTCACTTTGACCAGCGGCTCCGGCGAGGCGCCGGCGATCTGGAAGTCGCCGAACTCGAGAAAGTACATGTAAGGGGACGGGTTGACGGCGCGCAGCCCGCGATAGACGGAGAAGGCCTCGACCGGCGCCGGTGCCGAGAACCGCTGCGAGGGCACGACCTGGAAGGCGTCGCCGGCGTGGACGTACTCGACGATCCGCGACACGGCAGCTTCGAACTCCTCGCGGCTGACGTTCGACTCGAACTGCGGCGGATCGGTGACCGAGGGACGCTCCGGCGCCGGCACCGCCCCGCGCAGCCGCTCGCGCATCTCGGCGATCGTCGCCACGGCTTTCTCATAAGCCGCCTCGACCCCGCCGTCCTCCTCGACGAAGGCGCAGGCGAGGATCGTCAGCTCGTGGCGCAGGTGGTCGAAGATCACCATCGCGTCGGTCACCATCAGCGCCATGTCGGGCAACCCGAGCTGGTCGGGGTTCGGCTCCCCAAGCGGCTCCACCGTCCGCACCAGGTCGTAGCCGAAGAAGCCGACGGCACCGCCGACGAAGGGCGGCAGTTCCTCGACCGGCGCGGCGCGGTACTCCTGCAGGCGGGCGGCGACGGCGCCATAGGGGTCGGGAGCGGGTTCGGTGCGGCTCGGCTCGCCGGTGGCGGCTTCGTCCCCGCTCCACTCCGAGAGCACGCCGTCGCTCCAGCGCAGCAACGCTCGCGGGCGGAGGCCGACGAACGAGTAGCGCCCGACCTGTCCTTGCTCGGCCGACTCCAGCAGGAAGCAGGGCGCCCCCTCCGGCTCCCCGGCGCGCAGCTTGAGGAAGGCCGAGACCGGCGTCTCGCAGTCGTCGACCAGCCGCGCCCGCACCGGCACCACGTTGCCCTCGCGGGCCAGCTCGCGGGCCTCCTCGAGGCCCGGTTCGAGATTCAGTTCGGAGTCAGCCGCTACGTGCATTCAGCACTTCCATCACCTTCGCCTGCGGGATCCCGCGCGAGGCCAGCAGCACGCTCAGGTGGTAGAGCACGTCGGCGGCCTCTTCGGCGACCCGCTCGTCGCTCTCTTCGCGGGCGGCGCGGACCACCTCCTCGGCCTCCTCCTCGACCTTCTCGCCGATCAGCGCCCGGTCGTCCAGCAGCTTCACCGTGTAGCTGCCGTCGGGCCGCTGCAGGGAGCGGTGGCGGATCGTCCGCTCCAGCGCCGACAGCGCTTCGTGGGTGACCGGGAACGGCTCCCCCTGGGCCGGGGGGGCGTCTTTGCGCGGCGAGGCCGAGCCCAGCACCTCGCGGTAGAAGCAACTGCGCTCGCCGGTGTGGCAGGCCGGGCCGGCGGGGTCGACCAGGGCCACGAGGGCGTCGCCGTCGCAGTCGTAGCGGAGCTGGCGCAGGTGCATGAAAGCGCCCGACGTTTCCCCTTTTTTCCAAAGCTCGTCGCGCGAGCGGCTGTGGAAGTGGAGGTCGCCGCTCTCGAGCGTCATCTCCAGGGACTGCCCGCTCATGTAAGCGAGCATCAGCACCTCGCCCGAGGCAAAATCCTGGACGACGCACGGCACCAGCCCCTGCTGGTCGAATTCGATTTCCGGAAACATCTCGGGGAATCGTAAACGCCGGGGTCCTACTCGATCCCGAGGCGGTCGAGCAGGTCCTCGTCGCGGCGCCAGTTGCGGCGCACCCGGACGGTGAGATCGAGGTGGACCTGGGCGCCCAGCTCGCGCTCCAGGGAACGGCGCGCGGCGGCGCCGATCTCGCCGATCTTCGCCCCCGCCTTGCCGATCAGGATCCCCTTCTGCGACTCGGTCTCGGCCCAGATCTCGGCCCGCACGGTGACCAGTCCGTCCTCGCGCGGCTCCAGCTCCAGGACCGAGACCTCGACCGAGTGCGGGATCTCCTGGCGGGTCCGGTTCAGCACCTGCTCGCGGATCAGCTCGGCGAGCAGCAGCTCGCTCGACTGGTCGCTGCTGTCCTCCGGCGGGTACATGTAGGGACCCTCGGGGACGAGCTCTCCAAGCCGCTCCAGCAGGGGCGGCACCCCTTCGCCGGTCTTGGCGCTGATCGGGAAGACCTCGTCGACCCCCTCGAGCTCGGCCACCTCCGCCAGCACCGGCACCAGCTCGTTGGGACCGAGCCGGTCGGCCTTGTTGACAGCACAGATCACCGGCAGCCTGGCCCCGGCGCCGAGCAGCGCCCGGACGATGAAGCGGTCGCCGGGCCCCACTCCCTCCTCGCCGTTGACGACGAAGAGGACGACGTCGGATTCGGCCAGTTCGCGCTCGACGCGGCCCTGCATCCGCTCGGTGAGGACGTCGCGGGGGCGCTGCACCCCTGGCAGATCGACCAGCACCAGCTGCCTCTCGGCCTCGAGATCGGTGGCGACGCCGCGGATCGCCCGCCGCGTCGTCTGCGGCCGGCTGGAGACGATCGCGACGTGGGAGCCGACGATCGCGTTGACCAGCGTCGACTTGCCGACGTTGGGGCGCCCGGCCAGGCCGATGAACCCGGCGCGCGTCATCGCAGCGCCCCCAGCACGCTCGCCTGCAGCTCCAGCATCTCCCCCGCATCGGTCTCGTGGTCGAAGCCGCAGAGGTGAAGGACGCCGTGGACGGCGGCCTCGGTCACGTCGGAGCAGTGCTCGGGGCAGATCGCGACGTCGCCCAGCTCCCGCGGCCCCGCCACCGGGCCCAGTTCGTCGATCGGGAAGGCGAGAACGTCGGTCGGCGTGTCCTTGCCACGGTGCTCGCGGTTCAGCTCGCGGATCCGCTCGGCGTCGACGATCTCGATCGCGAGGTGACCCTCCTCGACCCCAGCGGCATCCAAAGCAGCGGCGACGGCGCTGCGCAGGTCTGGGGGGACGTCGGTCAGCTCGACGCTCACGAACGCGGCGTCGGCCCGTGTTCGGCCCGCGCCTCGCGGTCGCGAGCGCCGTGCGCGTCGTAGGCGGCGACGATCCGCTGCACCAGCTTGTGGCGGACTACGTCCTCGCCGCCGAAGCGGACGAAGGAGATGTCCTGGACGTCGCTGAGGATGTCGCTGACCGCGATCAGGCCCGAGCGCTGGTCGGTCGGCAGGTCGATCTGGGTGACGTCGCCGGTGACCACCATCCGCGAGTTGAAGCCGAGGCGGGTGAGGAACATCTTCATCTGCTCGGGGCTCGTGTTCTGAGCCTCGTCGAGGATCACGAAGGAGTCGTTGAGGGTGCGGCCGCGCATGAACGCCAGCGGCGCCACCTCGATCACGTTGCGCTCGAAGTAGCCGTTGACCCGGTCGGGGTCGAGCATGTCGAAGAGGGCGTCGAAGAGCGGGCGCAGGTAGGGGTCGACCTTGGCCTGGATGTCGCCGGGCAGGAAGCCGAGCCGCTCGCCGGCCTCGACCGCGGGCCGGGTGAGGATGATCCGCTGCACCTTGCGTTCGGTCAGCGCCGCGGCGGCCATCGCCACCGCGAGAAAGGTCTTGCCGGTACCGGCGGGGCCGATCCCGAAGGTGATCGTGTGGCGACGGATCGAGTCGACGTAGCGCTTCTGGTTCAGCGTTTTCGGCGCCACTTTCGTGTTGCGGTGGCGCCAGACGACATCGTCGAGGATCTCGGCGGGATTCTCTTCGGCCTCGAGCGCCCCGGTTACCGCTTCGATCGTCCCCGGTGCCACGTCGTGGCCCTGCTCGATCAACTCGACCATCTCGTCGACCACCTCCGCGGCCGCGGCGACGTCGTCGGGATCGCCCTCGAGCGTCAGCACGTTGCCGCGCAGATGCAGGTCGGCCTCCAGTTTCCCGCGCAGGGCGCGGAGGACGGTGTCCTCAGAGCCGGCCAGTTCAGCGGCGACGGTGTTGTCCAGGGTCAGCTGCCGGCGGGCCAATTCCTTACCCAACCCCATCAGCCAGCTTCTGCCGCACCGCGGCGCTCACCCGCTTGCCGTCGGCGCGACCGCCGACCTTCGGCATCAACGCCGACATCACCTGCCCCATCTGCTTCTGCTCGCTGGCCCCGGTCTCGGCGACCGCTTCCTCGACCAACTCCGTCAGCTCCTCGTCTGAGAGCTGCTGCGGCAGGTAGCCCTCGATCAGATCCGCCTCGAAGCGCTCGGAAGCGGCTTGGTCGGCGCGGCCGGCGCCCTCGTAGGCCTCGGCTGCTTCGACCCGCTTCTTGCGCTCACGCTGCAGCACGGCGACCTCGTCGCCGTCACCCAGCTTCGCGTCCTTTTGCAGCACGTCGACGATCATCCGCAGCGCCCCCGCGCGCTCACGATCGCGCGCTTTCATCGCCGTCTTCACATCGTCCTGGACCTGTTCGAGAACCGACATCGCCCTAAGGGTAAACGGCAGCGTCCGGGGTGACGGCGAGCCCCTTGGAGACGAGGTCGCGGATGTCGGTGCTGACCAGGGTAAGGCCGTTGCGGCGGGCCGCCGCCACGTAAGCCGCGTCATAGGCGGTCAGGCCGTGCTCGGGGGCGATTTGCAGGGCGGAATCGACAAGCTCGGCTTCGACCGAAAGGACACGATCGCGGCAGCACCTGAGGAGCAGGCGATTGACCCGACTCGCCTCGTGCGCATCGCCCCGCTTGACGCCGATGGCGTTGGCAACCTCGTAAAGAGTTAGATCCAGAGCGTTCAGGATCGGCGTCTGCTCACGAATCAATTTCGCAGCCGCCTCTCGGTGGGAGCTCTCTTGCTCGACCAGGCAGACCCAGACACTGGCGTCGACAAGCAGCACTCTAGTGAGATTCCCGGTCTTCGCGAATGAGCTGGGCGGCACTGACGCCACCCAAGTCGAGAGGCTGGATTTCGTCCAGCAGCCGCTCGATCTCTTCGCGATCATGGCGTTCGGTTCGCTCCAACTCCTGCTCGGCGAGGCGCTGCAGGAAGCCGCTGCGGGTCTCACCCCACGCCTTTGCCCGCGCGTCTAGGCGCTTTAGAAGGTCATCGGGAATGGAGATCATCACCTTGGCCACGGGGTGAGTATATACGGTATTGCTGACTGCCAGAGTGGGCATGGGGACAGCCTGCCGAGCCAAAGCGCACTTGTGGCGCGCAGGGCGTGAAGTTTCGGTGTCAACTCTGAGCCGGAACTCAGACTTCGACCCGCTCGACCTCGCCTAGCGGCATCTGCAGGAAGCGGGTGCCGATCGCCCGGAAAGCCTCGACGTCGCCGGTGCAGAGGAAGTCGTAGGTGCCCTCGCTGTCGGACTCGCGAGCCAACCCGGCCCCGGCGAGCGTGCGCTGCACCGCCGCGGCAACCGCGTGGCCGCCGCTGACGAGGCGGACGTCGCGTCCGAGGACCCGCTGCAGCATCGGCGCCACCAGCGGGTAGTGCGTGCAGCCGAGGATCAGCGTGTCGACCCCGGCCTCCTTGAGGGGCCGGCAGTAGGAGCGCGCCATCGTCATCGTGTCCTCGTCGAAGATGGCCCCTTCCTGAATGAAGGAGGCGAGGTCCGGAGCGGCGACCTCGATCACGTCGAGGCCCCTCCCCTGCGCCTCGAGGGCACGCCTGTAGGCGCCACTCTCGACCGTGTTCGGCGTCGCCAGCACCCCCACCCGCTCGTTGGCGGTGATCGCCGAAGCGATCTCGGCTTGCGGCTCGACCACCGGCACCACCTCCACTCCACGCGCGCCGGCAACCTCGCGGGCGACGTCCGCACCGACCGAGGTCGCCGTGTTGCAGGCGATCACCAGCAGCTTGGCGCCGCGATCGAGCAGCAGTTCGGCGATCCGGCGAATCCGTTCCCGCAACCGGTCCGGGTCCTTGTCGCCGTATGGGAACATCGCCGTGTCGCCGAGGTAGAGAAAGTCCTCCTGCGGCAGCGAGACGAGGCACTCGTGCAAAACGGTGAGGCCGCCGACGCCGGAATCGAACATCCCCACCGGCTGGATCGGACTGAGCTGCGAGGTGGCTTCGGTCAGCGGCCCGGTGCCGATCCCTAGAGGAACGGCTTGTAGGACATGAAGAAGATCGTCACGACGACGATGAGCCCGGCGATTTTCCCGGCCTGGCTGAGCCTCTCGCTGACTTCTTCGAATTCGGGGCTGAGCTCGTCACCGGCTTTCAGGTCCCGCTCCGCCAGCTCCTTGGCTTTCGCGGTCTGGGGCCGGAACAGGGCGTGCTGCATTCCGAAGAGGACGATGATCGCGAGGTAGCCGACGGTGACGAAGGCGTCGCTACTGCTCCAGGCGTCGTCGCCGGCGATCAGCAGGTAGATGCCCGCGAGAAGCAGGACGATCATCCCGGGGTTGACCAGGTACCGATCACACCGTTGGACGCCGGTGAGAATCGCCGGGACCGCCCGCGGATACTGCGGCGCGACGGAGAAGAAAAGCGCGTAGCCAAAGGTCGGGCCGAAGGCGAGCACGACCGCGAGGATGTGCAGGAACAACGCGATCTTGTAGTCGGCGCTGATGAGAGAGGCGAGGACCATCGGCGAGAACCCTATCCCTCAATCACGACGGAGCAAGAGAGCAGCCCAGTCGCCGTGCTGGCGGCGATCCTCCTCGGCAAGGCCCACCTCCGCAAACACAGCCGCGGCCTCGTCCTGCTCCGCCAAGAGCAGGCCCGAGCAGATCAGCACCCGCGGCGCCTCGACGATCTGCTCCGCGACCGCCTTCAGCACCGGCGAGGTCATGTTGGCGACGACGGTAGGGGCGGGATCCGGCAGGCGCTCCCGGAGGTTCATCCGTTCGAGCTGGAGCTCGACGCCGTTGACCGCCGCGTTCGCCCGTGCCGCTTCGATCGCCGCCGGCTCGTGGTCGTAGCCGCGCACCGGCTCCCAGCCGAGCTTCATCGCCGCGATCGCCAGGACGCCGGAGCCGGTTCCCAGATCGACCAGCCCTCCCCCGGCCTCCAGCTCGCAGAGGAACTCGAGGCAGAGGCGGGTGGTCGGGTGGGCGCCGGTGCCGAAGGCCTGGCCGGGGTCGACGACGACGTCGACGGTGCCCTCGCGCGGCGGCTCCCAGGAGGGGCGCAGCCAGAGGCGGTCGGCGACCAGGAGGGGCTTGTGGAAGTCGCGCCAGCGGTCGGCCCAGTCGTCGGGGATCTCCGTGGCGCTGACCTCGACCCGTCCGCCGCCAATCGCCGCGTCGAGATCGCCCAGCTCCGGCAGCTCCCCCTCGCCGCCGTAGATCGCGTACTCGACGTAGCCGGGCCCGCGCTCCTCCTCGACGCCGTTGGGGGCCAGCACCGTCAGCTCGGCCAGGACCAGGTCGGCCTGCTCGGGAGCACAGCGAACCGCGAGGCGGATCAAGGAGCTATCCGAACGCCCTGCGGACCCGCGAGAAGAAGCCGTCGCCGTGCGGGCGCTCGAAGTTCGCCTCCTCGAGGCTCTCGTCGAGGCGCTCGGCGATCTCGCGCTGCTCCGCGTTGAGGCTGGTCGGGACGAAGACCTCGAGGATCACACGCTGGCTGCCGCGGCGGCCGCTGTTGAGACGGGGTAGCCCGGCGCCCTTGAGGACCTTTTCGGTTCCCGGCTGCGTGCCCGGCTCGACCTCGATCTCCTCCTCGCCCTCCAGCGTCGGCACGGTCACCGTCGTCCCCAGCATCGCCTCGGTGGCCGGGATCGAGACCGTGCTGATCAGGTCGCCGCCGTCGCGTTCGAAGCGCTCGTCCTCGGCAACCCGGACCTCGACGTAGAGGTCACCCGCCGGCGCGCCCGATTCGCCGGCGTGCCCGGCGCCGGTGATCCGCATCCGCTGACCGTCTTCGATCCCCGCCGGGACCTCGATCGCGCTGGTCCGGCTCTGGCGGGTGCGGCCGCTGCCGCCGCAGGTCTCGCAGGGCGTCTGCGGATTTTTCCCAGCCCCGCCGCAGACGTCGCAGGCGGCGCTGCGGACCATCTGGCCGAACGGCGTCCGCGTCACCTGGCGCAGCTCGCCGGCGCCGCCGCAGCGCTCGCAGGTCGTGATCGGCGTCCCCGGCTCGGCGCCGTTGCCGTGGCAGTGCTCGCAGGCGGCGACGACGTCGTAGGTGACCTCGCGGCGAGCGCCGGTCGCCACCTCCGCCAGCTCGACCTCCACCGCGATCGCGACGTCGCCCCCGGAGGCCGGGCCGCGGCCGCCGAAACCGAACCCGCGACCGCCGAAGAAGGCCTGGAAGATGTCGTCGATCGAGCCGAAGCCGGCGCCGGGGTCGAAGCCGCCGGAGCGCAGCCCCTCCTGGCCGTATTGGTCGTAGGTGCGGCGGCGCTCGGCGTCGGAGAGCACCTCGTAGGCCTCGGCCGCCTCTTTGAACTTCTCCTCGGCGTCGGGCGCCTGGTTGACGTCGGGGTGCAGTTCCCGCGCCAGGCGCCGGAAGGCCTTCTTGACCTCGGTCTCGCTCGCCTCCCGGGAGACCCCGAGTACCTCGTAGTAGTCGCGCGCCATGGCTCAGCTGTCGTAGACGGTCTCGAAGTAGCGGGAGAGCTCCCGGGCGGCGTGGCGGACCGAGGCGATCGCCGTCGCATAGTCCATCCGCAGCGGCCCGACGACGCCGACGGCACCGAGGTTGCGGTGGCCGAGGCCGTAGTTGGCTCCGATCACGCTGACCGAGCGCAGCTCCGGGTGCGGGTTCTCGCCGCCGATCCAGAAGAAGACCGAGCGCTCGTCGAGCGAGGAGCGCAGCATCCGCAGCACGTCGGCGCGCCGCTCCAGCGCCGTCATCAGCTCATCGGCCCGAGGCAGGTCGGGTAGGTGCTGCTCGGAGAGCAGGCGTGAGGCTCCATCCAGGTAGAGCTCCCCGCTTTCCTCGGCGACGAACTCGGTGAAGATGGCGCCGAGGGTGGCGATGAAGTCGGCCTCGACGCCGCTCAGCTCCGGGCTGGCGAGGCGGGTGGCGATCATCCGCGCGCCGACGCCGAGCCCCGACAGCGACTCGTTGAGGTAGCTGGAGGCCCACTCGACCAGGCCGCGGTCGACCGGGCGGTCGAATTCGAAGACGCGGCGGGTGACGTCGCCGGTGGAGGCGATCGCGATCACCACCACCTTGTTCGGCTGCAGGCGCAGCACCTCGACCCGGTGGATCGTCGCCGCCAGGCTCGGCTGCGGCGCCGTCGCCATCGCGACCAGATCGGTAACCCGGGCGAGGGCGGCGGTAGTCTCCCGCATCGCCACGTCAACCTCGCGGCGCAGGCGCGAAAGCTCCAGCTCGGCACCCGGCTTGGGGGGAGCCAAGCCGGATTCGAGCATCAGGTCGACGTAGCGGCGGTAGCCGCCGTCGGTCGGGACGCGCCCGGCGGAGGTGTGCGGGTGGGTCAGGTACCCAGCCGCCTCCAAGGCCGCCAGCTCGGCCCGCACGGTCGACGGCCCCCACTCCACCTCAGGTCGCTCAGCCACCTCCTTCGAGGGCACGGGCCGCGCCGAGTCCAGATAGGCCTCGACCACCAACCGCAGAATCAGCTCTTGCCGCTCCGAAAGCACGCTCGAAGTCTAGGAGGAGCGACGGGTGGCCCTCCCAAAACACTCCAGCGAGGCTCCCGCCGAGCGTTTTGGGAGGGTCACCCGTCGCTCTACAGCTCGAGTTCCGCCTCGGCGTTCTTGATCAGCGTCGTCTCGCCCTGGGTGGCGACGGTGTCGACGACGACGCGATCGCCGTCCGCCGATTTGACCGTGCCGGTGACGACGATCTCCTGCTCGGGCACGCCCATCCCGCGCATCTGCACCGAGAGGCGCTTCAGCGCCCGCGGGTCGCCGTCGGCCAGCGCCGCGTTGGCTTTCGCCACCAGGCCCATCGAGTAGAGGCCGTGGAGGATGTTGCGCGGCAGCCCGACCATTTTCGCGAACTCGTCGTCGATGTGGATCGGGTTGAAGTCGCCCGAGGCGCCGGCATAGCGGTGCGGCAGGTACTTGTCCGGGGTCACCCGCAGCTCTGGAACCTGCTCCCCGACTTTCGGATCAGCCATCTCAAACCCCCCTGACGATCAGCGTCCAGGTGCCGCGCACGACCTGCGCGCCGTCCTGGTTGACCGAGTTGGTCTCGAACACGTAGAAGCCTTTGCCGCCCTTCTCCTCGATCGAGAGGAGCTTGGCGGTGGTGGTGATCTCATCGCCCGAGCAGGCCGGCTCGGCCCACTCGAACTGCTGCCCGCCGTGGACCATCGCCGCGAAGTTCATCCCCACCTCGGGGTCGAACATCGCCGGGCCAACCGCCGGGCTGCTGTAGACGACCGCGAACATCGGCGGTGCCACCACGTCGCGGAAGCCGGCCTTGGTGGCCGCGGCGACATCGTGGTGGACCGGGTTCTCGATCCCCAGCGCGTTCGCGTACTCCTTGATCTTCTCCCGGCCCACCTGGTAGGTGGTCGCGGGCCATTCCTTGCCTACCGCATCGGTCTTGAGTGCCATGGGCGGGCACTGTAGCTGGCCGGCTGGCCAGCGCGCTACTCGTCGATCTCCAAGACCGCGAGAAAGGCCTCCTGCGGCACTTCCACCCGGCCCACCGCCTTCATCCGCTTCTTGCCCGCTTTCTGCTTCTTCAGCAGCTTGTTCTTGCGGGTGACGTCGCCGCCGTAGAGCTTCGCGGTGACGTCCTTACGCAGGGCCTTGACGGTCTCGCGGGCGAGGATGTTGGAGCCGACGGCAGCCTGGACGGGGACGTCGAAGAGCTGGCGCGGGATCGTCTTGCGCAGCCGTCCGACCAGGCGCTTGCCCTGGTCGTAGGCGAAGTCGCGGAAGACGATGATCGAGAGCGCGTCGACCTTCTCCCCGGCGAGGAGGATGTCGACTTTGACCAGGTCGGAAACCTGGTTGCCGATCGGCTCGTAGTCGAGCGAGGCGTAGCCCCGGGTCGAGCTCTTCAGCAGGTCGAAGAAGTCGAGGACGATTTCCGCCAGCGGCAGGTCGTAGCGGATCTGCACCCGCTCTGGGCTGAGGAAGTGCATGTCGACGTGGGTGCCGCGGCGCTGCTGGCAGAGCTCCATCACGGCGCCGACCTGCTCTTTCGGGCAGATGAGCGTGGCGCGGATGTAGGGCTCTTCGATCGTCTCGATAGTGCCTGGGTCGGGCAGATCGGTCGGGCTATGAACCTCTTTCGTCTCGCCGTTGGTGAGGTTGACGAGGTACCGCACGTTCGGGGTCGTCGCCAGCAGGTCGAGGTCGTACTCGCGCTCCAGCCGCTCGCGCACGATCTCCATGTGGAGGAGGCCGAGGAAGCCGCAGCGGAAGCCGAACCCGAGCGCCTCGGAGGTCTCCGGCTCCCAGGAAAGGGCGGCGTCGTTCAGCGAGAGCTTCTCGAGCGCGTCGCGGAGGTCTTCGTAGCGGTCGGTGTCGATCGGGAAGAGGCCGCAGAAGACCATCGGCCGCACCTCGCGGTATCCCTCCAGCGGCTCGGAGGCGGGGTTCGCCTGCGAGGTCAGGGTGTCGCCGACGCGCAGCTTGGTCACGTCCTTGATCCCGGTGATCAGGTAGCCGACGTCGCCGGCGTCCATGCCCTCGACTCCGGTCATCGCCGGGCGGAAGAAGCCGATGTCGTCGATGTCGGCTTCGGTGCCGTTCTGCATCGCCAGGATCTGCCCGTTCTTCTTGAAGGAGCCATCGACCATCCGCACGTAGGCGATCACGCCGCGGTACTGGTCGAACTCGGAGTCGAAGATGAGGGCACGCGGCGGGGCGTCGGGCTTGCCCTGGGGCGGGGGGATCCGCTCGACGATCGCCTCCAGCACCTCGAGGACCCCCTCTCCCGTCTTGGCGGAGATCGGCAGCGCTTCCTCGGGATCGCCGCCGAGCAGGTCGGCGATCTCCTGCGCGACCCGCTCGGGCTCGGCGCCCGGCAGGTCGACCTTGTTGATCACCGGGATCAGCTCAAGCCCGTTCTCGATCGCCAGGTAGGTGTTGGCGACCGTCTGCGCCTCCACCCCCTGGGCGGCGTCGACGACCAGCAGCGCCCCCTCGCAGGCGGCGAGGCTGCGCGAGACCTCGTAGGAGAAGTCGACGTGGCCGGGGGTGTCGATCAGGTGCAGGTGGTAGGTCTCGCCGTTCTGCGCGGTGTACTCGACCCGCACCGCCTGGGCCTTGATCGTGATCCCGCGCTCGCGCTCGAGGTCCATCGAGTCGAGCAGCTGCGCCTGCATTTTCTTCGGGTCGACGGCGCCGGTCAGCTCGAGGATGCGGTCGGCCAGCGTCGACTTGCCGTGGTCGATGTGGGCGATGATGCTGAAGTTGCGGATGTGGTCCATGGGGGCGTGGGGAGTATGAGGGACGGGGCGCTCCGGCCGGCGGGTCCCGTCGTGGGTGGGAGGCGCCTGCGCTGGATGCTCGGCACCTCCCACCCACGCCACCCGCCAGAGGAGCGACTCAGCTACACGCCGAGGGACGGAGCCGGTTCGGCAGCTCGAATACGACCGACGGGGGTTTTTTGAGGATGGGTTTTCCTCCGGCGGCTTCGGTCCATTGGGCCGAGGGGGGGTATGGGGGCTTGCCTGGTTCGGTGCGGTCGCGGGTGGCTATGGCGTAGTCGTAGTTGCCGTCGCTGAGGAGCAGGAGGTACTCCCGGCAGGTGGCAGGAGATTCGAAGCCGCCGTGGGGGCGATCGAGACCGACGTACTCGACCTCGTTGGAGAGGTCGGTGCCGTAGAGGGGGTACTGGCGGGTGCTGGCGGTGGCGATGCGGGCGCCGGAGACGTCGCGGGCCCAGGCGAAGGCGGCGTTGAGGCCGGGGGCGGTGAACGACGGGTCCGCGTAGCGGTTCTCCAGGTAGTGCCGCTGGACGGGATAGCCGAGCGCGACCACCAGCAAGATGGCCACGCTGACGATTCCCGCCACCAATCCGCGCCTCCCCCCCGCGGTGTGGTTGAGGTTAGGCCTCTTATGGAGGCCGAAGCTCAACCACACCCTGATGCGGGGGGACGTGGGTAACAGGGCGAGGCCGAGGACGAGGGCCGGGGCGAGGTAGCGGAGGCCGGACTCGAAGCCGCGGGGCATCCCGTCTGGGCCGGAGGCCGAGGTCGGGGCGACAAGCCAGGCGAGGGCGGTGGCGAGACCGGCGGCCCCCGCGAGGACCAAGGTTCGCTTGCCCGTGCAGGCGAGAACCAAGCCCGCGAGGGCGGCGAGCAGGAGCAGCGGCCAGAGGAACCAGAGGCCGTCATGGAGGCCGGGGAGGAACCAGTCCGACCAGACGCTGCCGTCGGTGAGGTAGCCGAGGACGGAATGGGCTTCGCGACCGCCAAGGGCCTGATCGGGTGCAGGAAGCGAAATGGGACCGAGGGAGTCGATCCAGGGAAGCGGGTTGCCGCTGTGAACGAGGTTGCGCAGGTACCAGTAGCCGCCCCCGGCGAGGGCGGCCAAGGTCGCGGCGCCGAACACGCGGCCCCTCTCCCCTCGCGGCGCGATCGCGGCGAAGCCGACGACCAGCACAGCGGCCGGGAGCAGGAAGTTGAGCTTGGTTCCCGCCATGAGGCCAGCGGCAAGGCCGGCGACAAGCGCGGTGCGCACGTCCCGCTCTCCGTTCAGCGCGATCGCCACCGCCGCGAGCAGGAAGAAGATGCCGACGATGTCGTTCCTCGCCTCCCCCGCTTGATCTGCAAGCGCTGGCACGCTGAGAGCGATCGCTCCCAGCGCCAACGACCACGGCGCCACTTTGAACGGCCTGCCGATGCACCAGCAAGCGACGAGGCAGCCGACGAACCAGCCAAGGTTCAGCAGCGGCGAGAGGATGTCCCGGCCGAAAGCCAGCATCCCCACCCCGTGGAAGATTTCGGCGTTGGCGGGGTAGAACCAGGCGAGGAACTGCGGCGCGATGAAGTGCAGGTCCCAGGTGTCGCCACTCTGGAAGAAGCCCGCCGCGAAGGGCCCGTGGTACCAGGTGCTGTCGAACCCGGTCATGCCCGTCGACAGCCGCGTCTTCACGCCGGCGGAGAAGTGGACCACCGCAACGACTGCGATCAGAAGTCCCACCAGAGACGCTCCTCGCGCGGGTGGCGTCGTAGGGGGGACCTCCCCCGAGGTGTCCTCGGGGGAGGTGGGTCCCCTGCGGCGACAGGACCCGCGCGCCACAACGGCCAGAGCGGCGACGAGCAGCAGATACGGCACCGGGTCCAGCCAGCCAAACGTCCCGAGCAGCTCCGCCGCCCAGATCAGCAGCGCCAGCGCGATAACGGCGCTCGCCAGGTGCGCCGGTGCCCCCTCGAACCGCGGCAGCAGCCACTGGCGTACGGCCGCTCCGCCCAGCCAGGCGAAGCCGCCCAGCAGCAGGATCTCCGCGACTCCCAGCAGGTACCGCCCCGGACCGAGCATGTGCCGCTAGCTGCCCCGCCGCCCCGGCAGCAGGCGGCTCATCTGCTCCAGCTCCGCCACGCGCAGCAGTTTCGCGATCGAGAGGTAGACCGCGAGGCCGGCGCCAAGGGCGACGCTCAGGGAGATGATCTGTCCTGCGAGCCCCCGTCCCAGCAGCTCGTCGAGCACGTCCCAGACGATCCAGCCGATCGCCGCCAGGCCGGCGGCGGCGGCGGTGATCCGCACGCTTGCCGAGAGCAGCCGCCCCAGCTCCAGCCCGCTGAGGAGGCGGCGCAGGATCACGCCCTGGGCAACGACGCTGGCGGCGGTGGCGATCGCGGTCGAGGCGACGATTCCGCCCACGCCGAGGTCGTAGAGCGCCCACGCCGCACCGGCGGTGAGGACGAGGTTGCCGGCGGCGATCCAGGTCGGGATCCAGGGCTTCTGCAGGCTGAAGAAGGTGCGGGTGAGCAGCAGGAAGAGCCCGTTGGCGGGCAGCGAGAAGGCGAACCAGAAGAGCGCCGTCGCCACCACCTCGGTTTCCTGGGCGCCGAATTCCCCCCGCTCGTAGACGAGGCGGATCATCGGCTCGGAGAGGACGAGGATCGCCGCCGCGGCCGGGACGAGGACGAAGAGGATCTGCCGCATCCCGTTCGCCATCGTCGAGCGCAGGTCGTCCATCTCCCCCGCGTTGGCGAACCGGGCCAGGGTCGGGAACAGGACCGTGGCGATCGCGACCGAGAAGATCCCCTGCGGCAGCTGGTAGATGCGGAAGGCTTTGTCGATCGCCGCCGGCGCCTGCTCGGAGACGAGGCTGCCGAAGAAGCTGTTGATCACCAGGTTGAAGTTGATCAGGCCGAGGCTGATCGTCACCGGCAGCATCAGCACCAGCACCCGCCGCACCCCCGGGTGGCGCCAGTCGAAGCTGAAGCTGAAGCGGTAGGGCGTGTTGCGCAAATCCCAGGCCGGGATCAGCAGCTGGATCGCGGTGCCGACGAGGATCCCGATCGCGTAGGCGTAGATCCGGTCCTGCCCCTCGAACATCGGCTCCAGCACGACCAGCACGGCGATGATCGAGAGGTTCCAGAACAGCGGCGAGATCGCGAAGGCGCCGAAGCGGTCGTAGCTGTTGAGGATGCCGACGACGATCCCGCTCGCCCCGAGCAGGATCAGGATCGGGAACAGGACCTGCGAGAGGGCGACGGTGAGGTCGAGAATCTCGCCCTCGAAGCCGGGCGCGAAGAGCGGCATGATCACCGGCGCCAAGAGGACGAAGAGGGCGGTGATCGCCCCCAGCACCATCGTCACCAGCAGCAGCATCGTCGAGGCCAACCGGAACGCCTCTTTGTAGGCCTTCTTGCCGAGCAGTTCGGTGAAGATCGGAACGAAGGCCGGCTGCAGCGCCGCGTCAGCGAACAGGGCGCGGATCAGGTTCGGGACCTGAAAGGCGATCGTGAACGCCGACATCGGCCCGCTGATCCCGTAGTAGCCGGCGGCGACGACTTCGCGCCCCAGGCCCGCGACGCGCGAAGCGGCGGTGGCGATGGAGAAGAAGGCAGTGGAGCGGGCAATCCGCCCCGCCCCCCGTTTGGGCCCCGGCTCGCGGGTGATTTCCTCGCCCGGTTCGAACGCCTCGGCCTCCCAGACGCCGACCTCCTCATTGATCGGCCGCTCGTCCGGATTCGGGTTGTCAGGTGCCCTGGGCGTCTCCAAGCTTTGTTCTCAGTCGCTATAGTCGGCGGCCGCCCGGAGCCGGCAAGGCGCCTGCTCGGGAACTTGACATGGCCAACATAGCCTCACAGAAGAAGCGGATACTGCGCAGCGAGCGCGAGCGGACCGAGAACCGGCTGCTGACGAGCACCGTGAAGACCCACTTCCGGCGGCTCGAAAGCGCGGTCGAGGGCGGTGACGCCGACGCGGTCGCAACCGAGCAGCGCGCGCTCGTCTCGAAGATCGACAAGGCCGTGCAGAAGGGCGCCCTGCACAAGAACACCGGCGCCCGCAAGAAGGCCAAAGCGGCGAGAATCGCCGCCGGCGCCGCCTCCTAGTCAAGCCGCGCCAGCAGCTGCGCGGCGCAGCGCGATCGTCAGCGCCAGCTCGTCGCCGTAGTCGGCGCCGCCGCGACACCAGAGCTCGAGGTCGGCCAGCGTCTCGGTTGCCAGTCGCAGGCTGGCGAGGTCGGTGTCGCCGAGGCGCCGAACGAGCTGCTTGGCGGCGTAGGGGTGCATTTTCAGCGAGCCCTCGACCTGCTTGGGCGGAATTCCCTCCTCCAGCTGGGCAGCCGCGGCGCAGGCGCCGCGCAGGCGCGAGGCAAGGCCGTAGATCAGCCCGGTGACGTTCTCCCCCTGCTCGATCAGCCGCTCGCCGATCCGCAGCGCCGCCGCCGCGTCGCCTTCGATCAGCGCGTCGGAGAGCGTCCAGACCGCCATCTCGGAGGTATCGGCGACCATCTCTTCGAGGTCGGCAGCGCTCACCTGTCCCCCCTCTCCAGCCCACAGCACCAGGCGCTCGAGCTCGGTCTGCAGGCGGACGGGGTTGGCGCCCATCCGCTCGACCAGCATCCGCGCCGCCGCCGGCTCGAGCCGGAAGCCGAGCCGTTGTGCCTCGGCAACCAGGACGCGCGGCAGGTCCCGCGCCTTCGGCGCCTCGAACTCGTGGACCTCTCCCTCGGCGGCCTTCACCGCTTTGACCAGCTTCGCGGGGGCCTTGTCGCGGCAGATCAGGACGAGAGTCAGGTCAGGGGGCAGTTCCCCCAGGGCCGCGAGAACCGGCTCCAGCTGTTTGTCCCGCCAGCGCTCGATCCCGTCGGCAAGCAGGTAGCGACGCGACTCCATCAGCGACATCGCCGGGATCGCGGCCAGCAACGCCTCGTGGTCGGGCATCCCCCTGCCCTCGCCCGGCTCGAACACCTCCAGCGCGGCGGACCCTCCCTCGCGCTCGGCACGCGCCCGCAAGCGGGCCCGGGTCGCATCGATTTTCGCCCCGTCGCTGCCGGCGATCAGGTAGAGAGGTTTCATCTCGGCCACAAAGCCGAGTCTAGGAGGGATTGACGACACCCGCGTGTGCGGCTGGCGAGCGCCGGACCGAGCGGGGCAAGGACGCAGGGAGGCCGAATAGCAGCGCTATTTGGCCGACTGAGGACGCCGCGCCGCAAAGTGTCCGCCGCCGCCAGGCGTGCGCGGGGGGTGTCGTCAATCCCTCCTTAATCCCGCCCCGGCTCTGCCGCGGCGGCGCTACTTGCCGAGGCCGAGGGCTTTGCCGTTGCCGTTGCCGCCGGCGTTGGAGTGCGGGGGCGGCCCGCCGGCCGTCGAGGCTTCAGGCGGAGGCGCGGGCGGCGCTGGGGGCGGGACCGGGACTTCGGTCACCGGCGGCGGAGAGGGAGCCGGCACGGGCGCCGGGCTCGAGGTCGGCTTCGAAACCGGAGCGGGCTCCGGCGTGGAAGCCACGGGAGTCGGGGGAGCCTTGGGCGCCGCCGGCGGGGCTCCGACTCCGGCTGGAGGGGCCACGTCCGTCGATCCTTCCGGCCTCGGAGGTGCGGGGGCGCCGCTAGGTCCGCTTCCGGTGCTGCCGGCGGGAGCGGCAGCCCTGGCGGCACCCGACCTCGGTGCGCTGACCCGGACACCGGACCGCTCCGGCAGACCGGAAGCCCTCCGCCCGGGCTTGACCGTCAAAGCCTCCGCCTCGGCGACGGCATTGGCCCGGGAAGGGTCGCTGGGCAGCGGCGCCGGCTCGAGGAGCGGGAAGCCCATCTGGGAGAAGATCGCCACCAGGGCCAACCCCCCTGCTGCCATCAATCCCATGAAGGCAAAGACGGTGGTGCGCATCCGTTCCGGCCACCCGTGACCGGCGACGCTCGGCCGCCGCATCGTGATGAGAGGTTTGTTCTGCAAGCTGGAGAGCACCTGCTCGTGCATCGGCCCTGGCCACCGGCGGCCCAAGCGATTGCATTGACTTCCTCGACTATCGATTCGGTCATCCGTCCACGGTGATCGAACGCGGCGTTACCCCGATCTCGATGCTTCCCTCCTCGTCGGTTCGCAAAGTCGGCACCCGATGACGGGCCAAGGTCGCCAGGGTGCCGGGAGCCGGATGGCCATAGGGATTGCCCTCGCCGACCGAGACCACGGCCAGTTGCGGCCGGATCTCGTCGAGCAGGGCCGCCAGGCCCGCATCCTCGCTGCCGTGATGGGCGACCTTGAGGACGTCGACGGGGCCTGGATCGAGCGGGACCGCCTCTGCCTCCGCGTCGGCCATCAGCAGCATGCTGAAGTGCCGCCACCGCGCCTCCATCACCAACGCCAGGTGGTTGGGGTCCTGGCCCGACATCTCACCGAGCAGCTCCGGGGGCGGCCACAGCACCCGCAGGCGCAATCGGCCCGATCGCAGTTCCTGTCCGGCCGCGATCCGCCGCGGCTCCGCCCCGGCGGCATCGGCCGCCACGATCAGCTCACGCCGCAGGCGGGCGAAGACCAGCCGCTCGACCGGAAGCGCCCCCAGCAGCTCTTCGACGCCGCCGGCGTGATCGGACTGGTCGTGGGTGACCACCGCCGCCCCCAGGCTCCTAACCTCTGCCTCCTCGAGCTTCCTGACCAGCCCGGCTCCCGGCGGGCCGCCGTCGACGAGCACGGCCGGGGCTGCGGCAGGCTGCAGGAGGATCGCGTCACCCTGGCCGACGTCCAGCACCGAGACCCGCAGCCCTGGCCGCGGCGCCGGCGCACCTCCTCCCACCGATGGCAGAGGCAGCAAGAGCGCGAGCGCGAGAATCGCGGTTGCAGCCGTGGCCGCGCTGACCTGGAGGGGCCACCTGCGCCAGATCAGGGCCCCGGCTCCGAGGCCGAGATAGGAGGCGATCAGGCCCTTGCCGTTGAGGTGGACGCTCAGCTCCGCCCATTTGGGAGCGGCGCACCAGTCGGCTACCTGGGCGACGTACGCGAGCAGGAGCGCGTTGAGGCTGTTCAGTGGCTCCAGCGGGACACCCGGAAGCTGGGCGAGGCCGGCGCCGCACATCCCCAGCCACATCGCCGGCGCGACCGCCGGCAGGGCCAGGACGTTGGCCACGAGCGTGGTGCTCGAGAAGGTTTCGAAGTGGAAGGCGATCAACGGCGCCGTTGCCAGAGTCGCGGCCACCGTCACCGCCAGCCCGTCGGCCAGGGCTCGCCGCCAGGGCCCCTCGCCGAGACGCGCGGAGATCCCCCTCCCCAGCGGGGAGGCGAGCAGCAGGATCCCGAGCACCGCCGCGAAGCTCAGCTGCCAGCCGACGTCGGCGGCGATCCCAGGGTCGATCGCCAGCGTCACCACCGCCGCCACGGCCAGCGCGTACAAACGCGAACTGCGGCGGCCGGCCAGGGTGGCGAGGACCCCAAGAGCGCCCATCACGCCGGCCCGCTGGATCGACGGCCCGGCGCCGGCGACGGGGATGTAGACGAGGATCAGCGCCAGGACCCACAGCAGCCGCTCCCGCAGGGGAATTCCAAGCGCCCCCAGCAGCGGCATCGCCAACAGCGCCAGCAGGGTGACGTTCTGCCCGGAGACCGCCAGCAGGTGGCTGAGCCCGGAGCGGCGGAAGTCTTCTTTCGTCGCCGCGTCGATCTCCCCGTCATCGCCGAGGACGAAGCCGCGCGCCAGCGCCGCCTCCCGCGCCGGCATCCCTTGCCCGATGCCGCCGGCAGCCCGATCGTGGATCTCGCCGCTGTTCGCCAATGCCACGACAACGACCAGCGCGATCCCGATCAGCAGCGGCAGCGGGGGAAACGACGAGGCCACCGTGGAGCTACGGCTGCAGCCGCGCGCGCAGCGACTCCATCGTCGCCGGCCCTATCCCCGACACCTGGTCGAGCTGGTCGATCGAGGAGAGGCCGCCGTTTTCGTCGCGGAACTCGACGATCGCGGCCGCGGTCACCGGCCCGATCCCCTCGATCTCTTCCAGCTGCTCGACGGTGGCGGTGCCAAGGCTGATCGGCCCTTCTTCGCCACCTGGCCCGATCGCGGCAACGCCGCCGCCGGGTGCGCGTTCGGGGACCACCACCTGCTGCCCGTCGGCGAGCCGCGCCGCCAGGTTGATCGCTTCAAGCTGGGCCCGCGGCGCGGCACCCCCGGCGCGGGAGACGGCGTCGTCGACACGGCTGCCGACGGGCATCCGGTAGACGCCCGGCCTCCGCACCGCGCCGGCCACGTGCACGACCAGATCGCCGCTCTGTTCGCCGATCGAGAAGCTCTCCTCGCTTGCCGCGGCCTCAGCCCCGACCGCAAACGACGGCTCCGGGCTCGCCTCGCCGCGGATCGCCCGGGCGCCGACCAGCAGCAGAGCTGCGGCCACCGCCGCGTAGACGACAAGCTGGCTTCGGCTGAGCTCCGGCATCGCCGCCGATGCTGAAGCGGCTCGGCGCACGCGTGGCGCGCTAGATCAAAAAGTTCTCAAACGAGACTGCGACTAATACTCGTCGTCGTCGTCATACCCGGCGACCTCCGCCAGCTGGTCGCTGTAGAGCTCGGCGGCGGCAACCGGCGGCGACTGGATCGAGACGCAGGCCAGCTCGTCCTCGCCCTCGTTGCCGATCGAGTGCTCGGTGGCGGGCGGAACCAGGATCAGGTCACCCTCGGCAACCTCCTGCGTGTCGCCGGCAACCGACATCGTGCCGCGGCCGCGGACGACGACGTATGCCTGCTCGGCCTCGCCGGAGGAGTGCAGGGTCTGGTTGCAGCCGCCCGGCACCGTCACCCAGGTGACCGAGAGATTCCTCGACCCCATTTCACCCGCGTCCATGAGGACGTGGGCGTTGAGCCGATGCCACTCCTCGACCGCCGCATCTTGAAAGCGTCTGACCAGCATTTCGCGGCTTTCTAGCAGAAGCGAACAGCGCCGCGGAGGGCGCTATCGCACCACCAGGTTGACCAGCTTGCCGGGAACAACAATTTCCTTGACTATTTTTTGACCGTCAAGGTGTTTGGCCACCTTCTCGCTTTCTCGGGCCAGCCGCAGCAGCTCCTCCTTCGGCGCCGCGGCCGGCGCCTCGATCCGGTCGCGCAGCTTGCCGTTAACCTGGACGACGAGGGTGACGGTGTCGCTGACCAGCAGCGACGGGTCGGCCTCGGGCCAGGGCTGCTCCCAGACCCTCCCCCCGACCAGCCGCTCGTAGACCTCGCTGCCGAGGTGCGGCGCGAAGGGGAAGATCAGCGAGGCCGCGGTCGCCGTCGCAAAGCGAACGGCCGCGCCCCCCTCAGGGCTCCCGTAGAGCCCGTCCTTGAGCCGGTAGGCGTCGTTGACCAGCTCCATCACCGCCGAGATCGCGGTGTTGAACTGGAAGCCGCGCTGGAAGTCCCGCGTCGACTTGTCGATCGCCCAGTGGGCCTTGGCGAGCAGCTCGCGCGCTGGGTCCCCGGCCTCCGGGCTCGGCTCACCCGCCTCGGTCCGGGTCTCGACCTCTTCGCAGAGCCGCCATAGCCGCGAGAGGAAGCGGTTGACGCCCTCGACCCCCTCGTCGGTCCAGTCGCCGCCGCGCTCCGGCGGGCCCATGAAGCAGACGTAGGTGCGGGCGGTGTCGGCCCCGTAGCGCTCGACGTAGTCGCCGGGGCTGACCGTGTTGCCCTTCGACTTCGACATCTTCGCCCCGTCGCGGGTGATCATCCCCTGGGTGAAGAGGTTGGCGAACGGCTCCTGGACGCCGAGGTCCCCGAGGTCCGCCAGCGCCTTGGTGAAGAAGCGCGCGTACATCAGGTGCAGGATCGCGTGCTCGACGCCACCGATGTACTGATCGACCGGCATCCAGTGATCGACGGCGGTGCGATCCCAGGGTGCCACATCGTTGTGGGCGTCGAGGTAGCGCAGGAAGTACCAGGAGGAGTCGACGAAGGTGTCCATCGTGTCGGTCTCGCGGCGGGCTGCCGCTCCGCAGCGCGGGCACTCGGTCGCGACCCAGTCCTCGGCCGCCGCCAGCGGGCTCTTCCCCTGCGGCGCGTAGTCCTCGATCTCCGGCAGCTCGACCGGCAGCTGCTCCGCAGGCACCGGCACGATCCCGCAGGCATCGCAGTAGACGACCGGGATCGGAGCCCCCCAGTAGCGCTGGCGGCTGACCAACCAGTCGCGCAGCCGGTAGTTGACCGCCGGCTTGCCGCGGCCCTCGGATTCGAGCCAGGCGACGATCTCGTCGTAGGCCGCGCGGTTGTGCTTGCCGTCGAAGCGACCAGAGTTGACCATCGGTCCGTCGCCGGGATACGGCAGACCCTCGTCGTCGCGCGCCTCCTCGGGGTCGCTGCCCTCTATAACCCGCTTTATGGGCAGCCCGTGCTTCTGGGCGAATTCGTAGTCGCGCGAGTCGTGCCCGGGCACCGCCATGATCGCCCCGGTCCCGTACTCCATGAGCACGTAGTCCGCGACGTACATCGGCAGGCGCTCGCCGTTGACGGGGTTGACGACGTGGCGCCCCAGGAAGACGCCGGTCTTCTCCTTGTCCGCCGCGCCGCGCTCCTCGGTCGACTCGGTCAGCGCGTGGTTGACGTACCGGCGGACCTCGTCCTCGTGGCCGGTGCCGCTCGCCAGCCGCTCGACGTC
>DATIMV010000056.1:0-25990 GCA_035474955.1 Solirubrobacterales bacterium
CCCCCCCCCCCCCACCCCTCCCCACCACCAGCGCTACTTGACGCCGACGATCAACTTCGCCGTGGCGAGCCCGCCAGATGCTTCCGAGCCGACCGCGATGTAGTCGATCTTCTCCAGGTACTGCTCGGCGGCTTCGAACTCTTCTTCGCCCGGCGGGATCAGCGCCGAGGCGAGGTTCAGCGCCGCCGGACCATCGACGAAGGCGGTGATCGGCGTGTCGCCGAGGGCGCTGACCGCGTCTTTGTAAGCGGGCAGGTCGGCGAGGGTTTTGCTCGCCTCCTCGAAGGCGGAAAGGGTGGAGGCGAGGCCGTAGCCGATCGCGATGCGGCTGCCTTTGGCGGCGACGACGACCGGCTGACGACCCAGTTCGGGGTCGCGGATCGAGAAACCGCTCGCCTTGCCTTTGATCGAGGTGACGCCGGGGACGTTCGCCGAGCGCAGGAAGAGGCCGATGTTGGAGACGGTGTTTTTCGCCTGGGTGGCGTCCTCGGCCTCCATGATCAGGGCCCCGCCAAGGGTGCTTTCGCTGTTGCCGGTGACGTAGGCGCCGACGTCGCCGATCGAGCCGGCGATCGATTCGAGGTCGATGCCCGCCTGTTTCAGGCCTTTCTTCAGTTCGCCGGGCTCGATCCCCTCGCTGGGAATCCCCTGCTTGTCGATCTGGTCGATGCTTTCGTTGAAGCGTTCGCCGAATTCAGCCGCTGCGAAGGCTCCAACCGAGGTCGCAGGGAGGGAGCCGAGCAGCTCCGAGGCGTCCCCCGTAGGCGGGTTCTCGCCGCTGAGGTTGGTGCTGAAGTCGATCTCGATCTGATCGGAGCCCGGAACGAGGCTGGCGACGGCGGTCGCTTCGTCGGGCTCGATGCCGACGCCGTCGAGGAAGAGGCGGGTTTCATCGTCGATTTCGTCGCCCGATTCCTCGATCAGGGCGCCGATGTCGACGTAGACGTTGGCGGCGCTGCCGTCCGGGACGTCGGCGACGGTGCTGGTGTAGGTGTCTTCACCGGCCAGGTTCTCGCCGTTGGCGGCGTCGACCATCGTTTTGAAGGTCGCTTCGTCTTCGGCGAAGGCGACGAGTCCGTCGAAGACGCCGAAGGTGGTTTCGTCTTCTTCGACCTTGAAGTCGACGCCCTCGTAGGAGCCGTCCTTCACTTCCTCGTCCTCGTCGGCTTCGACCTGCTTGAAGATGAAGTCTCGGGCGGCATCCTCGTCGCTGGTCTGAATCGCGGCACCGTAGCCTTCGAAGTCGTCATCTTCGTATTCCTGCAGGAAGAGGCCGCCCTTTTCGCCAAGCCAGGGCTCGACTTCTTTCTCATAGTCGAACTCTTCGTCGCCCTCGGAGGCTGAGTTTTCGAGTTCGCCGATGATCAGCTCGCCGACGTTGTCGACCCCGGCGATCTTCTCGGCGAGGGCGTCGATGTTCTTCCCCGTCTCGGCGTCCGGCCGCACCATGAAGTCGATGAAGACGGGGGTTTTCACGGGTGCGATAGTGGCCGGATCGGCATCGCCGCTGCCACCGTCGTCCCCGCCGCCACAGCCGACGACGAAGAGGGCGGCAAGAGCCGCCAGAAGCAGGAATGGAGCGAGACGGAGCTTCACGGAGCGCGGCATCCTAACGATCCTTTTGGACAGTTTCACCCGACCGCCGGGACGACGGACGAATCGTCACTCGACGGTGACGGTCTTCGCCAGGTTGCGAGGCTGATCGACGTTGAGCCCGCGGCTGCGGGCGATGTCGTAGGCGAGCAGCTGCAGCGGCAGGATCGCGACGATCGGCTGCAGGATCCAATCGGTCCGGGCGACCTCGATCGTCTCGTCGGCGACCTCGGCGACCCGCTCGTCGCCGGCGGTGGCGATCGCGATCGTCTGGGCGCCGCGGGCACGCACCTCCTCGACGTTGGAGAGGACCTTCTCCAGCACCGGGCTGTCGGTGGCGATGCAGATCACCGGCGTCGACTCGTCGAGCAACGCGATCGGGCCGTGCTTCATCTCGCCGGCGGCGTAGGCGTCGGTCGGGATGTAGCTGATCTCCTTCAGCTTCAAAGCCCCCTCGAGGCAGACCGGGAGGCCGATGTGGCGGCCCAGGTAGAGGAAGAAGTCCTGATCTGCGTGGCGGGCGGCAACCTCCTGGGCGGGGCCAGCGGTCGCGGCCAGCGTCTCCTCCATCTTCGACGGCAGGCCCTTCATCTCGGCGACCAGCTCGGCCAGCCGCTCCGGCGGGAGCGTGCCGCGCAGCTCCGCCAGCCGCAGCCCCAGCAGGTATATCGCCGCCACCTGGGCGACGAAGGTCTTGGTCGCGGCGACGCTGACCTCCATCCCGGCGCGGATGTAGAGGACGGCGTCGGCGTCGCGGGTCGCCTGGCTGCCCATGATGTTCGTGATCGCCAGCACCGTCGCCCCCGCCTCGCGGGCCAGCCGCATCGCCGCCAGGGTGTCGGCGGTCTCGCCCGACTGGGTCATCCCGATCACCAGGTCCTCCGGGCCGACGACCGGGTTGCGGTAGCGGTACTCGGAGGCGATGTCCATCTCAACCGGCACCCGCGCCCACTCCTCGATCGCGTAACGACCGACCAGGCCGGCGTGGTAGGAGGTGCCGCAGGCGACGATGACGATCCGCCGCACGCCACGCAGAAGCTCGTCGGACAGATCCACATCGGAGAGATCGGCCCCCTCGCTACCGGGGAGGCGGTCGGTGATCGTCTCGGCGACCGCGTCGGCCTGTTCGTGGATCTCCTTCAGCATGAAGGTCTCGTAGCCGCCCTTCTCGGCGGCGTCCGCGTCCCAGGTGACCTCTTCGGCCTCCCGCTCGATCGGGCTCCCCTCGGCATCGGTGACGCGGACCGAGCCGGCTTCGACTTCGACGATCTCGCCGTTTTCGATCGGCATCGCCGTTCGGGTGTCGGCGAGGAAGGCGGGGATCGCGGAGGCCAGGAAGGTCTCCCCCTCGCCCACCCCGGCGACCAGCGGGCACTCCTTGCGGGCTCCGACCAGGCGCTGCGGCTCGTCGGCGTGCATGGCGACGAAGGCGTAGTGGCCGCGCAGCTCGGCGAAGGAGGCACGCACAGCACCGGCGAGATCGCCGTCGTAGTGGCTGGCGATCAGGTGGGCGACGACCTCGGCGTCGGTCTCCGAGGTGAAGACCTCTCCCGCCTCCTGCAGGCGCCGGCGCAGCTCGGTGTGGTTCTCGATGATTCCGTTGAGGACGATGTGGACGCGGCCGGAGCTGTCGTCGTGGGGATGGGCGTTCTCCTCGGTGACCCGGCCATGGGTCGCCCAGCGGGTGTGGGCGATGCCGGTCTCCGCCGGCGGCAGCGGCCCGGAGCCGTTGTCGGCGCGCGCCTGCACCGCAGCCCGCAGGTGGCTGAGGTTGCCGACCGCGTGGACGCTCTCCACCTCGCCGTCGGCGAGCACGGAGAGGCCGGCCGAGTCATAGCCCCGGTATTCGAGCTTTTCCAGTCCCGCGAGCAGCAGCTCCTCGCAGGGCCTGGCGCCCACGTATCCGACGATGCCGCACATGAAGGCGAGTAAGGGTAGAGGGCGGGGCCCGGGAGCCCGCTCAGCCGAGCTCTCGACGCACGACACCGACCAGCCGTTGGCAGACCTCGTCCGCCTCCTCAGGGCTCGGCGCCTCGACCATCACCCGCACCAGAGGCTCGGTTCCGGAGGGTCGCAGGAGCACCCGGCCGCGTCCCTCGAGATCCTTGTCCTCGCGCTCGACCGCCTCCCAGACCGCGGTCGCCCCCCGCACCGCCTCGCGGTCGGCGACCTCGACGTTGACGAGGACCTGGGGCAGCTTCTGCATCGGCGTCGCGTCCTCGAGCCGCCGCTCGCCCAGCTCCCGCATCGTCATCAGCGCGGCGGCGATCCCGTCGCCGGTGGAGACGAAGTCGGAGGCGATTATGTGACCCGACTGCTCGCCGCCGAGGGCCCAGCCGCGACGCTGCATCTCGTCGATCACGTAGCGGTCGCCGACCTGGGTCACCGCCACCTCGATCCCCGCCTCCTCCATCGCCTGGTGGAAGCCGTAGTTGCTCATCACGGTGACGGCCACCCCCCCGTTCAGCTCGCCCCGCCCGGCCATCCCCCGCGCCGCCAGGGCGATCAGCTCGTCGCCGTCGTGGACGCGGCCGCTGCCGTCGACGGCAAGGACGCGGTCGCCGTCGCCGTCGAAGGCGAAGCCGATCTCGGCCTCCGAGGAGGCAACCCGTTCGGCCAGGGGCTCGATGTGGGTGGAGCCACAACCGGCGTTGATGTTGCGGCCGTCGGGCTCGACCCCGAGCAGGTCAACCTCAGCGCCGAGACGTTCGAAGATCGCCGGCGCGGCGCGGTAGGTGGCGCCGTTGGCGCAGTCGAGGACGACCTTGCGGCCGGAGAGGTCGAGGGAAAAAGCGGACTGCAGCTCGCGCAGGTAGTCCTCCAGGCCGCCGTTCAGCTCGCGCACGTGGCCGGCCCGCTCGGCGGCCGGCGGCTCCTCCATCTTCGCCTCGATCTGGGCCTCGACCGCGTCGGGAAGCTTGACGCCGCGGCCATCGAAGAACTTGATCCCGTTGTCGCGGAAGGGGTTGTGGGAAGCGGAGACGACCGCGGCCAGGTCGAGGCCGAGGCGCTTGACCAGGATCGCGGCGGCGGGCGTCGGCAGGACCCCGCCCAGCAGCGCGTCTCCCCCGGCCGCGGCGATCCCCGCCGCCAGGGCGGACTCGAGCATCGGCCCGGACTCCCGCGTATCGCGGACGATCAGGACCTGCGGCCGCTCCGCCTCGAGGGTCGCCGTGGTCGCTCGGCCCAGCGCCGTCGCCAGCTCGGCGCTGAGGAAGGTGCCAGCCTCTCCTCGGACCCCATCGGTTCCGAAGAGCTTGCGCGCGGTTCTCACCCCGCTCCCGTCAGCGCTTGGAGAACTGAGGCCGCTTACGGGCCTTCTTCAACCCGGCCTTGCGGCGCTCCTTGACCCGCGCATCGCGGGTGAGGAAGCCGCGCCGCTTGAGGTCGCCGCGGAGCTCGGAGTCGATCTCGGTCAGGGCGCGGGCGACACCGTGGCGGATCGCGCCGGCTTGACCGCTGACGCCGCCGCCGTGGACGCGGACGCGGACGTCGACGTTGCCCTCGTAGCCGGAGACCGCGAGCGGCTGCTTGACCATCGTCTGGTGCAGCGGCCGCGGGAAGAACTCCTCGATGTCGCGCTTGTTGATGATGATCTTGCCGTTGCCGGGAAGGAGCGTGACGCGAGCGATCGCGTTCTTGCGTTTGCCGGTGGCGAGAAAGCGGGCGCCTTTGTCGATTTTCGCGGGGGCCCTGCCGGCCGCCACAGCGTCGGCCTCCTCAGCGGCTGCCAGTTCGGCTTCGCGACGAGCTTTCTCTTCTTCCTCGGCTTCCAGCCGCGCCCGCTCCTCAGCGCTCAGCTCGGGTTTGTCGGGTTCGACCAGGATCGGCTCCAGGTCGGCCCCCGGAATGACGTCTTTTTTCTTCTCCTCGGCCTTCGGCTCCTCAGCCGGCTCGGGCGGAGCCTCCTCGGTCGCCTGATCTACCTCAGGAGAAGTGACCTCCTCGGCTACCGGCTCCTCAGCGGCCTCCTCGGACGGCCCCCCATCTCCACCCTCCTCGGACGGCTGCTCCTCAGCGGCATCTGCCGCGGGTGGCGACGATGCGGGATCCTCGCCGGTAGGCGAGGAGGACGTATCGGAGACAGGACCCGCGGCCTCAGCGCCCTCGTCTTGGGTAGTTTCGTCCTGCTCCGGCGTTCTCTCGTCGTCGATCATTCAGTCTCCATAGGTTTCGGCTGCTGCGCCGCATGCGGGTGGTCCGGCCCGGCGTACACCTTCAGCTTGGTCAGTTGCTGGCGAGCGAGGCGGTTGCGCGGCAGCATCCCCTTCACGGCCTTGCGGATCACTTCCTCGGGCTTGCGCTCGAGCATCTCGCCGAGCGTCCGGGACTTGATCCCGCCGGGGTAGCCGCTGTGGCGGTAGTAGGTCTTCTGCGCCAGCTTGTCGCCGGTGACGCGGATTTTCTCCGCGTTGATGACGACGACGAAGTCGCCGGTATCGACGTGCGGGGTGTAATCCGGCTTGCGCTTGCCACGCAGCGTGTTCGCAATCTGCGTTGCAAGGCGACCCAGGGTCTTACCCTCGGCATCGACGACGTACCAGTCGCGCTGGCGGTTGGCGGGAGTGGCTACAAAGGTCTTCATCGCGCAAAAACCGCGCGGTCTGCCCACGCGGCCGGGTGATGATAGCCATCTCGCCCTGTATGCTGCCGCCCGAGCAATAGCCGAATCCCGTACGGGCCACCGTTCGGGAGCGGAGGAACCGAAGAGACCTTGCAGGTCTCAGGGGCGAATCGGACGAAAAGCGTCCGTAGCGCGACTCTTTCAGCGCGAGCCCGTCAGCTAACTCCGCAGGCGATGGAAAGAGAGGGCTAGCGGTTGAACAGCAAAGGGTTCGTCCGGCCAACGGTGGTCGGCCAAATTTGCATAGCGATGGCAGTCGTGCTGCTTGCGTACTTCGCCGGCACCGCCACTGCGGCGACGACCACCGGCGGCGCCGGCACCCCCGGCGCAACGCCCAGCGTCAAAGGCAGCCCGACGGGAACGCCCTCGCCCGCTCCCAGCGCCGGCGTCCTCACCCTGGTTTCCGCCCAGACCACCCCCCGCAAGTCCTTCTACTTCGGCTACCGCTACCCACGCCTCAGCTACACGATCGGCAGCGACCTGCCCCTCAATGACCTGCGGGTCGACGTCGTCAACTCCGTCGGCGAAATCGTCAAGACCTTCTACCGCGAGGACGTTGCCCCCAACGTCGAAAGCAAAGTCCGCTGGGACGGCACCACCAACGAAGGCAAACCAGCCCGCAACGGCCGCTACAGCTTCCGGATCAGCCCGCAGTCGCCGACCGCCACCGCGCCAGCCGCCCGCAAGGCGACCAGCTCGACCCCTCTCAGCCTCGCCTTCACCTTCTACGGCTACGCCTTCCCGATCCTCGGCGCCCACGACTACGGCTCCAGCGGCTCGGTCTTCGGCGCCGGCCGCTCTGGTCATACGCATCAGGGCCAGGACGTGATGGCCGCCTGCGGCACGCCGCTGGTCGCCGCCCGCGGCGGCACGGTTCAGGTCTCGACCTGGGACGACGCCGCCGGCAACTACGTCGTCATCGACGGCAAACGCAGCCCCTTCGACTTCATGTACGCCCACCTGGCCGAACCCTCCCCCCTGAAAGAGGGCGAAACCGTTCGCACCGGGCAGCCGATCGGTGTGGTCGGCACCACCGGCTCCTCCAGCGGCTGCCATCTGCACTTCGAGATGTGGTCAGCCCCGGGCTGGTATGAGGGGGGCTCCCCTTTTGACCCGCTCAGCTACCTCCAGAAGTGGGATCGCTACAGCTGAGCGGTGCCTCCCCGCGCCGCCACATTTGAGCGGCGCGAACTCCATTCGCCCCTAAGCGCCAAGCGGCCAGACCTCTGGAATAAATCGCTTTTCGCGGGAACCGCCACCTTTGCGGTAATCGCGTGTTCTGGATTGATCTACCTGAATGGTCTATACGTACTAAGCACAGTGACGAACGGCTGAGTACCACCCCCAACCCCGCTCATAGGAGTCAGTCATGTCGGAGCAACCCCTAGAACCAATTGACCAGCGTCTCGTTCGCGCGCTTGCCCACCCCCTCCGTGTCCAGATACTCGAAGTGCTTACCGAACGAGTGGCGAGCCCGAGCTTGATCGCGGAGGAGCTGGACACCGGCGTCAGCCACGTCGCCTACCACACCCGCGCGCTGGACCGCTGCGGTTGCATCGAGCTAGTGGAAACGGCGCAGCGGCGGGGGGCGACCGAGCACTACTACAAGGCGAAGCCGCACGCCTTCATCGGTAACAGCGCCTGGCGCAAGGTGCCGCGTCCGATCCGCAGCTCGATCACCGGAGCCTCCCTGCAAACCTTCATGGACAAGGCGGTGACCGCCCTGGAAGCCGGAACGATCGACGACCGCGAGGACACCACCCTCAGCTGGATGCCGGTCCACCTGGACGAGGAGGGGTGGAGCGAGGTGACGGCGATCCTTGCCGAGGCCACCGAGCGGGTGCTGGCAGCGCAGACCGCGGCGGATCAGCGAGCGGCGGATTCGCGCGATGACCAGAGAAAAATCTCAGCCGTCGTCGCCCTTGCGAACTTCGAGACCGGGTCAGGGCGCTCGGAAAACAGCGCGTCTTAGCCGGTAAGGAGGGATGGGTATTCCCTTCCCTCCCTGGGATTTTCGCCGCTAACTCGCCAGCTCTCGCCGACGGGCACTACGAAAATCAGGACGCCGGTCGGGAAGGGGACACCCATCCCTCCTAGCGACAGCTCGCGTCAGACGGCGAATCACGAGAGCTGCCGTGGAAGGGATACCGGCACTTTCTACCGGCAGAGCCCCTACTCCCACTCGATAGTCGCCGGGGGCTTTGAGCTGATGTCGAGGGCTACGCGGTTGACGTCGCGAATCTCGTTGATGATCCGGTTGGAGACGCGCTCCAGCAGGTCGTAGGGAAGCCGCGCCCAGTCGGCGGTCATCGCGTCGTCGGAGGTGACGGCGCGGATCACGATCGGGTAGGCGTAGGTGCGGCCGTCGCCCTGGACCCCGACCGAGCGCACGACCGGTAGAACGCAGAACGACTGCCAGAGCTGGCGGTAGAGCTCGGCGGCGCGGATCTCCTCCTGGAGAATCGCGTCGGCGGCGCGGAGGATGTCGAGCCGCTCTTTGTTCACCTCGCCGCCGACGATGCGGATCCCCAGGCCCGGCCCCGGGAAGGGCTGGCGCCAGACCATCCGCTCGGGCAGCCCGAGCTCGGCCCCGACCGCCCGCACCTCGTCCTTGAACAGCATCCGCAGCGGCTCGACCAGCTCGAATTCGAGGTCGTCGGGAAGGCCGCCGACGTTGTGGTGGGACTTGATCGTCGCCGCGTGGTCGGAGCCGCCCGACTCGATCACGTCGGAGTAGAGGGTGCCCTGAACCAGGTAACCGGCGTCCTCGAGCTTCGCCGCCTCCTCCTCGAAGACGCGGATGAACTCGGTGCCGATGATTTTCCGCTTCGTCTCGGGGTCGTCGACCCCCGCCAGCTTGGCGAGGAAGCGGTCTTCGGCGTCGACGTGGACCAGCGGGATCCCGAACTGGCCGAAGGCCTCGACCACCTGCTCGGCCTCGTTCATCCGCATCAGGCCGTGGTCGACGAAGACGCAGGTGAGCTGATCGCCGATCGCCTTGTGGACCAGCAGCGCCGCCACCGAGGAGTCGACGCCGCCGGAGAGGCCGCAGATCACCTTGCCCTCCCCCACCTGAGCGCGGATCTTCTCCACCTGCTCGGCGATCACCGACTGCGGCGACCACTGCTCCCGGCACTCGGCAACGTCGCGCAGGAAGCGGGTGAGGATCTCGGTCCCGTAAGGGGTGTGGACGACCTCGGGGTGGAACTGGATCCCGTAGAGGCCGCGATCCGGCAGCTCACAGGCGGCAACCGGCGAGCTCGGGGTCGAGGCCAGCGGGGTGAAGCCTTCCGGCGCCTCGAAGACGGCGTCGCGGTGGCTCATCCAGCAGCTCTGCTCCTCCGGCAGGCCGCCGAGGAGCCTGCCACCGCCCTCGCGGAGGACGAGGTCGGTGCGGCCGAACTCACCCGACTCCGCCGACTCGACTCGACCGCCGAGGGCTAGCACCATCGCCTGCATGCCGTAACAGATGCCCAGGGTGGGAACCTCGAGGTCGAGCAACTGCGTCGGGAACTTCGGCGCCCCCGGCTCATAGACCGAAGCCGGCCCGCCAGAGAGGACCAATGCCTTCGGCTTCCGCTCCTTGATCTTCTCCACGGGGGTGTTCGCCGGCAGCATCTCGGCAAAAACCCCGCATTCCCGAATCCTGCGGGCGATCAGCTGCGAATACTGGCCTCCGAAATCGAGGACCAGGACCTCCTCAACGGCTCCTCCGGCGGGTGGCGACGATTCCGAGGACTCTCCCGCTAGGGAGAGCCCGGAATCGGAGACAGGACCCGCCGGCCTGAGCACGTCAGAACCACTAGTCATCCGATACGGCAACTCCAGTCGAAACAGCCGCTCGGCCGTTCGAGCCCATGCCCACCGCCTGCTCGGTCTGCAGCTTCTTGCCCTCGCTCATCAGCGCCGGCGCGACCATCACCTCGGCCCGCTGGAAGGAGCGGATGTCCTCGTAGCCGCAGGTGGCCATCGAGGTTTTCAGCGCCCCCATCAGGTTGAAGGTGCCGTCGTTCTCCTGGGCCGGGCCGAGGAGAATCTCCTCCATCGTCCCGTCCTGCCTGGTCGAGACGCGGGTACCGCGCGGCAGCGAGGGATGGAAGGTCGCCATCCCCCAGTGGAAGCCGCGGCCGGGGGCCTCTTTCGCCCGCGCCAGCGGCGAGCCGATCATCACCGAGTCGGCGCCGCAGGCGATCGCCTTGGAGACGTCGCCGCCGGTCCGCATGCCGCCGTCGGCGATCACGTTGACGTACTCGCCGGTCTCGAGCATGTGCTGGGCGCGGGCGGCCGCGACGTCGGCGATCGCCGTCGCCTGCGGGACGCCGATCCCGAGCACGCCGCGGGTGGTGCAGGCGGCGCCGGGACCGACCCCGACGAGAACGCCCACCGCCCCGGTCCGCATCAGGTGCAGCCCGGTCGAGTAGGAGGCGCAGCCGCCGACCACCGTCGGCACCGGCACTTCGGCGATGAACTGCTTCAGGTTGAGCGGCTCGACCGTGGTCGAGACGTGTTCGGCCGAGATCACCGTGCCCTGGATGACGAGGATGTCGAGCCCGGCCTCGACCGCCACCTCGTAGTACTCGCGCACTTTCTGCGGCGTCAGCGAGCCGCAGGCGACGGCGCCGCGGGACTTGATCTCCTCGACCCGCTTGGCGATCAGCTCCGCCTTCACCGGCTCGGTGTAGATCTCCTGCATCAGCCGCGTCGCTTCGTGCTTGGGGGCGGCGGCGATCGCCTCCAGCCTCTCCTCGGCGTTCTCGAAGCGGGACCAGATCCCCTCCAGGTTCAGCACCCCGAGCCCGCCCAGCTCGTTGCAGAGCGCAGCGGTGTCGGGCGAGACGACGCCGTCCATCGCCGAGGCGAGGAGCGGCAGCTCAAAGCGGTAGGGACCCAGGCTCCAGCTGATGTCGATGTCGTCAGGGTCGCGCGTCCGGCGGGAAGGAACGATCGCGACGTCGTCGAATCCGTAAGCGCGGCGGCCCTTCTTGCCGCGGCCGATTTCGATTTCCAAGTTAGTCCTCCAAGGCGTGGCGTTGAATAAGCCAGCCTACACTTCCGCGGGGACCTCCAAATCGTGCACGGAGACCTCGCCGAGCAGGCGCTCGACCTGATTGCGGTCAACGGTGCCCGCGCCGAAGTGCTGGGTGGACTCGGCCCCGCAGGCAACGCCGTAGGCAAGGCAGTCCTCCTGGGAGCGGCCTTCGTAGCGAGCGGCGACGTAGCCGGCCAGGAAAGCATCGCCTGATCCAACCGTCGAAACCGGCTCCAGCGGCTCGGTGTGGACCTCGAGCAGCCGCCTCGAGCTGCCCTCGCCGACGGCGGCCACGCAGCCGTCGGGGCGGGTGATCGCCGCCTCGCTCGCCCCCAGCCGCACCAGCTCCAAAAGTCCCTGGGCGAGGTCGCCGCGGTCGGCGAACTCCTGCCCGACCAGCTCCTCGGCCTCGCGCTCGTTCGGCGTCACCATCGAGGCCCCCGCACGGACGCCGGCCAGCATCGCCTCCCCCTCGGCGTCGAGGACGACCGGGACCCCGCGGCGGGAGAGGTCGTCGATCAGGCGGGCGTAGAGGTCGTCGCCCGCTCCCGGGGGGAGCGATCCGGCGAGGACGCAGATCTTCGCCCCGCTGGCCAGGTAGCCGATCCGGTCGAAGAGCCGCTTGACCTCCTCGGGGCTGACGGCGGGGCCGCGCTCGTTGATCTCGGTCTGCTCGCCGGAAGTTGGGTCGATCACCGCGAGGTTGATCCGGGTCTCGGCGGCGATCCGGGTGAAGTCGGTCAGCACCGATTCCTCCTGCAGCTGTTCCAGTACCTGGGTCCCGGTCGCGCCGCCGACGAAGCCGCTGGCGATCACGGGCCGACCGAGCAGGCTCAGCGCCCGGGCGACGTTGACGCCCTTGCCGCCGGCGACGGTGCGGCTCTCGACCGCCCGGTGGCGGCGGCCGAGGCGGAAATTCGGCACCGCGACGGTGCGGTCGATCGCCGCGTTCAAGGTCACCGTGAGGATCACTGGGGCTTCACCCCGATTCAGCTCCTACCTTTGTCTCTGCCGGCCGGCCCGGCGCAGCAGAATTACCCCGATGATGAGTATCACGAACAAGCCGATTCCAAAAGGGATCGAGTTGTCAGCAACGGTGGCCCGGGCGCGGTCGAAGAAGCTTGCCTCCGAGACGGCACGGCTGGCCCGAAGGGCGACGGTCCCGACCTTGCGGCCGTCGACCAAGACGGTCGCGCGCCCGAGTTTGGCGCCGCGCCGGATCGGTCCCTCCACCTCCTGAGGAGCACGGACCCGCAGGTTCAATCGCTGGTCCTGTCGCACCCCCACCTGCAGCGAGCGTTCGGCTCGCAACGGCAACCGTCCGCCGGAATAGCGGATTTCGGGTTCGGCCAGATCCTCGCCGGCCCGAATCGGCAGCCGCCGCTGGTACTGGGAAAAGCCGTATTCGAGCAGCTCGAGGTTTTCGAGAAAGCGGGATTCTTCGCTGGGAGCACCGATCGTCACCGAGATCAGGCTGACGCCGCGCCGCTCCCCGGAGGCGACGAGGACGTAACCGGCGTCGAAGGTGTGGCCGGTCTTCACCCCGGTCGCCCAGTGGACCAGGCCCAGCAGGTCGTTGGAGTTGTCGATCCGCCGCGGCGGCCGCAGGCTGCGCAGCAGCACGCTCTCGGTGTCGGCGATCTTGGCGAAGGCCGGAATCCGCAGCAGGCGGCGGGCCAGGGTCGTCAGATCCGCCGCGGTCGAGTAATTGCCCGCCTGGTCGAGGCCGATCGAGTTCGCGTAGTGCGTGTTCGACAGCCCCAGGGCGGCGGCGTAGCGGTTCATCTCCCCCACGAACCGCTCTTCGGAGCCCGCCGCCGAGACCGCCAGCGTGTGGGCGGCGTCATTGCCGCTGACCAGCATCAACCCGTAGAGGAGATCGCGGACGCTGACCCGTTCTCCGGCCTGCAGGCCCATCAGCGACTCGCCGTAGATCGGCTCGTAGGGGGCGGCGCGCACCATCCTTTCCGGCCCCAGCTCTTTCATCGCCACGTAGGCGGTCATCAGCTTCGTCGTGCTGGCGATCGGCAGGCGGCGTTGCGCGGCCTGGGAGGCGAGGACGTCGCCGCTGCGGGCGTCGACCACGATCCAGGCCCGCGCTTCGAGCCCCTCCGGTCCTTTGGCCGGGGCGGCGGAGGCCACAGGCGAGAGCAGCAGCGCCAGCGCCGCCACCACCAACGTGAGGCGAAACCCGAGAGCCCGCCCGGCGCCGCTGCGCCCGGGCCTCATCGCAGTTTCAGGGTTTCCCCGGCGACCAGGATCTGGGGATCGACTTCAGGGTTCAGTTCGAGGATCCTGCTGACGGAGACGCCCGTCTCCTGGGCGATCGAGGTCAGCGTGTCCCCGGTCTCGATCGTGTAGGTCTCGGCCTTGGGCTGCTGTTGTTTCTGCTTCTTGGCCGGGCGCTCGGTCCGCTGCTCCTGCGGCGAGGAGTCGTCGTCCATCGCCGCGCCGACGATCACGACGACGACGAGGACCGCCCCCACCAAGGCGAGGGCGGCGACGAAACGGGCGACGGCGCTGGTGCGTTTTTCCATTGAACCGAGAAGGGCGATGCGGTTGGGGCGGGCTGATCGTAGTCGCGTTTGGCTTCGTCAGGCGGTCGAAATCTCCCAGACCGTCTGCCGCAGGCGCTCGGCCGCGGCAGCAGGGTCGGGGTCGGCCGCGATCCCGCGGGAGGCGGCGACGAGGCCGGCGGCGCGACCAGCCGAGAAGGCGGCGCCCAGCAACTCAGGACGACCACCCTGGGCGCCCACGCCGGGGATGAGGAAGATCGCCCGCGGCATCAGCTCGCGCATGCGGCTGAAGTGGCGCGGCTCCGTGGCGCCAACCACGGCCCCCATTCCGCTCAGGCCCCCCTCGCCCTGGAGGCGGCCGGAGAGCTCGTCGACGAGCGCCGCCAGGCGCTCGTGCAGCGGCGCCTCGGGCGCCGGCAGGTCCTGCAGGTCGGCCGCGCCGGGGTTACTGGTGCGAACGAGAACGAACATCCCCGCGCCGGCCTCTGCCGCGGCGGTGACCAGCGGCTCGAGCGCATCCCGTCCCAGCAGGGGGTTGGCGGTGAAGGCATCGGCGCCGAGGCCGCGGACGGGGCCCCAGGGAGTCGGCGTCTCGCCGACCAGCGCTTGCGCGTAAGCCGCGGCGGTGACCGGAACGTCACCGCGCTTGCCGTCGGCGACAACCAGCAGCCCCGCTTCCTGGGCGGCGCCGCAGACCTCTTCCAGCGCGCGCCAGCCGGGCGCTCCCAGTCGCTCGAAACAGGCGAGCTGCGGCTTGACAGCGACGCAGGAGGGGCCGGCCCGCTCGATCAGGGACCGGCAATGCCCAGCGACCGCGGTGGCCGCCAGCTCTGCCGCCGGCGCTTCGGGATCGCCCGCCGTCTCCCCCTCCCCGGCCAGCTTGGCCGGGTCGGGGTCGAGGCCGAGACAGATCTGACTGCGGCGCTCCTCAACGAGCGCCGTCAGTCGATCGGAAAAGCCAGTCAGCGAATCAGCCGCCCTTGACTTTGGTCTTCAGGGCCGAGCCAGCGGAGAAGCGCGGAACTTTGCCGCCCGGGATGGTGATCCTTTCGCCGGTGCGCGGGTTGACGCCCTGACGGGGGCCGCGCTCGGCGACGTGGAATTTGCCGAAGCCGGTGAAGGCGACCTCCTCGCCGTTGCTCAGGGCGCCGGTGATCGCATCGAGAACAGCGTCGACAGCGTCGGTAGCGGCTTTTTTGCTGCCGAGCCGCTCATCAGCGGCAAGTTGGTCAAGAAACTCAGCCTTGGTCACGTCGTAAATCCTCCTCGGGGTTTGAAGACGGCCGCAATCTAACAGTGGCTACGGCGTAAGAATTCGTTCTCTAGAGCCAAACGTCACGAACCGCTGATCGCCATCTCGGCGATCAGCAGCGGCGGCGTGCTGACAGAACCCCCGAACGGGACCCAGCGGGCCTCCGCTCCGGCGGCCTGAACGGCGCTCAACATCGCCACCAGCTCACCGGCGATCGTGAACTCGCGGACCGGCTCGGCGAGCTGCCCGCCGCGGATGATCCGGCCCGAGGCGCCGACCGAAAAGACCCCGGTGACGGGGTTGACGCCGGAGTGAAGCCCGGCGACGTCGGTCACGTAGACGCCCTCCCCCGCCTGCGCCAGCAGCTGCTCGAGGGTGAGCGAGCCGGGGGCGACGATCAGGTTCGAGGTCGAGACGCCGGGCAGAGAGCGGTACCCCTGCCGGGAAGCCGAACCGGTCGAGGAGCCGTGCTCGCGGTTGGCGGTGTAGGTGTCGTAGAGGTAAGAGCGGAGCCTGCCGCCCTCGATCAGCGCCGTGCGGCGGCGCGGGACCCCCTCGGCGTCGAAGGGGGCCGAGGCGGGGCCTTCGGGCGCGCGGCCGTCGTCGAAGAGCGCGAAGGCCTCGCTTGCCACCTCCTCTTCGAGGCGCCCGGCAAACGGCGAGCGGCCGCGCTGCACCGCCCTGGCGCTGAAGCCACCCCCGATCAGCCCGGCGAAGCTGGCGGCGACGGTCTCGTCGAGCACGACCGGGCAGGACCGGGACTGCGGCTTGCCGGCGCCGATCATCGACAGCGCCCGCTGGGCGCCTTCGGCTCCTACCGCCTCGGGGTCGAGGCGGCGCGGCCCGCGGGCGAGGGCGAAGCCGAGGCCGGTCTCACGCGCCCCCTCCCCTTCGGCCAGCGCTTGCAGGTAGGCATAACAACTGGAGGTCTCGTACTCGCCGGCGACGCCGGTCGAGGAGGCAATCGCCACCTGCTCGTCGGAGTCGGCATAGACGGCGGCCTCGACACCGACCAACCGCGGATCCGACTCCAGTGCCGTGCGCTCCACGGCCAGCGCCAGCTCGGCCACCCGCGCCGTCTCCCATTCGCCTATAGAGGGGTCGCTGAGCCCCGGCAGGGCCTCGAACTCGGCCGGCTGCGGCGCCCCCGCGTACTCGTCCTCGTCGGCAGCCCGGGCCGCCTCGGCCGCGCTGGCGGCGATCGCGGCAACCCCCGCCTCGGAGAGATCGGTGCCGTAGGCGTAGCCGACCCGCTGGTCGATCCAGGCGCGAATCCCGACGCCGCTCTGGGTGGCCGCGGTCAGGCTCTCGATCTCGCCGTTGTGGGCCCGCACCTCGCGGCCGTTGTCGCGGGAGACGTAGGCCTCGGCGTCGGTGGCGCCGGCGCCGGTGGCCGCTTCGACCGCTCGGCGCGCGGTGGTGCTCAGCTCAGTCATCAAACGCTCCCGCTTCCATCAAGCCCTCGGCTTCGCCTCACCGCTCGGTGCCTCCGACCGTCATCGCCCGCACCCGCACGTGGCCCTGGCCGGTACCGACCGGCACTTTCTGGCCGCCCTTGCCGCAGATCCCGGTCTTCATGAAGAAGTCATTGCCGACGGCGTCGATCGCGGCCAGCGCCTCCAGGCAGTTGCCGATCAGGGTGGCGCCACGGCAGGGCCGGGTCACCTCGCCGCCCTCGATCAGATAGCCCTCGGAGACGCCGAAGACGAAGTCGCCGGTGGCGGGGTCGACCTGGCCGCCGCCGAAAGAGACCGCGTAGAAACCGCGCTCGACCTCGGCGATCATCTCCTCCGGGGTGGCCTCGCCGGGGGCGATGTAGGTGTTCGTCATCCGCGGGATCGGCAGGTGGCGAAAGCTCTCGCGGCGGCCGTTCCCGGTCGAGGCGACGCCATCGCGGTCGGCGGTGAGGTGGTCGTAGAGGTAGGAGGTGAGGCGGCCACCCTCGATCACCTGCGTTTTCTGCGTCGGCTGGCCCTCGTCGTCGATCGCGTCGCTCCCCCACTCGCCAGGGAGGCGGCCGTCGTCGTAGGCGTTCAGCAGCGGCTCCGCGACCCGCTCGCCGAGCTTGCCGGTGTAGACGCTGGCGTTCTTCTGGATGTGGTCGGCCTCGAGACCGTGGCCGGTCATCTCGTGGAAGAGGACGCCGCCGAAGCCACCGCCGACGACAACCGGCATCGACCCCGATGGAGCGGGGATCGCGTCGAGCAGGGTCAGCGCCTTCGCCGCCGCCTGCTCGGCGATCTGCCCCGGGTCGTCTTCGAGCAGCTCGAAGCCGCGGTGGGCGCCGAGCGTCTCGGCCCCGGTCTCGACGGCGGAGTCGCGCCGGGCGACCGCCTGGGCGCCGATCCGTACTCGGGTGCGGTCGTCCCCCGTAAATAGACCGTCGGAGTTGGCGACGGCGACCTCGCGGCGCGCCTCCGCGTAGGAGGCGGTGAACTGGTCGATCTCGCCACCCTTGGCGCGCGCTCGCTCGTCGAGCTCGCGCAGCATCTCCGCCTTGCGCTCGGCCGACACCTCTTCGGGGCGGCGCTCGATCGGCAGCGTCTTCACCTCCCGCGCCTGCAGTGGCTGCGGCTCCCGGCGCTCGGATCGCAGCGCTGCCGCGGCCTCGTCGGCGGCTCGTTCGACGTCCTCGGGCGCGAGCCCGTCGACGTGGGCGAAGTAGGTGGTGTTGCCATCGACGACGCGCACGCCGGCGCCTTCCTCGGCGCCGGCCTGGACCGCCTCGATCCGCCGCTCGTCGATCGCCATCGTCTGGCCGCGACGGCGTTCGGCGAAGACCTCGGCGAAGCGACCGCCGTTGGCGAGCGCCCGCGCCAGCGCACGCTCGGCGACGGCGGGATCGATCAGGTCGTTCATCCCTTCTCCTTCCTGCCGGCAACCTCGATCAGCCGCCCGGCGGCGACGAACAGCTCGGCGCCACTGCGCGAGTCCTCGGCGTGATCGGCGCTGCGTCCGTGGGGGTAGTAGAGGCGGGCAAAGGGACGGCGCGCGACCCGGCGGCGGCGCATGAAGGCGGCGGCCTCGTCGGCGTAGACGGAGACCCGGTCAAGCAGGATCCGGTGCGGCTTCGGAGGGGTCATCCGGCCGTCTCCTGCGCCAGCTGGCGCAGCGTCGAGCGCATGTCGAAGAGCATCAGCGAGGCGAGCGCGAAGCGCTCGGTGACGGTGACCGCGGCCAGGCCGGCGTTGCGGATCGCGAAGACCTCGCCCTGCTCGGTCGCGATGTGGACCTGCTCGACCGGCGCACCCTCGGCGGCGTCGGCGGCCGCGAACAGCGCCGCCGCGTCCTCCGCCCAGCGCTCCGGCTCCTCGCCCGTCGCCGCCAGTACCTCGGCGTCGGGCCCAAGGATCGCAGCGCCGCGCAGGTCGGGTGACATCTCGGTCAGGAAGGCCAGCGCCGCCTCGGCGGACTCCGCGTCGGGAGCGGTGGTTGCGGCAGCGTCAGCCATGTCGGCGAAGATACCGACCGTGACCCTCGCCCGAGCCTCCTGGATCATCACCGTCGTCATCTGCGCGGTCGCCGCGATCCTCTTCGCCTTCAGCGGCTACACCGGCTACGCGATCACCCTGGTCGCGATCGGCCTCGCGGCAAGCGTGAACCTGCTGCCGCCGCCTTGACCTGTCGCCTTATGCGTCCATATGGGCGCAAAGGCGACACGGCATCACCCCGGGCGGTACCGGCCCTCCTCGCCTGCGCGGTAGGAGGTCTCCGGCTCGGCATGGATCAGGACCTCGGCCTGCGGGATCTCGGACTCGATCCGGTCGCGCATCGCGTGGGCCAGCTCGTGGGCGCGCTCGAGGGTGGTGCCGGAGCGGTACTGGACGTGGAAGTCGATGTGGCGGCGGCGGCCGGCGCGGCGGGCTCGGAGCTTGTGGTACCCGGCGACCTCGGGGGTGCGGGCGGCGGCGATCGCGGCCTCGATCCGGTCCATCTCCTCCTCGGGCAGGACCTCGTCGACGAGCACGCCGGAGGAGCGGCGGATGATCCTGATCCCTGACCAGACGATCGCCGCAGCGACGATCAGGGCGGTGATCGAGTCGAATGCCGCGGCGCCGGTGACCTCGACCAGGCCGAGGCCGACGAGGACACCGGCCGAGGTGAGGGCGTCGGCGCGGAGGTGGGCGGCGTCGCCCTCCAGCGCCGCCGAATCGTGCTCGCGGGCCCGCCGGTAGAGGACCCCGGAGACGACGAGGTTGGCAATCACCGAGAAGCCCATCACGGCGATGCCGACGCCGAGGCTCTCGACCTCGGAGCCCGCGGTGAGGCGGTGGGTCGCCTCGTAGACGATCACCGCGGCGCCGACGAGGATCAGGATCCCCTCGATGTTGGCCGCCAGGTTCTCGACCTTCTCGTGCCCGTAGGGGTGGTCCGCGTCGGCCGGCTCGTCGGCTTTGCGGACCGAGACGAAGGCGACGACGGAGGCGACGAGGTCGACCAGCGAGTGAATCGCCTCGGTGAGGATCGCGATCGAGCCGGTGATCGCCCCGGCGGCGAGCTTGAGCGCGATCAGGACCGAGTTGGAGACGATCGAGAGCGCGGCCGCGCCGCTTTTGGTGCGGATCATGGCGTCGCCTCAGGCTCCAGGCCCAGGTGCCGCGCCAGCATCCGCACCGCCTTGCCGCGGTGGCTGATCGCGTTCTTCTCGTCCGGAGTCAGCTCGGAGAACGTGCGGTGGTCGTTGTGGCCGGTCTCGTCGGGGACGAAGGCCGGGTCGTAGCCGAAGCCGCCGCTGCCGCGGGGCTCGCGCAGCAGCGTCCCCTCGCAGCGCGCTTCGAAGACGTACTCGTGGCCGCCCTCGTCGATCAGGGCGATCGCGCAGACGTAAGCGGCGCGGCGCCCGCCGCCGGCAGCGTCGACCTCGCGCAGCAGCTTCGCCAGGTTGGCCTCGTCGCTCGCCCCTTCACCGGCGTAGCGGGCGGAGTAGATCCCGGGGGCGCCGCCGAGGTCGGCGGCTTCGATCCCGGAGTCGTCGGCGATCGTCACCTCGCCGGTGGCGGCGCGGGCGGCGCGCGCCTTGATCAGCGCGTTGGCCTCAAAGCTGTCCCCCGTCTCCGGCGGCAGCTCGACCTCTGCCGGCAGCGACTTCAGGTCAACTCCAGACAGCAGCTCCGCCATCTCCCGCACCTTGTGCTGGTTGCGGGTGGAGAGGATCACGAGACCCGCTCCTGCACCTCCCGCAGGCGACCGATACCCAGCTCGGCGAGCCCCAGCAGCTCGTCGAGCGAGGCGCGCGAGAGCGGCGTCCGCTCGGCCGTCGCCTGCACCTCGACCAGGCCGCCGTCACCGGTCATCACCACGTTGGCGTCGACTTCGGCGTTGGAGTCCTCGCCGTAGTCGAGGTCACAGAGGGCGCGGCCGTTGACGAGGCCGACGCTGACCGCCGCGACCGAGCCGGTCAGCGGCAACGCCTCCAGCGCCCCTTTGTCAACCAGCTTCTGGAAGGCCTGGCGCAGGGCGACGAAGCCGCCGGTGATCGCCGCGCAGCGGGTACCTCCGTCGGCTTCGAGCACGTCGCAGTCGACGTAGACGCTGCGTTCGCCCATCGCCTTGAAGTCGACGACGACTCGCAGCGAGCGGCCGATCAAGCGCTGGATCTCCACCCCGCGCCCGTCC
Organism: Solirubrobacterales bacterium; assembly: GCA_035474955.1. Taxonomy (GTDB): domain Bacteria; phylum Actinomycetota; class Thermoleophilia; order Solirubrobacterales; family 70-9; genus VAYN01. The sequence goes on from DATIMV010000056.1 coordinate 20,631, forward strand.
TGCTTGCCCTTGGAGATGTCGCGCTGCTTGCGGTCGCCGGTGGAGGCGGGCAGCATCGCGTACTCGGCCGTGACCCAGCCTTTTCCCTTGCCCATCATCCAGCGCGGCACCTGCTCCTGGACCGAGGCAGTGCAGATAACCCGCGTGCGGCCGATCGAGATCAGCGCCGAACCGGCGGCGCTTTCGACGAAGCCCGGGTCGATCGTCACCGGCCGGATGTCGGCAGGCGCTCGGTCGTAGCTGCGCGAAGCTGGCATCGGGCGAGTCTGTCATGTGGACGAACTCGAGAGGACGCTCCTTGGTGAACTTAAGTGGTTAAATTTTCTTTATGTATATGGCCGGCCTCGGAAAACAGCTTCGAGTCTCTCCAAGCAGCGGCGACCAGCCCGCTCTTTGATGTTCCGTCGGAATCTCGTCTCTCTCTGCATCGCCCTCATGGGGGCCTCAGGAATGGCCGGATGCGCCGATGGAGACGACCGATCGACGGACCCAACGCCAGCTACGACGGACGAAACGCCAGGTTCAAGTCTCCGGACCACGGCAACCGGGAAAGCGGTTGCCTACCTGAAAACTGGTTACAAGGTCTTCACCGGACCCCGTCACGAGGGGGACGAGATGCCTCAAGGCCTGGTCCCTCCCCCCATGGCAAAACGGCTCGGCGTCGACCTCGACAACGCCCGCTACGCTCGATCGTACAAAGGCGCTCGCTTCTATCTCGTCCCTGCAAGACGGAAAACCTGTCTATTTAGTGAGATCAAGGCAATCACCTTCTGCTGGAATACCTGGACTGTCGCCAACGGCTATGGGACCGCCACCGTCGCCTGCGGAGATGGCCTGGCTAAAGGAAAGGTGGCTACCTTCGGCATCGTCCCGCTCCTGGTGCGCAAAGTAACGATCGTCGAGGCGAATGAGTCTCGCTTGACCGTGCCGGCACGGAACAACGTTTTCGTGGGCGAAACGAGCTCGACCCCCCGACCCGCGCTTCAAATCGAGTGGGTGAGGGGTGGGAACCGCGTTATGCATCCCATTCGAGACTCCTTCAAGGTCGCCGGAGAAGGCTGTTGAGGTCAAGGCGCTCCCACAAACTCAAGGGAGCGCCCCGCCCGCTAGTTGAAGGCGACCTTGTCGACCGCCTCCTTGATCTTGTTGACGATCACGTCGGCCAACTCCGTGCCTTGTTTGCCGTTGAAACCTTTCATCGCAGCCACCATCCCCACCATCAGCAGCGAGACGAGCAGGATCAGCCCGACGTACTCGACCGTGCCCTGTCCCGTCTCCCCCGCCAGCCGCCGGATCTCGTTCACCCGGCGGTGGATCGCCGTGTGCAGATAGCCCATCAGCGCATAGAACATCGTTGCCTCCTTTAGTTCGATTCGAGGAGAGCGAGATGCTCAGGCGAGCGGACAAACCGAACAAGACGCGAGAGCGCCAAGAGTGTGTCGAGGGTTCAACAACCCCGTGACTTACGGGGTGAGCGAGGTCATGCCGTTCTGATCTCTTCCTGCTCCAGTGCTTTGACGACGGCCTCGATCCGGGTCCGGGCGTTCAGCTTTTCCATCGCGTTGCGGATATGGGTGCGGACGGTTTCCGGGGAGAGAACGAGCCGGCGGGCGATTTCCTCTCCCGTCAGGCCCTTGGCGAGCATGCCCAGGATCTCCGACTCGCGGTGGCTGATCTTCTTCTGCGAGGACGACCCGTTGGCCGGCTTCTGGGCGAAGCTGCGGTCGAAGTAGCGGCCGCCGCCCCACACCTCGCGCAAGGCGTCGACCAGAACGGGGAGGCCGGATGGCTTTGCCACGAGTCCCCGGGCGCCGCTGCGGTACGCGGCCTCGAGTAGGTCCGGGTCCTCGAGTCCGGTGTAGATGAGGAACTTCGGGCAGGGCGGGTGCTCGCTGAGCCGGCGGACGAGCTCGGTCCCGCGTTCGTCGGGCAGGTCGACGCCGACGACGGCGACGTCCGGATGGCGCTGGGCGATCACCTCTTCCCCCCTGGCAGCGGTCGTCGCGCACCCGCGCACCTCGAACCCGCGCCGCTCCAGAAGCACGGCGAGGCCGTCCCTGAGGGCCTCGTGCTGCTCGACCAGGACCAATGACGGGCTACCGCTCGCCTCCATACGCTCGCCTCCCCACGTTCCTTTGACTGGGCACCGTCGGTGACTGGGCGAACACTCAAATACCCACGAGGCATTTGAGGAAACCGCGATGTCAGCGGAAGGCTTGAATCCCGGTCACCGCTCCTCCGATCACGAGCGCGTGGACGTCGGCGGTCCCCTCGTAGGTGACGACCGACTCGAGGTTGTTCATGTGGCGGATCACCGGATACTCGAGCGTGATCCCGTTCGCGCCGAGCACCTGGCGCGCCTCGCGGGCGACCTCGAGCGCGGCGTCGACGTTCGCGAGCTTGCCGAAGCTGACGTGCTCGGGCCGCAGCGTGCCGCCGTCCTTCATCCGCCCCAGATGCAGCGCGAGCAGCGTGCCCTGGTTGACCTTGACCAGCATCTCGGCGAGCTTGCGCTGCACGAGCTGGAAGCCGCCGATCGGACGCCCGAACTGCTCGCGCGTGCGGCTGTACTCGAGCGCCGACTCGTAGCAGGCGCGTGCCGCGCCGATCGCGCCGAAGACGATCCCGAAGCGCGCCTCGGAGAGGCAGGACAGCGGCGCGCGCAGGCCCGCGGCCTCGGGCAGCTGGGCTGACGCCGGCAGGCGCACGTCGTCGAGGATCAGCTCGGACGTGATCGAGGCGCGCAGCGACAGCTTCTGGTGGATGTCCTGCGTCGTGAAGCCGGGCGTGCCGGCCGGGACCAGGAACCCGTGCACGCGGTCGTCGGTGCGCGCCCAGACCACGGCAACGTCGGCCACCGACCCGTTGGTGATCCACATCTTCGTGCCCGACAGGATCCAGTCGTCACCGTCGCGCCGTGCGCGCGTGCGCATCGAGCCCGGGTCCGAGCCCGCGTCGGGCTCGGTGAGGCCGAAGCAGCCGATCGCCTCGCCGGCCGCCATCCGCGGGAGCCACTCCTGCTTCTGCTCCTCCGAACCGAAGCGCCAGATCGCGTACATGGCCAGCGAGCCCTGGACCGAGACGAGCGAGCGCAGGCCGCTGTCGCCCGCCTCGAGCTCCATGCACGCGAGCCCGTACGCCACCGCGCTGGAGCCGGCGCAGCCGTAGCCCTCCAGGTGCATGCCCAGCAGGCCGAGCTGGCCGAGCCCGCGCGCCATCTCGCGCGAGGGGAGCGTGCCCTGCTCGAACCACTCCCCCACCTCCGGCAGCAGCTGCTCGCGCACGTACGCGCGCACGGTGTCGCGGATCATGCGCTCCTCGTCGCTGAGCAGCGCGTCCACGCGCAGGAAGTCGTACGCGCTGATCTCGGGGGCGGCGGCGGTCTCGGTCGTCGTGGCCATCGGCCTACTATCGCACCGCCGTCGCGGCGCGGGCGCGGATCGCGGGCGCGAGCAGCACGAGGAACGCATGGCGGTTGTCGTGCACGTGGGCGTGGACGCGCCGCACGCCGCCGCCCGGATCGGGCCAGGCCAGCGGCGCGACGGCGGGCTCGCTCATCCGCCGGGCCGCCTCGACGAGCTCGCGCAGCGGGCTGCCCGGCACGAGGCCGGCGGGCGTGGCGGCGGCCGCGCGGTCGAAGCGGCGGAGGTAGCGGCGCGACTCGACGCTGCGCCACACCGGCAGGCTGCCGTCGCGGCGCGGGAAGCGCCCGACGACGAGCAGCGCGAGCGCTCGCGCGTGCGTGAGCACGGAGTGGTGCAGCGCCGCGTGCGCGCTCGCCCCGTACTCGCGCGCGAGCGCGAGCGGCGTGGCGATCGACGGGCGCTCGGCGGCGAGCCGGCGGGCGAAGCTCCGGCCCTGGAAGAGCAGCAACGCCGCGCCGAGGTTCGCCTCCGCCTCGAGCGCCTCGACGGCCGGCCGGAACAGCTCGGCGCTCGTGTCCTCGCGCAGCACCGCCTCGTGCCAGGGGCAGAGCGCGTGCATGAGCTCATGCGCCTCCGTGAAGCGGCGGCGCGCCGGCGACTGCCCGGCGTCCAGGAACATCGTCCGCTCCTCGAACCACAGGGCGCCGAGCAGGCGCCGGCCGGGCGTGCGCACCCGCTCGGGCAGTGCAGGCATCGGCTCCAGCGCGCGGATGCCCGCGACGGGGTGCAGCGCCGCGAGCGGGGTGGGCAGCACGCCGAGCACGCCCGCCTGCGCGAGCGCGCGCTCGGCGATCGCCTCCAGCCGCGCCTCGGTGGCCGGCTCAGGCATCGCGCCGGGCCTTCAACTCGGCCATGAAGCGCAGCGCCTCGGCCTGGTCGGCGGGCGTCAGCTCGGACATGGCGCGCAGCGCCACCGTCATCCGCCGGCGCTGGCGGGCGGACGGCGGGTCGCCCGTGTGCCCCGCGAGGGCGAGCAGGCGCGAGAAGTCGATCCCGTAGGTGGCCGCGAGCTCCCACAGGATCGCCATCTCGGGGCGCGCGATCGTGTCCGTCTCGATCTGCGACAGGTGCCCGCTGCGGACGCCGGTGCGCCGCTCGACGTCGCGCAGGCTGAGGCCCGCGGCGGTGCGTGCCGCCTTGAGCGTCGCGCCGAGCGTGGGCCGGTTCCGTGCCATCGGCCGATCATGACAGGCCGCTCAGACGCTGAGCGATTCCATCCACCCCCGCCGCTAAGTTGCTGAGCACGATGCCGCTCCGCCTCCGCAGCGACCCTCCCGTCACCCGGCTCACGCGCCGCGCGTTCTGGCGCCGCTTCGGCCGGCTCGAGCACGAGCGCCTCGAGTTCAAGGCCTCCGCCAACCACGTCCTCGCCTCGATCGTCGCGATGGCCATGACCGACGGCGGCACGATCCTCGTCGGCGTCACCGACGACCGCCGCCTCGTCGGCTGCTCGCCGCTCCAGCCGACCCTCGACCGGCTCGGCGCGATCGCCTACGAGACCGAGGTCGACCTCGCCGTGTCGTTGGTCGTCGTCGGCCGCGCGGTCGTCGTGTGCGTCGACGTGCCGGCGATCCGCGACCGCGTCGTCACGACGCCCGACGGGCGGGTGCTCCGCCGGATCGGCAGTGCCAACCACCCGGTCCGGGGCGATGCGGTCGCGCGCTTCGTGCGGGCGCGGGATGCGCTGGGTTCGGGGGTGGGGTGAGGCTGCGACAGGTTGCGTTCAGGGGGCGTGGCGTTCGGCTCGGGCGGCGGGGCGGTTCGGGGGCGCGGGTGAACGGCTTCGACCAGGGGAGTGACGGGATGGCGCGGCGCCTGGCTCGGGCCGCAAGGCGGGCGCGAGGCGCGGGTGAACGGCTTGCATTGACGGGAAGCACGAGGCGGCGCGGCGCCTGGCTCGAGCCGCGGGGCGGTACGGGGCGCGGGTGAACGGCT